>JAWKQJ010000024.1:0-73015 GCA_041390205.1 Gemmatimonadales bacterium
CTCCGTTCGCGGGCCGACCAAGCTCCTCGAGTTCACGGCCACCGAGGGCACCTGGATCGGCGTGGACGTCGCGCCCGACGGCCGGACGCTGGTCTTCGATCTGCTGGGCCACCTCTACGAGATGCCCATCGCCGGCGGGGAGGCTCGGCCGCTCACCCGGGGCCGGAGCTACAATCACCTGGCGCGCTACAGCCCGGACGGGCGCAAGATCCTCTTCACCTCCGATCGGAGCGGCAAGGAGGAAGTCTGGCTGCTCCATCGTGGCACCGACTCGCTGGAGAAGGTGTCGAAGATGGACTACCGGGCGATGCAGGCCTCGTGGGCGCCCGACGGCCGCTCGATCTACCTGACCAGCCAGGATCTCGGCGCCAAGCTCGCCGGCCACCGGGTCGACCTGCTCGGCTCGCGCACGGATCTGGTCGGCAACGGCGTGTTCGGCGCGCCCACCCACTTCACGGCGCATCCGACGGAGCCCGTGGTCTACTATGCGGAGCCGAGCGGCCCGATCTTCACCGCCGGCCACCGGATTCGGCGGTACGATCTCAGGACCGGCGAGACCGAGACCTACCTCGCCCGCGGTGGCGGCGCGGCCGACCCGCTGCTCTCGCCCGACGGCAAGACCCTCGCCTACGTCCACCGGAACAACCTGGCCACCGAGCTCGTGCTCCACGATCTCGCCAGCCGGGCCGAGCGGGTGCTGGTGCCGAACCTCGACCGGGATCGGCAGGAGTCCGGGGCGGGCATGACTTTCGGCGTGTATCCGAACTACAGCTGGCATCCCAGCGGCCGGGAGATCTTCTACGCCCAGGGCGGCAAGATCCGGGCGGTGACCGTGGCGAGCGGCGCGGTGCGCGAGATCCCCTTCCGCGCGCCGGTCCGCCGGGTGCTGGCCGAGACGATCCGCTTCCCGGTGACGATTCCGTCGGAAGGCCGGACGCCGGTGCGCACCGTCCGCTGGGCCCAGCCCACGCCGCTCGGCCCGCTCTACGAGGCGCTCGGCGACATCCACCTGGGGCAGGGCGCCCAGCGGGTCGCCATCACCGACGGCGACGCCCTCGAGTCGAGCCCGGCCTTCGCGCGCTCCACCGAGACGATCTACTACGTGTCGTGGACCGACGACAGCCTGGGCGCGATCTGGTCGCGGCCCGCGCGGGCTCGGAGCGCGCCCGTTCGGCTGACCCGGACGCCGGCGCAATACGGCTCGCTCACGCTCTCCCCCGACGACAAGACCCTGGCCTTCCTCCGCGGTCTGGGCGACCTGAACCGCGGCCGCGCGCTCGAGGACGAGGACGAGTTCGAGCTGGTGCTGCTCGGGCCCGACCGGACCGAGCGCCGGGTGACCGTGGTGAAATGGGAGTCCGCGTACCCGATGGCGGTCCGCCGCCCGCCCGGGATCCGGTTCTCGCCCGAGGGCGACAAGCTCTACTACTCGGAGATCCTCAAGGACACCCTCTATCTCCAGGAGATCGGGGTCGACGGCAGGGCCAAGCGGACCCTCTACGCGTTTCCGCACGCCCAGCGGGTGCTGCTCTCGCCGGATCTCCGGTGGATCGCCTACCGGGAATATCTCCGGAGCTATGTGGCGCCCGCGTCGTTCGCGGGCAAGACCGTCACCCTCACCGCGTTCGACAAGCGGGGCGTGAGCAAACGCGTCGACGCGACCGCCGACGGCGAGGACCTGGAATGGACCGCGGACGGTAGCGGTCTCTACTGGACTCGCGGCGCGGCGCTCTACGAGAAGCCGCTCGCCGACGTGCTCGCGGAGAAGGCCGGCGCCCGGAAGACCGACCTGGCGTTCGAATTCGAGGTGGCGGTGCCGAGCTCGACGATCGCGCTCACCAACGCGCGGGTGATCACGATGGACGGCACCAAGCGGGTGCTCGAAGGCGCCACCGTGATCGTCCGAGGCAACAAGATCGAGGCGGTCGGCACCGGGCTCGCCGTGCCGTCGGGCGCCCGGGTCTTCGATCTCGCCGGGAAGACCGTGATGCCGGGGATGATCGACGCTCACGCGCACTACAACCCCGACGTCTCGACCCTCAACGTGATCGAGCAGCGCCACGCCGGACTGCTCGCCAACCTGGCCTATGGCACCACCACGCTCTACGAGGTCTACGGCAACCACCTCAAGGACCCGCTGGTGTCCGACCTCCAGGTGAAGGGTGCCATTCCGGGGTCGCGCCTGCTGAGCGTCGGACCGCCGATCTACGGCCTCCGGTACTATCGCACCAAGCTCTACCGCCCGATCCTCTCGCAGCAGGACGCGGACGAGGTGGTGGGGTTCAACAAGGACTACGGCGCCACCGCCTTGAAGGACTACGTCCAGTTCACCCGCTCGGCCCGGATGCAGATGTACGACGCCGCCCGGCGGCTCGGCGTCAACGTGGTGGCCGAGACCGCGGTCGACTTCCAGATGAACTGGACCATGCTGATGGACGGGGTGACCGGGCTCGAGCACACGGTCGGGCTCACGCCCATCTACGACGACGTGCTCAAGCTCTGGTCCGCGACCGCCGCCGGCAACACGCCGACCTTGATCGTGGTCTACAACGGTCCGCAGGGAGAGACCAAGTTCCACCAGACGGAGCGGCTCTGGGAGGACCAGAAGCTGCTCCGCTTCTTCCCGCGGGATTACCTGCTCGGCTTCCGCCGCACCACCCACTACTACGACGACGACATCTACGCCGAGACCATGGCGGCGCAGATCAAGCGGCTGCGGGAGGCGGGCATCTCGATCCAGATCTCCGGGCACGGCCAGATGCACGGGCTCGACAAGCACTGGGAGATGGCGCTGCTCGCCCGGGGCGGGTTCACCCCGATGGAGGTGATCGAGGCCTCCACCATCGCGTCGGCGCGCTACCTCGGTCTGGAGCGGCAGATCGGCTCGATCGAGCCGGGCAAGCTGGCCGACCTGGTGATCATGAACGCCAACCCGCTCGACGACGTCCGGAACGCGCGGCAGATCGAGATGGTGATGCTGAACGGCGCCCTCTACCGGGGTCAGGACGCCGCCCGGATCCATCCCGATCCGGCTCCGGCGCCCAAGATCTACTACTTCCGCGGCCGGACCGACGCGATGGTCGGGATCGACGGGCCCGCGGACCAGGCGCCGAGGCCCTGAGCTTCCGGGCGGGACTCCGGGGACGACCGGGTCACGCCGCGGGAATAGGCTTTCCGTCGTCCGAACGCGGCGCATTCGACGACTCTCGACGGGAGGCCCGAGATGACAAGGTCGTGGCTGGCTCTGGCGGTCGCACTCTTCGCCGCGGCCGCCCTGCCGCGCGTGGTCGAGGCCCAGGCCCGGGGAGCCCGGAACATCCAGGTCCCCGATTCCTCGAAGTCCCAGATCGTAAAGCTCCGCGACGGCTCGACCCTGGTGGGTCGCTTCGTCGAGATCGACGGCGATCGGCTGGTCTTCGAGACCGCCGCGGGCCGGCTCACCCTGCGGCGCCAGGACGTGATCGAGGTGCGTCAGGTGGACGCCGAGAATTTCCGCGGCGGGCGCTACTGGCACCCCGATCCCAACCCGACCCGCCTCTACTTCGGTCCCACCGCCCGCAGCCTGCCCAAGGGCGCCGGCGACATCTCCAACACCTATCTGTTCTTCATGAGCGGCGCCTACGGGGTCGGGAACAACTTCCAGGTGGGCGGCGGGTTCTCGCTCTTTCCATTCGAGGACTTCACCGACAACATCTTCTTCGTGACCGCGAAGGCGGGCATCGAGGTGAACCCGAACGTGCGCTTCGCCGCCGGCGGGCTGCTCGGCTGGGCCGGCACCTTCGACGACGATCTGGGCGGCAGCGAGGACGGCCTCGGCGCGTTCTACGGGGTCGGAACCTTCGGCAGCGACGACCACAGCATCACCACGGCGCTGCTCTTCCCCTACTATGGCGGAGAGCTCTCGGATCCGGTCCTGATGCTGGGAGGCGAGGCCCGGATCCACCGCAACTTCAAGCTGGTGACGGAGAATTATCTCCCCACCAAGGGCGAGGCGGAGGCGATCCTGAGCTACGGACTTCGGATCTTCAGCGAGAAGCTCTCGGTCGGCCTCGCGCTGCTCAACTCGACCGAGGGTGGCGTCTTTCCGGGTGTGCCGTACGTCGACGTCGTGATCCGCTTCTAGGGATCGAAGCCGGGGCTCGCCCGGATCGAGCCGCGTTGACACCCTCGATCCCCACGCTAAATCCCGGCCGACCGACCTGGACCACACGATGGATCGGCCAACACGATCGCTCGATGCCACGGGTCCGCCGACCTGGTGCGGCGGGCAGGAAAGGCGCGCAGCCGAGCTGGTCGACGAGGCGCTCGCCCGGATCGAGCGGCTCGACCCCGAGCTCAACGCGGTGATCCACCGGCGGGATACGCCGCCCGCGCCGAAGCGGCCGCGGGTCGAGTGGGAGATTTGGCGGGGTGCCCTTTCTGGCGAAGGATCTCGGCAATCTCTGGCGGGGCGAGCCCTTCAACGCCGGCAGCCGGTTCCTGCGCGGCTACCGCGCCGAGCACGACTCCGGAGATCACCCTGCGCTACCGGGCGACCGGAGTGGTGCTCTGCGGGAAGACCAACACGCCCGAGTTCGGGCTCACGCCGTTCACCGAGCCGGAGCTCTTCGGCCCGACCCGCAATCCGTGGGATCCGACGCGGACCGTGGGCGGCTCGAGCGGCGGGTCCGCGGCGGCGGTGGCCGCGGGCATCGTCCCGATGGCGAGCGGTGGCGACGGGGGCGGCTCGATCCGGATCCCGGCGAGCTGCTGCGGGATCTTCGGCCTCAAGCCGACCCGAGCCCGGACTCCCAACGGCCCGGACGTGGGCGAGCTCTGGCGGGGGGCGGTTGTCGAGCACGTGCTGACGCGCTCGGTGCGCGACTCCGCCGCGATGCTCGACGCGATCGCCGGTCCCGACGTGGGGGCGCCCTACTATCCGCCGCCCTTCGCTCGGCCCCTCGCGGACGAGGTCGAGGCGGCGCCGGGCCGGCTTCGCATCGCCTGGACGTCGACGCCCTTCCTCGGCACCGCGGTCCACCCGGACTGCGAGCGAGCCCTGGCCGATGCCGTCGAGCTGCTCGATTCGCTGGGCCACGAGCTGGTGCCCGCGTCTCCTCCGATCGACGGGCCCGCCTTCGCGCGCTCCTTCCTGACGATGATGTGCGCGGAGCTCAACGCCGACGTGGTCGACGCGGAGCAGGAGACCGGGCGCCGCCTCCGCCGGGCCGACGTGGAGGCGGCCACCTGGCTGCTGATCCTGGTGGGGCAGGCGCTCCGAGCCGACGAGCTCGCGGTGGCCAATCGTGCTCTGGATCGGCAGACCCGCGCCATCGGCGGGCTCTTCGAAGACTACGACCTGCTGCTCACCCCCACGCTGGCCTCGCCGCCCTTCGCGATCGGCGCCCTTCAGCCCACCGCGAGAGAGCGGACCCTGATGGGAGTCCTGGGCCGGTTCGGCTCGGGCCGTCTGGTCCGAATGGCGAACGTCCTCGACGAGCTCGCCGGCAAGGTGTTCGAGTGGATTCCGTACACCCCGGTCTTCAACATGACGGGCCAGCCGGCGATGTCGGTGCCGCTCTCGTGGAACGAGGCCGGTCTGCCGGTCGGGGTTCAGGTGGTCGGTCGCTACGCCGACGAAGCCACGCTGATCCGACTCGCGGGCCAGCTGGAGCGCGCCCGGCCCTGGGCGGATCGCCGCCCACCATTGTTCGGTCGGGCGCCGGAGCCGGCCGGACCTCGATCCGAGGTGGCCGACCAGGGCGGAATCCGGTAGCCTCTCTCGAGCGGGCGCGATCGGCGCCCGCGACACGTTCCTCCATCCGGTAGCCGATGCCCAAGTCCTCCTCCGGCGGCCAGGCCGCCAATCGCTCGCGGAGCCGCTCCACGTCTTCCTTCCGCCTGATCCGGCGGCCCGAGACCGTGCGCCACGGCAAGACGCTGCGGCCGGGCGCGCCGCGGCGGACTCTGGAGAAGATCGAGACCGCGAGCCGCGACGAGCTGGCCGCGCTCCAGCTCGAGCGGCTGCGCTGGACGCTCGACCACGCTTACCGGAACGTCGCCCGCTATCGGGAGCGCTTCGACGCGGCCGGCGTCCATCCGAGCGAGCTCCGCTCGCTCGAGGATCTGGCCCGCTTTCCCTTCACCACCAAGGACGACCTCCGGGAGACCTATCCGTTCGGGATGTTCGCCGTCCCCCGCGAGCAGGTGACTCGAATCCACGCCTCCTCCGGGACCACCGGGCGCCCGACCGTGGTGGGATACACCGCCAAGGACATCGCGACCTGGGCCACGCTGGTGGCGCGCTCGATCCGGGCGGCCGGCGGCCGAAAGGGCGATCTGGTCCACGTCGGCTACGGCTACGGACTCTTCACCGGCGGGCTCGGGGCCCATTACGGCGCCGAGGCGCTCGGCTGCACGGTGGTGCCGATGTCGGGGGGGCAGACGGAGAAGCAGGTCCGGCTGCTCGTCGACCTCCAGCCGGACGTGATCATGAGCACCCCGTCATACGCCCTGGTGATCGCCGACGAGTGCGAGCGCCAGGGGATCGACCCGCGGTCCCTGAGCCTCAAGGTCGGGATCCACGGCGCCGAGCCGTGGACCGAGTCGATGCGCCAGGAGATCGAGAACCGCTTCGCGATGGACGCAGTGGACATCTACGGGCTCTCGGAGATCCTCGGGCCCGGCGTGGCCAACGAGTGCGTCGAGTCCAAGGATGGGCTGGTGATCTGGGAGGATCACTTCTACCCCGAGATCATCGATCCCGAGAGCGGCCGGGTGCTGGCGGACGGCGAGCGCGGCGAGCTGGTCTTCACGACCCTCACCAAGGAGGCGCTCCCGATGATCCGCTACCGGACTCGCGACCTCACCCGGCTGCTGCCGCCCACCGCCCGGGCGATGCGCCGGATGGAGCGGGTCACCGGGCGAAGCGACGACATGCTGATCATCCGGGGGGTGAATCTCTTCCCCTCCCAGGTGGAGGAGCTGCTGCTCAAGATCGGGGTCTTCTCCCCGCACTACGTGCTCGAGGTCCGCCGCGAGCAGCGGCTCGACACCCTCGACGTGGTGGTCGAGCCCCGGGACGACTCGGTGAGCCGGGACGCCGCGCGGCAGGGAGCGGAGATCCTGGCCCACGACATCAAGAGCCTGATCGGCGTGTCGAGCCGGGTGCGGATCGAGCAGAGCGGGGCGGTCGAGCGCTCGGGGGGCAAAGCCCGTCGGGTGATCGACCTCCGCAGGGGCTAGAAAGCCGAACGGGGCCGGAAACGTCCGGCCCCGAAGGGTTTGCCTTGCCTGTGCAATCCCTGCCGACTACTTGAGGTGCTTGTTCACCAGCTTGGTCATCTCGAACATGTTGACCGTGCCCTTGCCACCGAACACCGCCTTGAGGTTGGCGTCGGCGTTGATCATCCGCTTGTTCTTCTTGTCCTGGAGATTGTTCTTCTGATAGCCCAGAGCTTTGGTGACCTCGGTCCGCGGCAGCGGCTTGGAGCCCACGACGGCGGCGAGGGTGGCGCTCGGGGTCATCGGCTTCATGAAGGCGGCTGAGGTTTCCGCCGCTTGCGGCCTTCTGCGTCCGGCTTCGCCGTTTTCTTCTGGCGGTCCGCTTGTGGCTTTCTTTGGCGGTCTTCTTCTTCGCCGTCTTCTTGGCGCCCATGCTCAGGCTCTCCTTGTGGGGGTCGGTGCGGCTTGTGAGTGGCGAATTACTGGGGAAAATCTAAGAAGCTCCCTGGGGAAAACAATAGTCAAAACGGCCATTTTCCCTGGGAAAACGGCTTTCGGACCGCGTCGGGAGCCCAGCACGCGGCTCTCGATCTCCCCGGGAGCGGACGGTACATTGACCAGCGACCTTCGTCCGGAGCCAGCGTGATGCGCGCCTCGTCCTACGTCTCGGGTCCCTCGGACCGCCCGCTGATCGGCCGCACCATCGGCGCCGAGCTGGACCGAGTGGCGGCCGCCACCCCCGACGCCCTCGCGGTGGTGAGCGCCCACCAGGGGATCCGGCTCAGCTACGGGGAGCTGCTCGCCGAGGCCGAGCGCGCAGCCCGCTCGCTGATGGCCCTGGGGGTGGTGAAGGGGGACCGGGTCGGGATCTGGTCGGGCAATCGGGTCGAGTGGCTGGTGACCCAATACGCGACGGCCAAGATCGGCGCCGTGCTGGTGAACGTGAATCCGGCCTATCGGCGACACGAGCTGGAGTACGCCCTGGCCAAGTCGGGCGTCTCCATCCTGGTGGCAGCCCGCGCCTTCCGGCAGACCGACTATCTCGAGATGATCCGGGCGGTCCACCCGAAGCTGCCCTCGCTCGAGGCCGTGGTGCTGCTCGACCAGGGCGAGCCCGACATGCTGGGCTGGGACGACTTCCTCGCCGCCGGCGCCCAGGTGATGCGGACAGCTCCGCGAGCGCGAGGGCCACAGCCTGATTTTCGATGATCCGATCATCAACATCCAGTACACCTGGCACCACCGCTTTCCCAGTGCGCCACTCCCTCGCACCACAACATCCTCAACAACGGGTACTTCGTCGGCGCCCGCTGCGGCTACACGGGCGCTTCGCAGCGGATCTGCGTCCCGGTGCCGCTGTATCACCGTCGACAGATGGCGCGGGCACCTGGCCGCGTGCTCTCCACGGTGGCGCGGTGGTCTATCCCGATCAGGCCTTCGATCTCGGGCAGACTTCTGGCGGCGGGTGGGCGGCGGAGCGCTGTACCTCGCTCTACGGCGTATTGCACTATGTTCATCGCGATGCTCCAGCACCTGGAGTTCGTGGCTTTTGACCTCGTCGAGCCTCCGGACCGGGATCATGGCGGGCTCCGCCCCCGCCCGGTGGAGGTGAGATGAAGCAGGTGATCGACCGACGCACATGCCCGGAGGTCACCATCCGCGCTACGGGATGACCGAGACTGCCGGTCTCCTTCCAGTCGACCATGCAGGATTATCCCCGAGCACTGGATCGGCCACTGCGGTAGCCGTCCATCCCCACGTCGAGTGCGTACATCGCCGATCCGATACCGGCCGGACCGTGCCCTGCGGCGCGCCCAGCAGCCTCTGCTCCCGGGGCTGGCACGATGCTCGGCTACTGGGACGACGAGACCGCCACCCGGGACGCGGGGATCGACGACGCCGGCTGGATGCACACCGGCGACCTGGCCACCATGCGGGGGCGACGGCTACGTCATCATCGGGCGGATCAAGGACATGGTGATCCGGGGCGGCGAGAATCTCTTCCCCCGCGAGATCGAGGAATTCCTCTACGGCCACCCGAAGGTCGAGGACGTCCAGATCATCGGGGTGCCGGACCAGAAGTACGGCGAGGAGCTCTGCGCCTGGGTCAAGCTCAAGCCGGGCGTGACCGCCGGCGACGAGGAGATTCGCGAATTCTGCCGCGGGCAGATCGCGACCGTGAAGATCCCGCGCTACGTCAAGTTCGTCACCGAGTTCCCGATGACCGTCACGGGCAAGATCCGCAAGGTCGAGATGCGCGAGCAGTCGATCCGGGAGCTCGGCCTCGAGGGAATCGCGAAGCTCGCCACCGCCTGAGCGGCCGGGCCGCGCGACCCCTGGGCCCGGTCCCGCATCTCTTCTCTCGACGCTCCGTCGAGGAAGTCCGATGTCCAAGCTGGTCGCTCCGCTGCTGGCGATGCTCGCCGGCGCCGCCGCTCCGCTCGCCGCGCAGCTCGGGCCGGCGCCGGTCGCCACGGTGCCGTTCGAGCTCCATCGCAACAAGATCCTGATCCCGGTCGAGATCAACGGCACCGTGGTGGAGCTGATCCTCGACTCGGGCTCGCCACCGCTGGTGCTGACCTCGCCCGACGACCTCGATCGCCTGGGCCTCGCGGAGGCCGGCAGGATCGCGGTGCGGGGCGCGGGCGGCGGTGCCGCGCTCCAGGGCCGGGTCGCCGTCGACGTCGAGGCCCGGATCGGTGGAGCACCGGTCGCCGTGGCGCAGGCCGTGGCCCTCAGGCTGGCCGAGGACTTCCGCGAGAGCGCGGGTCGGTCGTATCAGGGCATCATCGGGCTCGACCTCTTCCGGCAATGGGTCACCGAGCTCGATTTCGAAGCCAGGGAGCTCCGGCTCTACGACCCCGACCGATTCGAGTATCAGGGTTCCGGCACCTCGCTCCCGCTCTGGATCGAGGGCGGGCACCCGCACGCCCGCGGCTGGATCACCGTGGGCGACGAGCCCGCCCGCGAGGTCGAGCTGGTGCTCGACACGGGGGCCCGGAACGCGATCGCGATCACGGCGGAGGCGCTCCCGAACCTGGCCTTCCCGCCCGATACCGTGCGCGACGAGCTCGGCCGCGGCGCCGCCGGGGTGATCGACGGTCTCGTCGGGCGAATCCGGGAGATCCGGCTCGGCCAACAGGCGATCCGGGACGTGGTCTCGACCTTTCCCGACCCTGGCGAGGGCGTCACGCCGGGCGCGCAGGTGAGCATCGGGACCGAGCTGCTCAGGCGCTTCCGCGTGGTGTTCGACTACCCCCACGAGCGGGTGATTCTGGAGCCCCGTCCGGCTCTGGCGCAGCCCTTCGTCTGGAATCCGAGCGGGCTCTCGTTCCGCCAGCAGGGGGACTCGCTGGTGGTCGGCCGGGTCCGCGACGACTCGCCCGCCGCCCAGGCCGGCATCGAGGTGGGCGACGTCCTGGTCGCGGTCGGCTCGGAGCCGGCGGGTCGGCTGGGTCTTGCCGGCGCCGAGGAGCGGCTTGCCGGAGAGCCGGGTCGGCGGGTCATGCTGCTGACCAGGCGGCAGGGCGTGACCATCGAGCGGGTCGTGGTGCTGGATCGGGCGGTCTGAGCGGATCGACTTGCCTGGGGCCGGGATCGGTGGAGATTCCATCCATTCCCCATCACACCCGGCACCTCGAAGGTGGAGGCCCGTTCCATGACCCGGCAATCCGCGCTGCTCCTGTCCCTCGCGCTCCTCTGGCCCGCGCCCGCCCCGGCGCAGGAGACGCCCTCCGATACCCTGCTGACCGTCGATCACTATCTCGACTGGGAGTCGGTCGGCGATCCGCAGATCTCCCCTGACGGGTCGCAGATCGTCTATTCCCGCCGCTGGATCAACAAGCTCGAGGACAAGTGGGAATCGGCCCTCTGGCTGATGAACGCCGACGGCACCAAGCAGCGCTTCCTCCTCGAAGGCGGCAGCCCGCGCTGGTCGCCCGACGGCACCCGGATCGCGTACATCGCGGCCGCGGACGGCAAGGCGCAGATCTTCGTCCGCTGGATGGACGCCGAGGGCGCGGTCTCCCAGATCACCCGGCTGACCGAGTCGCCCGGCAGCCTGCAGTGGTCGCCGGACGGGAAGTGGCTCTCCTTCGCGATGGGCGTGAAGTACGACAACTCCTGGAAGATCAGCATGCCGGCGGCGCCTCAGGGGGCCAAGTGGACGTCGGCGCCGCACCGCGCCACCGATCTGCACTACCGGCAGGATCGCGCCGGCTTCATCCCGCTCAGCTACACCCACCTCTTCGTGGTGCCGGCCGACGGGGGCACCCCGCGGCAGGTGACCCATGGCAACTTCGATCTGGGCCCGAAGTTCGACGGCCTGGGCTTCGGGGTGGGTTACGACTGGACTCCGGACAGCAAGTCGATCGTCTTCGACGGCTATCTGGAAGCCAATTGGGACATGAACTACCGCAACTCCGATCTCCACGTCGTCGACGTCTCGACCGGCGCGATCCGGAAGCTCACCAGCCGCACGGGCTCCTGGACCAGCCCCGCGGTTTCGCCCGACGGGAAGACCATCGCCTACGCGGGCTACGACTCGACCCGGGCCAGCTACAAGACGGCCGAGCTCTACTTCATGGGGATCGACGGGAGCAATCCCCGCCTCGTGTCGGGCGACCTCGACCGTGACGTGAACGGCATCACCTGGGCGGCGGACGGGAGCGGCGTCTACTACGGCGTGGGAGACCAGGGCACCGCCAATCTCCACTTCACCCCGCTCCGGGGTGGGCACCGCCAGGTCACCCAGGGCAATCACATGCTGGGCGTCAGCTCGATCTCGAAGAACGGGATCGCGGTGGGCGTGAAGAGCAGCTATCACGAGCCGGGCGACGTGGTCCGCTTCGCCGTCGCCCGCCCGGGCGAGATGGCCACCCTGACCGACGTCAACGCGGACGTCCTGAGCCGGATCAAGCTGGGCGACGTGGAGGAGGTCTGGTACACCTCGACCGGTGGCGCCCGGGTCCAGGGTTGGATCGTCAAGCCGCCGAACTTCGATCCCCGCAAGAAGTACCCGCTAGTCTTCGAGATCCACGGCGGACCGCACGGGATGTACAACGTCGGCTTCAGCTACATGTATCACAATTTCGCCGCGAACGGGAACGTGGTGCTCTACACCAACCCGCGCGGCTCGACCGGGTACGGCTCGGCCTTCGGCAACGCGATCGAGCGGGCCTATCCGAGCGTGGACTACGAGGACCTGATGGCGGGCGTCGACACGCTCGTGGGTCGGGGCTACATCGATCAGAGCCGGATGTACGTCGGCGGCTGCAGTGGCGGCGGGGTGCTCTCGAGCTGGGTGATCGGCCACACCGACCGATTCGCCGCGGCGGCGGTCCGTTGCCCGGTGATCAACTGGATGAGCTTCGTCGGCCACACGGACGTGCCGCTGTTCACCCTGAACTTCTTCGACAAGCCGTTCTGGGAAGATCCGGCGCCGTACCTCAAGCAGTCGTCGCTGATGTACGTGGGCAACGTCAAGACCCCGACGCTGCTGATGACCGGCGAGCTCGACCTGCGGACCCCGATGGCGCAGACCGAGGAGTACTACGCGGCGCTCAAGCTGCGCGGGGTGCCGACGGAGCTGCTCCGCTTCAACGGGGAGTATCACGGGACCAGCTCGAAGCCGTCGAACTTCCTCAGGACCCAGCTCTACATGATGAGCTGGTACCAGAAGTGGGGCGGGAAGCAGGCCGCGACGATGCCGTAGCTGCGTCGTCGCCGGATCGCGAGCCCCGAGGCGCCCGACCAATGGTCCGGTGGCTCGGGGCTCGAGTCTTTCCGGGCTCGACTCTGGCGGGTTTGCGACGACCTCGCCCTCCGGAGCATCGGCACTTCGAGACCGAATGGAGTCGGGATGCGGAGAGCGAAGCGGGCGGAGCCGTGGGACGCGCGGACCCTCCCGGTCGGACGATCGTTGGTGGTCGACTGCGAGATGGAGCCCGGGCTCAGGCTGCGGGGCCACGGGCACGCGGGCCCGCACGCCTGCCTGGTGCTCGACGGAAGCTTCGTCGAGCGCGCCGGGGGGCGCGACCACGAGTGCCCGCCCGGCACCGCGCGCATCTCCGCGCCGGGAACCGATCACGCGATTCGCTTCGGGGAGTCGGGTGGGCGGTGCCTGATCGTCCACCTCCCCGCGCCGGAAGACCCCCCGCGCGCCCGGACCGCACACCGCTTCGTCGACCGCGGCCCGGTCGTGCGGGCCTTTCGTCGCCTCGAGCGGCGTGCCCGGGCTCGGACCCCGCCCCTGCTCGAGATCGAGTGCCTGATCTACGAAGTGATCGCTGGGCTCGAGCGGACTCGGGAGCGCGGCAGGCCGGGTTGGCTCGAGCGGATCCGCGAGGTGCTCCACGACCTTGCCGGACCGATCGATCTCGATGGTCTCGCCCGGATCGCGGACTGCCACCCGACCCACCTGGCGCGCGCCTTCCACGCCCACTTCGGGCTCACCGTCGGCGAGTACCTCCGCCGCTTGCGGGTCGAGCGGGCCCGGATCGAGGTGGTGAGCCCGACCCGCCGAAGTCTCGCCGCGATCGCGGTGGCGCACGGCTTCGCCGACCAGGCCCACATGACCAGGGCGTTCGCCCGCTATCTGGGCCGGGCGCCCGGTGCGCTCCGCCGTTCCGCTATCCGCTAATCCGGTTCAAGACCCTCCCGCCGCTCAGCGTTAGGATGGAGCGCTCGACCAGCGTGAGGAGAACATGATCGGAACGGTGATTCTCGGAATCGGGGTGGCCCTGGCGTCGGTGGCCGGCGCGGCGACCGCGCAGAGCGGGCCGGTGGGGCAGTGGCGGGGCGTCGCCGAGACCATGCACGGCCCGGCGCCCCTGGTGGTCACGATCGCGGGCGGTACCTCGGCACTGAGCGGCCGCTTCGAGATGGAGCTGTTCTCGCAACGGGTCACCGGCGACCTGGACCGAGTCGGACGCGAGGGCGACTCGCTCAGCTTCGCCCTGTCGATCCAGACCGATGCCGGCCGGCTCACCTTCGAGTTCGCCGGCGCGCTCGCGGGCGACAGCGCCGCCGGCGAGTTCGCGGCCACGATGCCGGACGGCCGCGCCGGGGCCGGCTCGTGGTGGCTCCGTCGCGAGTCCCGCGGCGCGCGCGACGAGCGGGCCGCGTCGGCCGCTACTCGGCCCCGAGTGTCTCGACTGGATTGACCCGCGTGGCCCGTCGTGCCGGAAGCCAGGTGGCCAGCGCGGCCACCGCCATCAGGATCCCCAGGGCGCCGACGTGGGCGACGGGGTCGTCCGGGCCCACGCCGAAGAGCATCCCGCGCAACAAGCGGGTGAGGCCGATCGCTCCGACGCCCCCGAGCACGCACCCCACGGCCACCAGACCGAGTCCTCGACCGACCACCAGGCGCAGCACCGTGGCCGCCGGGGCGCCGAGGGCCATCCGAATCCCGATCTCCCGGGTGCGCTGACCCACGAGCGCCGCGACCACGCCGTAGACGCCGACGGCGGTGAGCAGCAGTGCGGCCAGCGCGAAGCTCGAGATCAACGCCGTCCGAAAGCGCTCGGTGGCAATCGACGCCGACAGGATCGCCGGCATCGTCTCGAGCGAGGGTGGTGGAATCCTGTCGTCGATCGCCCCGAGCACCGCCCCCAGCTCGGCCACCAGCGACGGGTCGGCCGGCCCTCGCGCGAGGAAGCGCGGCCAGTCGAGTCCGTCGCTCCATTGGGCCCGGGGCGTGTAGACCGTCCGTCGGGCCGGCGAGGCGAGCCCGATCTCGCGCACGTCAGCCACCACGCCGATCACCTCTTCGCCGCCCTCGAACGCCGGTCGCATCCACTCGCCCCGCCAGCGCCCGATCTCGATCCGTTTGCCGATCGGGTCTTCGCCCGGCCAGTAGCGTTCGGCGAACGCGGCACTCACGATCGCCACGCGCGGCGCGCGTGGATCGTCGGTCGCCGCGAAGGTCCGGCCCCGCAGAAGCGGGACGGAGAGCGTTTCGAAATAGCCCGGAGAGACCGTCCTCCATTCGACTGCCCCCTCGCCGACCTCGTCCCGCCCGGCGATCGAGATCGGGAAGTTGAGCCCCCGCTCGAAGGGGAAGTTGGCCGCGGCGGCGGCCGCCACCATGCCCGGCCTCCGCCCGAGCGCCTCGACGACGCGTCTCTCCAGCGCCACCAGCTTCTCGCCGCGGATCGTCGACGGGAGCCGGCCGAGTCGAATCGCTACCACGCCCTCGGGATCGAAGCCCGGGTCGACGGCCCGGAGCCGCGCGAAGCTCTGGACGAGCAGCGCGGCCGAGACGACCAAGACCAACGCGATCGCGACTTGCGCGACGATCAGCGTCTCGCGGCCGCGGCGACGTTCGCTCCCGCCCCGCCCGGTTCGGCCGAGCGTCGCGAGCAGCCCGCGTTTGGTGCCGGCCAGGGCGTTGATCGCGCCGAAGAGCACGCCGACCGCGACGGACAGCGCAGCCGTGAATCCCAGCACCCGACCGTCGAGCGCGATCTCGCCCTCTCGAGGCAGCGCACCCGGCGCGAGCGCGAGGAGCGCATCGATCCCAACCCGGGCCAGCAGCAGTCCGACCGCGCCGGCGGCGAGCGACACCAGCAGGCTCTCGATCACCAGCTGCTGGAGGATTCGGCCCCGTCCGGCGCCGAGCGCGGTGCGAACCGCCAGCTCGCGCTCGCGGGCGAGCCCGCGTGCGATCAGCAGGTTGGCCGCGTTGGCGCAGCCGATCAGGGTGACGAAGCCGATCGCGCCGAACAGGATCCAGAGGGTGGTCCGGAGATCGCCGACGAAGACGTCCTGAAAAGTCGCGAGCACGAAGCGAGGCGGCGCGGTCGGGTCGCCGCCGTCGACGAGATCCGGGTTCTCGACCCGAAAGCGCTGGGAGAGTCGCTCCAGCTCGGCCTGGACCGCGCTCCGCGAGACGCCGGCCCGCGCCCGGATCAGGGCGTTCAGATTCTGGCCATCCTGTCGGTTGGGCTCGATGGCGAGGGGGGCGAGCACCTCGGCGGGCTCGCCCTGTCCCGGGATCTGAAATCGCGGATCGAGCACGCCCACCACGGTTCGGCTCTCGCCCTCGAAGCGGAGTGTCCGCCCGATCACCTCCGGATCACCGCCCAGTCTGGCGCGCCAATAGGCGTCGCTCACCATCACCACGTCGTCGCCCGAGCGGTACTCCTCCTCCGCGAAGGCTCGCCCCAGTCGGACCGGCACCCCAACCGCGCCGAGCAAGCCGTGGGAGACGGCGGCGGCCCGCACCGTCTCCGGGGCGTCCCGCTCGCCGCGACTCCAGCTCCGGGTGCGGTAGGTGCCGATCGCCTCGATGGTGCCGGCGCGCTCGCCGATGAAGTGCAGCTGGAACGGCGAGACGGCGTGGATCACTCGGCCACCGCCGTGATCCCAGCCGACGAAGGCCAGGCGGTCGGGGTCGGGGAGCGGCAACGGCTTGAGCAGAACGCCGTCGATCACGCTGAAGATCGCGCTGTTCGCCCCTATGGCGAGCGCGATGGTGAGCCCGAGCGTGGCGGCGAACCGCGGACTCGAGCGGAGAGCCCGCGTCCCGAAGCGGACGTCGTCGAAGACGGCTTCCAG
The DNA here is from genome assembly GCA_041390205.1 of Gemmatimonadales bacterium. Lineage (GTDB taxonomy): Bacteria > Gemmatimonadota > Gemmatimonadetes > Gemmatimonadales > GWC2-71-9 > SHZU01. The sequence goes on from JAWKQJ010000024.1 coordinate 16,762, forward strand.
GCGCCGGTGGCGCTGCTCGTCGGCGGCCCGCTCTCGATGCTCCGGAAGCGCCCCGAAGTCGTCGAGCGCCCTGCGTCGCGCTTCGGCGGGCGGGAGGCCGCGCCGGATGTAGCGCTCGGTGGCCTGATCGAGATGGAAGCGGAATTCCTCGCTCACTTCTGCGTCGACCCGCCCGCGCCGGAGCGACGCCGCGATCCGGGCCAGTCGGTCCCCGAGCCAGCGGATCATCGCGCCCTCCGCGCGGTGCCGAGCACCAGGTCGACACCACGGGAGAGGCGCTCCCACTGGCTGCGGCCGGCCGCCAGCTCCTTCCGCCCCGCAGGCGCAAGGGAGTAGTACCGTGCCCGGCGGTTGTTCTCGGTGACGCGCCACTCGGAGGTGACCAACCGCCGACGCACCATGCGGTAGAGCGCCGGATAGAGCGAACCCTGGTTGACCGAAAGCAGTTGATCGGAGTGCTGCTGGATCAGCTCGGTGATGCCCCAGCCGTGCATCGGGCCGGCCTCGAGGATCCGGAGGATCAGGAGCTCGAGCGTGCCCTTGATGACCTCGCCGCCGCGCTCGTCCACGTCGGGCGTTCCTTTCGATTCTCGAAAGAAACGATACCGTCTTCCTTTCGTTTCGACAAGGAAAGCCGGGTATCCTAGGGCGACGTGCCCCAGCGCTGGCGCCGCCAGGCGCTCCGGCCCAGCTCGCGACCGGCCGCGTCCGTAGCAACCACCCGCCAGCGGAACGGCGCGTTGGCCGTGCGCTCGGCGAGAAACGGCGGGGCGCGGTAGCCGGCCACGACGCCCGACACGAGCGCGGCGAAGAGCTCGCCGCCCTCCTCGTCCTCGAACTCGATCCGGTAGAGCGCGGCCTGGGTGAGCGTCTGCCAGGTGAAGAGTGCCGGCGCGCTCGGATCGAGCGCCGCGTCGACGTCGGGCGCGAGCAGCACCAACCCCGCTCCGCCCGTGCCCTCCGCCAGGATCGACTCGCCGCTCCCGACCACGTAGCGAAGCACCGGCATCGGAAACCCCGCCACGGCGCCGCCCGCGACCACGCCCTGACCCGCGCCCACCGCGCCGAGATCGGAGTTGCCTTCCTTGTCGCTGCTCACTTCGATCCGGAGCAGCAGATGATAGACGCCGTCCGTGGCGGTGGGCAGCCGCTTGGGATCCGGCCCGGCCAGCGCGAAGCGGCCGGTCGGCGGCAGGAAGACGTTGAAGCGCGAGAGCTGGCTGTAGCGCCGCTGGGTCCCGCGCCGCTCGGGAGGAAGCGTCGCCTCGGTGAGGAGATCCTCCGCCGTCGGCAGGTCCTCGCCGGGAAGGACGATCTCCCAGCGCCCGGTGAGCCGGCCGGTGCCGGTGTAGCTGATCTCCGCCTCCACCAGCGGCATCGGCTCGCCCTGGGCGACCTGGAGCACGGGAATCTCCGGCCTGAAGGCCACCCGCACGTCGGTGAGCGAGAGCGGGGTCCGGGCGCCGCCACCGGTCATCCGGCAGGTCACCGCGACGAACTGATCGGGACCGCCCGAGAGGCTGGTGAACCGGCGGACGTAGAAGAACGACGAGACCGCCCCCGACTCGGCCGCCTGATAGGCTCTCCGGCTGACGGAAGGCGGGATCGTCATGATGTCGGTGAGCGCGTCGGTGCCGCTCGCCGTGGCGAGGTTGTAGCGGAGCGGCAGCTGGCCGAAGATCGTGCCCGGATCGCAGCGGAGTCCGATCGCCGGCGCGGCCGGCAGCAGCTCGCCGCACCAGAACGCTTCGGCGGCGATGTAGCCGGAGAGGCCGCCGTAGGTCAGGAAGACGGTGGTGGCGCCCTGCGCGTTCACGTTCACGCCGGTGGGATTCACCCGCACCTGACCCGGGGCGGGCGCGACGTCGGCGGCGAGCCAGGTCGCCGCGAGCAGCAGACTCGAGAAGAAGGTGCGCATGGTCAATAGAGACGGAACGAGCCGCCGGCGTTCAGGGTCCAGTTGATCACGGGATCGAGCAACGAAGGCTGCTGGAACGGGTACATCGCCGCGCGGGTGCAGCGCGTAGCGGATGAAGAACCGCCCCTGCGTTCCGTACTCGGTCTTGCGGTAGAGGTTGAAGCCCTGCGACAGCTCCAGCTGATACTCGGTGTTCCGGCTCCGCTGCTCGGAGAGCTGATCCGATCCCCAGCTCTGAGAGATCGACGCCACCAGCGCGGTGGTCCGCGTCACCTGCCACTGCAGCCCGCCGCCGACCCGCTCGAGTCGCTGGGTGGTCCGGGTCTCGAAGCTCTTCTGGCGCTCCACGCTGAAGTCCAGGTTGGCGCTCAGGCTCGGCGTCGGATTCACCCCGAGCGAGAGACCGTGAACGATCCCGCGGAAGTCGGCCTCCTCGCGGCCGGTCTGCCGGTTGTCCTGGAAGGACTGGTTCCACCGGTAGCTCAGATTCCAGCCGCCTGCGCCCCAGGCCAACCCGGCCGACTGGTTCCGGCTCACCTGGTCGGGGACGTGCGACTCGGAGAAGTCGCCGTCGACCGGGAGGCCCTCGCCGAACTGCCGGGTGTACTGCCAGCTCCAGTTGAACGCCGGGAGATACCAGGCGTTCGGCGGTGCCTTGAACAGGGAGCCGAGCGGCAAGGACGCGTTGACCGAGCGGCCCCGTGTCTTCGAGGTGAGGATCGAGGTGATCTCACCGAGGTTGTCCCGCGACTGGTTGAGCGAGGCCTGCACCGCGAGGGAGCCCAGCCCGCCGGCGAGCTCGACCGAGTTGCTCTCCTGATCGGCCTGGACGTAGGCCCCCACGCTCCGATAGAGCGGATCGACCCGCTCGTGTCGGGCGGTCGCGCCCAGGTTGGCCTGTACGGTCGGCGAGATGGCCACGCCCTGGAGGAGCTGCAGGCCGAGCTCGCCGAAGCGGGCGCTCCGGGTGGTCGGCGCGACCGCCACCACGCTGGTGTCGCCGAAGAGGAGCGGGTCGTTCGGGTTGAGGAACCGCGAGCGGGAGAATCCGCCGCTGAAGCGAATCCGCTGCCGGGAGTCGCTCATCGCCACCTCGACCCCGAAGCCGCGGCTCTCCTCGGCGTCGGTGGCCGCGCCCTGGTTGAAGGAGCTGATCGGAAGAATCGAGCCGTCCATCCCCGAGAAGGCGACCCGCACCCCGCCGGGCCGGCTGGGCAGCAGCTCGAAGGCGAGCGTCGCGGTGCCGATCCGGTGGGAGGACTCCGAGAGCCCGATCAGGTTGGTCCAGCCGACCACGTTGCTGCCGTTCACCAGGGCGGCGTCGAGGGTGGCCACCGAGCCGAGCCCGATGCCGGCGCTCACCCCGCGGCTGCCGAAGCCCGACAGCAGGAAGCGATTGTTGCCCGCGGTCACGTTGCCGATCGCCAGGCGGCTCTGGCCCCGGCTCAGCTGCACCTGGTAGTCGGAGAGGTCGAGCGCCGGGGCGTCGGTGGCGAGCTCGCCGAAGCGCAGCCGCTGCGTCTCCTGGGTGACGCCGATCGCGTTGGCCTGCGCCGAGAGCTGGAGGTCGCTGCGGATCGCCTGACCCTGGAAGCCCAGCCTCAAGGTGAGGTCCTGGTAGGTGAGCCGGTCCGGCGGGGTCTCACCCTCCGCCAGGCTCCGATCGAGCTGGCCCGAGCTGGTCAGGTCGAGACTCGGGATCACCTGTCCCGACTCGAGCCCGAGCCGGCTCCGGACCCTGAGCGGCGCCCGCCCGACCTCGCTCCACTGGCCGGTGGAGTCGATCAGGAAGACCACGACCTCCGATTCTCCACTCGGGAGCCGCGCCGCCGTGGGGCGATAGCGGATCTCGGCGCCTCGCCGCTCGACCAGGGCCGAAACGTCGAGATCGCCGACCAGCACGGCCAACCGCTCCCGCGGCGCGAGCGAGCGGCTCAGCGTCAGCTCGAGGGGCGCGCGGCCCCCCAGGAAGGTCTCGCCGGCCCAGTCCGGCGTCACGGCGAGCGCGGCCGGTGCTGGTTCCTGGGCGCCGGCGCGGACCGGTCCGGCGAGCACGACGAGCGCCAGGGCGGTCGCCAGTCGCCTTCCGGGTTCGGTCCACGTCGTCCGTAGGTCCACGGTGCCTCCTCGATCCACCGTTCTGTTCTCGTAAAGCGCCCGCCGCTGGGATCACGGCGCCGAACGGGGCCCGGACCGGTCATCCTGGGGGGCTCCGCTTCCACACACGCAATCGGGGTCGGAGGCCGATCATCGGCGGTGGGGTTGCGCGGTCGGTGGCGGGGTCGGATCTTCGCCGAGGGACCTCACCGGAGGCGTTCACGGGGATGACGCACGCCGGAGGAGCGGGCGACGGCCCAGACCAGGCACCCGATCTCGACGGTCAATTCGCGCTGATCTACGGCGAGCTGAAGCGGCTGGCCCACAGCCTCCGCTCGGGGCGGGCGGGCGAGACGCTCGACACGACCGCGCTGGTGCACGAGGCCTACCTCAAGCTCGCCGGCTCCGAGACGCTCAAGCTCAAGAACCGAGGCCACTTCTTCGCGGTAGCGGCCCGGGCGATGCGCCAGATCCTGGTGGACACCGCCCGGCGGCGGATGGCCCTCAAGCGGGGCGAGGCGGCCCCGATCGTGACGCTCGACGAGGCGCTCCACGCCGGCGAGCTCGCGCCCGCGCAGCTGCTCACGCTGGACGATGCGCTCACCCGGCTGGAGCAGATCGATCCGCGGCGGGCCCGGGTGGTCGAGCACCGGGTCTTCGCCGGACTGAGCGCCGAGGAGACGGCCGAGGTGCTCGGCGTCTCCCGGCCGACCGTGGATCGGGCCTGGCGGGCGGCGCGGGCCTGGCTCGCCGTCGAGATCGGCGACGGGCTCGGGTGAGCGCCGATCCCTGGACGGCCGCGGCCGAGATCTTCGACGCCGCGGTGGAGCTACCCGAGGAAGAGCGGGAGCCGTTCCTGATCGCGCGCTGCGGCGGCGATCGGGCGCTGCTGGAGCGGGTGCGGGCGATGCTCGAGGCCGATGCCCGCTCGGTGCCCCTGCTCGACTCGAGTCCCGAGCGCTTGGCGTCGATCGTCGACCTCACCGCGCCCGGCCGCCTGGTCGGCCGGGAGATCGGACCCTACACGATCCGCTCCGAGCTGGGGCGGGGTGGGATGGGCGTCGTCTGCCTGGCCGATCGTGCCGACGTCGGCAAGCAGGTCGCGCTCAAGCTGGTGGCGGGCGGGCTCGGCTCGCCGGAGGTGGTGGCCCGGTTCAATCAGGAGCGCCGGGTGCTGGCCCAGCTGGATCATCCCAACATCGCCCGCCTGGTCGACGCGGGGATCGAGCCCGACGGCACCCCATGGCTGGCCATGGACTACGTCGACGGGGCCTCGATCGACCGCCACGCCGACCAGCGCGGGCTCTCGATCGACGATCGGCTGACGCTCTTCGAGGAGATCTGCGCCGCCGTCAGCTACGCCCACCGCCATCTCGTCGTCCATCGCGATCTCAAGCCCGCCAACATCCTGGTGGACGACCAGGGTCATCCCCGGCTGCTGGACTTCGGCATCGCCAAGCTGCTCGACTCCGAGCTTGCCGGTCCGGGGCTCACCCGCTCGGGTGTCCGTCCGATGACGCCGCAGTACGCCTCGCCGGAGCAGCTCGAGGGCAAGCCGATCTCGACCGCGAGCGACGTCTATCAGCTGGGGCTGCTGCTCTATCAGCTGCTCACCGGGCGCGCCCCGCACCGCGTGGCGCGGGACGGGCAGGACGGCGCGACGCGGGAGCCGCTCTCCAGGCCCTCCCGGGCGGTGTCGGTGCCCGAGGAGCGGGCGGATGGCTCGCCGAGCGAGGCCAAGCTGGCTGCGGCCCGGGGCCTGACCGTCGAGGGCCTCCGCCGCTCGCTCGAGGGCGACCTGGACACCATCGTGCTCAAGGCCACGGCCCCGGAGCCCGAGCGACGCTACGCCAGCGTGGAGTTGTTGGCCGAGGACGTCCGGCGCCACCGGGAGGGGCTCCCGATCCTGGCCCGCCCGGCGACACTGGCCTACCGCTTCGGCAAGTTCGTGTCGAGGCACCGGACCTGGTCCGTCGGGGTGGCGATGGCGGTGATCGGCCTGCTGACGGTGCTGGTGCTGATGGACCGTCAGGCGCGTCGCATCGACCGCCAGCGCGCTCGGGCCGAGCAGGCCCTCGGACTCCTGGGAGATCTCTTCACCAGCGCCGATCCGCTCGCGGGCGGCGCCGACACGATCACCGTGGCCGGCGTGCTCGAGCGGGGGGTCGAGCGCCTCCGAGCGGACCCGACGCTCGATCCGGCGGTGCGGGGGCGGCTGCTGGCGGTGGTCGGCAAGGTGTATCTCAACTTGAGCCGGCCGCGCGAGGCGCAGGCGCTGTATGGCGAGGCGCTCGACCTGCTGCGGGAGGTCGCAGGGCCGACCGATTCGCTGCGGATCGCCGTGTCCAGCGAGCTCGGGCTCTGGTGGCGGGACAGTGTCCGGAGCGTTCCGCTGCTCGACGAGGCGCTCGAGGCGGCGCGCCGCCTGCCCGAGAGCCGACGCCTCGAGCTCGCGGCGGTGCTCCAGACGAACGGAACGCTGCACCAGCAGCTCGGGCTCACCAGCGAGGCGCATCGCCTCTACGACGAGGCGCTCGCCATCTATCGATCCGTGCCGGACAGCGCGCCGACCGCCATCGACGAGACCCTCTCGGACCTCGCGTATCTCGAGGAGTCCGGCGGCGACCTGGAAGCCGCGGTCCGGTACTGGCGCGAGTCGCTGGCCAAGCGGGAGGCGCGGCTCGGGCCGGATCATCCCGAGGTGGCGAGCTCGAAGCTCGCGCTGGCCCGGGGGCTGATCCGGGTCGGGGAGATCGACGAGGCCGAGCGCTTGACGCGCGAGGCGAACGCCGTTCAGCGGCGGGTGCTGTCGCCACCGCACTTCCACCTCGCCAACGGGCTGCTGGCGGAGGCGCAGCTGGCGGGGGTCCGACGCCAGTGGGCGGAGGCGGAGAGCCTCCAGCGGGCCGGGGTCGAGATGTACGCGGCCGTCATGGGAGACTCGTCGCTGCAGCTCGGACGCGAGCTCGCCAACCTCGCCAACTACGTCCAGCGGGCCGGTCGCCTCGAGGAGGCCGAGCGGATCCACCGGGACGCGCTCGACCGGTATCGGAGCGCGCTCGGCGCCGAGCATCCCGGGACGGCCGTGACCGCCACCAATTTGGCGTACAACCAGTACCTCCAGGGTCGCCTCGCGGTCGCGGAGTCGCTCTACCGGGCTGCCGTCCCGGTGCTCGACTCGGCCTGGGGAGACACGCCCCGGATCGCGGGTATCCTCTTCGACTACGCCCTGGTGCTGGCCCGGCTCGCGCAGTGCGAGGAGGCCGTCCCGCTCTTCCGCCGCCACGTCCGGCTGCTCGGCCCCGGACCGGAGCCTCACGTGAGCAACGGTCTGGGAGCGTTCTACGCCCAGGCGCGCTGTCTCGTGATGCTGAACCGCCCGGCGGAGGCCGAGCCGGTCTTCCGTCAGGCCGACGAGTGGCTGGTGGACCGCTGGGGCGAGGAGCACCCCTACGCCAGGAACAGCGCGGGCACGCTCGAGGAGTTCTACACCAATTGGGGCAAGCCCGATTCGGCGGCGCGCTACCGGGATCGAGGCGAGCCGGCTCGCTAGCTTGGCGATCGCCGTCGGGTCGTGGCCGATCGGTCGGCGAGCTTGCGGCATCGGTGGATCGCTGGAGATTACGAGGGATCTGGCCGCTCCACTTCTCCCAGAACCATTCCGCCTCGAGGTCTGCCCGTGCCCGTTTCGGTCGCCCGTCGTCTTCGCTCTCGTCTCGTCGGATCGCTGGCGGCGCTGCTGGTCGCGCTCGGTTGCGCCGAGCCCGCCGCCACCGGCTACGACCTGGTGATCACCAACGCCAAGATCGTCGACGGGACCGGCAATCCCTGGTACTACGGCGACGTGGGCGTCCGGGGAGACCGGATCGCGACGGTCGCGCCCGCCGGCGCGCTGGCCGGCGCCGCCACCGAGCAGCTGGTCGACGCCCGGGGGCTGGTGCTCTCGCCCGGCTTCATCGACCTCCAGTCGCACTCCTGGAATCCGCTGCTCTTCGGCGACGGGCGCGACCTCGGCAAGGTGGCCCAGGGCGTGACCTCGGAGATCCTGGGCGAGGCGACCACGCCCGGGCCGTCCAACCCGAACGTCGACTCGCTCTTCATGGGCGGCGATCCGGACGAGGACAACATGGGCAAGCACGTGCCCGAGTTTCGCGGCGAGCACGGCTTCGGCGCCTGGCTCGACGCGATGGAGCGGCACGGCAACGCCGTGAACGTCGGCAGCTATCTCGGCGCCACGACGGTGCGGGGCTACGCGATGGGGCAGCGCGAAGGCGCGCCCGGCCCGGCGGAGCTCGACACGATGCGGGCCGTGGTCCGGAACGCGATGGCCGACGGCGCCTTCGGGATCTCGAGCGCGCTGATCTATCCGCCGGGCAGCTACGCCGGCACCGAGGAGCTGATCGAGATGGCCAAGGCGATGGCCCCGCTCCACGGGACCTACATCACCCACATGCGCTCCGAGGAGAGCAAGCTGCTCGAGGCGATGGACGAGGCCATCCGGATCGGGCGCGAAGGCGGCGTGCCGTTGGTGATCTACCACTTCAAGGCGTCCGGCCGGATCAACTGGCACCTCGCCGACCCGGCCATCGCCAAGGTCGACTCCGCGCGGGCCGCCGGTCAGGACGTCAAGGCGACGATGTATCCCTATCCCGCCTCGGGCAACAACCTGGCGTCCTGCATTCCCGACTGGGTCCATGCGGACGGGAAGCTGCTCGAGCGACTCAAGGATCCTCCGCTCCACGATCGGATCGTCCGCGAGATGGCCGATCTCTCGCCGGGCGCGGCGGTCTATTGCCAGCACAACCCGCCGGAGGCCTACCAGATCAGCGGCTTCGAGACGCCCGAGTGGAAGAAGTTCCAGGGCTGGCGGCTCGACGCGATCGCGAAGGCGCTGGGCAAGGACTGGCGCGACGCGATCATCGCCCTCACGATCGGCGAGGAGAATCGGCTCGGCAAGATCACCTTCGGGATGTCGGATGAGAACGTCGCCAAGATGTTCACCCAGCCCTGGGTGGTGGTCGGGAGCGACGCGGGCGGCTACGACCCCGACAGCGCCACGGGCCTGGTCCATCCGAGGAGCTACGGCAGCTTCCCGCGGATCCTCGGCCGCTTCGTCCGCGATCAGGGCATGCTCCCGCTCGAAGAAGCGGTCCGGAAGATGACCTGGTCGACCGCGCAGATCCTCGGTCTCCGCGAGCGGGGAATGGTGAAGGAGGGGATGTTCGCCGATCTGGTGATCTTCGACCCGGCCACGATCATCGACCGGGCCACCTTCGAGGAGCCGCACCAGCTCTCGGTCGGAGTGCGGGACGTGTTCGTGAACGGCGTGGCCGTCTGGCGCGAGGGGCGGCACACGGGAGCCACGCCGGGTCGGGCGCTCCGAGGCCCCGGCTATCGGGCGACGCCGTGAGCGGCCCCGACCCGGCGGCCGAGCTCTCCCGCCGGGAGCTGCTCGCGCTCGTCGGCGGCGGCCTGGTGGTCGGCGCGATGGGCTGCGCGCGAACGGCCGCCCCCGCGGGGCAGCCGCTCGCCGATCCGATCCACTTCTCGTCCGCGATCGCGATCCGCGACGCGATCGCATCCGGCGCGCTCTCCTCGGAGGAGATCACGCGCGTCTTCCTCGATCGGATCGAGGCGGTGAACCCGGCCTTGAACGCCGTGGTGCAGCCGGACGCGGAGGGCGCGCTGGAGCGGGCCCGTCAGGCCGACATGGCCCGTGCTCGCGGTGAGCGCTTCGGGCCGCTCCACGGCGTGCCGATGACGATCAAGGACTCGCTCGACACCGCCGGAATCGTCAGCACCGGCGGCACCAGAGGGCGGGCCGGGTTCAGGCCGACCGAGGACGCCACCGTGGTGGCCCGGCTCAAGCGCGCGGGGGCCGTCCTGCTCGGCAAGACCAACACGCCGGAGCTCACCCTCTCCTTCGAGACGGACAACCTGATCTACGGCAAGACCAGCAATCCCTACGATCTCGCCCGAACGCCGGGAGGGAGCAGCGGTGGGGCGGCGGCGATCCTCGCGGCCGGCGGCTCGGCGTTCGACATCGGGAGCGACTATGGCGGCAGCATCCGCCTGCCGTCGCACTTCACCGGCATCGCCGGGATCAAGCCCACGACCGGACGGGTGCCTCGCACCGGACACATCTACCCGTTCGGTGGGGTGACGGACACCTGTCAGCAGATCGGCCCGATGGCCCGCTCGGTCCGCGATCTCGCGCTGCTGCTGCCGATCGTCATGGGTCCCGACTGGGTCGACCCCGCGATCTATCCGATGCCCTGGGGCGACCCCGGCGTGGTCGATCTCGCGAGCCTGGCGGTGGCGGTGCACACCGACAACGGCATCGCCACGCCGACCGAGGCGACCGTCGCGACGGTCACCGCGGCCGCCGGCGCGCTCCGCCAGCGGGTGGCCCGGGTCGACGAGGCGAGGCCCCCCGGCGTCGAGCGCAGCCTCGAGGTCGGGCTCCCGGTCTACTTCTGGGACGGTGGCGCCGCCAACCGGCGGCTGCTCGAGGCGGCCGGCACCACCGAAGTCTCGCCGGCCCTAGCCGGATTCGGCGGCCCCGCCCTCGACCCGACCGCGCTCGACCGGGCGATCGACCGCTGGTTCCAGTGGCGGAGCGGGATGGCGGCGATCTTCGAGCGCTACGACGCGATCCTCTGTCCGGTCAACGCCGGGCCCGCGTTGCCCCACGGGACCACCGCCGACCCGAGCACCCTCCCCGCGTTCAGCTACACCATCAGCTACAATCTGACCGGCTGGCCCGGAGCGGTGGTCCGGGCGGGCACTTCGCCGGAGGGGCTCCCGATCGGAGTGCAGATCGTCGCCAGGCCGGGCCGGGAGGACGTCGCGCTGGCCCTGGCGGGTCAGGTCGAGGAGGCGCTCGGCGGCTTTCGGCCGCCGCCGGCCTGAGGGGGGCGCCGGCGCAACCCATCGCGCGCGCCCGGTGTCGAACCAGGCGACTCCCGCGACCACGCCGAGATCCCATGCAGGACATTCGCAATGCCCTCCGCGCCCTCCGGGCGGCTCCCCTCGTCTCCCTGGTGGCGGTCTGCTCGCTCGCGCTGGGGATCGGCGCCAACACCGCCATGTTCTCGATCGTCGACAAGCTCGTGCTCCGCACCCTCCCGGTGCCGGAGCCCGAGCGGCTCGCGGTGATCGGCGACGACGAGGGCGACCCTTCCAGCTGGACCAACCCGATCTGGGAAGCGATCCGCGACCGCGCCGATCTCTTCGCCGGCGCCGCGGCGTACTCGTCGACCCGCTTCAATCTCTCGGCGTCGGGCGAGGCCGAGTACGTCGATGGGCTCTGGGCGAGCGGGCGCTTCTTCGAGGTGCTCGGTGCGGGCGCCGTGCTCGGTCGGACCTTCGACGCCTCGGACGATCGCCGCGGCGGCGGCGACGGCGGCCCGGTGGCCGTGATCTCCTACGACTACTGGCAGCGACGCTACGGCGGAGCGGCGGACGTGATCGGCCGGACCATCTCGCTCAACCGGACCGCCTACACCATCGTCGGCGTGACCGGGCCCGAGTTCTACGGCGCCGAGGTGGGCCGGGCGTTCGAGGTGGCGGTGCCGATCGGCACCGAGCCGGTGATGCGGGGGACCGACGACAGCTGGCTCGATCGCCGCTCCACCTGGTGGCTCGAGATCATGGTCCGGCTCGAGGCCGACCAGGGCGTCGGCGCGGCGACGGCGGCGCTCGCGGCCGTGACGCCCCAGATCCGCGACGAGACCCTGCCCACCCACTGGCGGGCGGACGACCAGGCCAACTATCTGAAGGGCGGATTCACCGTGGTGCCGGCGGCGGGCGGTGTCTCCTCGCTCCGTTCCCGCTACCAGCGACCGCTGCTCACCATCATGGTCGTGGTGGGCCTGGTGCTGCTGATCGCCTGCGGCAACATCGCGAACCTGCTGCTCGCCCGCGCCACCGCGCGCCGTCACGAGATGAGCGTCCGGCAGGCGCTCGGCGCCTCACGCCGCCAGCTCGCCCGACAGCTCCTGTTGGAGAGTCTCCTGCTCTCGACCTCGGGCGCCGTGCTCGGCGGCCTGATCGCGCTCTGGGGCAGCCGACTGCTCGTGTACCAGCTCTCGACCGCCACCAGCACGGTGTCGCTCGACCTCGGTCCGGATTGGCGCCTCTTCCTCTTCACCGCCCTGCTCGCCGTCGGGACCGCGCTCCTCTTCGGCACCGCGCCAGCCCTCCGCGCCGCGCGGACTCAGCCGATCGAGGCGATCAAGGAGCAGGGACGGAGCGTCGGCGAGCGGACCGGGGGCGGGCTTGGCCACGGCCTCGTCGTCGCGCAGGTGGCGCTCTCGCTGGTGCTGGTGGTCGCGGCCAGTCTCTTCGTCGGCACCTTCGCCCGGCTCGCGACGGTCGACCGCGGCTTCGACGAGAGCCGGATGCTGATCGCCCGGGTGGCGGCCGATCGGGCGGGGGTCGAAGCCGGTGAGCTGCCGCGCTTCTACGATCGGATCGCCGAGGCGGTCGAGCGGGTGCCGGGCGTGGCGTCGGTCGGCTGGTCCGTGCTCACCCCGCTCAGCCGCTCGATGTGGAACGAGCGGATCGAGGTGCGCGACGGGATCGAGCTGCCCGAGCGCGAGCGACTCAGCTACCTCAACCTGATCTCGCCGACCTGGCTCGAGACCTTCGGCACGCCGGTGCTGCTCGGTCGGGGCATCACCGCGGACGACCGGGCCGAGTCGCCGAGGGTGGTGCTGGTGAACGAGACCTTCGTCAGGACCTTCATCGGCACCGGCGATCCGTTGGGACGGGTCGTGGTCCGCCGCGCGCCCGGTGGCGAGGGGACGATCGCCAACGAGATCGTCGGCGTGGTCAAGGACGCCGTCTATCAGACCCTCCGAGCGCAGGTGCCGCCCACGATGTACCTCCCGGGGGCGCAGGAAGGGATCCCGACGTCCGTCTCGCTGAGCGTGCGGGCGGAGCGGGGATCGCCCATGCTGCTGGCCCAGCCGATCGCGCGGGCGGTCACCGGCGTCAGCGGCGACCTGAGCCTGAGCTTCCGGACGCTCGATGACGACATCAGCGCCTCGCTGGCGCAGGAGCGGCTGGTGGCGATCCTCTCGGGCTTCTTCGGCGGGCTCGCGCTGCTGCTCGCGGCGCTCGGTCTCTACGGCGTCACCGCCTACAGCGTCAATCGCCGGCGGGCGGAGATCGGGATTCGGATGGCGTTGGGCGCCGGGCCGGGCCGGGTGCTCGGCCTGGTGCTCCGTCGGGTCGGTGCGCAGGTCGTCGCCGGAGTGGCGATCGGCGCGCTGCTCAGCTGGTGGGGCTCGCGCTTCGTGGGCAAGCTGCTCTACGGCCTCGAGCCGACCGACCCGGTCGTGTTCGTCGGATCGGCCCTCGTGCTCGGCGCGATCGGCGGGTTGGCCGGATGGCTGCCCGCGCGGCGGGCCGCACGCTTCGATCCTTCGGAGGTGTTGCGGGAGGCCTGATCCGGCTTGCTAGCCGGTGAGCTCCCGGAGCAGTGCCGGCCAGCGGACCCGATGCCAGGCGCTGAAGCCCCGAACCCAGACCAGCCCACAGCCGTCCGGCGTGATGGTGGGGAAGTTGTCGTAGGCCGCCTCGTCGTTCACGCCGAGTCCGGCGGGCACCGGGTCCGACCAGCCGTCCGAGCGGCGCACGCTGATCCAGATGTCGGACGGGCCGGCGCGTCCGGTCGCCGGGTCGCGCCGGGAGACGTCGAGCAGCACGGCCTCGCCGCTCCAGACCGGCTCGCCGCCGTGCACCAGCAGGTCGGATCGCCAGGAGAGCCAGCGAGCGACCTCGGGACTCTCCGTCGGAGCGGAGAAGCGGCCGCCCTCGAGCCGACTCACCAGACTCTCCCGGCCCCGCCAGTCGGGCGTGACTCGCCGGAAGTGGAGCCGGCCGTCGGCGGTGAAAGCCACCTGGGAGTGGTAGTACCCCGGCTTGGCCAGCGCGGCGATCGGCTCCGGGCGATCCCACCCGTCGCCCATCCGTCGGGCGAGCCAGAGCGACGCGTTGGGGCGCGCGCTGGTATCGCCGGGCGCGCGACGGTAGGAGGAGAAGACCAGCAGCCGTCCGTCCGGCGAGAGCGCGGGATAGAGGTCGGAGGCCTCCTCTCCCAGGCGGAGTCGCTCCGGCGTCGACCAGCCCGACTCACCGCGCCGCGACCGGAAGATCCGATAGTCCTCGCCGTTCGGTGGACCCGTCTTCTTGAAGAAGTAGAGCTCGCGGCCGTCCCGGGCGAAGACGCCGCGGAAGAGCCTGCCGCTGTCGGCGAGCTCGGTCAGGAAGGGAGTCGCTCGCGCCGGCGTCCGGTCGCAGGACTGCGCGAGCGCTCCGGCCGGGGCGGCGAACGTCCCTGCGACCACCAGCGTCATCACCGTCGCGCCGCGCGCCGACTTCCGCCTCCCGCCACTTCCCTGTCGCCTCGACACTCGCGCCCTCGTCCGGTTCAGCGGGGAATATCGACGGCGGCATTGGTGGCGGGCAGCCGCCGATTGTATGAGTCGGCGAAGCGCGACGAGATCCGATGCCCGCTCTGTTCGCTCTTGCCGGCCGTCTCGGGCGGCGGCAACATTCGGGGCGTGCCCGGCTCGATCCGGGACCAGCATCCCCGCGCCGGGTCGACCAGGGTCATCGCCCGATCGTCCCGGCCCGAGTCCACGACCGCGCCGTCGAGCGGCCCGCGCCCCGGTATCCCGTGATGACTACACTCCGTCGATCGCACGCCGCCTTCCTGCTCTGCCTGGCCAGCGCGGCGCCGGCGCTCGCCCAGACACCGATCGGACCGGCCGTTCGTCCGTTCGTGGCGGAGAGCGCCGCGGTCGTCGTGCTCCGCCACGCCCGGATCGTGGACGGCACCGGCGCCCCGGCCCGGAGCGATCAGACCGTGGTGATCGAGAACGGCCGGATCGCCGCCGTCGGTCCCGATCGGCTGGTGACCGTCCCGGACGGTGCGAGGGTCATCGACTTGAGCGGCAAGTCGCTGATCCCCGGGCTGATCGATCTCCACGCCCACACTTACTTCATGTCGAGCGCGGGTCTCTCGCAGATGGCGGTCTCGGCGCCGCGGCTCTATCTCGCGGGCGGCATCACCACGGTGCGCACGGCCGGGGCGCAGATTCCCTACGCCGAGCTCAACATGAAGCAGGACATCGACCGCGGGCTCGCGCCGGGTCCGCGGATGCTGGTGACCGGTCCCTACCTGAACGGTCCGGGCGCCGGGCCCGGCCAGCAGCGCCGGCTCACGACCGAGGCCGAGGCTCGCCGGGTGGTGAGCTACTGGGCCGGCGAGGGCGCCACCTGGCTCAAGTTCTCCGGCGGGGTCAGTCGCGCCGTGCTCGGCGCGGCGATCGACGAGGCCCATCGCCACGGGATGCGGGTGACCGGCCACCTCTGCTCGGTCACCTTCACCGAGGCCGCTCGGCTCGGCATCGACAACCTCGAGCACGGGTTCATCACCAACAGCGACTTCGTGCCGGGCAAGCGGCCGGATCTCTGCCCGGCCGACAACATGCGCCACCAGGTCGAGGTCGATCCCGAGGGGCCGCTCGCGGATTCCGTGATCGCCACTCTGCTCGAGCGCGGCGTGGCGCTCACCTCGACGCTCTCCGTCTACGAGCTCTTCGTCGCCGGCCGCGCGAAGGTGCCCGACCTCGCGCTCGAGATGCTGGCGCCCGCGGCTCGTCAGGCGGTGGTCGACGACCTGGCCTCGACCAACGGCGGCGCCGGGTTCGTGCCCGAGGAGCTGTTCCGCCGGATGCTCCGGTTCGAGCGGCGCTTCGTCGCCCGGGGCGGGCTCCTGGCCGCCGGGGTCGACCCCTGGGGCAACGGCAGCCTGCCCGGCTTCGGCGACCATCGCAACTACGAGCTGCTGGTCGAGGCGGGCTTTTCGCCGGAGGCCGCGGTCGCGATCGTCACCGGCAACGGCGCCAAGGTGCTCGGCATGGCGGACGAGACCGGGACCATCACCGTGGGCAAACGGGCCGACATGGTCGTCCTCGATGGTGATCCGACGGCCCGCGCGAGCGACATCCGCCAGGTGGCGCTCGTCTTCGGGATGATGGGATCGGCTACGATCCGGGGCGCTTGCTGGAGAGCGTCAAAGGCAAAGTGGGGTTGCAGTGACGATGGCTCGAACCTGGCTCGTGATCGCGGCTCTCGCGCTGGCGCCGGCAACGGCGCTGGGTCAGGCGCGGGCGACGGCGGCGCTCCGGGAAGCGATCTTCAGCGCGGAGGACGCCCGCGGGCGTGGCGAGGCCGAGCTCGAGCCGATTCGCCAGGGACTCGAGCATCGGGACGCGGGCGTCGTCGCGGCCGCGGTGCGGGCGCTCGGTCGCCTGGAGCGCGCCGATCTCGCGACCCTGGTGCTGCCCCGGCTCGCCGATCCCCGGCCCGGGGTGCGATTCGAGGCCGCGCATGCCGTGGCCCAGATCGCCCAGGCGCTCGACAGTGCCAACCCGGCCGAGCTGAGCCTCGCCGACGGGATCGCCACCGCGCTCCTCGACCGGCTCGCCGGCGAAGAGGAGCCGCAGGTGATCGGCGCTCTGGCGCGCTCCGTCGGACGAATTCCCTACGCCAATCGCGCCAACGCCAATCGGGCCCGACGGGCGCTGCTCGACATCCTCGACGCGCGGCAGCGCGGAACGATGCTGGACGCCGCCCGGGGGCTCGAGACCCTGCTTCGATCGCGCGGCGGTCTCCTCGATCCCGATTCCCGCACCCGCGCCGTGCTCCGCGATCTCGCGGTGTACGACGAGGGCTCGCCGGCATTGTCCGCCCGGCTTCGCCGTCTCGCCTGGGCGTCGCTCGCGCGGAGCGGCGCCGCCGGAGAGCCGCTGATCCTCCGCGGACTCGAGGATCCCGACGAGCAGGTCCGCCGGCTCGCGATCCTGGCGGTCGGGGCGCCCGACTCGCTCGCCGGGCGGATGGACCTCCTCGCCCAGGGCGTCAGGGACCAGAGCCCGATGGTCCGCTACGAGGCGCTCCGTGCCTGGGCGCGCCGGGAGCGCCAGGCCTCGTGCGCGCCCTTCGTGAACGGCCTTCGCGATCCCAACGATCACGTGGCCATCCTCGCGATCGATCTGCTCGTCGGGCCCTGTCCGGAGGAGATCGACATCGGCGCCTATCTCTGGCCCTTCGTCGACAGCCTCGCGGGGTCGCAGCGCCAGAAATTCACCGGGATCGCCAACTGGCATCGCGGCGCGCACGCGATGGTGACCCTCGCGAAGATCGATCCCGACCGGGTCCGGACCGTCCTCGCGCGGGCCGCCGCCGACTACACCTGGCAGGTCCGGGCCTACGCCGCGCGCGCCGCGGGCGAGATCGGCAACGCCGAGCTGCTGATCGCCCTCGCCAACGACGCCGACGACAACGTCCGCACCGCCGCGATCACCGAGCTGGTCAGAGTCCGCGGCCACGGCGCCGACGAGATCTTCGTCGACCAGCTGACCCGGCCCGACTATCGCTCCTGATGACCGCCGCCGCAGGCGATACGGCGCGCCGGACCGCGAAGCAGCGCTTGAGGAGCTGCTCGCCGCGCTCGCTCGGGTCACCCGCGAGCGCCAGGAGACCTCCGCGACGCCCGCGTCGCGCTGCTCGAGCGGATCGACCAGCTGGGCGACTCGACCCTGGCGCCAGGCCTGGCGCTACCTCGCCGACTTCGACCCGCGGGTGCGGACCGGGCGGCCGACGCGATCAGCGCGCTGGATGCAACCGCCAGCCCAAGACTCACCTCACCGCCTGCTGCCCGACCGGGTCTCCCTCGCCGAGCTCGATGACGCCTATGCCAACAGGCCAAGCTCCTCCGGAGTGACGATGAGCCCGACCGCGGGCGGCAGCGCCGCCTGCGTGCTGAAAATCCTCTCCGACGACATCACGCACAAGTCGGACACGGCAAGGCGCTCCAGTCCTACTACGACGACCTCACCTTTCACCGGGTCGAGCCCAACTTCGTGATCCAGGGTGGCAGCCCGAACGCCAACGAGTACATGGGCGACGGTCCCTACATGCGGGACGAAGTCGGCGCCATCTCGCACGAGCGCGGCACCCTCGGCATCTCCACCCGCGGCCGCGACACGGGCGACGCCCAGATCTTCGTCAACCTGGTCGACAACCCCAGACTGGACTTCGCCTACACCGTCTGGGGGCAGGTGGTCGACGGCATGGACGTGGTCGACGCGATCCTCGAGGGCGACAAGATCGCCCGGGTCGATCTGATTGACGCCGGAGCCGCCGCGCCCCAACGTTGAGCACGGGGAAGCGGCCCGGGTCCTCCGGGCCGATCGGGATCCAGGGCACAGGGAGGCAAAGATGACCAGGTGGATCGTGGCCGGGCTGGCCGTTGGTCTGGTGGCGACGGTGCATCCCAACACGGCGGGGGCTCAGGGCAAGGGCGATCGGTACCTCCTCACCGTGGAGGAGATCCAGTCACGGCAGGACATCACCAACGCCTACGAAGCCGTTCAGCGACTCCGCAGCCAATGGCTCAAGACGGCTCGCAGCCGTGGCAGCCTGGGTGGCACCGGCTCCAGCGCGCAGGCGACCCAGAGCGGCGGCCGGCCGGTGCCGGAGCGTCCCGGCGCCGAGGGCGGCGGAGCGAGCGCGCCGGTCGACCCGATGGCCAAGGTCGGACCGAACCGCGGCAAGGTGAGCCCCGTCCTCTACATCGACGAGGTCAAGCAGGACGACATCGAGGAGCTCCGCAACATCCGAATCGTCGAGATCGCCGAGATCCGCTACATGAACGGCACCTCGGCGACGGGCCGTTACGGCGAGGGTCACGAAGCCGGGGCCATCCTGCTCAAGACCAATCGACTGGGCCGATGATCGGCGGGTGAGGACGAGAAAGAGCCGGGGAACCAACCCCGGCTCTTTCTTCGTCTCGTCCAGAGGGTGCCGCTACATCTTCCGCTTCAGCGAGAAGGAGCCTGCGCCGACGTACTGCCCGTTCTGGGTGGCCTCCATCGTGCCCGCGAGCGTCTCACCGTCTTCGCTCAAGGTGGCCTTGAACGCCACGTCGAACTCGCCGATCACCTGCTTCCAGGTCAGCACGCCGCCCTCAGCCGCCACCGCGGTCGCGTCGGCGGGTGGCGGAATCTCACCGGTGATCTCGAGGACCACGCCCCAGGCCGGCTTGTTGGCCACCTTGAGCGCCATCGTGCCGGCCGGGCCGTCGGAGGTGTATTGGCCCTCCCAGCTCCCCACGAGCTTGGACGAACCAGCCTTCTTGGCGCCATCCTGCGCCATCGTCGGGGTGGCCACCAGGCCCCCCGCCAGGGCGGCCGCGGCCAAGGCCAGGCCCCATCGAGTGCTACGGGTCATGCGTCCCTCCACGGAAACGGGTTGCTGAATGGGCTGTCCTACGGACGGCCCCCATGATCGGTTTCCGAGCCCCCCGGGGCCCGGTCAGAGCCGCCGGAGCCGGACTCCGGTCACCTCGTGGGAGCGGCCCTTCTCCAGGATCAGATGGGCCCGCTCCTTGGTCGGCTCGATGTTCTCCCGCAAGTTGATGCCGTTGATCTCCTCCCAGACCCGATCGGCGAACGCCAGGGCCTCCTGCTCCGGCATCTCGGCGTAGCGCTGGAAGAACGACTTGGGATCGCGAAACGCGGTCTCGCGCAGCCGCTGGAAACGCTGGAGGAACCAGGCCTTGACGTTAGGCTCCGGCGTGTCGACGTAGATCGAGAAGTCGAAGAAGTCCGACACGAACGGCCGATCGCCGTCGCCCGGGCGGTGATCGGCGCCCTGGAGCACGTTCAGGCCCTCGAGGATCACGACGTCCGCCCGCTCCACGACCTGCTCGGCGTCCGGGACGATGTCGTAGATCAGGTGCGAGTAGACGGGCGCCGTCGCGCGCGCGCCGGCCTTCAGGTCGGCCGCGAACTGCACCAGGCGGCGGGTGTCGTAGCTGTCCGGGAAGCCCTTGCGGTGCATCAGCCCGCGGCGCTCCAGCTCGGCGTTCGGATAGAGGAAGCCGTCGGTGGTGACCAGCTCCACCCGCGGGTGGTCGGGCCACCGCGCGAGCAGGGCGCGCATCACTCGGGCGGTGGTGCTCTTGCCGACCGCCACGCTGCCGGCGATGCCCACCAGGTAGGGATGGTCCGCGGTGGTCTTGCCGAGAAAGATGTCCGCCACCCGGCCGAGCTCCCGACTGGCCGAGACGTGGAGGTTGAGCAGCCGGGAGAGTGGCAGATAGACCTCGACCACTTCCCTGAGCGAGAGCTGCTCGTTCAGGCCCTGCAACTCGGCCAGATCCGCTTCCGAGAGGGTGAGCGGCGTGTTGAAGCGGAGCGCGGCCCACTCGGCGCGGTCGAAGGTCGTGTAGGTCGAGTAGGCCATGGCGCGACTAGGATGCCGCCCCATCTCGCCGAATGCAAGGGACCCCGGCGCGGAGTACCTTCTGGCCCATGAGCCTCCTCGACCTTTCGCCCCGCGCGGCCGATCTCAAGGCCCGATTGCTCGCCTTCATGGACGAGCACGTCTATCCCAACGAGGCGACCTGGCAGGCGCAGATCGCCGCCGACCGCTGGACCCCGCCGCCGATCGTCGAGACCCTCAAGCGGGAGGCCCGCGCCGCCGGACTCTGGAACCTCTTCCTGCCCGAATCGGAGCACGGCGCCGGACTCGGCAACCTGGAGTACGCCCCGCTCTGTGAGGTCATGGGCCGCTCCCCCTTCGCGCCGGAGCTGTTCAACTGCTCCGCGCCCGACACCGGCAACATGGAGGTCCTGGTCCGCTACGGCACGGAGGAGCAGAAGCGCCGCTGGCTGGCGCCGCTTCTCGAGGGCGAGATCCGGAGCTGCTTCGCCATGACCGAGCCCGACGTGGCCAGCTCCGACGCGACCAACATCCGCACCGCCATCGTGCGGGACGGCGACGGCTATCGGATCAGCGGCCGCAAGTGGTGGAGCTCCGGCGCGGGCGACCCGCGCTGCCGGATCGCGATCGTGATGGGTCGGACCGACCCCGACGCGCCGAAGCACCGGCAGCAGTCGATGATCCTGGTGCCGATGGACGCGCCCGGTCTCACCGTCGAGCGGATGCTGACCGTCTTCGGCTACGACGACGCGCCGCACGGCCACGCCGAGATCACCTTCGACGACGTCCGGGTGCCCGCCGACCATCTGCTCCTCGGCGAAGGCCGCGGCTTCGAGATCGCCCAGGGGCGGCTCGGTCCCGGCCGGATCCATCACTGCATGCGGCTGATCGGACTGGCCGAGCGGGCGCTCGAGCTGATGTGCGCCCGGGCGCGGAACCGGGTCGCCTTCGGCAAGCCGCTCGCCGAGCAGGGCACGGTCCGGGCCGACATCGCCGAGACCCGGATGGAGCTCGACCAGGCCAGGCTGCTCGTCCTCCACGCCGCGCACCTGATGGACACCGTGGGCAACAAGGCCGCCAGGGCGGAGATCGCGATGATCAAGGTGGTGGCGCCTAACGTCGCGCTCCGGGCCCTCGACCGCGCCATCCAGGTCCACGGCGGCGCCGGCGTGAGTCAGGACACCTTCCTCGCCTACGCCTGGGCCGGCGCCCGCACCCTCCGGCTCGCCGACGGGCCCGACGAGGTCCACCGCGAGGCCGTCGCCAAGCTGGAGCTGGCCAAGGGCGTCCGATGAACGTCGCCCATCGGGTGGCGGTCGTGACCGGCGGGGCCAGCGGGATCGGCCGGGCGTTCTGCCGGGCGCTGGCGAAGGCCGGCGCCCAGGTCGTCGTGGTCGACCGGGATCTGGAGGGCGCGGAGCGGACCGCCGCCGAGATCGGCGCGGTTGCCTTTCGGACCGACGTCTCCTCGAGTCGCGAGTTGGTGGCCCTGGTGGCCCACGTCGAGCAGCGGGTCGGCCCGATCGACCTCTTCTGCTCGAACGCCGGCATCGCGCTCGGCGGCGGTCCCGAGACCCCCGACGACGAGTGGGAGCGGATCTGGGACGTCAACCTGATGGCGCACGTGCGCGCCGCCCGCCTGGTGGTGCCCGACATGCTCCGCCGCGGCTTCGGCTACCTGGTCAACGTCGCCTCCGCCGCCGGTCTCCTCACCCAGATCGGATCGGCGCCGTACGCGGTCACCAAGCACGCGGCCGTCGCCTTCGCCGAGTGGCTGGCCGTCAGCTACGGCGACCGCGGCCTCAGGGTCTCCTGCGTCTGCCCGCTCGGCGTCGAGACCCCGATGCTGGCCGGGTCGGACCCCGCGATCCGCCGCCTCCTCGAGCCCGACGCGCTGTCGGCCGAGCAGGTGGCCGACGCGATGATGGCCGGGATCGCGCGAGAGGAGTTCCTGATCCTGCCGCACCCGGTGGTCCGCGAGCACCTCCGTCGGAAGTGGGACGACAACGAGCGCTGGCTGGCCGGCATGCGGCGGCTCGCGGCCCGGCTCGACTCGGACGTCGAGGTGGAGTCGTGAGCGCGCCCGATCGACCGGGCCCACCCCGTCCCGGCGAGGAGCTCGACCCCGCGCGGCTCGGCGAGTACCTCGCCGCCCGGCTCGGACGGGCGGAGCCGGTCGTCGTGGAGCAGTTCCCGGCGGGGCACTCGAACCTGACCTATCACGTCCGGGTGGGGTCGGCCTCCTACGTGCTCCGCCGGCCACCCTTCGGCAATCGGGTCAAGACGGCGCACGACATGGCCCGCGAGTTCCGGGTCCTCTCGGCGCTCGCGCCGGTCTTCCCGCCAGCGCCGAAGCCGCTGCTCCTCTGCGAAGACGAGTCGGTGCTGGGCGCCCCCTTCTATCTGATGGAACGGCGGCACGGCCTGGTGATCCGGAAGGAGCTGCCCCGGGACCTCAAGGACCGCCCCGACACGCTCGCCCGGATCTGCGACAGCCTGGTGACCACCCTCGCCCGGCTCCACGAGATCGACCCGGCCGCCGTCGGCCTCGCGGACCTGGGCCGGCCCGAAGGCTACGTCGAGCGACAGGTCCGGGGTTGGACCCAGCGCTACCACGCGGCGGCGACCGAGCACGTTCCCGACATGGAGGCGGCGGCCCGTTGGCTCGCCGAAGAGCTCCCCTCGGACCCCGGCGCCTCGATCATCCACAACGATTTCAAGTTCGACAACGTCATGCTGGATGCGGACGACCCCACCCGGGTCGTCGCGGTGCTCGACTGGGAGATGGCCACCCTCGGCCACCCACTGATGGACCTCGGGTCCTCCCTCGCCTATTGGGTGGAGCCGAACGACCCCGCGCCGATCCGGGGGCTGGGCTGGTGGCCGACCGCCGAGCCCGGCATGTGGTCCCGCCGGGAGGTCGTCGGGCGATATTTCGAGGCGAGGGGCACGGCCCCGGTGGCCCTGGGGTTCTATTTCGTGTTCGGGTTCTTCAAGCTTGCGGTGATCATCCAGCAGATCTACGCTCGATATCGGCGCGGAGCGACCGCGGATGCCCGGTTCGCCGAGATGAACCGGATGGTGGCGGTGCTGGCCAACCGGGCGGTGCAGGTGGCCCATGATCCGGGCATCTAGAGTGTGCTGGGAAACGACAACGGTATCGGGTTCGGTGAAGTGAGAATCATCAAGAACATCTCGTTGCTGCTGCTGGGGTTGGCCGTCTTCGGCCTGGGCGGGCGTCTGGCCGCTCAGGAGCCGGATTTTGCCAGGGTCCGCGGCTACGTCTTCGACAGCCTGCTGACCGGCGCCACGGCGCCCGAGGCGCGGGTCGCCCTTTCGGGCCCGAGCAACCGGGTGGTGGTGGCGGACGGGCGCGGCCGCTTCCTGGTCGACAGCCTGATCCCCGGCGATTACACGATCGCCTTTACCCACCCGGCCTGGGACGGGGTCGGCTACACGCCGCCGCCCCGCAAGGTCGCGCTCAAGTCGGGCATCAACACCGTCTTCCTGAGCTCCACGGCCGGTCACGGCATCTTCGCCGCCCTCTGTCCCAACGTGCAGGACGAGCGCACCGGCGTGGTCCTGGGCGCCCTCACCGACGTCCGCACCGGCCAGCCGATTCCGGGCGGCGACGTCCGGGTGGAGTGGACCGAGAGCGAGGTCTCGGTGGTGCTCGGCGTGAACACCCGGACCCGGGTGGTCCGCTCGCCGGTCGATTCCGCGGGGCGCTATCGGCTCTGCGGCGTGCCTAACGACACGCCCGTGCTCCTCAAGGCGAGCGTCGGCCTGCTGGACGGCCCGCCGCTGGAGCTCGACCTGGAGGCGCGGCCGGTCGCGATTCGGATGTTGAGCCTCGATCGGGGCCCGGTGGCGGCGGACGGGCAGGCCGTCACCATCAATCCGGACAGCGGCACCGCCCGCCTCCGGGGCAGCGTCTCGGCGACGGACGGGAAGCCGGTGCCGGGCGCGCAGGTGGTGGTCCACGGCCACACCGCGACCACCCAGTCGAACGAGTCCGGCAGCTTCGAGCTCGGCGGGCTTCCGGGCGGCACCCACACCGTCGAGGTCCGCGCCATCGGCTATACCAAGGCCCGCCGCCTGGTGGAGCTCAAGCCCGACTCCGCCACCCGGGTCGAGCTGACCCTCGCCCGACAGGCGGTGGTCCTGCCGGAGGTCGCGGTCACCGCGGAGGCGCCGAAGTCGGAGTTCGATCAGCGCCGCACCTCGCCCGCGAGTGGCGGCCACTACATCACCCAGGACGAGATCGAGCGCCGGGGCGCGATCCGCACCGAGGACCTCTTCCGCATGGTTCCCGGCTTCAACGTGGTGCCCTCGGGCGGCTTCGACTATCGGATCGTCTCCACCCGGAGCGTCGGCGCGAGCGGCCAGTGCTCGCCGGAGTTCTACATCGACGGCGCCCGGGTCACGGTCGACCCCCTGGTCGGAGGTGGCCTCCCGATCAATCCGCAGGACATCTACGGGATCGAGACCTACAGCAGCAACGCCGTCAACGCCCCGGCGCAGTATCAGAGCCGCAACGGCTGCGGAGTGATCCTGATCTGGACCCGGCGCGGTCGCCGCTAGGCCGATCGGTGACCGATCGCCGGGCGTTCATCCAGAGTCTCTCGCTCGGCGCCCTGGCCACCGGGGCCTGCAACCAAAAGGGGCCGCGCTTCGACGCGGACCCCTTTTCTCTCGGCGTCGCGTCCGGGGATCCGACCGACACAGGGGTGGTGCTCTGGACCCGCCTCGCGCCGCACTCGCCCGCGGGCGGCGCCCCGCTCGCGGGCGAGATCCGGGTCGGCTGGGAGATCGCGTCCGACGAGAGCATGCGGCGGATCGTGCGGCGTGGCTCGGCGCGGGCCACGGCCGCGCTCGCCCACAGCGTCCACGTCGAGGCCGACGGGCTCGAGCCGGAGCGATGGTACTGGTACCGGTTCCACGCCGGCGACGCGGTGAGCCCCGTCGGTCGGACCCGGACGCTGGCGGCCCGCTCGGCGCCGCCCGGCACGCTCCGATTCGCGTTCGTCTCCTGCCAGCACTACGAGCACGGCTACTACACCGCGCTCAATCACCTGGCGAACGAAGAGCTCGACCTGGTCTTCCACCTCGGCGACTACATCTACGAGGACCCCGCCGGACAGTCGGCCCCGTACGCGGTCCGGCGGCACGTCGGCCGGGAGCCGACCTCGCTCGCCGACTATCGCGCGC
Organism: Gemmatimonadales bacterium; assembly: GCA_041390205.1. Taxonomy (GTDB): domain Bacteria; phylum Gemmatimonadota; class Gemmatimonadetes; order Gemmatimonadales; family GWC2-71-9; genus SHZU01. The sequence goes on from JAWKQJ010000024.1 coordinate 42,293, forward strand.
GCTACGCTCTCTACAAGAGCGATCCGGCGCTGCAGCGCGCGCACGCCCGGCATCCCTGGGTGGTCACCTGGGACGACCACGAGGTCGACAACAACTACGCGGGCGGACACTCGGAGCAGCACGACCTGCTCGACGCCTTCCTGCGCCGCCGCGCCGCGGCGTACCAGGCGTACTACGAGCACCAGCCGGTTCGCCGCGCGGCGAAGCCGCGCGGACCCGACGCGAGGCTCTATCGCACCATCGAGGCCGGCTCCCTGGCGCGGTTCCACGTGCTCGACGGCCGTCAGTACCGGACCGACCAGCCGTGCGGCGACCGCCGCAAGCCGCCCTGTCCCGGCACCCACGACAGCGCCGCCACCATGCTCGGCGCCGAGCAGGAGCGCTGGCTCGGCCGCGAGCTGGCGGATCGGGATCACCGTTGGGCGGTGCTGGCGCAGCAGGTGTTCATGGGGAAGGTGGACACCGAGCCGGGGCCGGACGAGCGCTACAACATGGATTCCTGGAACGGATACCAGGCGGCCCGGCAGCGACTCCTCGACGCGATCGCCGCGCGGGGTCGGGGCGACGTGATCGTCCTGACCGGCGACGTCCACTCGAATTGGGTCGCCGATCTCCGCCATCGGGTCGACCGGGCGGAGTCGCCCGTCGTGGCCACGGAGCTGGTCGGCACCTCGCTCACCTCGGGCGGCGACGGGGTGGACGCCTTCCCCGGCAGCGACGCGGTCCTGGCCGAGAATCCCGATCTCCGGTACCACGACGCCCACCGCGGCTACGTGCGCTGCACCCTCGATCCGGAACGCTGCGAAGTCGACCTCCGCCGGGTCACCTACGTGAGCCGTCCGGGCGCGCCGCTCGAGACCAGCCGAAGCTTCGTGATCGAGCGCGGCCGTCCGGGCGCGCAGGACGGCTGACCACCTCCACTACGGGAAATCCAATGACCGCATCGATCTCGCTCGCAGGCAGGACCGCCCTGGTGACCGGCGGCGGCCGTGGCATCGGCAAGGCCATCGCCCGGCGCCTCGCCGACGCCGGCGCCAACGTGGTGATCGCCTCGCGGAAGGTCGAGGTGCTCGAGGCCGCCGCCAAGGAGCTCGGCGCCGGCGGCGCGACGGTCGTCCCGATGAGCTGTCACGTCGGCCGCAAGGAAGACCTCGAGCGGATCGTCGCGGATACCACGAGCCAGGTGGGACCGATCGACATCCTGGTCAACAACAGCGCCACCAACATCGGCCAGGGACCGGCGCTCTCCACCACCGACGAGATGCTGCTCAAGATGGTGGAGGTGAACGTCCTCTCCGCCTTCCGGCTGGTGAATCTGATCGCGCCCGGGATGACGGAGCGGAAGCGCGGCTCGATCATCAACATCGCCTCGATCTCGGGGCTCAAGCCGCAGCCCGGCGGGTTGCTCTACAGCTTCACCAAGGCGGGTCTGATCATGATGACCCGGTCCTGGGCCCGCGAGCTCGGACCGCACGGCGTCCGGGTCAACGCGATCGCCCCGGGCCTGATCAAGACCGACTTCAGCGAGTACTACTGGAAAGACGAGAGCCGCGCCGCCGAGCTCCTCGGCGAGCAACCGATCCGCCATCTCGGCCTGCCCGACGAAGTCGGGTTTGCCGCCCTCTACCTCGCGTCGGACGAAGCCTCGTTCGTGACCGGACAGGTGATGGTCGTGGATGGGGGAGCCACCGCGTGAGCGACGAGATCGCCTGGGCCGACTTCGAGCGTGTGGAGCTCCGGGTGGGCACGATCACCGCGGTCGGCGAGTTCCCGGAGGCCCGCAAGCCGGCCTACAAGCTCACCATCGACTTCGGCCCGCTCGGCGTCCGCCGCTCGAGCGCGCAGCTCACCACGCACTACCGTCCGGAGGCGCTGGTCGGCCGGCAGGTGCTCGCCGTGCTCAACTTCCCTCGGAAGCAGATCGCGAACTTCTTCTCCGAGTGTCTGGTGACCGGGCTGCCGGACGAGGCCGGGGCGGTGGTGCTGGTCTCGCCCGACCACCCGGTTCCGAACGGTGGCAAGCTATTTTGACGTGACGGCGGCGTCCGGGCGCCCGGAGGCGGCTCCGGGTTGACAATGTGTGTTTAAACACATATCATCCGAGCATGTCCGAACGCCTTCGTGCGGAGCTCCGCCAGAACAAGCCGTTCTCGAGCCTCGAGCAGGCCGCCCTCCTGGGCATCGCGCGCACGGCCGCCGTGCTCGACCACGCGGTCGCGGAAGGGCTCCGCCCCTACGGCGTCACCCCGACGCAGTACAACGTGCTGCGGATCCTCCGGGGAGCGGGGGCCGCCGGCCTCTGCCGAGCCGAGGTGAGGGACCGGATGATCTCGCCGGTGGCCGACGTGACCCGGCTCCTCGATCGACTCGCCGACGCCGGCTACGTGGCCAGGGTCCGGGACGCCGAGGACCGGCGCTACGTCACCGCCAGGATCACGGCTGACGGCCTCGCGCTCCTGGAGCGGGCGGACGGAATGGTGCAGCGTCTCCAGAAGGATCTCCTGGGGCATCTGAGCCAGACCAAGCTGAAGCAGCTGGTCGCGTTGCTGGACGAGGCCCGCCCGGTGCCGGCCGGCGTCTGACGCCCGAGCCGCCGGGAACCTCTCCGGCGCCTCGATAATATATGTTGTAACACTATTTGTCGTGACTAGTTTTGGAGGAGACGATGACCCCGATTGCCACCCAGACCACCGACCTGCTGACCGTCGCCGAGGCCGCGGCCCGACGGCGCTCGATCCGGGCCTTCGAGAGCGCCCCGATTCCGGAGGAGGACCTGATCGCGATCTTCGAGACGGTTCGCCTGGCTCCCTCGGCCTACAACGTCCAGCCGTGGCGCTTCGTCGTGATCCGCGAGCCCGCTCTCAAGCGGGCCCTCGCCAGGGCGGCCAACGGGCAGCGGCAGGTCGAATCGGCGCCCGCGGTCGTGGTGCTCTATACCGACATGGAGGACGCGCTCGCCACCGTCGACGAGGTGATCCATCCCGGTATCGCCCCCGAGCGGCGGGCCGCGGCGCGCGACGGCACGCTCGAGGCCTTCGCCCGCATGAAGGAAGAGCAGCTCGGCGCCTGGGGCGCTGGCCAGGGCTACATCGCGCTCGGGTATCTCCTGCTCGCGGCCGAGTCGCGGGGCTACCAGACTTCGCCGATGCTCGGCTTCGATCCGAAGGCGGTCGCCGAGCTGCTGGGCTTGCCGGCCGGCGTCCGGATCCCGGCCCTGGTCGCGATCGGGAAGGGAACCGAAGCCGGCTATCCGCACCACCGCCACGGGCTCGACCGCCTGGTACGTTGGGAGTAGGAGGAGCAGCGATGACCGCACCCGCCGGACGCAGACAGACCGAGGACCGTCTTCCGGCCGAGCTTCGGCTGGGACCCGTGGGCCTGGTCGTGTCGGACCTCCGCCGCTCGGAGACCTGGTACCGCGACGTGATCGGACTGGAGCCGATCGACCGAGCCGCCGGCCGAGCGAGTCTTGGCGTGGGCAACCGCGTTCTGCTCGAGCTCCGCGAGGAGCCGGGCGCGGTGGCCGCGCCAGGCCGGCTCGGTCTCTATCACTTCGCCGTCCTGTTGCCCGATCGGTCGGCGCTCGGCGGCCTGGTCCGTCGTCTGGTGGGCCGACGTGAGCCCTTCGGCGCCTCGGACCATCTGGTCAGCGAGGCGCTCTACCTGCGCGATCCCGACGGTCTCGGCGTCGAGGTCTACGCCGACCGTCCCCGGAGCGCCTGGCGCTGGCGGGAGGGAGAGCCGCGCGAGGTCGCGATGGCCACCGAGCCGCTCGACCTGGCGGCCGTCGCGGAAGCCGCGGCCGAGCCCTGGCGAGGCGCGCCGGGCGGAACGGCGATCGGCCACCTCCACCTCCACGTCGGATCGCTCGAGGAGGCTCGCGCCTACTACGAGCGGGCCGTGGGCTTCGAGGTGACGGTGTCGGGCTACCCGGGCGCGCTCTTTCTCTCGGCGGGCGGCTACCACCACCATCTCGGCCTCAACACCTGGGCCGGACCCGCGGCCAGACCGGCGCGGGTGGGCGAGGCGCGGCTGGACTATTGGACCATCGAGCTGCCGCGCGAGCAGGACGTCGCCCGGGTGGAAGCGCGAATCGCCGCGGCTGGCTTCGGCCGCGGCGATCCCTGGGGCACCGTGCTCGAGCTCTCGGCGTCGAGCGGCTAGCGCTCAGGCCTCCCGGAGCGCGTCGACCACCTGCTGGCGGGCGGCGTGCCGAGCGGGGAGCAGGCCTCCGATCAGTCCCATCACCACGGCGAAGATCATCCCGTTCAGGAGCAGCGCCGGGGTCACCCGAAAGGCGAAGGCGACCTCGCTGAAGGAGGCCCAGTTGGTGGTGCTGGTCACCAGGCCGTTGATCGGGAGCGCCAGGAGGCATCCCAGCGCGCCGCCGAGAGCCGCGATCAGCACCGCCTCGAGCAGGAACGAGGTCAGCACGTTGCGCGGCTTGAAGCCCAGGGTGAGCAGCACGCCGATCTCGGGCGCCCGGGAGGCGACCGAGGCGTACATCGTATTGACGGCTCCGAAGATCGCGCCCACCGACATGATCGTGGCGATGAAGATCGCCAGGAAGCTGAGCAGGGTGGTGAGCATCGACGACTGGTTGGCGTAGAACTCCCGCTCCCGGAAGGCGTCGACGCCGAGCCGGGCGTCGCCCTCGAGGGTCTCCTTCACTCCGTCGAACGCGCCGGGGTCCTTGAGCCGGAAGGTGATGGTCTGGAAGACCTCGCCCCGGAACACGGGCATGAACTGTTCGTTCTCGCCCCAGATCTCTGACTCGAAGGCCGAGCCGTCGGCCTCGAAGTGCCCCACGATGGTCCAGTCCTCGTCGGCGAAGCGCACGGACTCGCCCACGCCGGAGGCGGGGAACCGGTTGGCGTATTTGACCCCGACCACTACTTCGCGCGCGCCCGAGCGGAAGGGCCGGCCCTCGGTGATCCGGACGCCCTTCCTCACGTCGAACGCCCTGAGGCTCACCCCGCGCGCGACGACGTTGGCCATCCCGCCGCCGCCCCGGCGCTCGAGCGGCACCACCACGAAGGTCTCGGGGCTCACCAGCGGCAGCCCGGCCGCGTCGGTGGCGACGAAGGGGTATCCGCCCAGGATGCTCGCCGTCTGGCGGGGGAGCCCGCTGTACATCTCGGCGGTGGCGCCCTTGCGGAGCACGATCACGTTGTCGGGCGAGCCGGTGCCCGCCATGGCGGCGCCGAATCCCGTCGCCAGCGCGTTCATCGCCACGAAGACCGCCACGACCAACGCCATGCCGAGCGCCGTGGCGACGGTGGAGGTCGGCCGCTGACGGAGGCTCCGAAGGTTGTAGATCAGCGGAATCATCGGGTCACCCTGGTTGACGGTTCCGTTCGACTCACGCGACGCGCCGGAGCGCGTTCACCACGGAGAGCCTGGCCGACTGGAGGGCGGGGATCGCGCCGCTCACCAGGCCGAGCAGCACCGCGAGCCCGAGCCCGAGCCCGATCGTGCCCGTGGTGACCCCGAAGCCCGGGAAGAAGGCGCTGAGCGGGGTCTTCCCCATGAACATCAGCTTCGCCGCCCCGAGGCCGACGGCGCCGCCCAGCACCGTGATCAGCACCGACTCGAGCACCACCAGGGCCGAGAGCATGCCGTTCTTGAAGCCGATCGTCTTGAGCACCGCGATCTCGCCGATTCGCTCGCGGACGGCCATCATCATCGTGTTCGCGGCCACGAACAGGATCGCGAAGAACACCGCCGTCCCGATCGCGCGCACCAGGAAGCCGATGTTGCCCCACATGGTGATGAAGCCCGCCTGGAAGGCCCGCTCGGTCTCGGTCTTGGTGGGCGCGGTCGAGTTCTCGAAGAGCGCGTCGATCTGGGCCGCCACGTCGGCGGCGCGATCGGGGTCGTTCAGCTGGAGCACGAACCAGCCCGGCGAGATCTGCCCGTTGGAGCGCTCGTAGAGGTACTCGTAGTGGAAGTACATGTTCGCGTCGCCGAAGCTCGGATTGGTCGGCGTGTACGCGGCTCGGATCGTGAACTCCCAGTCGCCGGGGAGGAAGGTGCCCTGGAGGGTGACGGTCTGGCCGACCTGCCAGCCGTACTTCTCCAGCAGCCCGACGCCGACGATCGCCGCGGTGCGCTCGCGCAGGAACGCGTCCGCGTCGCCGGCGGTGATCTCGATCTCCGGATACATCGGGAGATAGGTGTCGGCCTTGATCGCGAACTGGGCGAAGAAGTCCTGCGGGTCGCGGTAGTAGCCGCCGAACCAGTTGGCCCAGCTCACCCGGGTGATGCCGGACACCGCGGCGAGCCGCGAGGCGTGCGCCTCGGGCAGCGGGAAGGTGATCCCGCTCGCGCTGCTGGTCACCAGACGGGCTTCGCTCCCGACCTCCGCGGCGGCGTCGAGGGTGGTGATCACCGAGCGGAGCGCGCCGAAGAGGAAGAACGCCACCGTGACGCTCGCCACGGTGAGGAAGGTCCGCTTCTTGTTGCGGAAGAGATTGGCCCAGATCAACCGTCCCACGCTCATCGCGACAGCACCCCCTTGTCCATGTGCATGGTGGCCTGCGCGCGCTCGGCCGCGTGGGGATCGTGGGTGACCATCAGGATGGTCTTCCCGAACTGGCTGTTGAGCTGCTCGAGCAGCGAGAGGATCTCGTTGCCCGAGGCCGAGTCGAGGTCGCCGGTGGGCTCGTCGCCCAGGATGATCGTCGGGTCGCTCACGATGGCGCGGGCGATCCCGACCCGCTGCTGCTGGCCGCCCGAGAGCTGCCGGGGGAAGTGCTGGGCCCGGTCGGTCAGGCCCACCACCTCGAGCGCGGTCATCACGTGCTCGCGGCGCTGCTTCTTGGGCAGGTTGGTGAGCAGGAGCGGCAGCTCGACGTTCTGCGCCGCGGTCAGCACCGGCAGCAGATTGTAGAACTGGAAGATGAAGCCGATGTTCACCGACCTCCACACGGCCAGCTGCTTGGCGTTCATCCGGGTGATCTCCTGCCCGTCGACCGTGACGCTGCCCTGGTCGGCGGTGTCGAGCCCGGCGAGGATGTTGAGCAGGGTCGACTTGCCGCTGCCCGACGGTCCCATCAGCGCCAGGAACTCGCCCTCGCGGATGTCGAGATCGACGTTCTCGAAGACGTGGATCACCTCCGACCCGCGCCGGTAGGCCTTGGTGAGATTCCTGATCTCGACCAGGACGCGCCCGGAGGCGCCGCCCGTCGGGGCCGCGGTGGCTTCGCTACTGGGTGACGACATCGACGTGCGCTCCCTCTCGAAGGTCTGCGGATGGATCGAGCACCACGGTCTCGCCGCCGGACAGGCCGGAGCGGACCTCGCGGCGGCCGCCGGACACCGGGCCGGCGTCGATCGTGACCCGGCTGAGGACGCCCTCGCGGACGACCCAGACGATGGTCGAGCCGCCCTCGTTCCGGACCGCGTCGGCGGCGACGAAGACCCGCGGCGCCGCGCCGGGCTCCTCGCGCTCGGTGGTGAGGAACTCGACCCGAGCCCCCATCTCCGGCAGGATCCGCGGGTCGCGATCGGTGATCGCGACCTTGACCTGCACCGTGGCGCGCTGGCGGTCGGCCGTCGGGACGATCTGGCGGACCCGGCCGGCGAAGCTCTCGGTGGGATAGGCGTCGAGCACGATCCGGGTCGGCTGCTCGTCGCTGATCTGGGCGATGTAGGCCTCGTTGACGTCGACCTCGACCTCCAGGGTCTCGAGGTCGGCCATGGTGACGACGGCCCCACGGGTGAGCCCGCCGCCAGTCGCGACCGGCGCCACCACCTCGCCCACCTCGGCATCCTTCCGGAGCACGGTGCCGTCGAACGGGGCGCGGATGTAGGTGTTCTCGAGATTGGCTCGGGCGTAGGCGATCGCCGCCCCTGCCGAGCGGACCTGCGCCTGCTGCACGGCGATCCGGGCGTCGGCCGCCTCGAGCTGCGACGCGAGATCCTCCTCGGCGCGCCGGGCCTCGAGGTTCTTGGTGACCAGCTCGCGGGTCCGGGCAAGGTCGCGGGCCAGCTGAGCTCGCGTGGCCCGGGCCTCGAGCAGCGCCGCTTCGGCCCGCATGCTGTCCGCTTCCGCCTGCGACACGGCCGCCGAGTAGTCGGCGTTCTCGAGCCGAGCGAGCAGCTGGCCCCGACGGACCACCGAGCCCTCTTCGACGGTGAGATTGGCGAGGCGCCCGGAAATCCGCGATGATACCGAAGCTCGCGTCCGGGCGACGACGTAGCCGTTGGCGGTGATCCCGGTGCCGCCGGCCGCGCCGCCACCCACGACCTCGACCCGCGCGGTGCGGACCGTGAGCGAGCCACGGCTTCGAGCGTAGAGGTAGAGGCCCGCGATGATCACCACGGCGATGCCCGCGAGCCAGACCGCCCAGCGCAGCGCCCTCCCCTGTGCCGGGGAGACCTGCTGGTTTCGGTCGATCCGAAGGCGACCGAGATCGGGCTTGGGGTCAGTCATCCGCGAACTCTGGTCTCGAGCCGTTCAACAGGCGCCGTCCAGGCAGCACCGCCCCGGCGGCGGGGTACAACATATCGTGCGATATATCGGAAATGTCAAGATATATCTTAGTTCCACATTAAAACTTTCGGTGTCTCTTCGTATTCTACCGCCAGTTCGGAGAGCCCGCAATCCGAGGGCGATGGGCTCGCGCTGGCGACCGGGCTTCGCGATCGCCCTGCTCGTGGCGGGCGCCTGTGGCGGGCGGGAGCCGGCTTCGACCATCGTCCGCGACAGCGCCGGTGTCGAGATAGTGGAGAACCTGAGTCCGGCGCAGGCGACTGCGCTCGAGATCGATCCCACGCCGCTCGCCGACATCGGGGGCCTCGAGGCGCCGCACGCCGAGTTTCCCGGACCTGTCTCGAGCGCGTTTCGCGGTCGTGGCGGGTCGATCGTCGTGGTCGCCTGGACGGCCACCCGCGTCGCGGTGTTCGACTCCGCGGGGACGTGGCTCCACGACATCGGCCGACCGGGCAGTGGCCCGGGCGAATTCGAGGGGCTGGGTTGGGCCTTTTCCGTGGCGGGCGACAGCATCGTGAGCTACGAGCCCTTCAATCGGCGGCTCCAGCTCTTCTCCCCGGCGGGCGAGTTCGTGCGGATCGTCTCGCTGATTCCGCCGACTGGATTCGAGTATCCCCGTATCCAGGGCGCGACCGCCGCCGGTCTGGTGGCGACCGCGCGCCGCTACCAGCCGCCGCCCGACGACTACGCGCTGGCGTCGATCGGGTACACCCTCTTCGCTTTCTCGCCCGGCGGCTCCGCGGCCGACTCGCTGCTCGAGCTGCCGCCGACGGAGCGGATCTGGATTCGGGGTGGCACCTGGAGCAGACCCTTCGACGTCGGCAACGTCGTGAGGGTCGCGGGCGAGCGCATCCTGGTGGCCCACACCGGCCGCCTGGCGGTGAGGGTGCACGACGGTCGTGGCCGCCTGACCCGCATCGTGCGGATCGGGGAGGAGCCGCGCTCGCTCGGCGGAGACGAGTATCAGGGCGCGGTCGACTCGATCCTCGAGGGCCTGCGCAACCCGTCGCAGCGCGAGGCGATGCGGCGGGCTTATGCGAGCGCGCCGGCGAACCGGCTCGCGCCCGCGTTCGACGACCTCGCCCTAGACCGCGAAGGCGGGTTCTGGCTCTGGCGGACGCCGGCCCCGCGGATCGTCTCGGTGATCGACTCCTCCGGCCGTTGGCTGGGCGACGCCACGCTCCCCGAGGGCCTGCGGCCCGTCGAGCTCGGTCCCGACTGGGTGCTCGGCACCTGGACCGACGTGGACGGAGTCGTGCACGTGCGACTCCATCGTTTCCGCCGGGCGGCCCGGGATGCCTGACGGCGTCACTCGCGTGCGTCGGGTGCCGGACGTCCGGCTCCGCGCACTGGCTCTCGGTCTGGTGGCGCTCCTCGCGGGGTGCCGGCGCGCGCCCGATCTCCGTCCCGCGCTCGACGCGCTTCCGGTCGAGTGGGCTCCCTTCCGCTGGGTCGATCTCGAGATCGGTGGCGCCAGGCTTCCGCGCGCCTCGGTGCTGGTCCGCTGGCAGCCGACCGACGACACCGAGCTGCAGCTCGACTTCGGTCTGGGGGCGCAGGGTCGCTTCGGCCTGCCGATCCGGAAGCTCGCGGTGATCGACTCGACCCCGAGCTCGCTGCACGGGAGTCTGGCGGCGTTGGGCGATCGCGACGACTCGTCCGCGGCCCGCTTCAAGGTCGGCACCCTCGGGTTGCTGGCCTTCTACATCGGCCGGTCCACGGTACTGATCGACCCGACCACGCGGCGGATCGGTCGGATCGGCGCGGTGGACTCGCTGCCGGCGTCGATTCGGGCGCGGCTCCGCTTCGGGGCGGGGCGGGAGGTCGACGGGCGCTTCCTGCTCCCGATCGCGGTGGGGGGCGAGTCGCGCGGCGAGGTGCTGATCGATCCGGCGAACAGTCTGGTGCCGCTCTGGATCGAGGATCCGCTCTGGCGCGAGGCGACCGGACGCTCGGGAGGGGAACCGGGCAACCAGCGACTGGTGCTGCCGACGGCGAGCGGGCCAGATTTGGTGCTCGAAGGGGCGCCCGCGCGGCGGCGGGTGTCGGTCGGGGGCCTCTCGCTCCGGCCCGGCGTGGTGTATCGGCGAGTCTCCGGCCCGCCGGCGTCGAGCCTCTCCGAGCTGCCCGGGCCGATCGTCGGCGTGGCGGGAAACGCCGTGCTCGAGGCCAGCCCCCTGCTGGTGATCGATCTCCGCCGCAAGCGCTTCGCCGCGTACCACTGAGAGGAGGACCGATGCTTGAGCTGATCTGCACCCGGACCTGAAACACCTGCCGCAAGGCGGTCGCCTTGCTCAAGCAGCACGGGATCGAGTACAGCTATCGCGACTACCGGAGCGCGCCGCTCTCCGCGGGCGAGCTCCGCGGCCTGTTGCGGAAGCTCGACCTCAGGGCGCGGGACCTCCTCCGGAAGAACGACGCCGCCTACAAGAGTCATCGGCTCGACGGCACCGAGTCCGACGCCGATCTGATCCCGCTCCTCGCGAAGCACCCGACGTTGTTGCAGCGCCCGATCGGAGTGGTGGGAGACCGCGCCGTGGTGGGCCGACCGCCGGAGCGCCTGCTCGACCTCACGCGCTGAAGCCGACGTGATCTGGATCACCGTCGCGCGGGCACCCTTCCCCGCCCGACGGGTGCGCCGCTACATTGACCGACGCCGCCCCGACGCGCGGGGTGGTTCCTTCCACCGAATGGCATGGGTGCCGATGCGAATGACCCTGGTTCCGACTCGCTCCGGCGCGCCTTCCGCCTGATTCCGCAGTAACTCGAGCAGTCCGAGGCGCGCCCGTGATGACCGAAGCCACGGGTCTTTGTGCGCGCCCCCCATCCAGCAGCCGCCAGACCCATCCTTGTTTCGACGCTGGATAGAACGGCTGGTCGCATGACGGACAACGCGATGGAGGCGGTCGACGACTCGGAGTCTCCCGGGGCGTGGCGGACGATCCGCGAGGCCTTGAGCGGCGCGGAGGGGCGTGACTTCACCGAGGGCCCGATCGGCCGGTCCCTGGTGCTGCTGGCGATTCCGATGGTGCTCGAGGTGGCGCTCGAGTCGGTGTTCGCGGTCGTCAACGTGTTCTGGGTCAATCGGCTCGGCGCCGAAGCGGTGACGGTGGTGGGGCTGACCGAAGCGATGTTCAGCCTGATCTACGCGCTCGGAATGGGCCTCGGAATCGGCGCGACGGCGATGGTGGCCCGACGGATCGGCGAGAAGAAGCCCGACCAGGCGGCCGGGGTCGCGGTGCAGGCCGTCCTGCTCGGCTTGCTGGTGGCGCTCCCGATCAGCATCGGCGGCGGTCTCTTCGCGCCGGAGCTGCTCCGTCTGATGGGCGCCGACGCCACGGTGATCGCCAACGGCACCACCTACGCCCGGGTGATGTTCGTCGGGAACTTCGTGGTGCTGTTGCTCTTCCTGATCAACGCGATCTTCCGCGGCTCGGGCGACGCCGCGATCGCGATGCGGTGCCTGTGGATCGCCAACCTCTGCAACATGGTGCTCGACCCGATCCTGATCTTCGGGGTGGGCCCGATCCCGGCCCTTGGCGTCACCGGGGCCGCGGTGGCGACCACGGTGGGGCGCGGCGTCGGGGTGCTCTATCAGTTCCATCGCCTCGCGGGTCGGGACCGCCGCTTCGTGATCGAGCGTCGTCACGTCCGCTTCGACCCCGGCATCATGCGCAGTCTGCTCCGGCTCTCGAGCACCGGGATCTTCCAGATCCTGATCTCGACCACCAGCTGGGTCGGCCTGGTCAGGGTGATCGCCACCTTCGGCACCGAAGCGGTCGCCGGGTACACCGTGGCGATCCGGGTGATCCTCTTCGCGCTGCTGCCGTCGTGGGGCCTCTCCAACGCCGCGGCCACCATGATCGGGCAATCGCTCGGCGCCGGAAAGCCCGAGCGGGCCGAGCGGTCGGTCTGGCGGGCGGGGTTCTACAACATGCTCTTCCTGGGCGCGGCGGGGGTGGTGTTCATTCTCCTCGCGCCCGCGATCGTGGGGATCTTCACCGAGGATCCCGCCGTGGCCCGGTATGCCGTGCAGGCGCTCCGGATCGTGAGTGCGGGGTACCTGTTCTACGCCTACGGGATGGTGTTCACGAACTCGTTCAACGGCGCCGGCGACACCACGACGCCGACGCTGATCAACGTCTTCTGCTTCTGGCTGCTGGAGATCCCGGTGGCGTATCTGCTGGCCAGGCCGCTCGGCTTCGGACCGGCGGGCGTCTTCGCGGCGATCGTGATCGCCTTCGCGGTGCTGGCGGTGGTGAGCGGCGCGATCTTCCGGCGGGGTGGGTGGAAGGGCCGGCTGGTGTGATCCGATGCCCGGGACCGGCTGTTCCGCCGGCCCCGAGCCCGGTCCTTCGGTCAGGCTTCGACGACGGCCGCGTCGGGCGCGTTGGTCTTGACCGAGGCGATCCCGTTCTCCATCGCGGAGGAGCCGGAGTACATCTCGCTGCGCCCGATCTCCTGCTTGTTGCCCGCGACCAGCACGAAGTAGGGCGAGCCGTCCTTGGCGGTACGACGCTCGAAGGCCGCGTCGTTGGCCGCGTTGGTCTTGACGGACGCGATCCCGTCGAGGGCCGATTGCTTGGTGGTGTAGGTCTGACTGGTGAGGATCACCTGGCCGTTGCCGGCCAGCAGGTTGAACATGGTCTTGCCGTCTGAAGTGCTCTTCACCTCGAACTTGCCTGCCATCATGCCCCTCTGTGTCTCGAGTAAACGTTTCGTGGTCGCAGGGCGACCCGGTCCTCACAAACTAGCACATCCGACCGGGACCCGGCCGGAACCCGCCGTGGCTCCGTGACGCATCGCCGGTCCTATCGCGACGAGCCCGCCCTCGCGGACGAGGTCTTCGCCCTGCTCGGGCGGGTGTTTCCCGGCGAGCCTCTCGACCGGGCCCGGCTCGCGGCGCTTCGCTTCGGCGCGCCGTGGGAGGCGGCCTCGACGCCCTACGTCCACCGCGTGGGGAGCGGACTGGTCAGCCACGTGGGGTTGCTGGCCCTCGACGTGATGATCGGCGACCGCCCCTGGCGGGTCGGCGGCGTGCACGCGGTGGCGACGGATCCGGCCCACCGCCGCCGGGGCCACTACGGCCGGATCATGGCCGAGCTCCTCGCCGACGCCGATCGGCGCTTCGAGGGCCTGCTGCTGACGACGGCCCATCCAGAGTACTTCCGAGCCTTCGGGTTTCGGGTGGTGCCGGAGTGGACCTTCCGGGCGGAGGTTGCCGCGAAGGGTGGCGGGCTGGCGTCGCGGCTGCTCGATCTCGAGGCGGCGAGCGATCGCGCGGTGATCCACCGGCTGCTGGAGCGGCGCGCGCCGCTCTCGCCGGTCCTCTCCCTCGGGAGGGAGAAGTGCGTCTGGGCGTTCTACGAGGCGGAATCGCCGCTTCGCTTCGTGCCGGCGCTCGACCTCGTGATGGTGGCCGAGCGGCGAGTGGGCGGCGTGGCGCTGCACGACGTGATCGCGCCGCGGCTTCCGCCGCTCGAGGATCTCCTGGCCGCCTGGCCCGAGCCCGTCGGGTTCGTCGAAGCCCGCTTCTCGCCCGAGCACCTCGATCCCCGCTTTCGCTCCGCCCCGCTCGAGCCGTCGGAGGGTGACGGCACGGTGCTGATGGCGCGGGGACCGCTGCCGATCGACGGCCGGCCCCTCCGGCTGGGGCGCGGCGGGCGGTGCTAGCCGGATCGGCTATCTTTTCTCGTTCCGCTGCACCACGCTCTTCAAGTCCAATCGTCGTCGCTCTCGGGGAGGCATCGCCGTGCGTGCTCGCTCGCTCCTCTTGCTCTCGATCCTGGGCGTCCGCGGACCGACGCTCGCCGCGGCGCAGGGGGCGTCCGCGGATTCCGCCGCCGCCGGCCCCTTCGATCGGCTCCACTTCCGGAGCATCGGTCCCGCCACCATGAGCGGGCGGATCGACGACCTCGCCGTCTACGAGCGCGATCCCCGGATCTTCTACATCGCGGCGGCGACCGGCGGTGTCTGGAAGACGACCAACGGCGGGGTCACGCTGACCTCGGTGTTCGACTCGGCGGGCTCGGGATCGGTCGGCGCCGTGGCGATCGCCCCGAGCGACCCGAACCTGGTCTGGGCCGGCACCGGCGAGAGCAACAACCGGCAGAGCTCGTCCTGGGGCGACGGGGTGTACAAGTCCACCGACGGCGGAGCGAGCTGGCGCCGGATGGGGCTCGTCACCTCGAAGCAGATCGCCAAGATCGTGGTGGATCCGCTGGACCCCGAAATCGTCTACGTGGCGGCCCTCGGCGATCTCTGGGCTTCGGGCGGCGAGCGCGGCGTCTACAAGACCACCGACGGCGGGCGGAGCTGGACCAAGCTGCTCGACGGCGGAGCCGACGCGGGTGCCACCGAGCTGGTAATGGACCCGCGCAACCGTAACGTGCTCTACGCGGCCCTCTATCAGCGGCGCCGCTCGAGCTGGGGGATGAACGGGGGCGGCCCGGCGAGCGGCCTCTACAAGACGAGCGACGGGGGCCGCACCTGGACCCGGCTCACCAAGGGCATTCCGGCGGGCGACCTCGGCCGGATCGGGATCGACGTCTTCCGCAAGAATCCGAGCGTCGTCTACGCGCGGATCGAGCACGAGAAGGAGAGCGGCATCTACCGCTCGGACGACGCCGGGCAGAGCTGGCGAAAGATGGGCGCCACCAACGGCCGGCCGATGTACTTCGGGGTGATCAAGGTCGATCCCGAAGACGACCTCCGGGTCTACCTGCCGATGACTCCGCTCGGGATCTCCGACGACGGTGGCAAGACCTTCCGGACCGACGGCGCGGACCCGATCCACGTCGATCATCACGCGATGTGGATCGACCCCAACGATTCCCGCCACCTCCTGATCGGCAACGACGGCGGGGTGAGCGTGAGCTACGACCGGGCCGCGAGCTGGCTCTGGCTGCCCAACCTGCCGGTGGGGCAGTTCTATCACGTCAGCTTCGACATGGAGGATCCCTATCATCTGTGCGGGGGGCTGCAGGACAACAACACCTGGTGCGGACCGAGCCAGGTTCGCTCAGGGGAGGGCATCGCGAACGACGATTGGTTCGTGGTGCAGGGCGGCGACGGCTTCGTCGGCGTGATCGACCCGACCAACCATCGGATCATCTACGCCGAGTCGCAGGACGGCTTCATGAGCCGGATCGATCGGGTCACCAACGAGCGGCAATCGATTCGGCCCGACGCGGCCGATGGCGAGCCGGCGTATCGCTGGAACTGGGACACGCCGATGATGCTCTCGCCGCACGATCCGGCGACGATCTACGTCGGCGCGCAGCGCCTGCTCAAGTCGACGGATCGAGGACACAGCTGGACGGCGATCAGCCCGGACCTCACCACCGGCGTGGACCGCGACTCCCTTTCGTTGATGGGGGTGCAGGGGAAGGACATCAAGCTGGCGAAGAACGACGGGATCTCGACCTACGGGTCGCTCTTTACGATCGCCGAGTCTCGTCTCGAGCAGGGGCTTCTCTACACCGGTTCGGACGACGGTCAGGTCCAGGTCTCGCGCGACGGCGGCGCCGGCTGGACCAACGTGACCTCGAAGATTCCGGGCGCGCCCAAGTGGGCCTACGTCTCGAAGGTCGAGCCGTCGAAGTTCGCCGAGGGCACGGTGTACGCCACTTTCGACGCCCATCGCACCGGCGACTACGGCAGCTACGTCTACGCCAGCACCGACTACGGCGCCTCCTGGAAGTCGCTCGCCGCGACCCTCCCGGCGGGCGAGGTGGCGCGGAGCATCACGGAAGACGTCAGGAACGCCGCCGTGCTCTATCTGGCGACGGAGACCGGGGTCTTCGTGACCACGGACCGGGGTCAGCGCTGGGTCCGGCTCAAGGCGAACCTGCCGACCGTGCCGGTGTACGAGATCGCGATCCACCCGCGGGACAACGCGATGATCCTGGCCACCCACGGCCGGTCGCTCTGGGTGCTCGACGACCTCACCCCGATCCAGCAGCACACGGCCGCCTCGACCAACGCGCTCTACGACGTCCCCGCCGTGACCTATCGGCCCCCGGCGGAGAATCGGATGCGCTCGTTCGAGGGGAACATGCGGTTCCTGGGCGAGAACCCACCGATCGGAGCGACGATCAGCTACCGGCTCGCGGCCAAGGCCGACAGCGCGCGCGTGGTGATCACCGACCAGGCCGGGGCCGCCGTCCGCGAGCTCAAGGGCGACGCGCTCAAGGACAAGCTGGCGGCTGGTCTCAATCAGGTGCGGTGGGACCTCAGGACCGAGCCGCTGCCGCGGGCCAAGAAGGGCGCGGCGCCCGAAGGCCTGATGGCCTTCTTCGGAGGGAGCGGGGCGGAGGGCACCCCGGGACCGATGGTGATGCCGGGGCGGTTCCAGGCTCGGCTGATCGTGAACGGAGCGGAGGTCGGCGCCCGGTCGTTCGAGGTCCGGGGCGATCCCGCGGTCGAGATCACCGCACAGGACCGGCGGGCCCGGCAAGACGCCCTCGCGGAGCTGCAGCGACTCCAGGCGACCCTGACCGACGCGAGCGACGCCGCGCGGGCGGCGGATCAGCAGCTCAGGGCGGTCAAGAAGGAGCTCTCCGACACGAGCAAGGTACCGGCGCCGGTCCGCGCGGCGATCGACTCCGTGGGCACCGCGCTCGATTCGGTGAAGAAGGTCTTCGGGATCCGCGATCCCGACGAGCCGTTCGACTTCGACTTCGGCGCGTTCATGAAGATCCTGCCGATCCGGGTGGCCATGACGGCCGGGAACATCGGCGGCGCGATGATGCCGCCGACTCGGACCGATCTGGCGCGGGTCGACGCCGCGCGGCGGGACACCCCGGCGGCCGTGGCCCAGACCAACGCCGTGCTCGAGCGGCTCCGCGGTCTCTTCCGCCGGCTGGCCGACGCCGGACTCTATCCGCCGGTGCCGGAAGCCGTGAAGCAGCGTTAGGCGGCCGCCGCCGCCCGCCCCCGCTCGGCCGCCTCGACCTTGGCATCCCCGGCCTGGTCGTGGCGGCCGAAGCGGATTCCGACGCTCTCCAGGAACGCCTTCGGGGGGGTGCCGCCCGCGAAGATCCAGACGAAGTCCGCCGGGACCTCGCGTCGCTCTCCGGCCACCTCCAGCACCGTCGCGCCCTGCCGGATCTCGACCGGACTCGAGCTGAAGATCACCTCGACCCGCCCACTCGCGATCGCCTCGGCGATCCGGGTGGTGTTCCGGTGCTTCAGCCGGGAGAACTCGCTCCGGCGGTAGGAGAGGGCCACCCGATTGCCGCTCTGGTGGGCGAGCCCCATCGCGGCCTCGACGGCGCTGTCGCCGCCGCCCACCACCAGGATCCGCTTCCCGGTATACGCCTCCGCGTCGAGCAGACTGTACATCACGTGGGGCAGCTCCTCGCCCGGCACGCCGAGCTTGCGCGGAGTGCCGCGACGCCCGATGGCCAGGATCACCCCGCGGGCCCGATAGCTTCCCTGGCCCGTCCCGATCAGGAAGCGGCCCGCCGCGTCCCGCTCGATCCGCTCGACCCGCTCGCGGGTGCGGACCGAGAGCCCGGCCTTGCCGATGGTCGAGGTCCAGAAGGCGAGCAGCTCTTCCTTCGAGATCTCCAGCTTCTTGAACTTGCCGTGTCCGGGGAACTCCACCGGGCTCGTCATCACCAGCTTCTGCCGCGGGTACTTGGCGACGGTGCCTCCGAGGTCTTCGGACTCGAGGGTGACGAAGCTCAGGCCGAGCTCGTGGGCCCGGAGCGTCGCCGAGAGCCCCGCGGGACCCGCGCCGACGATCGCGACGTCCACCGTCGGCTCTCCGGTCTCCGGTCCGCGGCGGAGCTCGGGCATCCGCTCGGCGAGTCGATCGACGCATTCGCGGCCCTGATTGACCGCGTTCTTGATCAACGCCAGCCCGCCGAGCTCGCCCGCGACGAACACGTTCGGGACGCTGGTCTCGAGCTCCTCGGTCAGGGCGGGGAGGTCGGCCGTCATCGACGGTGGCGCCATCACGATCTCGATCGCGCCCACCGGACAGGCCTCGGCGCAGAGCTCGTGGCCGATGCACTTGTGGCCGTTGATCAGGGCCGCCTTGCCGCCGATCACCGCGAGCACGTCGCCCTCGGGGCAGGCGGTGACGCACGCGCCGCAGCCGATGCACCAGTCGGTGTCGATGTGGGGGTGCCGGCCGACGGGCCCGTCGGTGTGGAGCCCGGCCTTCTGAGCCGCCTCGGTCGCGGCGGCCTCGCGCCGCCGATGTCCCAGCAGATGGAACCCGACCGCGACCACCAGGATCAGGCCGAAGCCCAGGTAGATCAGCTGGTCCACTCTGCCGGGATCCGGATCGGCTGGAACGGATCGTTCCAACTGTAATGTTCCATGACGCTCCAACGGTCTTTCTGGTCCTAAGCGACGCTTTAAACTTCTACGGTGCAACTGGTTACATGGCACGCTATCGGGAGCTCAGCCGTCATGTTCTCGCACGCTTTGTGCCCTGGAAACACCGCCATGCAGAGCGCCTCCGACCCCGTTTCCGGGCACCCGGGCGCGGCCGGGACATCGCTCCCGTCGCCGCTCGGCAGGCCTGTCACCCCGCTCCATCCGGCGAAGGTCCAGAAGAGCCGCCCCAGGGCCGCCGCGGCCTCGTCCGGCAGGACGAAGGGGCCCTCGTTCGTCCCGGTCGGGCTCGCGGTGACCGCCCTGCTGCTCGGCACGGTCGCCGGCGGCTCGTACTATTTCGCTACGCCCGCCGAGCGGGTCCGCGATACGCTCCACCCCTGGCTCCGACCCTCGGGCTATTTCGGGCAAACTGCCGGGATACTCGCGCTTCTCATTTTCCTCTTTCTCTGGCTTTACCCGCTCCGAAAGAAGATCAAGGCGCTCCGCTGGACCGGCTCGCTGGCGCGCTGGCTCGACGTGCACGTGGTGGCCGCCCTGGTGTTGCCGGTGCTGACGGCGGTGCATGCCAGCTGGCGTTTCGACGGGCTGATCGGCCTCGGCTTCTGGTCGATGATCGTGGTGTGCGCGAGCGGGGTCGTGGGCCGCTATCTCTACGTCCACATTCCCCGAAGCGCCTCCGGTCTGGAGCTGACGGCGGAGGAGGTCGCCGCCGATCGGCGACGGCTGCTCGAGGAGCTCGCCGAAGCGACCGGGCTGCCCCATGCGCAGGTGGAGTCGCTGTTGCGCTCCGATCCATCGCCGTGCGAAGGACTCGGCATCCTGGGCACCTTCTCGCGGATGATCACGGACGAGGTCGCCCGGTTCAAGCAGGCGCGCGCCCTCGGCAGGCTCTGCTCGGCCAAGCAGCGCGCGCACCGGCTCGACCGGCGGGCGCTCCGCCGGATCGGCCGGCTCGCCCGTCGCGAGATGGCGCTGAGCCAGCAGGCGCGGATGCTCGCGGCGACGCAGCGGGTCTTCCGACTCTGGCACATCGCCCACCGGCCGTTCGCGATCACGGCGTTGGTGGCGGTGACGGTCCACGTGGCGGTCGTGGTGTCGATGGGTATGACCTGGTTCTGGTGATGGCGCCGGCGCGGCTCGCCCTCCGCTGGCTCCTGGCGACGGCGCTCTGGCTTGGCGCCGTCCGGGTCGGCGGGGCGGCGGCGCAGGTCTCACCCGGTCCGCTGGCGAAGGTCCACCGGGAGCTCGAGGGCACGCTCAAGTGCACCAGCTGCCACGCCGCGGGCAAGGCGGCGATGGACGCCCGCTGCACGAGCTGCCATCGCGAGGTCGGCTGGCTGGCCGAGCGGGGCCGCGGCTTCCACGGCCGAGCGAGCACCAAGGCCACGTCGTGCGCGAGCTGTCATCCCGATCACGCCGGTGAGGACTTCGCCCTGATCAAGTGGCCGGGCGGATCGCCGGAGCGGTTCGATCACGCGAGCGCGGGCTTCGCGCTCCGGCAGTCGCACGCGAAGGTCGAGTGCGCGGATTGCCACACGGCCAAGTATCGGGTCTCGCCCGCGGCTCGGCTCGCGCCGGCCCCCGGGGCAAAGTGGACCGGACTGGAGCAGAGCTGCGCGAGCTGTCACGCCGATCCGCATCGCGGCGCCCTTGGCACCACCTGCACCAGCTGCCACGACGCGGGCGCGTGGAAGACGACCCCGGGATTCGATCACGACACCACGGACTATCCGCTCAGCGGGCGGCACCGATCGGCCGGCTGCGACGATTGCCATGCGACCTCGCGGCTGGCGACGAAGCGCGACGCATCGGGGGCGCCGGTGCCGGTCTACCGGCCGGTGCCACACCAGAGCTGCGCCTCCTGCCATCGGGACGTGCACGAGGGCAAGCTGGGCGCGGGCTGTGCCGACTGTCATTCGACCGACGGCTTCGGGAAGATCAGCGGGGGCGGATTCGACCACTCGAGGACCGGCTATCCGCTCCGGGGCAAGCACGCGGCGGTGCGTTGCGCGCAGTGCCACGGCGACTTCTCCGGCGCGCGGCGCGCGCCGGCCTACCAGACCTGCGGGGGATGTCACGATCCCGACCCGCATCGGGGCACGGCGACGCTGGCCGGGAAAGCCGTCGACTGCGCGGCGTGCCACAGCGAGCGCGGCTTTACGCCGTCGACCCTGCCGAGAGAGCGACACCAGGCGACCGGCTATCCGCTCGAGGGCAAGCATCTCGCCGTCGCGTGCTCCGCCTGTCACCGTTCGGATCGAAGCGAGGCCGGCGCCGCCACCTGGGGGCGCGCAGGTGTGGTGCTTCGCCCCGAGGCCGGTCGTTGCCTCGATTGCCACCTCGACCAGCACGGGGGACAGCTGTCCGACCGGAGCACGGGCGGCGAGTGCAGCACCTGCCACCGCACGGCCGGCTGGGTGCCGAGCACGTTCGAGCGAGCGGCTCACGACACCCTGGCCCTCGCGCTCGATGGGCGGCATGGAGAGATCGCCTGCTCGGCGTGTCACGGCGCGACGCGGTCCGGGTTGCCTGCCTGGAAGCGGGAGCTGGGCGCAGCGGGGTTCGCGTTCGCGGGCCTGTCGGCGGACTGCGCCAGCTGTCATCTCGACCCGCACGCGGGCCGGTTCGCCGCCACCGGCGAGCGGCCGGTCGCCACGGGCTGCCTCGGTTGTCATGGCACCGATCGTTTCTCGCCGAGTCGCGTGGACGTCGCGGCGCATGGGAGCTTCCGGTTTCCGCTGGAGGGCGCGCACCGGGCCACACCCTGTTCGGCTTGTCATCGAGATCTGCTGCCGTCGGCGACTCGGTCGGACCCGCCGGCCTCGACTCTGGTCGCGAGCGGAGAGGGGCTCGCCGCGCTGCCGCTCACGGCGCCGGCGTCCTGCGAGGAGTGTCACCGGACGCCGCATGGCTCGCAGTTCGATGGGCGGAAGGGTGGCGGTCGGTGCGAGGCCTGCCACGACCTGGCGGCGTTCGCCCCGGCGGGACGGTTCGATCACGGCCGTGACGCCAGCTTCGAGCTGGAGGGCGCGCATCTGGCCGCGCCGTGCAGCGCATGCCATCGGCCGGCGGCGCCGGGTGGTCCGGTCCTCTATCGGCCCCTCCCGCCCAAGTGCGAGAGCTGCCACACCCGCGGTCGCTAGCGTGCCGCCTCGGCCGCCTTCTTGACCTCCACCAGCATGGCGTGGTGCTCGACGTACTCGGGCTTGTTGCTCGCCAGCTCGGCGTCGTAGCGCTCGAGGAAGGCTCGGTACTGCGCGACCCGACCGGCCTCGTCCTGGCGCCAGCGGGCCACCGCGGCGCCGATCACGTAGCCGAAGAGATGGTCCGGCGTGGTGCGGCGGAGCGTGTCGGCCTGGGCCTCGGCGCCGGAGAGGTTGCCGACGTGGAGCTCCAGCATCGAGAGGTGGTAGCGCGCGTCGGGGTCGATGGTGTCGAGCATCCCGTAGGCGGCGACGGCCATCGGGGTGAAGCGCTCGACCGTGGCCTGGTCGCCGGCCTGGGCGGCGGCGATCACCCGCTGATAGAGCCGGTCGAAACGCTCCCGCGGAGAGAGATTGGCGATGTCCGGCGGCGCCGCCGCGCGGGCGCCCGGTGTCTCGAGGCCCTGCGGAGCCACCGGGGCGGGTCGACCCGCGCTCGAGACCGCGATGACCAGCGCCGCGACCAACCCGCCGCCGAGGAGCGCCGGGACTAGCCAGACACGCTTCGGCTGCTTCGTTCCCACGAGCGTGAGCGAGCCGCCACAGGTGGTGCAGAAGCGGCTGCCGTCGCGGGAGAGGTTGCCGCAGCTCCGGCAGGCGGAATCGCCCGCGGCGTCGCCGCAGTGGTAGCAGTACGGCCCGACCATCGGGGTCGCGCAGCTGGCGCAGACGGCGAGGCGGCCGCTCACGCGGGGGACCGGAGTCGGGGTCGGAATCTCGGCGGTGGTGGTCATCGTCAGACGCTCGTCCTCAGAAGCGATAGCTCAAGCCGGCATAGAGCTGGGTCGTGGTCGGGGTGAGTCCGTCGCGTCCCCACTCTCGGGTGTAGGAGACGAGTCCGAACCAGGATCGTCGCACCAGCAGCTCCGCGGTCAGACCGCCCCAGAAGCGGTCGCTCGCCGGCGACGTCTGCTCCTCGCGCGCGCCGCCCGAGAGCTCGAGGGCAGACCCTCCCAGCGAAGGCGGAGAGACCCGGAAGGCGCCGGCCAGCAACCACCCCGGGCCCCGATCCCCTGTCTCGTATCGGGTCACCCGGGTGCGAAGGCCGATCCCGACCGGGGTCAGCCGATCGACGCTCAGGTGGCCCGAGTACGCCATCGTCCTGAGCGAGTCGGCGGTTGCGACGGTCCGCATCCGAACGTCGCCGCCGAGACGCAGCTTGGAGCCGATGGCCAGGTTCATGCCGCCCCAGACGCCGAGTCGGAAGCGGTCGTCGAACAGATCCTCGGGCGTGAGGAGATCTCGATAGAGTCGGACGTTCCGCCGGTTGTCGACCCCGGCGTTGAAGGACACCGATCGAGACGGGTTGAGACTCAGCGTGGCGAAGGTGCTGGTCGGCGAGAAGCGCGGCTCGCCGGCGGCCAGCTTCCAGCTCCGATTGACGTCGACTTCCTGGAGCACGAGGAGCGACACCGGTCGGGAGCTGATCGACGCCTGGACGAAGCCGAACTCGCGATTGACCTCGCCTTCGGTGTACGAGCCCATCGCCCCGGCGCTCAGGTTCCAGCGCAGCGGCGCTCCGGTCCGGCTGCCGACGCTGAAGTAGCCGCCCAGCTGACGGATCTCGGAGGAGACGGCCATCGTGCCGAGCTCCGGCGCGAGTCCGGCCATCACGCCGACGCCCCAGCGCTCCTGTCGAACGTCGATCAGCGCGCCGTCGAAGAGGGTGAGGCCGGCAAGCACCGGCGCGTACTGGCGGCCGACCACGGCCCGAACGGAGCCACGGGTCGACTGAAAGCGGACCGCCGCCCGATAGACGCCCACCAGCCCCTCGGTCCGGGGGTCCGTCCCGGAGCGGTAGGTGGTGGTCCGTCGCGAGCGAACGTCCACGTCGAGCGCGACCGGGGCGCCGGGCACGATCGGTCCGCTCATCAAGAGCTCGACGCCGGGCTGCCGGAGCGAGAGCCCGGACTCCGGATCGGAAAAGCCGATGTAGCGCACTCCGATTCGGCCTCGGAGGCCACGCCCGCACCGACGCGAGGTGACGATGCCGCCTCCGGTGCTCCGGGTCCGACCATCCGCGACGTTGGTCGCGGCGACCGGCGTGAAGGTCACGCTGTCGCCGATGGCGGGGAGGATCGAGGAGGAGTCGCCTCGGCTGGCGGACGACTTCGACGAGAGATAGGCGACTCGGTAGCGTCCGGCCGGCCCGAGCCGCTTCACCTCGATCAGCGAGCCCTCGCGGAGCCCGTCGTCCCGGCCGGCGTTCACGTACACCATGCCCTGGGTGATCGCGGTCACGACCGCGCGACCAGGGGGCCGGGTCGTGTCGGCGGCCCGGGCCGCGACCGGCGCCTGAAAGACGAGCGCGAGCGCGAGCAGACCGAGCATCAGTCCCCCCGCCCGTTCGGGTGGCAGCTGTAACAGGCCTGGCTGTTGTACGCGTAGCCAGGCTCGCCCTGGTGCTTGCCATCCATCTCGGACTTCCGGTGCTCGTGGCAGGTGAGACAGGTGAACTGCGAGTAGGCCGCCGGGTTCTGGTGGCAGTCGGAGCAGCTGTTCCACTTCTGACGGTGCTTGCCCGAGTAGATCGGGAAGTACTGCCCGTCATGGTTGAACTGCGCGCCGAGCCAGGTGTTGGTGGTGTGGCACGCGGCGCAGTCGGTCGGGAACCCGGCGCCCTGGTGGCCCGGGTTCGTGGTCTGGTTGTAGTCGGTCTGGTGACAGGAAACGCAGGTCGTCGGCTTGCCGGTGTACACGCCGTCGCTGTGACACTGCTGACAGGTGGCCGCGACGTGCGCTCCGGTGAGCGGGAACGCCGTGCCCTGGTGATCGAACTGCGCGCCCAGCCAGGTCGTGGTGGTGTGGCAGCTGGCGCAGGTGGTCGCGAAGCCGGCCGCCTGGTGCGGCGGGTTGGTGGTCTGGCCGTAATCCGGCTGGTGACAGGAGACGCAGGTCGTCGGCTTGCCCTGGTAGACGCCGTCGGCGTGACACTGCTGGCAGGTGGTGGCCAGGTGCGCGCCGGTCAGCGGGAACTGGGTCGTCTGGTGGTCGAATTGCGCGCCGAGCCAGGCGACCGTCGTGTGACAGGCGGCGCAGTCCGTCGGATAGCCGCTCTGCTGGTGCGGCGGGTTGGTGGTCGCTGCATAGCTCGTCTGGTGGCACGAGACACAGGTCGTCGGCTTGCCGTCGTACACCCCGTCCTGGTGACACTGGGCGCAGGTGGTGGTGAGGTGCGCGCCGGTGAGCGGGAACTGGGTGGCCTGGTGATCGAAGCTGCCGCCGGTCCAGGTGATGGTGGTGTGGCAAGCCGCGCAGTCGGTCTGGAAGCCCGCCTGCTGGTGCGGCGGGTCGGTCGTCTGCGCGTAGCTCGTCTGGTGGCACGAGACGCAGGTCGTCGGCTTCCCGGCGTAGACCCCGTCCGAGTGGCACTGCTCGCAGGTGGTGGCGAGGTGCGCGCCAGTGAGCGGGAACTGCGACTGCTGGTGGTCGAACTGCGCGCCGTTCCAGGTGATCGTCGTGTGGCAGGCCGCGCAGTCGGTGCTGAAGCCGCTCGACTGGTGTGGGGGCGTGCTCGTGCCCGCGAACTCCGTCTGATGGCAGGAGACGCAGGTCGCGGGCTTGCCGACGTAGACGCCGTCCTGGTGACACTGGGCGCAGGTCGCCGCGAGGTGCGCGCCGGTCAGCGGGAACTGGGTGGTCGCGTGATCGAACTCCGCCGCGTTCCAGGTCGCCGTGGAGTGGCACGAGGTGCAGTCGGTGCTGAACCCGGCCGGCTGATGCGGAGGCGTGGTCGTGCCGGCGAAGTCGCTCTGGTGGCACGAGACGCAGGCGGTCGGCTTGGCGCCGTAGACGCCGTCGCCGTGACACTGGTCGCAGGAGGTCGCCAGATGGGCGCCGGTGAGCGCGAACCGGGTGGTCCCGTGATCGAACCGGGCGCCCGTCCAGGTGACCTCGGTGTGGCAGTCGGTGCAGACGGTGCTGAAGCCGGCCGGTTGATGGGGCGGCGTCGTGGTCTCGCTGAAGTCGGTCTGGTGGCACGAGACGCACGTCGTCGGCTTGCCGACGTAGGTCCCGTCGCCGTGGCACCGGTCGCAAGTGGTCGCCTGGTGGGCGCCCTGGAGCGGGAACTTCGTGGTCCGATGGTCGAACGGCGCGCCGGCCCAGGCCGTCGTCGTGTGACAGGCCTCGCAGTCGTTGCTGAAGCCGGCGGCCAGGTGGGGTGGCCGCTCGGTGCGAGCGTGATCCGCCTGATGGCACGCCATGCACGCCGACGGCTTGTCGATGTACACGTTGTCCGTGTGGCAGGAAAGACAGGCCGTGGCCTGATGGGCGCCGGTCAGCGGAAACTTCGTGGTCTGGTGATCGAACCGCGCGCCGCGGAAGGTCACCGAGCCATGGCACATCGTACAGTTGCCCGGGAACCCCGCGGACGCGTGCGGCGGCGTGGTGGTGCGGTCGAAGTCACCCTGGTGACAGCTGACGCACTCGGTCGGGGTCGCCCGGAAGGCCAGGGTGCCGTTGCCGGCCGGATTGTGGCAGGCTCGACAATCGACGCCCTGGTGGGCGCCCTCGAGCGGGAAGTTCGTGAAGGAATGGAGCCGCGCCTGCGGCGCCCGATCCGTGAACGCCCGCGTCGTGTGGCATTGGGCGCAGTCCTGCCCCAGCTCGCCCCGATGAACGTCCTGGTGGCATCCGGCGCAGGTGCGCTCGACCCGATCGAACTGGAGCGAGCTGTGACAGCCGGAACAGCTCACCGCGCCGTGGGCGTCCTCGAGCCCGAAGCCGAGCGAGCGGTGGTCGAACGACTTCCGAATCACCGCCGGTTTCCAGCCGTCCGCGCTGTGACAGGTGGCGCACGGCACTGCCAGCCGGCCATGCGGATTCACGTCCTGATCCTGGGCGGCGAGCGGACCGGCGATGGCGAGCAGGGCTACGCCGAGCGCCGCCCAGGCGAGGCGCGCCGGGCGGAGGAGACGGTCGCTGAAGTCGATCCCGCGCTTGCTCGAGAACACCGCGTTTCCCTGTCAGGTGACCTCCGATCAAGCAAAGGCCGTGCGCAGAGCCGCTTAAGTCCTTCCACCCCATAGGGATGCATTTTCGTTCACCGGGATGACACGGGTCGTTCCAATGGCCGACCTTCCTCGCAACGATTCGATACAGATGGGCCTCCTGCTCGGCCACGAATGAAGGCCCGTTCAGACAATTCCTTGCGGAGTCTCGCCGACTGGCCGACTCGGGTTTCGAGCGGTCTGGCGTCTTGCGGGACCAGCGATGAGCCCGCCGCGCGTCGGGCTGCGCGTTCCATGGGACCATCCCGCGGGTGATGCGATGCGACGGCAGGACCTCGACCATACCAGGCGCCAGACGACTCACCGGCGAGTCGGAAGCCTCGCGGCGGCGCTGTGCTTGATTGCTCCGGCGGCCCCCGCGCAGCAGGCCCGACCGCTCGAGATGCTGGTCGAGCGGCGGGAGGCGCTGCGTCAGTCTCAGGCCGGCCAGCTGATGGATCTCGAGCAGCGGATCGCGGCCGTCGCCTCGAGCGACGGGAGCGTGGGCACCTCGCTCCAGAGCCTCGCGGCCGCGATGCGTCGCGACAGCACCAGGCTCGCGCTGCTCGAGGAGCTCAACGTCAAGCGGATCGAGGGCCGCTTCGACCTCCAGACCGTGCGCTATCAGACCGGGCTTGAGATCCTGCGGGTGATGATGCGGAACGCCGAGAAGCTCGACTTCAGCACCAGTCTCGCGACCAGTCTCGCCCGCTTCGAGGACGCGGCCAATCCGCTCAACAGCCCCGCCTTCCGGCAGCAGATCAGCAGCGTGGGCAAGAGCTCGGACGGCGGCTTCAAGCTGCCGGACCTGTTGCTCAAGAACCCGATCGTCTCGGTGGCGGCCTCGCTGGCCTCGCTCTTCACCTCGTCGGCCAAGCCGAAGGAGAAGGACGAGGCCCTGGCGAAGATCAGCTGCGTGCTCGACTTCACCACCAAAGCGAGCCGCGATGCGAGCGACGCGCGCCAGCAGATGGCCTCGATCGACGGGCGGCTCCGCGCCTTCCTCCGTGACGGCGACGCCACGCTGGTCGGTTACACGGCCACCGTGGGCGCCGAGCGCGGGTGGGCCAGGCTCAAGCAGGAGAGCGCGAGCACGGTCCGCTCCCCGGTCAACGACGCCGTCGACCGCTACTTTGCCACGAGACGCGAGGCCGCGCTGACGCGACCGTGGTCGATCGGGATCCAGGACGAATTGGTGGAGACGAACTACCAGATCGACCAGGTCCGGGCGATGCTGACCCGCTACGAGGACCTCCTGGCCGAGATGGAGAGCTTCTTGAGTCGCTACGCGGCGACGGCGGCGCGGTATCGGGATCAGAGCTGCGCCGCGATTCCCAACCTCACGGCGACCCTCGCCGCGATCGAGGAGCAGGCGGAGGCCAACCGCGGCAAGTTCCGGGCGGCCTGGCTGGGCGACATTCCGGCTAAGAGCCGCGCGGCGCTCTTCACCGTGCCCTGAGCCGACGGCGCTCGAGTCTGCTGGCCCGAGGCTCGGGAGACCGGTAAGTTTCTCCGGAAGATCGAGCGACCGACCACCCGCCAGGAGCACCGTCATGTTTGCACCCTTCGTCCGCCGAGGGGCGCTCGTCGCCGTCGGCTTCACGCTGCTCGCCGCGAATCGGGCCACCGCGCAGCGGCCGGTCACCTACGTCGATGGGATCGAAGCCGGCAGGCAGCCCGTCCCGGCGGTCCAGGCGAGGCCGATGAGCTTCCTCGACATGCAGGAGCTCCGTCAGGCCGGCAGCCCAGAGCTGAGTCCCGACGGACGCTGGCTGCTCTATACGCTGTCGGTGCCCGACTGGAAGGAAGCCCGCCGATACACCGACATCTACCTGGTCTCCACTACGTCGGGGATCGGCTCGACCAAGCAGCTCACCTTCACCGAGAAGAAGAACGAAGCCAACCCGACCTGGGCGCCGGACGGGTCGTTCTTCGTCTTCAGCTCCAACCGCGACGGATCGGGCGAGTCGGCCGGGAGCCAGCTCTACGCGATGCGGACCGACGGCGGCGAGGCCCGCAAGATCACCAGCGCCAAGGACGGCGTCGGCCGCTTCGAGTTCACCAGGAACGGCCAGTGGCTGATCTACGCGGCGGGCAAGCGCGACGAGCAGCAGCTCTGGGGGCTGCCCGTCGCCCAGATCATGGGCGGGATGGCCGAGCCCGTGGAGCTCACCAAGCACGCCACGCCGATCGCCTGGTGGGCGACGACCGAATCCGGGAGCCAGGTCTTCTTCACCGCGCCGGAGTCGGTCGACAAGGACGAGAAGGCGCGCCGCGAGAACAAGTTCACGGTCGACATCCAGAACGCGGACCGGCCGCTCGATCATCTCTGGGTGCTCGACCTCGCCAGCAAGGCGGAGCGCCGGCTCACCCAGGGCGGCGACTACAGCGTCGAGGGCGTGACCGTCTCGAAGGACGCCAAGTGGGTCGGCTTCGAGGGGGCCCGCAACGACCGCTACACCAGGACCATCACCGAGGCGGGGAACGCCAACGACCTCTATCTCCTCGAGGTGGCGACCGGCAAGGTCGAGCGGCTCACCGACAATCTCGAGATCGGGGAGAGCAATCTGAGCTTCTCGCCGGACGGCAGCTGGATCGGCTTTTCCGCCTCGAACGACTTCCAGTACATGCGCGACCCGAAGATCTACCTCCGCCGGACCGGCGACGCCGGCGGGCAGTGGCGGAAGCTCGGCCAGAGCTTCGACGGCCCGCTCACGATCGGGTGGTGGTCGGCGGACGGCGGCACGATCTACTTCAACGCCGGCATCGAGGTCACCCGCCAGGTCATGGCGCTCGACGTCGGGGCGGACCGGGTCACGCCGGTCACCGAGGAGCGGGCGGTGACGTTCGCGGGGCGGGACGACCGCACCGGCCTCATCCTGGTCAGCCACGAGAGCGCCGCCGATCCGATGAGCATCTACCTGGCGCGGTCCGAGGCCGACCTCGCCGCCAAGTCGCGCTGGACCCGGCTCACCAACGCGAACCCCCAGGTGGCGGGCTTCGCGCTGGGCGGGGTCGAGGAAGTCACCTGGAAGTCGAAGGACGGGAAGACCATCAGCGGCGTGCTGGTGAAGCCGGTGGGTTACACGGAAGGCCGCCGCTATCCGCTGATCGTGCAGATCCACGGCGGACCGGCCGGTGCCGACGTGCTCGGCTTCAACGACGGGTACGGCTCGCAGATCTACGCCGGCGCCGGCTACATGGTGCTGTTGCCGAACTATCGCGGCTCGGCCAACTACGGCGAGCGCCACCGGATGGAGACGGCCGGGGTCGGGAAGTATTTCGACAAGGGCTTCCAGGACATCATGGCGGGCGTCGACAACCTGATCGCCAAGGGGATGGCGCATCCCGACAGCATGGGGGCGATGGGCTGGAGCGCGGGCGGCCACTACTCCAACTGGATCCTGACCCACACCGATCGCTTCAAGGCGATCTCGAGCGGCGCCGGCACCATGAACTGGATCTCGATGTACGCCCAGAGCGACGTGCAGCGGAATCGGCAGTGGTACATGGGTGGGGATCTGCCCTACGACAACTTCGACGCCTATTGGCAGGTGTCGCCGCTCAAGTACATCAAGAACGCCAAGACGCCGACGATGGTCCACGTGGTGGCGGGCGATCCGCGGGTGCCGTCGCCGCAGTCGGGCGAGCTGCACATGGCGCTCAAGAAGCTGGGCGT
>JAWKQJ010000025.1:0-71298 GCA_041390205.1 Gemmatimonadales bacterium
CATCCGCTTCGGCCGCGACCCCAAGTCGTCCGCGCTCGATCCGTTCTGCCGGGCGCACGAGGTGGACAACCTGTACGTGGTCGACGGGAGCTTCTTCCCCTCGAGCGGCGCGGTCAATCCGGCGCTCACCATCATGGCCAACGCCCTCCGCGTCGGGGATCACCTGCTCGAGCGGCTTCGATGAGGACGTTCGTCGGTGCGATCTGGTTCGCGCTCGTCGCCGCGCTGCCGGCCCTGGCCCAGCGCGCACCGTCCAACCAGCGGATCGAGCTGGCCCGGGTCGGGAGCGTCGGCTTCACGGTCTCGGACCTCGACCGATCGGTGGCCTTCTTCACCGACGTGCTCGGCTTCGTGGCCGCGGGGGAAGCCGAGCGGGTGGGCGAGGCCGAGGAGCGCTTGAGCGGTGTCTTCGGGGCGCGGGTCAGGGTCGCCAGACTGGCGCTCGGCACCGATACACTGGAGCTGTCGCAGTACCTGGCACCCGAGGGGCGTCCGCTCCCGGTCGAGAATCGGGGCAACGACCGCTGGTTCCAGCACGTCGCGATCGTGGTGAGCGACATGGACCGGGCCTACGCGACGCTCCGCGCCCACAAGGTGCGGCACGCGTCCACGGGCCCGCAGCGGTTGCCCGACTCGAACCCCAACGCCGGTGGCATCCGCGCCTTCTACTTCAAGGACCCCGACGGCCACTTCCTCGAGGCGATCTGGTTTCCGGCCGGCAAGGGCGACCCCCGGTGGCAACGCGGATCGGGCGCGCCGACCTTTCTCGGCATCGACCACACCGCCATCGTGGTGGAGGACACCGAGGCGAGCCTCGCCGTCTACCGCGACCTGCTCGGCTTCACCGTGGCCGGACAGAGCCGGAACTATGGCCCCGAGCAGGCGCGTCTCAACAACGTGGAGGGCGCGAGTCTCCTGATCACGGGGCTCCGCCTGAGCGCGGGGCCGGGCGTCGAGCTGCTCGAATACCTGGCCCCCCGCACCGGGCGTCCCTACCCGGCCGAGGCGAAGTCGAACGACCTGGTCCACTGGCAGACGACGCTGGTCGCCCGCGCCGGCGACGCCGTCGGGCTCGCCGCGAGCTCGGGGCTCCGACTCGTCTCCGGCGGCGCCACCGAGATCGCGGATCGCGCCGTCGGCTTCTCGCGCGGGGTCGTGGTGCGGGACCCGGACGGGCACGCGCTCCGTGTGGTTCAACGTTAGGCAGGTCTCGCCGGGCGGCGAGCGGCACGCCACCTGGCTCGAGCTCTTCTTCGACCTGGTTTTCGCCAGCGCTGTGGCGGAGGTCGGGGCCGGTCTCGGCCGCGCCTACGACCTCGCCGCCATGCTCGCGCTCGGGCTGCCATTCGCGCTGATCTGGTGGGCCTGGGCCGGCCACACCTTCTTCGCCACCCGCTTCGACCCGGACGACGGAGCGCAGCGCCTGTTGACCGGCGGCCAGGTCTTCCTCGTGGCGGTGATGGCGGCCAACGTCGAGGCTGATCTCGGCGGCCGCGACATCGCGGGCTTCGCGGCCGCCTACGGCGTGATGCGGCTGCTGCTCGCGGCCCAGTACCACCGGGTGCCCGACCCCGGGAGCCGTCGGCTCACTCGCCGCTATGCCGCCGGCACGGCGATCGCCGCCGTCTTCTGGCTCGGCTCCGCCCTGCTGCCGCCCCCGCTTCGCTACGGCGTCTGGCTCCTCGCGCTCGTGGTCGAGATCCTGGTGCCGCTCGTCGCCGAGCGCGACGGCCGCGGGGCGCCGGCCCATCCGGGGCACCTTCCGGAGCGCTTCGGTCTCTTCACGCTGATCATGCTCGGCGAGTCCGTGGCCGGGCTGATGGCGGGCATGAAGCAGCAGCACGCCTGGACCCCGACCGCCGCGGGCGCCGCGCTGCTCTCGCTCTCGCTCACCTTCCTCCTCTGGTGGCTCTACTTCGATCACCTCCGCGCGGCGGCGCCTCGAACGGCGGGGTCGCCCTCCCGAAGCCGGCTCACGCTGTGGCTGGTCGCTCACCTGCCGCTCAGTCTCGGCGTCGTCGTGGTCGCGGTGGGGCTCCGTCGGCTGACCGGGACCGGCGGCGCGATGACCGGCCTCCAGCAGGCCTCGGTCTTCGGGCTTGGCGCGCTCGTCGTGACCCTCGCCCTCGCGGCGATCGCCCGCGCGGACTGGGGCAGTGAGTCCGGACCCGGCCCCGAGCGCTTAAGCCCGTCCGCCGCCTCGGAACCGTAGCGGATCTCGGGACCATGGAGGGCAGCCAAGCCGCTTTCCCGCGATCGGCGCGCTTGGCGGACCCTCCGTCGCCGCCCTACCTTCCTGCCATGACGGCGATCGCGGACCGATTGCTCGGCGTGGCCCACGGAGTGCGGAACCTGACCCGGCGCGAGGGGCCGACCGCGCCCACGTCCGGTCCCAGCGTCCGCGTGGTCTGCCAGTGAAGGTCGCCGACCGGCCGGCTCGCGCTCGCGGCGGCGCGCTGACTGGCTCGGGGCGCCGCCTTGCTCTCCTGATCGCGGGATCGGTCATGGCCTGCCCCGCCCCACGCACCGAGCCCGAGATTCGCTGGTGCGACCAGCTTCCGCGACCGGGTAACCAAGCCTTCCCGACGGTCGACGCGGGCTCGGACTGGTTCGAAATCCGCCAGGTCGAAGACGGGGTCTACTCCATCGCCGAGCCCCGCCAGTTCCAGGAGACCATCTCCTACCTGATCGTCGGCCGGGATCGGGCGCTCCTCTTCGACACCGGGCTCGGCCTGGTGCCGCTCCGCCCCGTGGTGGAGCGGCTCACCGATCGGCCCGTCACCGTGCTGAACTCGCACACGCACTACGACCACGTCGGCGGCAACGCCGAGTTCGAGACGGTGCTGGCACTCGACACCCCGTACACCCGCGCCAATCAGGCGGGCTTCGCCCACCAGGAGCTGGCCGGCGAGGTGGCGCCCGAGAGCTTCTGCGGCGCCGGGCCGGCCGGGGCGGATACGGCGGGCTTTCACACCCGGCCGTGGTCGGCCTCGGGCGAGGTCGCCGACGGCGCGACGATCGACCTCGGCGGCCGGGTGCTGGAGGTGCTGGCGGTCCCCGGTCACACGCCCGACGCGACCGCGCTCCTCGACCGCGAGCACGGCCTTCTCTGGACCGGCGACAGCTACTACGACGCCGCGATCTGGCTCTACGTCCCGGAGACCGACCTCGACGCCTACGAGCGGTCGATGGCCCGGCTCGCCACCCTGGCGCCGGCCCTCCGTCGCCTGCTGCCCGCCCACAACACCGTCTCCGCCGACCCCTCCGGCCCGGAGCGGGCCCTCGCCGCGATCCGCTTGGTGCGGGCGGGCCAGGTCACCGGCTCCGAGCTCTCCGGCCAGCGCGTCCTCTTCGAATTCGAGGGCTTCTCGATCCTCACTTCGGCCCCGCTCCTGGCGGGCCGCGTCGGCGATCGGACCTCGGGCGGCTCCGGCCTAACGACCTGGCGCTGACTCCGGGGCGCGGTCCGGCCGACCAAGCGGTAGATTGGGACTTCGGGTGTGCAAGCGGACACCGAGTCGGCCGTCCACTCCGTTGATGCGCCGTCGCGGCGCTCCCTCTGCGACGACTACCACGCAAGGATCACGAGCCATGGCTATCTGGAAGGACAGCGCTTCCAAGAAGGACTCCCCGCCCATGCCCCCGGAGCCCACGATGAAG
This sequence comes from Gemmatimonadales bacterium, assembly GCA_041390205.1. GTDB lineage: Bacteria > Gemmatimonadota > Gemmatimonadetes > Gemmatimonadales > GWC2-71-9 > SHZU01. The sequence goes on from JAWKQJ010000025.1 coordinate 3,661, forward strand.
ACCGAGCCCGAGCAGCGACCGAGCTACGCCCCGACCGGCTACGACGCCCCGCGTCCCCGTGACGCCAAGGAGTCGATCATCGCCGCCGAGCTCACGATCGAGGGCAAGATCGAGGGCGCGGGCAACGTCCGCCTCGCGGGCCGCTTCAAGGGCGACGTCCACGTCGAGGGCGACCTCACCATCGAGTCGGGCGCCAAGCTGACCGGCTCCGTCCGGGCCAGCACCGTGGTCATCGGCGGCGAGCTCGAGGGCAACGTCGAGTCGGCCGCCCGGGTCGAGCTCCTGGCCACCGGGGTCCTGAACGGCGACCTCAAGGCCGGCTCCCTGACCGTGGCGGCCGGATCCCGGATGCGGGGCCAGGCCGAGTTCGGCTGGGAGACCACGGAGAAGAGCGCCCAGCTGCCGAAGATGAAGCTGGAGGCGGCGGCGGCGAAGTGAGCACCGCGCGCCACGGGTCGGTGGGGGCCACCCGGACCTGCCCCCACTGCCGGGTCACCATCCTGGAGAGCGCGGCCATCTGCCCCGCCTGCCGGCACCACCTCCGGTTCGACCCGGCCGCCGCCGAGCGGCCGGAGTCGACCTTCACGCCGCTCAAGATCGAAGGCTCGATCAAGCACCCGGAGCAGGGCGAGGCCTGGGAATACACCGTCACGCTCACCATCCGCAACGACCGCGGCGATGAGATCGAGCGCCAGGTCGTCGGTGTGGGTGCGCTGCAGCCGCTCGAAAGCCGTGCCTTCACCTTCGAGGTGCAGGTGAACGCGCCGGACGGACCGCCCCGCTCCAAGAGCTGAATCCGCGCCGATGCTGAGGCCCGGCCTCGGCGGTGTGGCGCCCTCGCCATTCGATCGTTGCTGGCCCCTGGCCGAACCCGGCCCCGGAAGCCATTGATACTGATCGACTTACCATCCCCATCCGCGCGGCGCTCTGCCGCCCCCGCCCTTGGCACTGGGCCTGCCCCTGGCGGCCCCAACCGCCAAGGGCACACCGGTCGTGAGGCCGGGTCGCAAAGCCACGGGTCTCTCGAAGACCGCCGGGCTCCCGGGACACCGAAACCCACACCCCAGGGAGCTTCACCGATGCGGATGCTGCTTTCACTGGCCGCGCTGGCGGCTCTGGCCGCGTGCCAGTCCACCGAACCGACCGCCGACCCGACGGGCCCGCGGCCTGACGCCCTCGTCGTCCGCAATGGGGCGGGAGCCGCGGACTTCGAGGAGTTCGAGATCTGTAAGCACGGCTCGGCCGCGACCTTCTCCTACACCGTCTTCAACAAGAACACCGGCACGACCACAAACGGGCAGGCCTCGCTCGCCGACGGCGACTGCCAGGTGATCGCCCTGGTCGGCGGCGCCGGTGGGAACGTGACGGTGACCGAGAACGTCCCCGCCGGCTACCTGCTCGACCGGGTCGACGTGACCGTCCTGACCAGCGGACCGACCCTGACCACCCGGACCGAGAGCGGCCCGACGGTGAGCGACGTGATCGCCGGCGGCGGAACCTCGACGATTCGCGGCGTCTTGGCCGTCTTCTACAACGTCACCGAGCCGCCCCCGCCGCCGCCCCCGCCGGCTGGTGGTGAGGGCTGCACGCCCGGCTACTGGAAGCAGGCGCACCACTTCGACTCGTGGGCGAATCCCTACCTGCCCAATCAGCTGTTCTCGACCTACTTCGAGAACGCCTTCCCCGGCATGACGCTGGTGCAGGTCCTCGGGCAGGGTGGCGGCGGGCTGAAGGCGCTGGGTCGCCACACCGTGGCGTCGCTGCTCAACGCCGCGTCGTCCGGCGTGAGCTTCGACCTCTCCACCGCGGACGTGGTCTCCGCCTTCAACGCGGCGTTCCCCGGCGGCGACTACGAGTCCCTCAAGGACCGCTTCGCCAAGCTCAACGAGCAGGGCTGCCCGTTGAACTGAGCGCTGGCTCGGATGCATCGAGGCGGCCAGGAGCGCGACGCGCTCCTGGCCGCTTCGCGTTCCGCCACCTGCCGCCCGACTCAGTAGAGCCGGACCAGCTGTTTGCCCAGGTTCCGCCCCTCGAAGAGCCCGAAGAAGGCGTCGGGCGTGGACTCGATTCCCGCGGAGACGGTCTCGTGGTAGCGGATCTTGCCTGACGCCACGTGAGCCGCGAGCTCGGCCTGCGCGGTGGCCCAGTGGGTCTGGTGCTCGCTCACGATGAAGCCCCGCACCGTGAGCCGTCGCGTCAGGATCAGCAACGGGGCCGCCATCGGAATCGGATCGCCCTGATAGGCGGCGATCATCCCGCAGATCGCGATCCGGCCGAAGTCGTTGGTGAGGGCCATGCTCGCGTCGAGGATCGTGCCGCCGACGTTCTCGAAGATCCCGTCGACCCCGTAGGGGCAGGCCGCCTTGAGCGCGTGCACCAGCGAGCGCTGGTCGGGATGGGCCTTGTAGTCGACGCAGGCGTCGAAGCCGAGCTCGTCGCGCACGTGGGCGCACTTGGCCGGCCCGCCCGCGATCCCGACCGCCCGGAGACCCCGGAGCTTGGCCAGCTGACCGACCACGCTCCCGACCGCGCCGCTCGCCGCGCTCACCACCACCGTCTCGCCGGCCTTCGGCTCGATCATCCTGGTCAGGCCGATCCAGGCCGTGATCCCCGGCATGCCCACCGGACCGAGATAGGCCGAGAGCGGGATCGCGGAGCCGTCCACCGGCCGGATCGCGCCCCGCGTGGTGGCGTCGGCCACGGCGTACTCCTGCCAGCCGCCCATCAGGGCCACCTGGTCTCCCACCGCGAAGCGGGGGTGCCGGGTCGCGACCACCTCTCCGACCGTGCCGCCGATCATCACCTGGTCGAGCGCCTGGGGAGCGGCGTAGCTGCGCCCGTCGTTCATCCGGCCGCGCATGTACGGGTCGACGCTCAGGAACCGATTCCGAACCAGCACCTGGCCCTCCGCCAGCCGATCCGGATCGATGGTCTGCTCCTCGAGGCGGAAATTGGCCACCGTGGGCGCGCCCTCCGGACGGGTGGCGAGCACGTAGCGGCGGTTCACGATCGTCATCGTTGCTCCGGGCGTGGTTCTGGAAGGACGCAACGTAACCGGGTCCCGCTCGCCGAGGCTCGGCCGGGGAGTAGATTCGAGGGTGCTCTCGCTCCCCTCACGGCTCCTCTCTCTGGCCACGCTCGGGATCGTGGCGGCGCCGGTCGCCGCCCAGCCCCCCCGGCCCGATCTCATCGTGATCGTCGTGGACGACCTCCGCTTCGACGAGTACCACGCGGCCGGTCACCCCTACGTCGCCACGCCCAACATCGATCGCCTCGCCGCCGAGGGCGTTACCTTCGACGCGGCCTACAACGTCACCCCGCTCTGCTCGCCGAACCGCGCGAGCATCCTCACCGGCCAGTACCCCTCGCGACACGGGATCCTCGACAACGTCGCCCGGTCGCTCCAGAGCCACCGGCTCCAGACCTATCCGCAGGAGCTCCAGCGGGCGGGCTACGAGACCGCGATGATCGGGAAGTGGCACATGGGGAACGATCCGACGCCTCGGCCTGGGTTCGACTACTGGGTCAGCTTTCCAGGGCAGGGCAAGACCTTCGATCCCGACCTCTTTGAGAACGGCGCCCTCCACCGCGTCCAGGGCTACGTCACCGATCTGCTGACCGACCGGGCGATCGGCTTCATCGAGCGCCAGCGCGATCGGCCCTATGCCCTCTACCTCGCCCACAAGGCGATCCACCCCGACGCCCGCCAGCTCGACGACGGCTCGATCGACTTGAGCGTCGGGATGCGCTACCTGCCCGCGCCACGACATCAGGGCCGCTACGAAGGACGGGTCTTCGCCCGGCGCGGCAACGTCGGCCTCCCCGATCGGGCCGCCAAGCCGGCCGTCCGCCGGGCGCTCGACGACAAGTCGGCCCCCGAGACCGAGCGCGAATTCGGACGGATCCTCGACCCTGGCACCAGCGAGGAGAGCATCCGGCGCCGCGCCGAGATGCTGCTCTCGGTCGACGAAGGCCTCGGCCGGATCTTCGAGGCCCTCGAGCGGAGCGGACGGCTCGATCGCACCGCGATCGTCTTCACCAGCGACAACGGCTACTTCTTCGGCGAGCACGGCTTGAGCATCGAGCGGCGGCTCCCCTACGAGGAGGCGGCCCGAGCCCCGCTCCTGATCCGCTACCCGCCGCTGGCCCGCCCGGGAAGCCGGGTCGCGGACTTCGCGCTCTCGATCGACCTCGCCCCCACCGCGCTCGAGCTGGCCGGCGCGCCGATCCCTCGCTGGATTCAGGGGCGGTCCCTGGTGCCCCTCCTCGAGCGGCGGACCGACGGCTGGCGCTCTTCCTTCCTGATCGAGTACGCCAGTCACGAGAACCCGATGCCCTGGCTGCTCGACCTGAGCTACCGCGCCGTGCGCTCGGGGCCCTACAAGCTGGTCCACTGGCTCCACCACGATGGAGAGGACGAGCTCTACGATCTCGACGCGGACCCGCTCGAGCTCGCCAACCTGATCGGCGACCCGAGCCGGGCCGAGTTGGCAGGCAGGCTCCGGCAGGAGCTGGGGCGTCTGGTGCTGGAGGCGATGGGTTTGGGCCCGGTCCGCCGTTAGGCGGGCCGGCGACGCCCTCGGGCGTCGCCCCGCTCCGCTCAGGAGCCGTCCCTCGGCGGCGGCGACCGCCACCGAGAGCCGGCTGCCTTGCTCGGTCGATGTCGTGGACCCGGGACGCGCCGAGCCCGCGTCGCTCAGCGGCCCCGGCGGGGACGCGGCGGCGCCAGTGGGGTCAGCAGGTCGTAGCGCGAGAGATGGACGTTGAGCCCCGGCCCGATCCGGAACCCGGGCCGCGCCTGGTGCTCCGGGTCGCCTGGGAGCGCCAACATCTCCCGGCCGTTGACCTGGAAGGTGAACCACCCGCCGTCGTGGGTCAGCTCGAGCACGTACTTGGTCACGCTCTTGCCGTCGTGCGCCGCCACGGCCGAGTCGCTCGTCCAGGGCAGGAGCAGGGTGTCGCGCCCCTCGTGGCGCGCGACGAGCGCCGCCATCCCGTCGCGGCGCATCACGAAGCGCAGCTGCCTCGAGCCCTCCGGCGAGGCGTTCGGGTCGTCGACGACCACACCCAGCTCGCCGTCGCTCGGATTGGGAAAGAGGAAGAGCTCGACCCGGACGCCCCAGCGTCCCTTGACCAGACGCTCCTTGGGAAAGAGCTGAGCGCCCTGGCTGGTGGTGGTCATGTGCCAGCCGGGCGCCATCTCGACGAACTGCCACGAGCCTGCCGGGACCTCTCCGCCCCTGACCAGGGTCTGCGCGCCGTCGAGCCGCCAGGTCCAGTCCTCGGGCACCGGCAGCTCGCCCTGGGCCCGGCCGACGGCCGGGACCGCCAGCGTAAGCGCGAGGGCCATTCCCGCTGCCACCGACCCGGTCTTCACTCGGACGCTCATGACGCCCTCGCCTTGGGTACGTGACGCTGCGCCGCGTAGCCGACGATCAGCCCCACGATCATCCCGGGAATCAGGATCTCCCAGAAATACTGTTTGCCGGTGGTCGGATCGGTCGCGAGCGCGAACGGCAGCGCGAGCAGCCCGCTCACGATCATCCCGACGATCACTCCGATCATCAGATTGTCGACCTTGCGGGCCACGAACCCGATCACCAGGCCCGCCACCAGACCCTTGGCGACCGACCCGGCGATGATCCCGCCGATCTGCGGCGCGACCTCGGGCGCGGAGAGCAGCGCCGTCAGCCCATCGAAGACTCCCAGCACGCCACCGAGGATCAGCCCAAAGAGGGGCTTGCTCATCGAACCACTCCGGTTGGAGATGAAGGGGCGATCGGCCCTGGCGCCGACCCGCCCGTAGCTCCTCTTACGCGTCTCCGACCAGATCCTTGAGCTAGATCCGCCGGAACCACAGAATCGCCAGCCGCATCACGAGATAGGCGCTCACCAGCAGGATCGGAGTGCGGTACTGCCTGGCCAGCCTGGCGACGACCTCGAGCGGGCCCTCGCGATAGGCGGCCACCGGCCCGCCGTCCTGATAGCGCCGGAGATCGTCCCGGAGCGCGACGACATCAGGGTATCGCCCGGCCGGATCGGCGGCCAGGGCCCGGTCGCGGATCGCGGCCAGCGGCTTCGGCGGCGCGCCCGGCAGGGCGGCGAGCAGATCCCGGAGGATCGCGCCGAGCCCGTAGATGTCGCTCCGCTCGTCCGCGGGCAGCCCGGCGGCCTGCTCGGGCGCCATGTACCCCGGTGTCCCGATGACGGTGCCGTGCGCCGTGTCGCCGGCAAGCGCCGACGACGCCGGCGACGCACGGTCGTCCGCGCTCGTGTCGCCACGCGCGGCACCCCAGTCCAGCACCAGCACTTCGCCGAACGGGCCGAGCATCACGTTGGCCGGCTTGAGATCGCGATGCACCACGCCCTCAGCGTGCGCGAAGGCCACCGTCTCCGCCAGCCGGTCCATCACCCGGAGGGCGTCGCCCACGCCGCCGAACCGCCCGGCCGCGTCGTCCAACCGATCACCGCGCACCAGCCGCATCACGTACCAGGCGCGTCCGTCGGGCAGGAGACCGGCGTCGTGCACGGCCACGATGCCCGGATGCTCGAGCCGCGCCAGGATCCGCGACTCCCGCTCCATCCGCGCCACCCAGGCCTCGCCCTCGACGTGCTCGGCCAGGAGCTTGATCGCCACCTCGCGCTCCAGCACCCGGTCGTACCCCCGCCACACCACGCCCATCCCGCCGCGCCCCACGACCTCCACCAGGCGATAGCGATCCGGCAGCTCGGGCTTCGCCATCAGATCCCTGAGGCGTCCGACCGCATCGGGCGAGAGCTCGCTCATGGATCCACCCCGAGCAGCTCCCGGACGTCCTCGCGATACTCCTCGTCGCTGCCGGCGAGCCGGCGGAGGGTCTCGAGCACCTGGGCCCGGAACCGCCGCCGCGCCCAGGCGAGGTGGTTCACCACCTCGCTCTCGCTCAAGCCGTGCTCCTCGGCCAGCCGCCGATACGTCGGACGCTCGCCTGCCGGATGGTCGGCGAGGTCGTAGCGCTCGAAGATGGCGAAGTGCCGCTCCCGTCCGGCGGTGGCCGCCTCGTCGCGGAGCCCCTCCACCGCCAGGCCGAAGACGCTCTTCACCCAGGCGTCGCGAAACCGCCGATCGGCATCGTCCGCTTCGGCGGAGACCAGCTCCGCCACCAGGTCGAGCGGCACCTCGGTGAGCCCGCCCCCCCGCTTCAGGCGACCAGCCGCCTGCTGCCAGTTGGCCGCGAAGCGCTCGGCGCAGACCCGGAGGAAGGTGCGGAAGCGGCCCTTGTCCGGATCGAACCGGGCGAGCCAGTCCTTTTCCAGCAGCGCGTCGAAGAAGTCGTGGGTGACGTCCTCGGCGTCCGCCTCCTTCCCCGGCCAGCGATGACGGACCAGCGCCAGCACCGGCGCCCGGTAGGCGCGGCACAGGAGCTCGCCCGCTTCCCGCCGCTGCTCGCCGTCCCGCCCGGCCAGCGCGACGAGCACGGAGGGTCTGGTCTCGGGAAAGCCCGCGCCACGCTGGCCGGACCCGCCCGGGCTCGACTCGATCGCCATCGGCCCACTCCGCTCCGATCCGAAGAAGCTGGAGGAATACTGATCCGGCCCCGGACCGCTCGCCAGAGGCTCTCCTCTCGGGAAACGGGGCGCCGGGAGCCCGACCCACCGCGCTCCTCTTGACATCCCAGAGGTCGAGACGCACCCTTCTCTGGGACGCTTAGAGGAGGAGCGGTGGGCGAGACGCGGTCGGACATTCTCCAGGGCACCCTAGACCTGATGGTGCTCAAGACCCTCGACCAGGAGGGGTCGCTCCATGGCTACGGCCTCGCCCACCGGATCGAGTCCTTGAGCGACAACCTGCTCCGGGTCAACCAGGGCACCATCTACCTCTGCCTGGTCCGGCTGGTGCAGAAGGGCTGGATCTCCTCCTCCTGGGGACGCTCCGAGAACAACCGCCGCGCCAAGTTCTACGCGATCACCAGAGCCGGCCGGAAGCAGCTTCGCGCCGAGACCGACAACTGGGCCCGGATCGCCGGGGTGATGGCCAAGCTGCTGAGCGCGACGGGCGCCCGCCCGTGATCGCCGCGCTCCGCCGCGCGCTGGCGCGACTCGCCAGCCTGTTCACCCGGTCGGCCGACGACCGGGAGCTCGACGAGGAGCTCGAGCTCCATCTGGCGGCGCTCGAAGCCGAGCATCTCCGCCGGGGCGCCTCGGGCGAGGAGGCCCGCCGCCTGGCCCGCCAGGAGCTGGGCAACCTGACCGAGCTCCGCGAGGCGCATCGGGCCACGCGCGGTGTGCCGCTCCTCGACTCGCTCTGGCGCGACCTCCGCGCCGCGGTCCGCTCGCTCCGTCGCGACGCAGCCCTCACCACCTCCGCGCTGCTCATCGTCGGGCTCGGCATCGGGGCTTCGGTGACCGTGTTCAGCGTGGTCGACGCGCTCCTGATCCGTCCCCTGCCCTTCGCCGATGCCGACCGGCTGGTGTGGATTGCCAACGGCGAGTCGGACAATCTCTCCGCGCAGACGACCCAGGTGCGCAACCTGCAGGAGCTCCGCGAGGCCGCGCGCTCCTTCGACGACATCGCCGGGTTCTCGCCGTTCTACGGCGTGGGCGACGTACGCCTGACCGGGGACGACGCGCCCGAGCGGGTCACCCTGGTGCCGGTCACCGCGGGCTTCTTCCCGCTGCTCGGCGTTCGGCCGACCGAAGGCCGGTTCTTCACGGCCGACGAGGCCCGGTGGGGCGCGCCCAGGACCGTGGTGCTCTCGCACGGCTTCTGGCAGCGCCGCTACAACGGCGACCCTGCGGTGGTGGGCCGCGGCATCGTACTGGACGGCGAGGCCGCGACGATCGCCGGCGTGCTGCCACCCACCTTCGACTTCGCCGCCACCTTCACACCCGGACGGCCCGCCGACCTGTTCGAGCCGTTTCCGCTCGCCCCGGAGACCAACCGTCGCGGCAACACCCTCGCGTTGATCGGCCGGCTCGCCTCGGGCGCGACCCTGGAGCAGGCCGCGGCCGAGGCCAAGGCCATCGCCGGCCGCTTCCCCGTCGGCCGCGAGGGCGATCACCGGCGGAACAAGCTCGACCCCAACCTCTCGCCGCTGCGGATCCGAGTGGCGGGGGCCTTCCGCTTCGGGATCGGCGTCGTGGCGGCGGCGGTCGGCTTCCTGCTGCTGCTGATCTGCGCCAACGTCTCGAACCTGCTGCTCGCCAAGGGCGCGACCCGCCGCCGCGAGATGGCGGTCCGGGCCGCGCTCGGCGCCGGACGCGGGCGTCTGATCCGCCAGCTGCTGGTCGAGGGCGCGGTGCTCGCGACGGGTGGCGCACTGCTCGGCATCGCGGTCGCGACCCTGGCGATCGGGATGATCGGCAGTCTCCAGGGCACGGCGATTCCGCTCCTCCAGGACGTGCGGCTCGATCGCTCCGCCCTGCTCTTCGCCGTGCTGGCCACCGCGGTGACCGCGTTGGGCACGGGTCTCCTGCCCGCGCTCCAGATCTCGACCACTTCGCCCCAAGCCGCCCTCGCCGACGGCGGCCGCGGCTCGACCCGCGCCGGTGGACGGCTGCGCCGTGCCCTCGTGATGACCGAGATGGCGGTGGTGTGCGTGATGCTCACCGGCGCCGGGCTCCTGACCCGCAGTCTGATCAACGTGCTCCGAGTCCAGCCCGGATTCGATCCGAGCGGAGTCGTAACCGTTCGGGTCGATCCCGACGCCAGCTATCGCACGGTCGCCGAGCAGGTGGCGTACTTCGACGCCCTGCTCGAGCAGGTCCTGGCGGTGCCGGGTGTCGAAACCGCCGGGCTGACCGACGCCCTGCCTTTCGGGAACAACTTCGGCTGGCGGCGCTGGAACGCCGACCTTCCCGGTCAGGAGCAAGAGGACGGCCCGAAGCCGCTCGTCCGCCTGATCGACGGTGACTACTTCCATGCGATGCGGCTCTCCCTGCTCACCGGGCGAGCCTTCACTCGCGCCGACGACGCCACCGCCGAGCCCGTGGTCATCGTCAACGAGCCCCTGGCCCAGCTGCTCTGGCCAGGTCGGGATGCCGTCGGCCAGCGTCTGCGAAGCTCGGGGGTGATCCGGCAGGTCGTCGGCGTGGTGAGCGAGGCGCGCTACTTCTCTCTCGAGCAAGCATCCGGACCAGAGATGTATTTCCCGATGCGTCAGAGCCCGCACTTCCAGGTCATCGACCTGGTCGTCCGCACGCCGGAGGGCGCGTCGACGATCGCGCCGGCGCTGATGACCGCGCTCGGCCGCGTCGACAGGAACCTCCCGGCGATGACGGTTCGAACCCTGACGCGGCTGATGGACGACACCCTCTTCACCCGGCGCTCGATCGCCCTCCTGGTCGTCGGCTTCGCCTGCTTCGGGCTGCTCCTGGCCTCGCTCGGCCTCTATGCGGTGATCGCCTACGCCGTCGCTCAGCGCCGCCAGGAGATCGGCGTCCGGATGGCGCTCGGCGCCACGCCGGGGGCGGTCCGGCGCCAGGTGCTGCGCGAGACGCTGGCCCTCGCGGCGGCCGGGATGGCGGTCGGCATTCCCGCCGCCTGGCTCACCAGCAAGGCGATTCGCGGCCTGCTCTTCGGGGTGACGCCCACCGATCCGCTCACCGCGGTCGCCGTGCTCTCGGCGCTGGTGGTCGTCGCCGCGCTCGCCGGCCTTATCCCGGCGCGCCACGCCGCGCGGGTCGATCCGATCTCCGCCCTGCAATCGGGCTGATCCCCGACAGCGGGGAGCCCCGCTGCCCGCAGCCGTTCCGGTTCGAGTCGCGGCCACCCCGCCCTGGCGCCGAGCCCGTCTCGGTCGGGTCCTGGGGCCGCGCGGCGCTCGCCAATTCAGGAGCGCGGGGAGATCTTACCCGGGTGAGCCGTCCGGCTCGCGCACCCGACAGCGCCTCGACGTCACTTCGACCCTCGCCCGAGGTTCCCCATGCGTCCCCGCCTTGCCCGACTCTTCTCGCCGGTAGCGATCGCCCTGCTGCCCGGCGCGCTCGCCGCGCAGGTCACCGCCATTCGCGCCGGCGGCCTGATCGATCCGGAAGCCGGCACCCTGAGCCGCAACCAGATCATCCTGGTCGAGGGCGGCAAGTTCACCGCGATCGGGGCCGACGTCGCGATTCCCCGGGGCGCCACGGTGATCGACCTCTCCGATCAGACCGTGCTCCCGGGTCTGGTGGACGCCCACAACCACCTCGCCCTCACCTACAAGGACGAGCCCGAGTCCAACGTCTACTACCTGACCTACGTGCTCGATGGCACCCCGCTCCGGGCGATTCAGGCCGCGTCGAACGGGATCCAGATGCTCGACGCCGGCTTCACCATCGTCCGCGACATGGGCAACAACGGCAACTACGCCGACGTGGCCCTCCGCCGGGCGATCGAGCAGGGCTGGCTGCCGGGGCCCACCATCGTCGCCTCGGGCATCATCATCGGCGGGATGGGCGGCCAGTTCTGGCCCACGCCCGAGATGGCCAGGGACAAGAACATCGTCTACCCCGAGTATCTCGACGCCGACACCCCGGACGAGATCGTCAAAGCCGTCCGCCAGAACGCCCTCTTCGGCGCCACCGTGATCAAGATCTGCGTCGACTGCAAGCCCTGGGGCTACACCACCGACGAGATCCGGCTCTTCATCAGCGAGGCGGCCAAGGCCGGTCTCAAGGTCGAGGGGCACGTGCAGACCGTCGCCGGCGCGGAGCGCGCGATCGAGGCGGGGATCTGGTCGATCGCTCACGATCGGGGGCTCACGCCGGAGATGCACCGCCGGATGGCCGCGAAGGGGATCTTCCGCGCCGGCACCGAGACGCCGATCTCCCTGGTCGGACACACCACGCCGGAGCGCTACCAGCGGACCGTCGCCGGACTCAAGAACGCCTGGGAGACCAAGGTCCCGCTCACCTTCTCCACCGACGCCGATTACTACGTCCCCGGGAAGACCCGCGGCCAGGTGGCGATCGAGTTCATCGAGACCTGGAAGGCCGCGGGCATCCCGCCGGCCGACATCCTGCGCGCCATGACCGTCAACGGCTATCGGGTCAGCGAGACCGAGAGCACCCGCGGCCCGATTCGAGTCGGCCTGGCCGCCGACCTGATCGCCGTGCGGGGCAACCCGCTGACGTCGATCGATGCGCTCCGCGAGGTGCGCTTCGTGATGAAGGACGGTCTGGTGTTCAAGCAGAACGGGGTGATGACGCCGGGGGCCTTCTTCCACGGCGGGCCGGTCAATGGGTGGAACGTGCGATGACCTACCCCGTGAGCCCCGGCATCGCCCCGCGCGCGGCGGACGCTCCGCCCGCCTTCGGCCTCTCGCCCGCTCCGCATGCGCCGGAGCGTGAGCTTGCCAACCTGGAGCTCACCCGGCGCTATCTCGCCGCGATCGAGCAGAGCACGAGCGGCGGGTCCGACGCGGGACCCGGCGCCGCCGCGTTCCTCGCGCCGGACGTCGTCCAGGAGGAGTTTCCCAATCTCTTCGTCCCGACCGGCGCCAAGCGCGATCTCGCCGCGCTCGAAGACGCGGCGGCCCGGGGCCGCAAGGTGCTCTCGGGCCAACGCTACGAGGTGCGGCACGCGCACGCCGCGGGCGACACGGTGATTCTCGAGGTCCTCTGGGTCGGCACCCTCGCCGTGCCGGTACGAAGCCTGGCCGAGGGCGCGGAGATGCGGGCTCACTTCGCCGTCGTGCTCGAGATCCGGGACGGCAAGATCCGGCGGCAGCGGAACTACGACTGCTTCGAGCCCTGGCCCGACGCGAGCTAGGCCGGTGGGACGCTCCCGTCGTACCCGCTCGCGGTGAGCAAGGCGGTGGCGTCGTCGACCTCGATGATCTCCCGCAGGGCCCGGCGCCGATCGGCGGCCCGCCGGTAGTACGCCTCCACGATCCGATAGCCGACGAAGTAGCCGAGATCGCCTGGCCGGTCGTCGGGCCGGACGGCGCCCTGGTTGTAGAGCCAGCCGCTCACGTCGGTGCCGGACATCGCGCTCTGGAACTCCGCCCAGAGCGCCGCCTCGTGCGTCAGACCGTACTCGAAGAGACCGGCATTGAGGTTCTCGCCCGTCACCAGCTCGGCCACGAAGTCGGCGCTCCCCTCCAGCAGCGCCTGCTCCAACAGTGTCCTGGCGTTGCCCAAGAGCCCTCCCCGCTCCGCCTGCAGAACGTGGACGTGCTCGTGGGCGACCACGACCAGCATCTCGCCGGGCTCTCGGGCGTTGGCCGCCTGGAACTCGGCGAGCTCGTCGGTCGGCACCCCGGGGCCCGCACCGAAGAACTCCGCGCCGATCACGATCCCGTCGGGACCGATGGTGCCCGCCGTCGAGAATCGACCGACCACCAGCGTCACCGTCGGAAAGACGGCTTCGGGGTACAGAGCCGCCATCGCGCGATAGTGGCGCCGGACGCCTTCGACCTCGGTCTCGAGCGCGGAGAGCGCGGGTCGAGCGGCCGAGAGATACCGCGGAAAGGCCTGGAGCATGTTGGAGAGCGAGATCGCCGTGACGCCGCGCTGGCCGGCGAAGCGCTCGAGCGCGGGAGACGCCTGATCGAGATAGAGGCGTTGGAAATCGGTGGGGGTGGCTCCCGCGTCCACGGCGGCCCAGAAGCGGGCGACGTCGCCCGCGACGACTCGTGCCTGCTCCGGATCGTTGGCCGTGTCGGGGCCGGTCGAGCACGCGGCCACCGCCAGAGCCAACGTCCAGAGCCAATCTCTCCGACCGGCCACGCGAACCTCCCCTCGCCTCACTCCTCGCGCAGCGCGCGGCTCGGATCGATCGCGAGCGCTCGCCGCACCGGACCGAGACACGCGACCAGGGCCGCTCCCCCCAAGAGCACGGCCGCCGCCGCGAGCGCGGCCGCGTCGAGGGAGGAGACCTCGAACAGCAGACCACCCGCCAGCCGACCGAGCACCGCCGAGGCGCCGACCCCCATCACGAGCCCGAGCGCCACCGCCAGCAGCGAGGGCCCGATGGCCGCCCGGACCACCCCGCCGGCCGTGGCGCCGAGCGCGATCCGGAGCCCGAGCTCGCGGGTCCGCTGCGCCACCGCGAAGCCCACCACGCCGAAGAGCCCGACCGCCGCGAGGACCAGCGCCGCGATCGCGAAGCCGGTGAGCACCGCGGTCCGGAGCCGCGGGCCGGCGACCGCGGACTCGAGCCCGTCCGCCAGCGGCCCGCCCAGGAACGGCACCATCGGCGCTTCGCGCCCGAGGAGGCCACGCAGGCCGTCGAGCACCACGGGCGCGGGCCCCGCATGCTCGACGATCAGCTGCCCCGTCCGCCCCGGCTGCGGCCGCTGCGCGTAGTCGTAGTAGACCGCGGGCACCGGATCGTCGCCGGGACCGCGCTGGCGCACGTCGCCCACCACGCCGACGACGGTGGCCCAGCGATCCTCGTCGACCCAGTCCATCCCGCCGAATTTGACTCGCTGCCCGAGCGGCTCGGCGCCGGGCAGGAATCGCCGGACGAAGCTCTCGTTCACCACGGCCACGTACGGCGACTCGGCCCGGTCGGTCGCTTCGAACTCCCGACCGGCGACGAGCGGGACGCCGAGCACCGAGAAGAACCCGGGGCTCGCGACGCGGAAATCGGCGATCACACCGTCCACGTTCGACTCGGAGGGGGTCCCCGCGATCCGCGCGCGACCATCCGGCGAGCGCCCGAGCAACGGCGCCGCCGTCCCGAAGGCGACCCGTCGCACCGAGGGCAGCGCCGCCGCCTGCCCGGCGAGCTGCTCGAAGAACGCGGCGTTCCGCTCGCGGTCCCGAAAGGGCGAGCCGGGCTGACTCGGCAGGTCCACCGCCACCACTACGCGGTTGTCGAGCTCGAAGCCGAGCGGCTGATCCAGCATCCGGCCGAGGCTCTTGCCGAGGAGCGCCGCGCCCGCGAGCAGGACGTAGGTCGCTGCGACCTCGACGCTCATCAGGCTCCGCATGGTGAGGCCGGGCCCCACCGTGCGGCCCCGCGCCGCCACGCCGTCGCTCTGCGCCGTTCGCGCGGCCCACCAGGCCGGAACCAGCCCGGCAACCAGACAGACCACCGCGATCAGTGCGGCGAGGAATCCGATCACCCGGAGATCCAGCGGAAGGGTGCCCACGAAGGGCAGCGCCTCGCCCAGCACCGGCACCACCCGGCTCCGCACCCCGACCCACGCCGCCACGCCGAGTCCCGTACCCACCACCGCGAGCACCAGCGCCTCCGCCACCGAGCGGCGCACCAGGTCCATCCGCCCGGCCCCCAGCGCGGTGATCATCACCGTCTCGCCCCGGCGCTTGCTCGCCCGGGCGAGCTGGAGCGCGGTGAGATTGAGGACCGCGATCAGCAGGAGCAACGCCACCGCCGCCTGGAGCACGAGCAGCACGCTCGGACTCTGCCCGAGCAGCTCGCTCCTCAGGCTCCGCACCAGCGCGCCGTTGGCCAGGTACTCCGTCGCCGGCTCCGAGCTGGTGATCCGGACCGTGAGGTCCGACAGGGATCGCGTGGCAGCCGCCGCGTCCACGCCCTCCGCGAGACGCCCGACCACCTTCCAGTTGTGCGCCGTCCGGCTCTCGCTGTCGCCGAAGAGCTCGGCCGGAATCCAGAGCTCGGCGCCCGACGGATATTGGAGCGCGGCCGGCATCACGCCCACCACCGTCAGGTGGTAGCCGTCCACCTCGATCGTCGAGCCGACCACGTCGGCGGCCATGCCGAAGCGAGCCCGCCAGAGCCGATCCGAGATCACGGTCGCGGGCGCGCCGTTCTCGCGGGTTTCCTCATCGGCGAACCAGCGTCCCACCGCGGGCGCCACCCCCATCACCGCCGCGAAGTCGCGGGTCACGATCGCCACCCCGACCTGGTCGGCGCGGTCGGCCCGGACCAGCGTCCCCGACCACGAGGTGTGCGCCGCGAGCGCCGCGAAGCTGGTCGCCTCGCGGTGCCAGTCGCGGAAGTTCGCCCCGGCCACGGCCAGCGGCCGGCCGTCGTAGCTCTCGCGGACCGAGACGATCCGCTCCGCGTCCGGATAGGGAAGCGCGCGCCAGAACGCGGCGTTCAGCACGCTGAACATCCCGAGGTTGGCGGCCACCGCGACGGCCACCATCGAAAACGCCGCGAGCGCGAACCAACGATCGCGGCGGATCGAGCGCCACGCGCGCCGGATCTCCAACAGCCATCGACCCATCCGCTCCGTCCTCCGGTTCGCGCGACGGCTCGCCGCCGCGATGGTCCGCATCTCGTCGAGCAACCGCCCGCGATCACCCAGCTCGCGCTCCGCCGCCCCCCGCGCCTCCGCCGGATCCGCGCCCGCCGCGAGGGCCTCTTCCTCCGCCAGCGCGAGGTGATGGTCCAGCTCGTCGGCGAGGTCGCGCTCGACGTCGCGACGCCCCGTGAGCCGGAAGAGCTTCCCGCGGCGCGAGTCCATCGGCGCCGGCCGTCAGCCCTTCGCCGCGTCGAGGATCCGCCCCACCACCGCGACGTAGCGACGCCACTCCGCCTCCCGCGCCGCGAGCAGAGACCGCCCCTTCCGGGTCAACCGCAGTACTTGGCGCGGCGGCGGCGATCGCCGATCGCCCACTCGGACTCGAGCGCCCCGCCGCTCCATGCGATGGAGGGCGGGATAGAGCGCCCCCCGTCTCGCCGATCGAGAGGGCCTGGCCTGAGCTTCGTCCCGGATCCAGCGGGACACTTCGAAGCCAAGGGCGCGGACCGGTGGCCAGCGCCTGGAGGACCAGGAAATCGAGGGTGCCTTGGAGGAGATCGACCGGAAGGAGCCACGGAGCGGTGCTCGCCTGTGCTGACCTAAACAACTTAGTATAAGTTGTTTAGGTCAACAAGACGGCCCCGCGCCGGCCGCCCGTCAGTCGGACTTGAGCGCTTCCGTCGGGGAGACCCGGGTCGCGCGGAGCGCCGGGACCAGCGAGGCGCCGAGCGCCGCCAGCACCAGAGCGACGGTCACCCCCGCGAAGATCGTCGGGTCGAAGGGGCTCACCCCGAGCAGGAAGGTCGAGAGACCCCGCGCCGTGAGCGCGGCCAGCGCAAGCCCGATCACGGCGCCCACGGCCGCGAGCCGGCCGCTGTGCGAGAAGACCAGTCCCACGATGTGGCGGGTGTGGGCGCCGAGGGCCCGGCGGATGCCCATCTCGGCCGAGCGGGTCGAGACCACGTAGGCCATCACTCCATACACGCCGATGATCGCGAGCAGCAACGCGATCGTGCCGAAGACCGTCAGCAGGCGGGGCATGATCATCTCGCTCTGCTCCTCGAAGTCGATCAGCTCGCTCAGCGACGTCATCTCGTACGTCGGAACCGTCGGCGCCACCTCGGCCAGCGCGTTCCGGACCACCGGCCCGAGCGCCGCGGGATCGCCGGGACCGCGCACCACCACCGCGTAGCTGGTCGGCGACGCCCGGGGCGCCAGCGGGAAGTACGCCACCGGCGGCGGCGGATCGTCGCGTCCGAACTCGGCCATGTCGGCCATCACCCCGACGATCTGATAGGTGCCGCTGGAGAGGACCAGCCGATGGGTGAGCGGGTCGGCGTCCGGAAAGTGACGCTCCGCGAAGGCCCCGTTGACGATCACCACCGGCGGCGCCTCGCCCCGATCGGTGGCCTCCACGAAGCGGCCGCGCTCGAGCCGGGCGCCGATCGCGGCGAGATAGCCCGGGCTCGCGTAGCGGAACTGCACGACCGGACGGCGGGCCTCGTCCACCTCGCGGCCTTCGATCGCGAAGTAGGTCGCGGCGCCACCCCGCATCGGGAGCCGGGACACGATCCCGACCCGGCTCACGGTCGGCTGCGCCTCGAGCCGCTCCACCAACCGGTCCAGCACGCCGTTCACCGCCGCGCTGTCCGGGTATTCCTCCGCCGGGAGACTGAGCCGGAAGGTGAGCGCCCCGTTGCGGTCGAAGCCAAGCGGCTGCTGTTGCATCCGGACCGCCGCCTTGATCAGGAGGCCGGCCGAGATGAGGAGCACCAGCGCGAGCCCGAGCTCGCCGATCACGAAGGCCGAGCGGAGCCGGCCCGCCGAGCGGCCGACGCTCCCACCGCGCCCCCCGTCGTGGAGCGGGCCGACCAGATTGCCGCTGGTCGACTGGAGCGCGGGGGCCAGGCTGAAGCCGACGCCCGCCAGGGCGGTGATCAGGAGACCGTAGCCCAGCGCCACGCCACCGACCCGGACCTCATCGAGCCGCGGCATGTCCGCCGGGAGGATGCTGAGCAGCCACTGGATGCCGAGCGCGGTGAGGCCGACGCCGACCAACCCGCCGACCACGCTCAGCATCACCCCCTCCACCAGCAGCTGCCGGAGCAGCCGGCCCCGGGTCGCGCCGAGCGAGGCCCGCACCGCGAGCTCGCGCTCCCGGACGGCCCCTCGGGCGAGCAGCAGGTTCGCGACGTTGGCGCAGGCGATCAGCAGGACGAACAGCACGGCCACGAGCGAGATCAGGCCCGCCTGCGACGCCTCGTCGCCGACGAAGTCCTTTTTGAGCGAGACCACCCGGGTCCGCATCCCCTCGTTGTCGACCGGATACTCGGCCTCGAGCCGAACCGCCACCGCGTCGAGCTCGCGCGCGGCCTCCTCCATGGTCGCCCCGGCCGCGAGCCGCCCGATCACCTCGTACCCGCGATTGCGACGCGGAAGGCCGCGATCGATCGTGAGCGGCGTATAGATGTCGTTGCCGCCCCCGAGGTCGAGCGCGTCGGGAAGCACCCCGACCACGGTGTGGGGCACCCCGTCGAGCCGGAGGCTCCGGCCGACCACCGACGAGTCCCCGCCGAAGCGACGAGTCCACAGTCCATGCCCCAGCATCGCGACCCGCCCCTGCCCCGGCGTCTCCTCCTCGGCGCGGAACCCGCGGCCCAGGATCGGCGCGACCCCGAGCAGGTCGAAGTAGTTGGCCGTCACTCTGAGGCCACCGACCCGCTCCGGGCGATCGGCGTCGGCGAGGTTGTAGTCGCCGCCACCGGCCGCCGCCAGGCGGAGGCTCGTCACCTGATCGGCCCAATCCGCATAGTCCGCGATCGAGACGCTGGTCTGGTCCCAGCCGCGCTCCGGATTGGTGGACCAGACTTTGACCAGCCGGTCCGGCTCGTCGTACGGGAGCGGCTCCAGGATGAGGACCTGGAGCGCGGTGATGATCGTGATGTTGATCGCGATCCCGAGACTCAGCGAGAGCGTCGCCACCAGCACCAGGCCAGGGCTCCGGCGGAGTGAGCGGAGGGCTACACGAATGTCGGCGAAGAGGTTCGACACGAATCGGCCCTGGCTGGATAGATCAGGCCGTACGATCCCCTCGCGAAAGGGGTTTCGGTTCGAAACGTGGAGCGGCCGCCCGCCGGGTCAGTGGGGGTGCTGGTGCGACTCGTAATGCTGGCGGAGCAGGTCCTTGCCGTAGTCGTTCCCGTTGGGGGTCCGGACCACGACGTGGATGTGCTGCCGGACCGGCTCCGTGCCGTACAGCTGACGCAGGTTGGCCGGCCGCTGGTGGTCGAACTCGATCAGGATCACCGGGCTGTGGATCCGGTAATAGAAGACGGCGTCCGGATCGGTCCCGCCGATCCAGGCGAAATGGGTCTCGTCGAGGTGCGCCCGCACTTCTTCCATCTTCACCCGGGCGTGTCCCTCGCGAAGGTTGTCGACGAAGAGCGCGATCAGGCGGAGGAGCCGCTCCCGCTGCTCGGCGCCGAGGCTGCTGGCCGCGACCCCGGCGTAGTCGAGGGTGACGTTGTCCCGGAACGCCTCGGTCAGGTTGTTGTTGCCGGTCTTGGACACCTCGACCGTGGCCGCGCGACGAGCCTCCTCGTCGAGCGAGCGGATCAGCTCGAGGCCGGCCCGCTGCTCCTCCTGGAGGATGGCCGTCCCCCGGTACTTGCCGCTCGTCGCCACCACCGGCTCGGAGCCCACGAAGAGCGGCGTCATCACGACCTGGTCGCCGAGCACGAAGTAGTTGACGATCAGGTGGTGGCCGTCGAGCTGCCAGCCCCAGGGCTCGGTCTCGGATGGCTCGCCCATCATGGTGATCCAGTAGAGCCACTCGCCGTACTCTTCGAAGTTGTCGTTGTTGAGCTCGCCGAGCGTGTGATTGAGCCGCATGATGTCGCGGCTCAGCTCGAGGCCTTTGGCGCTGAGCGACGCGCCCATCAGCGCGAGCGCCGCCTCCCGCTGCCGTTCGCTCATGTCCTTGAAGCCCATGCCCTGACGCACGTAGAAGTGCTGGTTCATCCACTTCCGCCACTCGTCGTCGTCCACGGCGAAGAGCGTTCGGGTTCGCTCGGCCGGCGTGAGCGTGGCGAGGAACGCGGCCGCCGCGGCGCGCACCGGCTCGGTCGAGACGCCGGTCGAGCGGACCGGGAAGAGACCGGAGACCGGACCGGACGAGGTCATGATGCCGCGAAACGGATCGGCCAGCCCTCGGGCTTCCGCGGCCCTCGACATCCGCGCCGCCCGCTCCGCATAGCTCTCCTGCTGCGCGGCGAGCGGCGAGTCGAGTCCGGAGACGGCTGTGCCGACGAAGAGCGCCGCGATGGCCCGTCGCATGGATTCCTCCGGAGTCGTGGTGGCGGTGAGCTGGCCGAATCTACCACCGCCTCCGGAGGGCCGCAGCCTGGCAACGCGCGCCGGCGCGCTAGTCGCCCCGAAGCGCGATCAGAGGATCGACGGTGCTGGCGCGCCGGGCCGGGAGATAGCTGCCGATCCAGGCCACCAGCAGGAAGGTGAGCGCGGCGGAGAGGAAGGTGAGCGGATCGCCGGGCCCGACCTCGAACAGCAGCTCGCGGAGCAGCCGCGCCACCCCGGCCGCCGCCAGCAGACCGAGCCCGACGCCGACGAGCGCGAGCCGAACGCCGGTGCCCGCCACCGCCCGGCGGACCTGGGCGCGGCGCTCGCCGAGCGCCATCCGCACCCCGATCTCGTGGGTTCGCTGGGCCACCAGGTAGGTCATCAGGCTGTAGATGCCCGAGAGCGCGAGCAGCAGGGTCACCGCGGCGAAGCTCGCGATCAGGAGCGCGTTGAACCGCGGCGACCCCACGGCCGCCGCGAGATGCTCGTCGAGGGTCCGCACGCCCCGCACGGCGAGCGCGGGGTCGAGGGCCGCCGTCTCGCGCCGGAGCGACTCCGTCAGGGCGGCGGGGTCGCCCGAGGCGCGGAGCAGCACCCGCATGGTCGACCAGGTGACCTGGCGGATCGGGAGGTAGTACCCGGGGTAGCTCTCGCTCTCGAGACGCCGCTGCCGCACCGCGCCGACGACGCCGACGATGGTCCGGGGTCCCGCTTCGCCCCCGTAGCTCACGTTCATCCGGCGGCCGACCGGATCGTCCGAGCCGAACTCCAGTCGCGCGAGGGTCTCGTCGACGATGATGACCGGCACGCCACCCGCCTGGTCGGTCCCGTCGAACCCACGGCCCCGCAGGATCGGGATCCCGGCCGTCGCGAAGTACCCCGGCGTCACCACCCGGAAGTCGCCGTTCGGGCGGTCGGACTCGGAGCGGCCGTCGCCCTCGATCCAGTACGAGAAGTTGATCCCGTAGCCCTCGAGCGGAACCTGGGTGCTGGCGGCGGCGGAGACCACACCCGGCAGGCGTTCGAGCCGGTCGGTCAGCTCCAGGAAGAACCGGCTCTGGGCCGCTGGGTCCGGATACCGCGCGGAGGGCAGCTCGATCGTCGCCATCAGCGCGCGATCCACCCGGAAGCCGGGATCCACCGCCATCAGCCTGCCCAAGCTCCTGGCCAGGAGACCGGCGCCCACCACGAGGACCAGCCCGAGGGCCACCTGCGCCACGACCAGCGCGCCGCGAGCGCGGTGGGCGCGACGCCCGCCGCCCGCACGCCGGTCCGGCCCGGAGCGCGCCCGAAGGATCGGCCGGCACCAGGAAGGCCGATACCAGGCCGAGCACCCCGCCGATCGCGAGCGCGCCGGCCAACGTGAGAGCGACCGTCGTCAGGTCGAGCCCCACGGTCGCCAGACGGGGGATCGTCCACGAGGGCAGCTGACTCACCACCCGGAGCACCAGCCCCGCGAAGCCAAGGCCGAGCAGCCCGGCCGACCCGGCGATCAGGACACCCTCGATCACCTGCTGCCGCGCGAGCCGGCCGCGTCCCGCGCCGATCGCGGCCCGCACCGCCAGCTCGCGGCGGTGCGCGATCGCCCGCGCCAGGAGCAGGTTGCCGGCGTTGACGCAGGCGGCGAGCAGCAACACCAGCACCGCGCCGAGGAAGAGCATCAGCCGCGACGCCGCGTCGCCGACGATCGAGGCCTGCAGCGAGACCAGCCGAACGCCCCAGCCCGCGAGTCGGTCCGGGTAGACCGAGGCGGCGCGCTCCATCCAGTCACGCATCCGGGCGTTGGCGGCCTCGATCGTCACCCCCGGGGCGAGCCGGCCGAACACGTCGAGGTAGTGGACTCCGCGGCTGGTCGAGACGTCGAAGTCGAAGGAGAGCGGGAACCACACCTCGACCTCCGCCGAGGGATGCGCGAACGAGGCGGGCAGCACCCCGACCACCAGGTGCGCCTCGCCCTCGAACGCGAGCGTCCGGCCGACGATCGCGCTGTCGCCGCCGAGCCGCCGCCAGAACGGATGGCTCAGCACCACCACCCG
The DNA here is from genome assembly GCA_041390205.1 of Gemmatimonadales bacterium. Classification (GTDB taxonomy): domain Bacteria; phylum Gemmatimonadota; class Gemmatimonadetes; order Gemmatimonadales; family GWC2-71-9; genus SHZU01. Next base: position 26,192 of record JAWKQJ010000025.1, read on the forward strand.
ATCGCGACCGGGCGTTTCCTCGTCCCGGGTGAACGCCCGTCCGAGCAGCGGATGGACGCCGAGACCGGCGAACCACTCCGCCGACGCGCGGGCGGCGCGCACCGGCTCGGCGGGCTCGACGGCGTTGTAGGTGGCGGTGCCGCCGACGTCGGCCGCGATGGTCTCGAAGACGTCGCCCAGCTCGTCCCGCCACTCCACGAAGTTCGCCGGCGACGACGGGGCCGCGGTGGCGCCCCGCTCTTCATAGGTGTCGTAGACCCTGACCAGCCGGTCGGGCTCGGGAAAGGGCAGCGGCCGGAGCAGCACGTCGTTGACCAGGGTGAACATCGCCGCCGCGGCGCCGATTCCCACCGCCAGGGTTCCGATCGCCACGGCGGTGAAAGCCGGACGGCGCCGGAGCATCCGGGCGCCGAAGCGGACGTCCCTGCCAAGAGCCTTCATCATTCGGCGCCCCCCCTTTGGTGCGCGGCGGCGCCGAGCGAACCGCTCGGCCAGCCCGCTCAGGAATACGTCCCGCGAGGTCGCGAGCAGCAGCCGCAGGCCCGCGCGACGACCCGCCGCGCGCCGAGCCTCGGCGCGCTCCGCGTGAACCGCCAGCATGTCGTCTCCGTAGCGCGCCCGGAACTCCTCCGGAAAGGCGCGGAGCGAAAGCCGCAACAGCCAGGGATCGCGCCGCGGCGCGTTCATCGGGCCGGGGCGTCGAGCAGCGCGCGCCGCTTGGCCAGACTCAATACGTCGACCAACCGCCGGGCTTCGGCGCGGGCCGCCTCACGGCCGAGCGGAGTGATCCGGTAGTAGCGGCGGCGGGGATCGCCTCCGGAGCGGGGCCCGGCAGCCTCGGCGATCAGGCCGAACTGCGCCAGCCGCCCGATCACCCGGTAGAGCGACCCCAGCTCGAGGGCGACGGCGCCGCCCGAGTCCTCGCCGACCCGCTGCATGATCCCGTAGCCGTGGAGGTCCTCGGCCAGCAAGACCATCAGGATGTGGAAGTCGGCGGGCTTCAGCGGCAGGACGCCGGGCGGAATGCGGGGCATGGTGCCTCTCTAATAAGCGGTTCGATTATACTCGTATTACTTATATCAGCCGAGCTCCCGCCGCAAGACTCCGAGGCAGCCCGTGGGGGAATCGAGGGCTACGGCGCCGGAGCCGGGAGCGCGCCTCCGACCAAGAAGTCCTCGCGCCGAAAGCGGAGACCGGTCGGATGGAAGTAGTCGCGGCGCCGGAACTCGACGCCGCTCCGGGTGGCGTTGCACCACCAGGCGACGACCGCGCGGGGGCGCCGCTCCGCGAAGGCCGAAGGAGAGAAGACCGCGACCGCCGATCCGCCCGCGGGATCACGCGCGGAGCGGTAGCGGCAGAGCTCGACGCCGGCGTCCCGCATCGCTCGGCCGAGGGCCTGGCTGACCCGGTAGTCCGTCGGCGAGGAGATCCGGGCCGCGAACGCGTCGAACGGCGAACGAAGGAGGTCGATGCCGCGCTCCGCCGCGATCCGGGCTCGGAAGCTGGAGAGCTCGATGCTCAGCGTCCCGAGGTCGGCCCGGGTGCCCTCGAGGAAGAGCAGCCGGTAGTAGGCGACTTCGGCGAAGACCACCTCCAACCGCTCCGCACCGTACCAGATGCCCCGCTCGTGCCGGGCGCCGAAGCGGGACCCGTGGCGCAGGGGCGGGTAGCGGAATGGAGTGGAGAGGAGATAGTGGAGCTTGCCGGGCGCCCGCGGCGCCGGCTTGGCGCCCTCGATCAGCTCCTCGAGCACCTGCTGCTCGGCGTCACTGTCGACCAGCTTCCGGGTGGCGATCTGGTGCTGCGCCTCCACCGCCCGATGCGCGGTGAGGGCGAGCGACCGGATCTCAGAGCTTCCGCGCATCGCGTCCAGATACTGGACGACATCGACCAGTCCTTCCGCCCGCCTGATCAGCTCGGCAGGCACCCCGCCCAGGTGATCGTTCGGAGCCGTGAGCCAGGAGCGGGCGCTCTCGTCGGTGCCACCCGACAGTGCGTCGAGACTGCGGTAGAGGCGGAGGAACAGCAGCGCCAGCTCGCCCTCCTTGCTGTCCGGCTGGATCCGCCGCTGGCGGCCGAGCCGGGAGATCGAGGACTCGCTGGCGCCGAGGATCAGCGCCAGCTCCCGATTCCGGAGCCCGAGCCGCTCCGCCGCGCGGAGCACGGCCTTGGTGAGGACGGCATCGGCCGCCGGGGACGGAAGGACTGGCGCGCTCATCAACTGCAAGATACCGTCAAATAATTTCTCATGCAAACGCAGAGATCGGCCTGCGGCCGCGCCGTCGGCTGGCTCCCTCCTTCCCGACGGGCTTAGTTTCTCAGCGAGAACGGAGGGCATTCCCATGGCCGGCCACAGCAAGTGGAAGCAGATCAAGCGCAAGAAGGCGGTGACCGATTCGCGCCGGTCGGCCGTCTGGGCCAAGTGCATCCGGGAGATCATGGTGGCGGCCAAGGCCGGCGGTGGCGATCCCGGCGGCAACCCGCGGCTCCGCACCGCCATCGACGCGGCGCGGGCGGTCAACATGCCCAACGACAACATCGACCGGGCCATCAAGAAGGGCACCGGCGAGCTCGAGGGCGCGTCCTACGAGGAGCTGACCTACGAGGGCTACGGGCCCGGTGGCGCGGCCATCTTCATCGAGGCCACGACGGACAACGCCAACCGGACCGTCGCCGAGGTGCGCCACGCCTTCAATCGGAACGGCGGCAACCTGGGCGCCTCCAACTCGGTGGCCTGGATGTTCGATCGCAAGGGCCAGATCACGCTGGACGCGGCCAAGTCGGCGGAAGACGCCACCCTCGAGGCCGCGCTGGAAGCGGGCGCCGAGGACTTCGCCCGCGAGGGCGACGTCTACGTGGTGACCACCGCGCCCAACGACTTCCACGCGGTGCAGGACGGCTTGAAGGGCGCCGGCTTCGCGATCGAGTCCGCCGAGCTCGCCATGGTGCCGCAGAACACGGTCAAGGTGGAAGGGGCCGACGCCGAGAAGCTGATCAAGCTGGTGGAGATGCTGGAAGAGCTGGACGACGTCTCCAAAGTGTTTTCGAACTTCGACATCGACGCGGACGCGCTGGCTGAGTCGGAGGCCTGACGCCTCCTCATGAAGGTCCTCGGGATCGACCCCGGCTCGGCCACGGTGGGCTACGGCGTCGTCTCGGCGGACGGCGCCGATCGGCGGATCCGGTTGCTGGAGTGCGGGGTGATCCGCACGACTCCGCGGGCCGACCTTCCGGTCCGGCTGCGGGTCATCCACGAGGGCCTGGCTGAGCTCTTCGAGCGGCATCGGCCCGACGTGCTCGCCGTCGAGGACATCTTCTACGCCCGTAACGTCCGGACCACCGCGGTGCTCGGCCACGCCAGAGGGGTGATCCTCCTCGGGGGAGAGCTCGCCGGTGTCCCGGTGTACGAGTACTCGCCGGCCCGGATCAAGAAGGCGATCGCGGGACGTGGCGCCGCGCTCAAGCCGCAAGTGGGGTTCATGGTGGCCAAGCTGCTCAACCTCGCCGATCCCCCGACGCCGGCCGACGCCTCCGACGGCGTGGCGGTGGCGTTGACCCATCTGCTGCTCACTGCCGGACCGCGCCGGGCGCGGCTCGCCCCGCGGTGATCGCCCGGGTGAGCGGGACCCTGGCGTCCCGGTCCGGCGACACCGTCCTGATCGACACCAGCGGCGGGGTCGGCTACGAGCTGGTGCTGCCGCTCGGGGTGATGGAGCGGCTGCCCGCGATCGGCAGCCGCTGCGCGCTCTACACCGAGCTGGTGATTCGGGAGGACGCCTGGACGCTCTACGGGTTCGACCGGCCGGCCGAGCGGGAGATCTTCCAGCGGCTCCTGACCGCGAGCGGCTTCGGGCCGCGGCTCGCGCTGGCCCTGCTCTCGACCCTCGGCCCCGACCGCACCGTGCGGGCGATTCAGGGCAAGGACATCGCGGCGTTGGCCACGGTCCCGGGCATCGGCCGGAAGAAGGCGGAGCGGCTGGCCCTGGAGCTCGGCGACCGGTTCGGTGACCTGGCGCTCGAGCCGGGGACCGCCTCGCGCGGCTCGGCCGCCGAAGAGGCGACCCGGGCGCTCACCGGCCTGGGCTACCAGCCGGCGCAGGCCGACGACGCGGTGCGAGAAGCCCTGGCCGCCGGCCACACCGACGACGTGGCCGCGCTGATCAAGCGGGCCCTCCAGATCCTGATGCGGGGCAAGGCCGGCCGGGGCTGAGCCGCACCGGTTGGGCGGGCGAGCCGACGGTGACATCTTTCCCGCGGGAGCCGTCGCGCCCCGACCCTCGGAGGATCCGATGATCGACGTCAAACCCCGGCCGCCGCACGTGACGGCCGAGTGGCAGTGCACCAAGTGCAGCTCGACCAACCGCAAGTTCGTCCCGGTGGGCACCCCGGTGACCCAGGATCGCTGCGTCTCCTGTCACACCAAGCACCTGGTGTGGCCGGCGACCCGGCCGGTCCGGTGGCACAGCAAGGCAGCGTGAGCCGGGTCGAGATCACCACGCCGACCGCGCTCCCCGAGGAGGGCGGCTCGGACGCGGCCCTGCGTCCCTCGCGGCTCGACGAGTTCGTCGGGCAGGAGGCGGTGCGGGGCTCGCTGCAGATCGCGATCGACGCCGCCCGGCATCGGGGCGAGCCCCTCGACCACATCCTCTTCTTCGGCCCGCCGGGCCTGGGCAAGACCACGCTCGCGATGCTGATGGCGCGGGAGATGGGGGTCCAGATCCGGACCACCTCCGGCCCCGTGCTCGAGCGCCCCGGCGACCTCGTCGGCCTGCTCACCGGGCTCGGCGCCGGCGACATCCTCTTCATCGACGAGATCCATCGGCTGCGGCCGGTCCTGGAGGAGTTCCTCTATCCCGCGATGGAGGACTACCGGGTCGACGTCCGGATCGCCGAGGGACCCAACGCGCAGACTATTCCGATGGCGATCGAGCCCTTCACCCTGGTGGGGGCGACGACCCGCTTCGGGCAGCTGACGCCGCCGATGCGGGCGCGGTTCGGGATCGTGGAGCGGCTCAACTTCTACGGCGCCGACGATCTGGCGCGGATCGTCCGGCGCTCGGCCGAGATCCTCAAGGTCGAGACCGACGGCGACGGCGCGATCGAGATCGCGCGGCGGAGCCGCGGCACGCCGCGAATCGCCAACCGCCTACTCCGCCGGGTCAGAGACTTCGCGCAGGTTCGGGCCGACGGGGTGATCACGGCGGCCGTGGCGGCCGAGGCGCTGGCCCGGCTCAACGTGGACGAGTTCGGCCTCGACGACATGGACGCGCGGATCCTGACGACCATCATCGAGAAGTTCAACGGCGGGCCGGTCGGGGTGGGCACGGTGGCCGCCGCGGTCGGCGAGGACCCGGGCACGCTCGAAGAGGTCTACGAGCCGTATCTCCTGCAGCAGGGGTTCCTGGAGCGGACCCCCCGCGGCCGGGTGGCCACCGCCAACGCCTATCGCCGCTTCGGCATCCAGCCGCCTCCGGCGCCGGGGGGACAGTCCTCCCTGTTCGCCGAAGGAGCATGATCGAGGAGAACGACCGATGAGGGGACGTCTCGGATCGGCGGCCGCCGGCCTGGCGCTGGCCCTCGCAGCCTCGCTGCCCTTCGCCCCGCTCGACGCGCAGTCTCGTCCTATCCGACAGGCGGCAATCGACGCGGCCCTGCTGCCGCTCCCGGCCGCGCTCCGACCGGACGCCCGGGTGATCGCCTACACCGACGACGGGCCGGCGATCGTGCTTCGCGAGGGGAGCAACGGCATGGTCTGCGCCGCCGACCGCGCCGACGACGATCGGTTCGACGTGCGCTGCTACCACGAGTCCTTCATGCCGGTGATCGAGCGCCGCCGGGAGCTCGCCCGCGAGCGACTCGACTGGAACGCCACGGCCGCCCGGATCGACGCCGACGTCAAGGCGGGACGGCTCCACCTGCCGGAGAGTCCGACGGCGGGGTATCGGATGCTCGGTCCGATCGCCGCGTTCGACTGGGCCCGCAACCGCGCCGGGCCCGAGATCGCGCGGTGGCAGTCGATCCATTTCCCCTACAAGACGGCGGTCGAGCTGGGGCTTCCGACCGAGCCGGACGGTAACCTGCCGTACGCGATGCTGGCGGGCACCTACTGGTCTCACGTGATGATCAACGCCCCACCGGAGTGAGGCCTGACCGATGACGATCTCCCGATTCCGTTTTCTGGCGATTCCGCTGGCCGCTGCGCTGTGCCTGGTGACTCGGCCGCTCGCCGCGCAGGACCTCCTGCTCACCAACGTCGCCATCGTCGACCCCGACGCGGAGACCGTGCGGCAGGGCAACCTGTTGATCCGGGACGGCAAGATCGCCGGCTTCCCGCGCGAAGCGCCCGCGGGCTTCCGGGGCCGGGTGCTCGACCTGACGGGCAAGTACGTGATTCCCGGCTTGACCGACATGCACACCCACTCGTTCGGGAACTTCAGCCCAGGCGGCGCCGGGATGATGATGGGGCCGGCGGGGACCGCCCGGGCGGACCTCTTCGTCGGCGTGGCGCGGTTCCTCGACCTGTTCTCGCCGGAGGACTCGATCTTCGCGGCGCGCGAGCGGCAGCGGAGCGGCCGGACCGCGGGCGCCGAGATCCTGGCGGCCGGCCCCTGCCTCACGGCCACCAGCGGCCACTGCTCGGAGTACGGGGTGCCGACCCGGATCGTCGACTCGCCCGAGGACGCCCGTCGCGAGGTCACCGCGCTCGCGCGGAAGAGCCCCGACGTGGTCAAGATCGTCTACGACCATGCCTCCTACGGCGGCCGCTCGATGCCCACCGTCGACCGCGCGACCATGGCCGCCGTGATCGCGACCGCGAAGCAGCTCGGGCTCAAGACCGTGGTCCACGTCGGCACCTGGCAGGACGTGCGCGACGCCACCGTCGCGGGCGCGGCGGCCGTCACCCACACGCCGTTCGACGGCCCGCCGCCAGGACGACCTCGGCGCGCTGATGGCGGAGCACGGCACCTACCACATCCCGACTCTGGCCGTGCAGAGCGACTACTCCCGGATCGTCGACGATCCGACGATCCTCGATTCGCCCCTGCTGGTCGCGCAGCTCGGCCGGGACGCGCTCGCGCCCTTCCGGCAGCCGATCGACTCCGCCAACCGGCTGCAGGGCTGGATCGCCTGGCAGCGGCGGATCGCGCCGGGCAACCTGGCCGCGGTGGCGACCCTCGCGAAGGCCGGGGTACCGATGATGACGGGCACCGACGCCGGCAACCCCGCGGTGTTCCAGGGCTACTCTGTGCATCGGGAGTTGCGGCTGCTGGCGGACGCCGGTCTCACGCCGTGGCAGGCGCTCGCGGCGGCCACCACCGTGCCCGGCCGCTTCCTCGGCCGGGGCTTCGGGATGCAGCCGGGCGACGAGGGCACCGTGGTGGTGCTCGACGCCTCGCCGATCGCGGACATCAAGAACACCGAAGCCATCGCGATGGTGATCCAGCGCGGCCGGGTGGTCGACCGGGACGCGCTCCGCTGGCGGCGTTAGGCTCCCCGACCGGGGGCATGCGCACCGACGATTTCGACTACCCGCTCCCACCGGAGCTGATCGCCCAGGTCCCCTCCCCGGCCCGGGGCGACAGCCGGCTCCTCCTCGTGGACCACGAGCGGAAAGCCCTCGCCGACCGGCGCTTTTCCGAGCTGGCCGAGCTGATCCCGCCCGGCGACCTCCTGGTCCTCAACTCCACCCGGGTCCTTTCCGCGCGGCTTCTGGGCCGTCGGCCTTCCGGCGCGCCCGCCGAAGTGCTGCTGCTCCATCCCGCCACGGACGACACCTGGATCGCGATGGGATCGCCGGGCAGCGCGCTCCGGGTCGGCAAGCGGATCGCGCTCGGGGAGGGCGTCGAGGTCGAGACCGTCGAGGTGCTCGAGGGTCCCAACCGGCGGGTCCGGGTCATCGGAACCTCGGTCGAGGAGGCGATGCGCCGCTTCGGACAGCTGCCCCTGCCGCCCTACATCGAGCGCCGCCCGACGGCGCTCGATCGGGAGCGCTACCAGACCGTCTTCGCCGAGCGGGCCGCGAGCGTGGCCGCGCCGACGGCCGGGCTCCACTTCACCACAGAAGCGCTCGGGCGGATCGGGGAGCGCGGCGTGGGAATCGCCAGGCTCGAGCTGGAAGTCGGCCCCGGCACGTTCCGTCCCGTGGACGTCGAGGACCCGGCGACCCACCCGATGCACCCCGAGCGGTTCGAGATCCCGGAGCGGGCCACGCGCCAGATCGCCGAGACCCGTGAGCGCGGAGGCGCGGTCTGGGCCGTGGGCACGACCGTGGTCCGCGCGCTCGAAGGCGCGGCCCTGCCGGAGGGTCGGGTGCGCGCCGGACGCGACGAGACCCGGCTGCTGATCCTGCCGGGCTATCGCTTTCGGGTGGTCGACCGCCTGCTCACCAACTTCCACCTGCCCCGGTCGACCCTGCTGATGCTGGTCTCGGCGTTCGGCGGGAGCGAGCTGATCCGCGCGGCTTACCGCCACGCCGTCGGCGAGCGCTATCGCTTCTACAGCTACGGCGACGCGATGCTGATTCGTTAGGCAATCCGAGCCGACGTCGATCGCCGCCGGATCGGCGGTCGGCTGCCAACCCACATGCCGTCATCGCGCCCGCGCGGCGCGTTAGGAGATCGGATGCGAGTCGTGTCGAGAACCACCCGGTCGGCGCTCGGGCTCGTGCTGGCGCTGGCCGGAACGACGGCCGCGCAGGAGCCGGTGCGCTGGGGCGACGGGCCGGACGCCCATTTCGCGACCTTCTCCATCGTCGCCGTCGATCCCGCGACCGGCGAGTCCGGGGTCGCCGTGACCACCCGCGTCCCCTGCGTCGGCAACGGCGTGCCCTGGGTGCGGGCCGGCGTCGGCGCGGTCGCCACGCAGGCGAATACCCGCACCGCCTACGGCAACGAGGCTGCTCGCCCTCCTCGCCTCGGGCGTCGCCCCGGAAGCCGCGTTGGCGCGAGCGGTGGCGGCGGACACCGGCCGCGACCGCCGGCAGGTGGGTGTGATCGACCTGACCGGCCGCACCGCGCAGCACACCGGTCCGGGCACCAGCCCCTGGGCAGGTCATCGCGCCGGCCGCCACTTCGCGACCCAGGGCAACCTGCTGGTCGGACCGGCCGTGCTCGACGCCGTGGCGCCGCCGGACGTTCGAGGCGAGCGAAGGCTCGCCACGACACCTGGCGGACCGACTGGTCGAGGCGCTCGCCGCCGGCCACGAGGCCGGTGGAGACGCGCGCAAAGGCCGAACCCAGTCCGCGGCCGTGATCGTGGCCGACCCCCGGCCCGGTCGCTCGCGTCGAGAGGACGGCGTCACCGTCAACATCAACGTCTGCGAGCACCCGGAACCGGTCGCGGAGCTCCGGCGGATCTACCAGACGATCAGTCAGACCCTGGGCTTCCGCACCCTGGAGAGCCTGAGCGGGAACGACGTCTGGCAGCTCAAGGTGATCCTGAACGCGCTGGGTTACCTCCCGAGGCGATCCGCCCGGGCTGGACGACGCGGGCCGAGCCTACGACGGGGCCGCGGTCGAGGCGGTCGAGCGCTTTCGGTCGGACGAGGGGATGTCGACCAGCGCGGTCGGTACCGGCGGGACTGGTCGACGCCGCGACGGTCGCGGCGCTCTGGGCCGCGCTCGATCGCGCCGGCCGGGCGGACGACGTCCGCCGGCGAATCCTCGAGGTGACCGCGGTCAGGCGTTGAGCCGCGCGGACCGGCCCGGGCTCGTCCCCCGGAAGCCGGCCACGACGCGATTCAGACGACGACGTCGATCTGATGGACGAAGCCGGTGCTGCCGTCTTCGCTCAGGTAGAAGCCCGACCGCGAGAGCTCGGCCGTGGTCTGGTTGTCGGCGTCCGTGAATCGGAACGGGCTCGCCACCGAACCGGTGTAGATCGCCCCCACGCCGCGCTCGCCAAGGGAGGTCGAGGTGAGACCACCGTCCGCCCGGTCGATCAGGGCGAGACGGGCGAAGGCGGCATCGCCCTCGTCCAAGAAGCCGTTGCCGTCTTCGTCGAGCGCGCTGAGCGCGGCGAACGCGTCGCCATCGCCACCGACGATCTCGTCGGCCGAGAACACGCCGTCGGCGTCGAGATCGAGCGCCAGCACGCTCCCGCCCAGCGCGAGCCCCTGACGCGACGCCGGGCTCGCGGTCTCCTCGGCGGCGGCCGGCGCGCCGGCTTCCGGCTCGACGCCCTCGGGCGTTCCCACCGGCTGCTTCGAGAGCAGGCCGTCGCCGGCGCCGAGCGGTCCAGTCACCACGAGTGAGACGGTCTCGCGCCGGGCGTAGGCGCGGGATGGCTCGAGGGCTCGGTCGATCGAGATCGCCCGGCCGTCGGCGGTGAGCACCTCACCCGACACCTTCACCCGGGTGAGCTCCCGCTCCGCGTGGACCGCTTCCCGCCGGTATTCCGCCCGCACTTCCGGCGCTCGGGACTCGGCCTCTTCCGCGATCGCCGCCTTGATCCGCTCGATCCGCCCGAGCAGCCGCTCGAGTCGGCGATCGATCCGGCCGCCTTCCTCGGCGTCGTCGCGCCGTCGGAGATAACGCTCCGCCCGCTCGAGCAACCGCTCCAGCTTGGCTTCCGCGCGGTCGCGGCGAACTCGGAATCCCTTGTCTTCGCCGAGAGCGGCGGCTTCGGACGGCCCTTTGGCGACGGCCACCCGGAACTGCTCGGTCACGGCGTCTCGCACCTCGTAGAGGTGGGCGCTCGACAGGCGCACGTTCGAGGCAATGATCCGCATGTCGGGCAGTATCGGAGGCCCGCGGACCGACTTGAGGGACCGATCGCCGGTCAGTCTTCCCGGAGGATCCGCGCGGGGTCGACCCGCATGGCGCGCGCGGCCGGGAGCGAGGCGGCGAGGAGCGCGGCCGCGATCAGCAGCGCCGGCCCGCCCAGGAGCGCCAGCGGATCGCGCACCGAGACGCCGTAGACCAGACTCGCCAGCGTGCCGCCGAAGCCGAGCGCGGTGACGACGCCGAGCACGGAGCCGAGACCGACCAGACCCAAGCCCCGGCGCTGCACCAGCCACCAGAGCGACGCCGGTCGGGCGCCCAAGGCGAGGCGGACGCCGAGCTCGCGACTCTGCTGCCGCACCACCAGGCCGAGCAGCGCGCCCACGCCGACCGTGGCGAGCACCAGCGCCGAGAGCCCGAAGAGGCCGAGCACCAGGAGCTGGAAGCGGCGATCGGCGAGCGAGCGGGCGACGATCTCCTCCATGCTCCGCGCCTGGAAGACCGCCGCGTCGGGAAAGGCGGCGCGAGCCGCCTCGCGAATCGCCGGGAGGGCGGCCCCCACGGAGGCCGGAGTGAGCACCACGTCCATGCCCCAGTTGTTGCCGAAGCCCTCGATCGACTGCGCCATCGGGAGGTAGAAGGCGGGACGGGCCTCGGTGTCGAGCCGCCCCATCCGGATCGACTCGACGATGCCGACGACCCGCGCCCGGAGCTCCATCCCCGGCGGGCTGTCGAGCAGCAGCTCGTCGCCGAGCGGGTCGTCTCCGCTCCAGAGCTGACGGGCCATCGTCTCGTCGATCACCGCCACCCGCTCGGCCCCTTCGGCGTCGGCCGGCTCGATCAGCCGGCCGCGCACAAGCCTGGTGCCGATCGCGGCGAAGTACCCCGGCGTCACCACCCGGATGAATGGGGCGGGCCGCTCGTCCACCGAGGCCGCCGGCCGGCTGGCGACGTCCACATTGGTGATCCAGTACCCGCCGCTCAGCGGGACCCGATTGACGCTGCCGACGGCCCGCACCCCGGGCAGCGCGCCGAGCCGCTCCTCGAGCACCTGGTACCCGGCCGCCGCGCGCGCCCGCTCCGCCAGAAACGCGGCGAGGAAGTCGCCCTCCGCGTCGCTCGGCAATCGGAAGGGAGGCTCGATCCGGAAGACCAGCGCGCCGTCGGGAACGAAGCCCAGGGGCGCGTCGAGCAATCGCGTCACGGTGCGCACCACCAACCCGCCGGCCACCAGCACGAAGGTCGCCAGCGCGACCTCGCCGACCACCAGCGCCGCCCGCCAGCGCGATCGCGACCGACCGACCCCGACCCGGCCGGAGCCGAGCAGCGCATCGCGAGATGGCTTGCGCACCGACCAGACCGGGAGCACGCTGAAGAGGATGGTGGTGACCACGACGAGACCCGCGGTGAAGAGCGCCGTCCGCCCGCCCAGGACGACGTCGTCGAGTCGAGGCACACCGGTGGGCGCCACGTCGCGGATTCGCGCCAGCAACAGTTGGGCGAGACCGAGGCCGAGCATCCCCCCGACCGTGGCGAGCACCAACCCCTCGGTGAGCAGCTGCCGGAGCAGCCGGCCGATCCGGGCGCCGAGCGCGGTCCTGAGCGCCAGCTCGCGCTCGCGCGCGGCCGCGCGGGTGAGCAGCAGGTTGGCGACGTTGGCGGCCGCGATCAGCAGCACCAGGCCGCCCGCCGCCCAGACCAGCAGCAGGGTCGGTCGGACGTCGCCCACCACGGCGTCCCGAAGCGACGAGACACGAGCGGTCCAGCCGCGATTGGTCTCGGGATGCGCCGCCGCCACGGCCTCCGCCCGGGCCGCCACCGACGCGCTCGCCTGCGCCAAGGACACGCCGGGCGCGAGCCGGGCCACCGCGCCCAGGTAACGTGCTCCCCTCCGCTCCCGGTCGACCGGCGCCATGCCGAGCGGCTTGTAGATCGCGATCGAAGGGCTCAGGAACTCGAAGTCGGCCGGCATCACGCCCACGACGCGGTGGACCACGCCGTCGAGCTCGAGGGTGCGGCCGACCACGCCCTCGTCACCGCCGAGCTGATTCCGCCAGAAGGCGTGGGACACGACCAGGGCGCTCGCGCCGGGCGCGTCGTCCTCCGGCCGGAGGACGCGGCCCAGGAACGGCCGGTCGGTGACGACCCGGAAGAAGTCGCCCGTCACGGCGAGCAGGGCCACCCGCTCCGGCGTGTCGCCGATCTTGACCGTGCCGGAGATGCTCCAGTAGGCCGCCGCGGCCTGCAGCACGGATCGATCGCCGGTGTAGTCGACGAAGTTGGCCGGCGAGATCCCGAAGCGGAGCATCTGCTCCTCCAGGTTCTCCTCGGTCACCTCGACCAGCCGCTCGGGCTCGCGGAGCGGCAGCGGACGAGCAGCACGCCGTCCACCAGACTGAAGAGCGCGGCGTTGCCCCCGATGCCGACGGCGAGGGTGACGGCCGCCACCAGAGAGAAGCCCGGAGCCCTGCGGACCTGCCGGAGCGCCTGGCGGAGATCCTGTCGCACCACGTCGGCGTGCGCGGCCGGCGCGGCTCTCAGCGCGTCGGCCAGGACCGAGAGCCAGAGGCCGAGCCCGGACCGGCCCGCCCGCCAATCGGAATCGGCCAGCAGCTCGCGGAGCTCGCGGAGGTGCTCCTCGCGCGTGCGCCGGCAGCAGCCTGAGCGGCAGCTCGAGCCACCCTCCACTCGTCCTTCCCGGTCGGGGCCCCTCACGTCGACCGCCGGATCTGGGCCAGCTGCCGGCGGGCCAGCTTCACGGCCGCCTCGAGCCGATCGGTCTCCGCCCTGAGCACCTCGCGACCGAGCGAGGTGAGCCGGTAGTAGCGGCGCCGCTCGTCGTCGAGGTCGCCGTCCGGCCGCCAGGGCGACTCGCCGATCAGGCCCTGGTCCTCGAGCCGCCGGATGGCGGCGTAGAGCGTGCCCGGGCCGAGCCGGACCGCGCCCTCGGTCTGGCGATCGACGGCCTTGAGGATGGCGTAGCCATGGCGATCGCGGCCGGCCAGCGCCAGCAGGATCTGGTGGCTCGCCGGGGAGAGCGGCAGGAAGTCGGACGGGTTGGCCATGGCTCTATTACGATGATCGTAGTACTAACGTTTCAATCGTGCTACTGTGACGACCGTGGTGCACGCTCAGATACGCGGCCCCGCCCGGACGTTGCAGGCCGGCGCCGGGCCCGGGCTCGCCCGGAGGTCCGGCCGCCGGTAGCTTGCGGCCTGCGCCATGTCGACCACCCGCCCCCCCGAGCTGCTCTTCGTCTACGGGACCCTCCGCCGGGCCGGCGGCCACCCCGCCCACGCGATGGTCGGCGGCCAGGCGAGCTACCTCTGCACCACGCGGGCGCCGGGCGCGCTCTACGATCTCGGCCCCTACCCCGGCATGGCGCCGGCCCCGGCGGGCGAGACCACGGTCGGCGAGGTGTACCGGCTCCCGGCCGTCGGCGCGGCCGACCTGCTGGCCAGGCTGGACGAGTACGAAGGGGTGCGGTCCACCGAGGTCGACCGTTGCGTCTACGAGCGTCGGGCGATCGAGCTCCCGGTCGAGGGCCGCCCGCGGCGGGCCTGGACCTACGTTCTCCGCGCGGTCCCACCCGGGGCGCGGCCGATCGCGAGTGGCGACTGGCTCGACCGCGACGCCGGCGCCGTTGCCCGCGATTCGGGCGGCGAGTACCGTACGCCCTGAGCGCCTTACTTCCCGCACTCGGAGATCGCGCATGACCGCCAGAGCCATTCGCCGCATCGGATCTCTCGGCCTGGTCTTCCTCGCCCTGGCCTCGGTGGCACACGGCCAGCGCCCCAATCTCCCGCTCGACCTGCCCAAGCCGATCCACGAGTTCGCGGTGACCAAGAGCGTGATGGTCCCGATGCGCGACGGGATCAGACTGGCGACCGACCTCTACCTGCCCCGCGGCGCCGGCGAGCGGATGCCGGTGATCCTGATGCGGACGCCCTACAACAAGGAGACCTACGGCGGCGCCACCCGACCGGCCGAGTTCTTCGCGGGTCAGGGTTACGCGGTGGTGACCCAGGACGTGCGGGGCCAGTTCGCCTCCGAGGGCGAATATCGGGTCCAGCAGACCGACGACGTCGACGGCTACGACACGATCGACTGGATCGTGAAGCAGCCCTGGTCGACCGGCAAGGTGGGCACCTACGGGTGCTCGTACCTCGGCGAGGTCCAGTACCTGGTCTCGAAGCGGCGACACCCCGCGCTGATCGCGATGATCCCGCAGTCGGCGAGCGGCGCGGTCGGGTCGGCGGGCGGCTACTACACGAATTTCGGCACCTACGAGGGCGGGGCGCTCACGCTGAGCACGATCTTCGGGTGGTTCGGGGTCGCGGGGATGAAGGACCGCGAGTCGCCGGACTACCGGATCGGGTCGCGGCAGTACCCGTTCGACTTCGCCGAGATGCTCAAGACCCTTCCGATCAACACCCTGGCCCGCCGCGCCGGGTATCCCCGCTCCGACTACGAAGGCTTCGTGAGCCACCCGCCCGCCGATCCCTACTGGGCGGAGGTGCCCTACCTGACCGACGCCGACCGGTTCGACACGCCGGCGATCCACGTCAACTCCTGGTTCGACGTGACGCCGGAGCAGACGCTCTACGTCTGGAACCTGATGCAGAAGAACGCCGTGAGCGAGCGCGGGCGGGACCACCAGTACGTGATCATGTCGCCGACGACACACTGCGCCTCGGAGGCCGCGACCAACCACACCATGGTCGGCAACCGCGACGTGGGCGACGCCCGCTTCCCGTACTGGAGCATCTATCTCGCCTGGTTCGACCACTGGCTCCGGGGTCGGGACAACCGGATCACCGCGCTGCCGAAGGTCCACTACTACGTGATCGGCAAGAACGAGTGGCGGACCGCCGACCAGTGGCCGGTGCCCGAGATGGAGCCGACGCCGTTCTATCTCTCCGCGGGCCCGCGCGGGGCCACCACCGCCGACGGCGACGGCACGCTCGGCACGGCGAAAACGCTCGCGACCCAGGGCGACACCTTCGTCTACGATCCCGCCGACCCCTTCCCCTCGCGCGGCGGGACGATCTGCTGCACGGGCAATCCGAAAGACCAGCCCGGCATCTTCGAGCAGACCGATCTCGAGTCGCGCTCCGATCTCCTGGTCTACACCACCCCGGTGCTCGACCGGGGCGTGACCATCGCGGGGACCGTGAAGGCGGTTCTCTACGTCTCCTCGAGCGCCAAGGACACGGACTTCACGGCCAAGCTGATCGACGTCGACCCCGACGGGCGGAGCTGGAACGTGCTCAACGGGATCAAGCGGGCCCGCTACCGCGAGGGCTTCGACCGCACGGTCTGGATGGAGAAGGACGGGGTGTACCGGGTGGAAGTGAGCCTCAAGGCCACGGCGTATCACTTCGCGCCCGGTCACCGGGTCCGCCTCTGGGTCTCGAGCAGCGACTTCCCCGGCTACGACCGCAATCTCAACACCGGCGGTCACAACTACGACGAGACCAGCTGGGTCAAGGCCACCAACACGGTGCACCACGGTGGTCGCTACCCGTCGCACCTGTTGCTCCCGGTCTTGCCCAAGTAGCTCCGTGCCTCGCTCCGCGGCGGCTCGGCCGAGCCGAACGGCTCAGTCGGTCGCCGTGGCGATGGTGCTCGCGGCGCACGACCCCTCGCTTGCCTGGCTGGTGCCGCCCGAGGTCGTCGCGCCGATCCGCGCCTGCCTCCGGGAGATGCCGGGACTGCTCGGCCTGGGATACCGGCGAATGGAGGGCCCGTTCTGGCTGCGGCGACTCCGCCGGCAGGCCGAGCGGAGCTTGCCCGGCGGGGTGCTCCACATGGCCACCCGCAAGGCCTGGATCGAGCGCGAGGTGCGGCGGGCCATCGCCGGCGGCGCCACCCAGGTCGTGGTGATCGGGGCGGGATTCGACTCGCTCGCGTATCGGCTCCATCGGGAGCGCGGCGACGTCGCCTGGTGGGAGGTCGACCGGCCCGCGACGCAGCGAGTCAAGCTCGCGGGGCTCGACCGCGCCGGCGCGCCGAGCCCGACGCTCGGCTTCGTGGCCGCGGATCTCGGCCGGAGTCGCTCGCCGACCTGATGCGGCGGGCGTCGGGATACTCGCGCGAGCGGCCGACCGTGTTCGTCGCGGAGGGCCTCACGATGTACCTCGCCGAGACCGAGGTCATCACGCTCTTCCGCTCGGTGGCGGAGCTGCTCGAGGGCGGGGCCGCATGCTCGGCACCGCCCTCGCGCCGGCGCCGACGGCTCCCTCCGGGTGACCGGCGCGCCGTCGTGGCTCAACCGCCACCTGCGTCGACTGGACGAGCCGTTCCAGTTCGGGATCGCGCCCGACGCGTTGCCCGGATTCGCGGCGCGCGCCGGCTTCGCCCGCGCCGAGGTGGCGCGGGTGCCGGCCGCGCTCGCCTCGCTCGCAGCAGGCCGGGAGGCCGCTCCCCTGCCGGACCTCGGCGAGTACCTCTTCGCCGTGACGGTTGGCCACCATGCTGGGTGAGGTCGCTGCTGGAAATTGGCTGCCTGCGAACGCGCGCGAGGCGCGGATCTCGATTCGCTGAGTCAGATCACCGAGTGGCCGCCGTCGACCACCAGGTCGGCGCCGGTGATCCACGCCGATTCGTCGGAGGCCAGAAAGACCGCGGCGCCCACGTGGTCGTCGGGCACGCCGGGCCGGCCCAGAGGAATACCCTCCGCCCGAGACTTCCAGACCGACGGGTCGTCCCGCCATTGGGGCCGATTGCCCTTGGTGGCGGTGAGCCCGGGCGAGATCGTGTTGACCCGGATCCCGAAGGGCGCCAGCTCGTAGGCGGCGCTCCTGGTGAGCATGCTGAGGCCCGCCTTCGAGGATTGATAGACCGACATCCGACTCACCGCGCGAGATGCGCTGACCGAGCTGACGTTGAGGATCGAGCCCCGGATCCCGGCTTCACGCATCCGGCGGGCGACCGCCTGGGTGAGGAAGAACGGGAAGCGCAGGTTGACCGCGAGGACCCGATCGTATTCCTCGGCCGTCACCTCGAGGAACGAGGTCCGGGTGAAGGCCGCGGCATTGTTGACCAGCACGTCGACCCGCCCGAGGGTGGCCAAGGCCCACTCCAGCAGCGCGTCGGCCGCGCCGGGCTCGCCTCCGTCATGTCGGAGGGCGGTCGCCTGCCCCCCGGCCGAGGCGACCGAGCGGGTCAGGGCCTCGGCGGCTTCGTCGTCCGACCGGTAGCTGAAGGCGACCCGCGCCCCCTCGCGCGCGAAGGCGGCGACGATCGCGGCGCCGATCCCGTTGCTGCCGCCGGTCACCAGGGCGGCCTTCCCGGCCAGTCTCGTCATGGAGCGCTCCGCTCGCGCGCGGTCACGGCGCGCGGGTCGAGTCGATCGGCACCAGGCGGTACCAGGTCAGCGCGTCGAACGGCACCCGGTCTTCGGGACCGACGCCGCTCAAATCGAGGTCGTGGAACTCCCTGATCTTCGCGGGCCGGGCGATCAGCACCTTCTCGACCGAGGCGGGCGCGAGACGGACCCCGAAGGGCGCGAACGCGGCGGTGAGCTCGGCGATCAGGTCGTCCCTCGCCACCAGCCGGGCGAAGAAGGCCGACGGCGTACCCTCGCGAGGGCGGCCGCGCCTCGCGTCCCACTCGGGCGATCGCGCCGCAGCGACCGCCATCCGGCCCGCGAGCCAAGGCAGATCCACCGTGCGGCCGAGGAAAAAGGAGCGCACGGACGCCGGGATCCGTCGGGTCGGAAAGGCGCGCTCGAGCAGCGAGGCGAGCACCTCGGTCGAGACCGCCGGGCCGAGGCCACACGCCGTGCGCAGGCGGAGGTAGCCGCGGGCGTGGTCCACCTCGAGCGTCGAGGAGCAACCGTCGCGAGCCACCGAGAGCACGGAGTCCTGGGCCGCTAGGCGACCGGCCGCCCCCGCGAGCGCCGCGACGACAGCGCAACCGGTCAGCCTGGCGGCGATCACGCGCCCTCCACCGGCGGGGAGCGCGTCTCCAACGGCCACCAGAGCCCCGGAGTGGCCAGCTCGCCGAGGTGGCCGTCGGGGTCGCGGAAGTAAAGACTCACGCCGCCACGCGGCCACTGCTTCTCCAGCTCGATCGCGACACCGGCTGCCTCGAGGCGGCGCCGCCATCCGTCCAGCGAGGCCCGCTCGATGGCCAAGGCGAAGTGGAGCCTTCCCTCGCCATCGTGTCCGGGCAAGGAGCCGTCGGGCAGCTCGATGGTCGTGCTCTTGCCCACGCGGAAGAGCAGCAGCACCTGGCGCCCCGGCACCTCGAGGGCGACCATCCGGTCGTCCGCGAAGAGGGTCGTGAAGCCGAAGAGCTCCTCGTAGAAGCGGCGGGAGCGGTCCAGCTGCTCGACGTAGAGACTGGACTCGAGGAGCCCCTCGATCCGGGGCGGGGTCTCCGACATCATCCCGGCGTCAGCCTGCCGGCGGCTCGGGCAGCTGGGTGGACTGTCCCGCGATCACCTGCCAGGCGCCATTGGCGCTCGGAGCCCAGACTCGGGTGAATCGGAACACCCCCGCCGACGGCTCGCCGCCGACGGACCCCGCGATCTCGAGCCGGAGGGTCACGATGGCGACGCCGGCCATCATCCGGATCTGTCGATCGGAGGCCGCGAGACGGTCGATCTTGATGCCTCCGTCGCGGTGCAGTGCGAGGTCGTCCTCTTTGCCGAACAGCGCCCCCCAATGGCTGGTGAATACCAGCCCGTCGGCGAGCAGCTCGTCGAGGGCGTCGAGATCGGAGCTCCGCATCGCCTCGCAGAGCCGGTCCTCGGATCGGGCAATCAGCGCTTCGCTCACCGGCGGCCTCCCAGAAGGAATCCCATCAGTCGCCCCATCCGGGTAAGGTCCGGGGAGGTCCGGCCCGATGGCAAGGGCCGGCCCGGGCGAAGTCACAGGCGAGTCACTGGCCTAAGCCAGCTTCGGAGCCGATCCAACGTCCACCTGGAGAGCCGGAATGGCCCGAACGCTCGTCGCGACGCTGCTCCTCGCTACCGCCTGGGCGGCCCCTGGTGTCGCCCAATCCCGACCCGACGGCTGGTATCTCGGGGGCGCCGGCAACCTGCTGGCAGCGGGCTTCGGGGTCGACGATGAGACCCTCGGCGGGCCCTCGCTCCAGTTTGGCACCGTCCGACCGGGCAGGCTCGGGTTCCAGGCCGCCGCGACCTATCTGGTGCCGACCGGCCGCTACGACCTGACCGGCGCTGCGCTCGAGCTCGGCCTCGGCTACGGGATCCCGGCCGGCAACCGGTCCGTCGTGATAGCGCACGCCGGGGTCGCGGGAGCGATCGGTGGGGACAACGACGGCGGCGCGGGAGGCGGAGCGGCGGTCGGGGCCGGCCTCGCCCTGGTGACCCGCCTCCAGGGGCGTCTCGGCCTGCGGCTCGACCTGGCCCCCAAGCTCTGGATCAACCGGGGCACACCGATCACCTTCGGGGCCAGCGCCGGGCTGGTGCTCCTCCCCCGACCTCGCTGATCCGCCGGACCCGCCCCGGCGACGATCCGGGCGCTTGAGGCATCACTCGAAGCGGAAACCAAGACGCCCAGTATCCCAGAGAGGTGCTTCGATGACGCTCGCTCGCGCCACCGTCGCCGCCACCGCCGGCCTGCTCGGGCTCGGCGCCCCGGCGGTCGCCCAGACGACGGTCACGCTGTCCAAGCCCCAGGCTGAGTTTGCCGAGCCGTTCACCCAGGTGTCGGGCGTCCGGGAGCTCCCCGGCGGCAAGGTGCTCGTCGCCGACATCCGCGACAAGATCGTGCAGATGGTCGACCTGGCCACCGGCGACGCGGTCAAGGTCGGCCGCGAGGGCCAGGGCCCCGGCGAGTACGCGCTGCCCGTCGACCTGCTCGCCATGCCGGGCAACAAGACCTGGGTGGTCGACATGATGGGCCGGCGATTCCTGGAGGTGACGACCGACGGCAAGCCCGGAGAGACGGTGCCGATGTTCAGCTCCGGCGCGAGCGGAATGATCATGGTCAGCCGCAACTCCGGGGTCGACGCCAAGGGTCGGCTCTACTTCCAGGCGCCTCCTTTCCAGATCGGAGCCGGCGGCTCGATCAGCACCGCGGACGGCCCGGACTCGCTTGCGATCCAGCGTTGGGTGCCCGGCCAGGAACGGCTCGACACGGTCGCCTGGATCCGGCCGCCGAAGAACAACGTGTCGTCGAGCGGCAGCGGTGGACAGATGATGATCCGGATCGGCGGCTCGAAGGTCTACACGCCGCAGGAGGCGTGGGGCGTCGACGGGAACGGACGGGTCGCCCGGGTGACTCAGGAGCCCTACCGGGTGATCTGGTACGACGGCGCCCGCGCCACGCCCGGCCAGACCATCCCGTACACGCCGATCAAGGTCACCGCCGCGGACAAGAAGGCCTACAAGGAAGAGCAGCGGAGCCGGGCGCCGATCTCGGTCAGCTTCTCCGCGGGCGGAGGAGGCTCGAATCGCAGCAGCGGTGGCGCCGTCCGGGCTCCCGGCGAATCCGAGCCGGAGTTCGAGGAGACCAAGCCCGCCTTCAGCGGGGCGCAGGTGGCTCCGAACGGCGAAGTCTGGGTCGCCCGCTACCGCACGGCCGCCGACGACAAGCCGCTCTACGACGTCTTCGACGGCGCCGGCAAGCTGGTCCGGAAGGTTCGGCTCGCGCCGCGGAGCAGCGTGGTCGGGTTCGGCAACGGCACGGTCTACGTGGTTCGCCGCGACGAGGACGATCTCCAGTACCTGCAGCGCTTCGCGCGCTGATCCGCGCGGCTCTGGCCACGGCCCCGGCGGCCGGATAAGGTTGAGCGGTTCGTTTCCGATCCGCGATCCCGTCCCGCCCGCCGGAGGCCCTGGCCGTGCGCCGTCCGCCCGCCGCTCGCTGGCTCCGCTTCGCCGCTCTCGCGCTCGCCGCGACGGGCGGCTGCCGCTCGCCGGGCGTCGAAGCGGACCTGATCGTCGAGAACGCCCGCATCTGGACGGCCGACTCGACCTCGCCGTGGGCCGAGGCGCTGGCCGTCCGGGGTGAGCGACTGCTGGCGGTCGGCACCACCGCGCTGGTGCGCCGCCACCGCACCGCCAACACCAGGGTGATCGACGCGGGCGGCCGTCTCGTCACGCCCGGCTTCATCGACAACCACACCCACTTCGGTCAGGCCGGCGCGCTGTTGCTCGGGCTCAACCTGCTCGACGTCGCCACGGCCGATTCGCTGATCGCGCGGGTTCGCGGGGCGATCGCGCGGTTGCCGGAGGGGGCCTGGGTCACCGGCGGCGACTGGGGCGCCTACGAGGACTGGGCCGCCGGCAGCAGCGGCGGCTCGACCGACACGACCCGACGCCGCTTTGCTCCCGATCGCTCCCTGCTCGACTCGATCACCCCCAACACCGGCTTGCTGATCCAGCGTTGGGATCGCTCGGCCCATCTCGCCAATGGGGTGGCGCTCAGGGCGGCGGGACTCGATTGCGGGCGGCCGGTGGCCGGCCTGGAGTGCGAGGGCGGAGCGCCCACCGGACGGGTCGCGGGCGACGCGCTGGCGAGGCTCCGCGCCGTCGTGCCGGCCAAGAGCTTCGACCAGCGTCTCCGCGAAGCCCGCGCGGCGCTCGCCCATCTGGCGGAGCTGGGCGTGACCGGCATCGACGACATCACCCCGCCGGAGCAGCTGCCGGTCTTCCACGAGCTCCATCGTCGGGGGGAGCTGACCGTGCGGGTCTACGCCCGCCCGACGCTCGACAAGTGGGACGAGCTCGCCACCGTCGGCGTTCCCGCCGGCTTCGGCGACGACTGGCTCCGGATCGGTGGCCTCAAGGGCTTCGTCGACGGCATCCAGGGCAACTCGACCGCACGGTTCTACGAGCCGCAGCTCCACTCCGGCAAGCGGGGCGAGTGGCGTGACTCGACCAACACCGGCGCCAGCTCCGGGCCGGGCTCCGGGATGGAGCCCGCCGGCAACATGGAGCGCAACCTGCTCGGCGCCGATCGGGTCGGCCTCTGGCCCCAGGTCCACGCCATCGGCGACCAGGCGATCGACACCCTGCTCTCCCTCTTCGAGAAGGTGGTGGCGACCAATCCGCCGCGGGAGCGTCGCTTTCGGATCATCCACTCGCAGGTGCTTCGCGGCCCCGAGGTCGCCAGACGTTACGCCGCCCTGGGCGTGATCGCCGAGGTGCAGCCCTACCACGCGATCGACGACATGCGCTGGATGGAGGAGCGGATCGGCGAGCGGTCCCGCTGGGCCTACGCCTTCAAGACCCTGCACGACGCCGGCGTGCTGCTCACCTTCGGATCGGACTGGCCCGGCACCAACGCGTCCTGGTACACCGCGGACCCGATGAAGATCCTCTACGCCGCGCTCACCCGGCGGACCCTCGACGGCGAGCCGGAGGGCGGCTGGTTCCCGGAGGAGCGGCTCGACCTGGAGACGGCGCTCCGGGCCTACACCGTCAACAATGCCTGGGCCGAGGGTGCCGAGGGCGACAAGGGCAGGCTGGCGACGGGCATGCTGGCCGACTTCGTGGTGCTCGACCAGAATCTCTTCGAGATCCCCGCCGAGCGGGTCAAGGACGCGCGCGCGGCGCTCACCGTGGTCGGAGGACGGGTGACGTTCGAGCGGGGCGACGGCTCGACGACCGCTCCGCCCGGCGCCCGGCGTTAGGCGGTGCCGGCCGACCGATGCTCGACTTCGTCAACGGACTGCCGCCGGCCGCGGTCGGGCTGCTCACCCTGCTCGCGCTGGTCGCGGCCGCGATCGTGTGGGAGCGGGGTCAGCGGAAACGGCTGCTCGCCCGGCTCCGGACCCGCTGGGGACGGCCGGCGCCGGTGGCCCGTTATCCCGAGGTGATCGGCGGCTACCACCGATGGCTGGCGGAACACCGCGCTCCCGAGGCCTCGATCGACGAGCGCACCGCCGCCGACCTCCACTTCGAGGAGCTGTTCGCCGCGGTCGACCACAGCATGAGCGGCATCGGCCGCCAGGTGCTCTACGACCGGCTCCGTCACGCCGAGCCGCCTCCGGACACCGCGCTGGTGGGCCTGCTCGCCGACCGGGTGACCGAGGACGTGGCGCTCCGCGAGCGGCTGCAGCTGCTCCTGGTCCGACTCGAGGACAGCGCGACCTACGGGCTCTGGCGGCTCACCCTGCCCGGCGCGATCCCGACGGAACCCTGGATGGCCGTGCTGCCGCTCCTGACCGCCGGGATCGTCGGCTCGATGGTCGCGATCCCGTTCTTCCCGCCCGCGACGCTGGCCCTGATCGGCTTCGTGGTCGTCGGGCTCCTGCTCCGAACCTCGCTCGGCTGGAAGCTCAACTGGCTGCTCCCGACGGTGCGCCAGCTGGCCGGCTTCCTCGCCGTGGCCAAGCGGCTCGCCAGGGTGCGACACGACGGCGAGCCGGTCG
The DNA here is from genome assembly GCA_041390205.1 of Gemmatimonadales bacterium. Classification (GTDB taxonomy): domain Bacteria; phylum Gemmatimonadota; class Gemmatimonadetes; order Gemmatimonadales; family GWC2-71-9; genus SHZU01. The sequence goes on from JAWKQJ010000025.1 coordinate 50,266, forward strand.
ACACCGGCGTCGACTCGGCGGACGTGCTCCAGGTCGAGGGTGTCCGCAAGCTCGCCCGGTGGGCCGGCGGCGACCGGACGGGCGGTGGCGGCGAGCTGCTGGCGATGCTCCAGGAGTACCTCAATCTGTTCCTGCTGCTCGACGCCAACGTGCTCTTCTTCGCCAGCCGCCAGCTCGAGCGGAAGGCCGACGTCATCCTGCGCCTGCTGGGCGCCGTGGGGCGGGTGGACGTAGCCCTGGCCATCGCCTCCTACCGCAGCTCGGTGCGCTGGGTGCGGCCGAGTCTCGTCCGCGACTGCGGCGGGGCCGTCCCGCTCGAGCTCAGGGCGCTCCGCCATCCGCTCCTCGACGACCCGGTGCCCAACGATCTCACCGTCGGCGCCGATCGCGGCGTGGTCGTCACCGGCTCCAACATGTCGGGCAAGTCGACCTACCTCCGCACCGTCGGCGTCACCGTCCTGATGGCCCAGACCATCGAGACCTGTCTCGCCGACCGATACGCGGGGCCGGTGCTCCGGGTCCGGAGCGCGATCGGCCGGTCCGACGACCTGCTCGCCGGGAAGAGCTACTACCTGGCCGAGGTGGAGGCCGTGATCGAGATGGTGACGCGGAGCGCCGAGCCGACGCCCACGCTGATGCTCTTCGACGAGCTCTTCCGAGGGACCAACGCCGTGGAGCGGATCGCGGCCGGCGCGGCGGTGCTGCGCGAGCTCCTCGGTCGGGATGCGGAGGCGTCGCCCCACGTCGTCCTGGTGGCGACCCACGACGGCGAGTTGGTGGATCTCCTGGCGGACCACGGCTACCGCCCGGTGCACTTCGAGGAGTCGGTCGACGCCGAGGGGATCAGCTTCGACTACCTCCTCAAGCCGGGACCTGCGCGGACCCGCAACGCCATCGCTCTGCTGGAGCAGCGCGGCGCGCCGGCGCGGCTGATCGAGACGGCGCGGACGCTGGCCGTCGACCTGGACCGCTCCCGTGGAGGGATCGAGCCCGCCCCGTGATCACGCCCCCCTCCGCGCTGCCCGAGCCCATGGTCGCGGACTTCCTCCGGCAGGTGGGCGTCGGAAACCTGGTGGCGGTCGACGCGCTGCTGACGGAGACGCCCGCGCTGATCGACGCGGTCGGGCCGCATCCCTTCTGGGGCGGGCGTCCCCAGGCGCTGCACGTCGCGATCGAGACCACCCGCCGGCCGATGTTCGATCGGCTGCTCGAAGCCGGCGCCGACGTGAACGGCCGGAACGACGAGTACCTCCACTGGTCGCCGCTGCTCCTCGCGCTCAACCGCCGCCAGCAGGACCTGGCCCGCACCCTGATCCGGCGGGGCGCCGGTGTCGGAGTGCCCGAGGCCCTCGCGCTGGGCGACGACCCGGCGCTCGCGCGGCTGCTCGCCAAGGGACGGGAGAGCTTGCCGGCCAAGGTGCCGAGCAACGGGAGCCTGCTGATGCTGGCGCGGACGCCTGCGGCCATCGACCTGCTGCTCGAGCTCGGCGTCCCGACCGACGAACCCGACCAGTGGGGCGCCACACCGATGGAAGCGCTGAGCCGCCTCGGTCCGGCAGGCGCGCACCTGGTGCGGCACCTCGAGCGGCGTGGGGTGCCCGCCGCCCCGGAGGTCTTCGCACGCCTCGACGATCGACGCACGCTCCAGCAGTTGATCGCCGACGATCCGACGACGCTCGCGAGCCCCAAGCTGCTCAAGGCCGCCGTCGACTTCGGCCACCTGGCGCTGACCGAGTGGCTGCTCGACCAGGGGGTCGATCCCAACGCGCGGAGCGGCACCGGTGCGGAGGAGACCGCGCTCCACGCCGCCGCCTGGAACGGGCACGAGCAGCTGGTGGAGCTGCTGCTCTCCCGCGGCGCCGATCCGACCATCCGGGACCGCCAGTACGACGCGACCCCGTCCGGCTGGGCGGCGACCGCGGTGGAGGTCACCGACAACGCTCGCTGCGCCGGAGTCGCCGACCGGCTCGGCCGGGCGGAGCGGGCCGCGCGCGACGGCTAGGCGTCAGCCGCCGAGCGGCTCGCGCGCGAGCCGACGGCGAATCGCCGGGTGGCGGGGCAGCAGATACCAGCCCATCGCCACGAGCGCGAAGGAGTTCGCGCCGATCACCTTCCAAAAGGGAAAGAGGCCCGCGGTGCCGGCGAAGAGCATCGCCATCAGGCCGGAGAAGAAGCCCTCGAAGGCGACGAACAGCATGAAGAGCGCGAAGAGCGCCAGCTGACTCCGGTCGGCGAGGAAGACCAGGCGGGTCACCACCGCGGCGAAGAGCAGGAAGCCGATCAGGTGGACCACGCTGTAGGCCAGCACGGCCGGCCAGACCACCCGGCTCAGAATCGGCTCCGTTTCTCCGAAGAGGATCACCTGGCCGAGCACGCTGGGCGTCACCAGCGCCAACCCGTCCAGGACGTCCATCACCAGGAACCAGAGCGCGACCGCGCCGGCGCCGAGGGCGCCGGTGACGATCGTCTCGCGGAGATAGGAATGGTGGTGTCTGGTCATCCGGCCGACCTCGCTTCCGCACGGGCAGCACCCGGGGGGTTGCCCCGGAACGCCCGAGCGGCCCGAGCGACATCGGGCGCCCTCCCACGATGGGAAGGAAGCCCTCTGCTGGCAACCCTCTCGGCGGGCGGCCCGCCGAGGTAACTTTCGGTCATGAACGACCTGCTCCCGGTGCTCGCGCTCGGCTTCCTCCTCGGCCTTCGCCACGCGACCGACGCGGACCACGTGATCGCCGTCTCGACGATCGTGAGCCATCAGCGGCGGCTCGCCGGCGCGGCGCTGATCGGCGCGGTCTGGGGCCTCGGCCACTCGCTCACCGTGCTGGTGGTGGGTGGCGGCATCGTCCTGCTCGGGTGGGTGATTCCACCCCGCGTGGGGCTCTCCCTCGAATTCTCGGTTGGCGTGATGCTGGTGCTGCTCGGCGGCTGGAGCCTGGCCGGTCTCTGGCGCGCGGCGCGCGACCGCCGTCTGGCCGAGCGGTTGGCCGGCCCCGCGCACGTTCATCCGCACGCCCACGGCGACTACGTGCACAGCCATCCGCACACCCACGAGCCCGAGGCCCATCCCCATCGTCCCGACGACACGCCGCTCGCGCGGCTCGATCGCCGGCTCGGTGGCGTGGGGCTCTACCGTCTGGTCCGTCCGTTGGTGGTCGGGGTGGTGCACGGGCTGGCGGGGTCGGCCGCGGTCGCCCTGCTGGTGCTCGGCGTGATCACCGAGCCGCGGTGGGCGGCGCTCTATCTGGCGATCTTCGGCGTCGGCACGATCGTCGGGATGATGCTGGTCACCATGCTGATCGGCGTGCCGTTCGCGCTCGGCGGGCATCGCCCCGCCTGGAGTCACCGGCTCAGGCTGGCCACCGGCGTGCTGAGCGTGGCCTTCGGGCTGCTGATGATGTATCGAATCGGGTGGCTCGGGAGCCACTGATCCGGGCGGGTGACTCAAACACGGTCCAACTTGTGTTCCCCGCCCATTGTGCCACTTTCCAACGATGCGCTTCATCCAGGAGGAATCGTGCGCGTGATGACGTTGGTCCTGGCCGCCTCGGTCGCTGCGACCGCGGTGTATGCCCAGGACGCCGACCGGAGCGTGAGCGACGGCGGGATCAAGGTGAGCGGTTGGAAGGGGCGGGTGGATCGCCGCCCGGCGTCGCAGGGCAAGAGCGTGGCCGATTCCAAGTTCGTCGAGGCCGACGGCGGCTACCGGCTGTCGGTCGGACCGGCGGCGTTCTACTGGAACCCGTCCAACACCGTCTCGGGCAACTACGAGGTGAAGGCCACCTTCAAAGAGCACAAGATGGCCGCCTCCCATCCGCACTCGTACGGCATCTTCATCGGCGGCAAGGATCTCGAGTCCGACACCGAGATGCTGATGTACTGCATCGTGTACGGCAACGGCACCTACTCGGTGAAGACCTTCCACGGGTCGAACGTCACCACGCTGGTCGATCGGGCCGCCAGCCCGGCGCTCCACAAGGCCGGCGACAGCGGTGAGTCCACCAACGAGATCGGCTGGATGGTGATGGGCGGGAAGCCGGCCTGCGTCGTGAACGGCACCACGCTCAAGACCTTCGAGAAGAGCGAAGTGGTCGGCGCCGACAAGCTCGCCTCGACCGACGGGATCTACGGCATCCGGGTGAGCCACAACCTGGAGCTGACCGTCACCGGGCTCAAGGCCAGCAAGCACTAGGCGAATGCGAGCGGCGGCCGGTCTCGCGCTGGCCACGCTGCTCGGCTGCGCCCCGGTCGACCCCCAATCCGGGGAGTCGGCCGGGGCGCGCGTCGATCGGGTCCTCGACGGTCTCCGACCGGCCCTCGAGATTCGGGGAGAGCCGCCGGTGCGGTGGTCGCTCGTCGAGCGGATGGCGCACCATCACGTCCCCGGGATCAGCATCGCGGTGATCGACAGCGGGCGGATCGCCTGGGCCCGCGCCGTCGGGACCCGCGAAACGGGCTCGCCGGACTCCGTCGACACCGAAACCGTCTTCCAGGCCGGCTCGATCAGCAAGCCGACCTTCGCGGTGCTCGCGATGCGACTGGTCGAGGACGGCCTGCTCGAGCTCGATCGGGACGTGAACGAGCGGCTCGGCTCGTGGCGGGTGCCCGAGAACCGCTTCACCCGGAGCGAGAAGGTCACCCTCCGTCGGTTGCTCAGTCATCGGGCCGGGCTCACCGTGCACGGCTTTCCCGGCTACGCCCCGGGGCAGCCCGTTCCGACGGTGGTTCAGATCCTCGACGGCGCGCCGCCCGCCAACACCGGGCCGGTGCGGGTGGACACCTTCCCGGGCGTGATCGAGCGCTACTCGGGCGGCGGGACGACCGTGGCGATGCTGCTGGTCACCGACGTCACCGGACGCGGGCTTCCCGAGCTGATGGACAGCCTGGTGTTCGGCCCGGTCGGCATGTCGCGGAGCACCTATCGCCAGCCGCTCCCGGACGCGTTCCGGGCGAACGCGGCGAGCGGCCATCGGCCCGACGGCGCGGTCGTGCCCGGCAAGTACAACACCTACCCCGAGATGAGCGCGGCGGGGCTCTGGACCACCGCCACCGACCTGGCGAAGCTCGCGATCGAGCTGCAGCGGATTCGCACGGGGACGGGTGGCTCGGTGATGAGTCCGGCCACGCTCGCGGAGATGCTCACGCCGCAGGGTCCGTCCGAAGCGGGGGCGTTCGGCATCGGCTACCACCTCGACGGATCGGGGCCGGCGCTCGCGTTCGCGCACGACGGCGCCGACCTGGGCTTCCGGGCCAGCTTCGTCGCCTTCGCCGAGCGAGGTCGGGGCGCGGTGGTGATGACCAATGGAGACAACGGCGACGGCCTCGCCGCCGAGATCATCGCGGCCATCGCCGTCGAGTACGACTGGCCCTCCCGTCGTCCGATCGAGAAGCTGGTGGTGCCGGTCGATGCCGCGACGCTCGCACGGTTGGTCGGAGACTACGCGTTCCCGTTCCGCCGGGGCCAGCCGGCGATCGGGCACGTCACGCTCGAGGACGGAAGGCTCTACTTCGAGGCACCCGAGGCCAGCTTCGGCAAGACCGAGCTGCTGGCCGACTCCGACTCGACCTTCTTCACGCGTGGCAGCGATCTGCCCGCGCGCTTCCTGATCGACGCCGCCGGCCGGCCGACGGGGCTCTCCCTCGCCGGCACGGTCGGCGCGCGAGTGCGTTAGGCGCGGCGGCGCGCCTCCTCCTCCATTCGCGCCTCGAACTCGAGACTCTCCCGGTCGCGGTAGATGGTCGCGACCGCGCGAACCGTGTCGCCCACGTGGTAGCGGACGGTGCAGTCGTAGCTCGCCGGGTCGCCCTCGAGCTCCGCCCGGTCCCAGCGGGCCGCGTGCCCCACGTAGGCGATGGTGGCGTCGTAGTGGGCGCTCCAGAAGAACGGCACGTCGGCGAAGGGCTCCTCGGCGCCGAGGATGTTGCGGGCCGCGGCCTGCCCCTGCCGCTGCGCCGCGGCCCAGTGCTCGATTCGGATCGGCTCGCCCCCGAGCGGATCGGGATAGCGCGCGGCGTCTCCCGCGACGAACACGCCCGGCGCGGCTTCGAGAAAGCGATCCACCAGGATCCCCCGATCCACCGGGAGACCGGCCGCCTCGGCCAGCTCGACTCTGGGCCGCACGCCGACGCCGGCCACGACGAGATCGGCCGCGAGCCGACATCCATCCGAGAGCACGACCTCGCCGCCGGCGACCGACTTTGCGGTGAGCCCGAGGTGAAAGACCACCCCCTTCGACTCGTGCAGCCCACGAACGAAGTCGCCGAGCTCCCCGCCGAGGACGCGCTCGAAGAGACGCCGCTCGGGCGCGACCACGTGCACCTCGACCTCACGGGCCCGCAACGAGGCGGCCACCTCGAGTCCGATGAAGCTCGCCCCCAGCACGACCGCGCGTCGGGCTCGACCCGCCGCCCTGATGATCGCCCGCGAGTCGGCGAGGGTGCGGAGATAGTGCACGGCGGGCGGGCCGTCGCCGAGCGACAGCTCGATCGGCGCGGACCCGGGCGCGAGGAGGAGCGCGCCGTAGCCGAGCGTTCCGCCGCGCTCGAGCGACACCGTGCCGCCCTTCCGGTCGATCGCCGCGACCCGATCTCGCACGAGCTCGATCTCGAGGGTCCGATAGAAGTCGGCCGGGTGGAGCGGTATCCACTCCTCCGGTGCCGTGCCCGCCAGATAGTCCTTGGACAGATTGGGCCGGTCGTACGGCGCGTCCGGATCGGGGTCGACGATGGAGATCTTGCCGGCGTACCCCTGCTTGCGGAGCTCTTCGGCCGCCGCCTCGCCGGCAGCCCCGCCTCCGACGATCACGACCGATTCCGGGTTGCTGCGCGGCGTGCGGGTCGGGCGCTCGGCCGGCCAGGTCGGCTCCTCCTTGCCGACCACCCGAACGACCTCGCCTTCTTCGGCCACGATCCAGCGGGCCAAGGGATTGAGCGCGGGCGCGCCAACCGCCTCTCCGGTCGTGAGCGAAAAGCAGGCGTGGTGCCACGGGCACCGCACCGTGTCGCCGACGACGAGCCCGTCCGCGAGCGGGCCACCATAGTGGGTGCAGCTCGCGCCCACGGCGTGGACCGTCGCTCCACGTCGCACGAGCAATACCGGCTCGCTGTCGGCGTGTCCCAGGAACGGGGTCCCCTCGGCCAACTCGCTTCGGGAGACGCCCGCTTTCAGGTCGGGTCCGGTCAGCTGCTGTGGTGCGTCGGCCATGGCGCCATCCTGGTTGCTGTCGGTCTCGGGTAACATAGCCCGGGCGCGCGGGTGGATTGCTCGCTCGGCGCGCGAAAGGGCTCGGGAGGGCGTGAAAAACGGTTGCGCCCGCCGGGTCCGCCCCCCGAACTTGCGTGATGCCCGACGCCACCCGCCCCTCGCCGGCCGCACTCGAGAGCGCGCTCCAACGGTTCGGCCACCGCGAATTCCGCCCGGGGCAGCGGGAGGCGATCGACACCCTCTTCGAGCGCCGGCGCCTCCTCGTCGTGGCGCCCACCGGCGGTGGCAAGAGCCTGATCTATCAGCTGCCCGCCACCCTGCTCGAGGGCACCACCCTGGTGGTCTCCCCGCTCGTCTCCCTGATGCAGGACCAGGTCGCGGCCCTGGAAGAGCGCGGCGTCTCCGCCACCTTCCTCTCGGCCACCCTGTCGTCGGACGAGATCCGCGGGCGGATGGGTCGTCTGGCGCGGGGCGAGTACTCGATCGCCTACGTGGCCCCGGAGCGGCTCGCGTTCGCGGGCTTTCGCGGGCTGGTGCGGGAGCTCAGCTGTCCGTTGCTCGCGATCGACGAGGCCCACTGCATCTCGGAGTGGGGGCACGACTTCCGCCCGGAGTACCTGCAGCTGGGCGAGCTGGTGACCGAGCTGCCGAACGCGCTGGTGCTGGCCTGCACGGCCACCGCCACGCCGATCGTGCGGGACGAGATCCTCACCAGGCTTGGCCTCCCGGCCGACACCCCGCAGCTGATCCGCGGGTTCGCCCGACCCAACCTTGGCCTGCGAGTGAAAGACCTGCGCTCGGCCGCGGCGCTGACGCGGCTGGTGGACACCACCCTGGCCGAGGCGCTCGGTGGGCCCGGGAAGGGGCGAGGCACCGCCATCGTCTACGCCCCGACCCGGCGTCGCTCCGAGGAGGAGCACGCCCGGCTCGAGGCGGCCGGCTGGCGCTCCGCCGCCTACCACGCTGGCCTCGACGGAAGGGTTCGCGACGCCACCCAGCGGAGCTTCCGCGACGGAGAGCTCGATCTGGTGGTCGCCACCAACGCCTTCGGGATGGGCATCGACCGACCCGACGTGCGCGCGGTGATCCACCTCGCGCCACCCGGCTCGGTCGAGGCGTATTACCAGGAGGTCGGACGAGGCGGCCGCGACGGAGCGCCCGCCATCGGACTCCTCTGCACCAGCCCGGGCGACCTGCCCCTCCGACGCCGCCTGCTCGAGATGCCGGTCGACGGCGTCGAGCCCGACCCCGCCCGGCTGCAGCACCGCTGGTCGCTCTTCCTGGAGCTGATGCGGTGGGCGGAGGGCGGCACCTGCCGCCACGACGCGATCCTCCGCTACTTCGGCGACGAGGCCGAGACGCTCGCCGGGTGCGGCCGGTGCGACAACTGCACCGCGATCGACCAGCCCGACGAGACCAGCGCCGCGGACACGGCCGTCGCCGTTCGGAAGGCGCTGAGCGCGGTGGCGCGGGTGCACGGGCGCTTCGGACTGCAGGCGGCGGTAAAGCTGTTGGCCGGCCTGCCGGACCCCCGGCTCGAGCGCTCCGGGCTCGCGGCCACCAAGACGTTCGGCGCCCTGCGGGAGCATCCCGAGCCGTGGATCCAGGCCCTGGTTCGCCGCTGCGCCACCGCCGGCTGGGTCGACTTCAGCACCGGCGACCGGCCCGTCGTGCTGCTCACACCCCACGGCAAGAGCGTGCTGTTCGCGGAGGGGCCGGTGCGCTTCCTCCTGCCGCCCGCGGCCAAGCCCGCCTCGAGACGGAGCGCCCGTGGCGGGCGCGGCCGCCGGGAGGAGCCCGCCGGACTCGACCCGGCCGCCGCCTCGCTCTTCGAGGCGCTCCGCTCCCGCCGCCTCGAGCTGGCGCGGAGCGACGCCGTGCCGCCCTACGTCGTCGCGAGCGATCGCACCCTTCGGGAGCTGGCGGAGACCATGCCCCGCTCCCTGGCCGCCTTGGAGGGCATCTACGGCATCGGCCCGGCGAAGGCCGCGAAGTACGGGGCCGAGTTCCTCGACGTGATCGGGAGCCACTCCGCCGGGGCTGTCCGGTGAGGACCCGGTTGGTCGCCGCGGCCACCCTTGGTCTCGCGACGGCCGCCGCGGCCCAGGACGTCGACTCCATCGCACGAGCGGGGTTTGCCTGCCCTTCCTGCGCCGAGTGGAACGCACCCCGGCAAGGCGTCCGGATCTTCGGCAACGCCTACTGGGTCGGTCCGCGGGGATTGGGAGCGATCCTGCTCACCGGCCCGAGCGGCCACGTCCTGATCGACGGCGGCCTCCCGGAGTCGGCCACGCTGATCGCCGCCAACGTGGAGGCGCTTGGCTTCCGGGTCACGGACATCCGCCTCCTGCTCAACTCGCACGCCCATTACGACCACGCGGGCGGGCTCGCCGAGCTGGCGAGGCGCTCGGGCGCGACCGTCGCGGCCACCGCCTGGAGCGCTCAGATGATCGAGCAGGGCGTGAGCCAGCTGGGCGACCCGCAGTTCGGCGTGGGCCCCGGCATTCCCCGGGTGGAGCGGGTCAGGGTGATCGAGGACGGCGAAACGCTCGCGATCGGCCCGCTGCGGGTCACGGCGCATCTGACGGCGGGGCATACCCCCGGCGGCACCAGCTGGTCCTGGGAGTCGTGCGAAGCGGACCGCTGCCTCGGGCTGGTCTACGCCGACAGCCAGACACCGATCTCGGCCGACGGCTTTCTCTTCACCGCGAGCGAGAGCTACCCGACGGCCCTGGCCGACTTCGAGCGCGGCCACGCGCGGCTCCGGCAGCTCCGATGCGACGTGCTGATCACCACCCATCCGGGCGCCTCGAATTGGTGGGAGCGCGTCGAGCGCCGCGAGCGGGGGGAGCCCGACGGGCTGATCGATCCGACCGCGTGCGAGCGCTACGCCAGGCGATCCGCCGAGTCGCTCGCTCGCCGGGTCCAGCAGGGCAGGCCGGCCATGACCCGCTCAGGCGGGAGGCCCGACTCTCGACCCGCACGTTATCATTCGACCATGAGCGAGCCTTTCGCGGGACGTCACGTCGTGATCACGGGTGGGGCCGGCGGCCTGGGCCGGGCGGTCGTCCGCGCATTTCTCGACGCGGGCGCCGCCTGTCACCTACCGGTACACGGCTCGGTCCCCGACGGGTTCCACCCGGACCGAGGTATCGATCGGCGGCGGCGTGGATCTCTGACGACGACGCGGTGCAGCGCATTCCGCCGGGCTTCCGGCGGCTCTGGGCTTCGGTCCACCTCGCGGGCGGCTTCAAGGCGAGGCCCGATCACCGAGACCGTTGAGCCGACCTCGACGGCCAGCTGGCGCTCAACGCGGTCACCACGTTCCTCTGCTCCCGCGAGGCGGTCCGCTCGATGAAGGCGGCCGGCACGGGTGGGCGGATCGTCAACGTCGGCTCGCGCGCGTCGGAGACGCCGAGCGGCGGGCAGGTCGCCTACGCGGCCTCCAAGGGCGCCACGGCCGCGCTCACCCGGGCGCTCGCCGAGGAGGTACGGCGGGACGGCATTCTGGTGAACGCGGTGCTGCCCTCGATCATCGACACCCCGGCCAACCGGTCGGCGATGCCTAACGCCGATCACGACCGCTGGCCGAAGGCGGAGGAGATCGGCCGGACCATTCTCTGGCTCGCGTCCGCCGAAAACCGGCTCACCTCAGGCGCCCTCATCCCGGTCTACGGCAACGCCTGAGCCCACGCCGCCCTCCCCACCCCCGCGCGCCGACGCGCCGTCCCGGCCAGGTCCACGAATGACCTGGCTCTCGTCGTTGGGGGTCGCCGTGCTGACCGGGCTGCTCGGGCTCCTCGTGGCGGGCTACCTGGCGGCGCGGGCGGTCTCCTGGTATCGGATCTCGTCCTTCGAAGGCCAGTCGGGCTACTTCGTGGTGGCGCTCGCGCTCCTCGGCCTGGTGGCGGGCGGGTTGGTGGGGCTGCTGGTGGCCCGCTTCGGTCCCGGAGCGAGCTTCCCGCGCGCCGCGGGGCTCGGCACGGCCGTGGTGCTGGCCATCGCGGCCGGCGCCGGCGGCCTTGCCCGTCTCCTCGCCGACGTGCCCCCGCTCCAGGACGGCGAGAGCCTGCTCCTGGCGGTGGAGCTCCGCTGGCCCGCCGGCGAGACGCCGCCGGCCGACGACCCTCGGGTCGCCGCGGTCACCCGACTCGGCGCCGCGACCTCCGGCGGCGCGCTGCGCGCGACCCGCGAGGGGCCGCTCTTCCTCGATCGGGCCGAGCGTCGCGACGTCCACTGGGTAGTGCCGGGCGTCACGCCGATCTTCACCGCTCGCGGCAGACGGGTGCTCCAGATCCTCGTCGACACCAGTCAGCTCGCCGGCTTCATCCTGCCGCTCCCCGGCCGGCCCGGCACGCGGGAGCGGGACTGGAGCGAGTGGCTGCCGTCCCCGAAGTCGGGCGACCCTCCGCTCGCCGAGGGCTTCCGCGTCCGCTATCGGGTGCTCAAAGCCTCCGAGCCGATCCGAGTCGACCGGGTCGGCCCCTTCATGATCGAGACTCGGGCCGGCTCGTTCTATCGAGCCGGCGGACGGCCGGGCATCGCGTCCGCCTCCACCTTCCGGGTGCTGCACGGCGATCGGGAGCTCCCCGAGCTGGCGGAGGCCGGCGCGGTGGCCGTGCTGCCTGGAGATCGGGCGGCGCTGCTGGTGCAAACCGGCGAGACCGAGGGCGACCAGCTCTGCCGGCTCGTGGTCGAAGGCGGATCCGGGGTCGAGGTCCGGACCGTCGGGACCTGCGTCGCCCCGATCGAGGCGCGGCCGCTCACCGACGACGAGGAGCGCTGGCAGGCCGGACGGGGCGAGCCGCTCCGGGGCTGGGTCGATCGCGAGAGGTTCCGGACGCCCGGCCCGTACCTGCTGCGCGACGCGGTGCTCGACACCCGCGACCTGACCTTCGCCGCCCTGAGCCAGGACGAGACGGTCGGCTGGATCAACGGCCTCCCGCCGGCCACCCTCGCGCCCGACGGCGCCAGCTTCGTCCGCTTCGTCCACGACGGCGGCGAGAGCCGGCCGGCGCTCGGCGTCACCCCGCTCTCGGGCGGCTCCAGCTATCTGGTCCCGATCGACCGAGACCGGATGCGGTACGACGACTACCAGGAGATCGGCCCGTCCTGGGTGCGCCACCATTTCGAGTGGGTCGGCCAAGGCGCGGGACCGATGCGGCTCGTGCCGCGCGAGCGCTTCACCCCTCTCCCCTACCGCGGCCGGCTCGAGATCGCGCGCGCCGGCGACTACGCCAGCTACACCCTCCGGCCGGCCGGCCAAGCGCTCCGAGCCGCGATCGTCGACGCGCTGGTGTCGACCCTGGGCGGGACCCGGCTGCCCGACGAGCTGGACGGCTACGCGCAGGTGGTCTCGATCGAGGGCAAGAAGGTCAAGGCGTCGATCGTGAGCAGCGGAGACTTCCTCTCGGTGTCGATGGACTACGGCTCGACGGACCTCGCCCTGATGCGACGGGTGGCGGCCGCGCTCGACTCGGTGGTCGCGACCGGTCGACTCGACCCGCTCTTCCGATCGGATCGCGATCCCGACCGCTAGGCGGGCGGGTCGCGCGGACGCCGGACCGGGCCTCGCCCCGGCGTCCGCGGGGCCGCCGATCCGGCGGTTATCTTCCCCGCCCATGTTCGGATACCGCCTGGAAGCCACCGAAGGCTCGGCCCGCGCCGGGGTGCTGACGCTGCCGCACGGCGTCGTCCACACCCCGGCGTTCATGCCGGTCGGGACGTTAGGCGCCGTCCGCGGGCTCCACCCGGCCGAGGTGGAGCGCACCGGGGCCGAGATCATCCTCGGCAACACCTATCACCTCCACCTCCGCCCCGGCGAAGAGGTGATCGCCGCCCTCGGCGGGCTCCACCGCTTCACCACCTGGCCCCGTCCCATGCTGACCGACTCCGGCGGCTTCCAGGTGTTTTCACTGGAGTCCCTCCGGCGGATCTCGGAGGAGGGCGTCGAGTTCACCAGCCACGTCGACGGCAGCACCCGCTTCCTCTCGCCCGAGAAGGCGATGGAGATCCAGTGGGCGCTCCGGGCGGACGTGGCGATGGCCTTCGACCACGTGGTCCCGGGACAGGCCTCCCACGAGCTGGCCCGGGAGGGGATGGAGCGGTCGCTCCGCTGGCTCGAGCGCTGCCGCCAGCGCCACGACGAGGTGGCGGCGACGGACCAGCAGACCCTCTGGCCCGTGCTCCAGGGCGGCACCCACCACGACCTCCGGCGGGCGAGCCTCGAGGGCACCCTGGCCCTCGGCGAGTGGACCGGGATCGCCATCGGGGGCCTCTCGGTGGGCGAAGCCAAGCCCGTGATGCACGAGGTGATCGAGCGGCTCGAGCCCGGGCTGCCGGCCGACCGGCCCCGTTATCTTATGGGCGTCGGGTTTCCCGACGATCTGGTGGAGGGCATCGCCCGGGGAGTGGACCTCTTCGACTGCGTCGCCGCCACCCGAAACGGCCGCCACGGGAGCGCGTGGACCATGCGCGGCCGGGTCAACATCCGGAAGGCAGACAATCGGCTGGCAGACGGACCGCTGGATCCGGACTGCGATTGCGAGACCTGCCGGCGCTTTTCCCGCGCGTACCTCCGCCACCTCTTCGTGGCCGAGGAAATTCTGGGGCTCCGGTTGGTGTCCCTTCACAACGTACGGTTTCTGGTGCGCACCGCGGCCGAAGCCCGCGCCGCCATCCTCGAACGACGGTTCGAGTCGTGGCGGCGGGACTGGACGGCGCGCTACCACCGCCCTCGAGGACGAGCCAGGCTTCCACGCTCCCCTGCTCGCGCTCATGGCCCCGTCGGGCGGCAACGCCGGCCTCACGGTCTCTGATCCAGATCGCCGCGTTCGGCGCGATCCTCTACTTCCTGATCATCCGGCCCCAGAGCCAGGCCCGGAAGCGGCATCAGGCCATGCTTGAGAGCCTGAAGAAGAACGACGTCGTGGTCACCGCCGGCGGCGTGATCGGCCAGGTGCGCGAGATCAAGGAGAACCGGGTCACCATCGAGAGCGGCACCTCGAAGCTGGTGATCGACCGGAGCCGGATCGTCCAGGTGGGCGATCAGGTTCACCCACCGCACAGCAGAGCTGAATGGCGCTCCTCGACATCCATCTGCTGGGCTCGCCCGCGCTCCGGGCGCGCGCCGACGAGATTCCCGAGGTCGACGCCGATCTCCGCAGCTTCGTCGAGCCTCTTCGAGACGATGGACGCGCTCAAGGGCATCGGGCTCGCGGCCAACCAGGTCGGCGTGCTCCCGCAGGTCGCCGTGATCGGCGTCGAGGAAGAGCGCTTCGCGATGATCAACCCCGTGATCGGAGCGCGGAGGGCGCGACAAGGCCGAGGCTGTCTCGATCCCGGATCTCTACGGCGAGGTGGCCCGGCCGACCAAGGTCGTGCTGGGCCGTCGACGTCGAGGGAAGCCCTTCCGGCGCGCGCTCGACAGGCTGGTCGCCCGCGCGGTGCAGCATGAGCTCGACCATCTCGACGGGGTCCTCTACCTCGACCACCTGAGCCTGCTCAAGCGCCAGCGGCTCCTCTCGCGATGGAAGAAGGAGCACAAGGGCGAGAGCTTCGTGAAGAAGGTGATCGCCGAGGACGCCAAGCGGAGGTGATGCGGATCGTCTTCTTCCGGTACCCGCCTTCGCCGTGCCCAGCCTGGACGCGCTCGTCACCGACGGACGCAGATCATGCTGGTCGTGACCAAACCAGGACCGCCCCCGAGGTCGCTCCACTCCACCCTGCTTCCGCCACCCGTCAAGGAACGGGCGCTCGGCATGGGCGTCCCGGTGGTCCAGCCGAACAAGCCCCGCGGCGACGAGCAGGTTCCTCGAGACGCTGCGCGCCGCGCAGGAATTCGAGGCTCGGCCTGGTGGTGGCCTACGGCCACGTCCACTCAAGCCCGAGGTGCTCGCCGTCCCGCGGCTCGGGATGATCAACGTCCACGCGAGCCTCCTGCCCAGCTCCGCGGCGCCGCGCCGATCAACTGGGCCATCCTCGAGGGCGAGGCCGAGACCGGTGTCAGCATCATGCAGATGGAGGCCGGGCTCGACAGCGGCCCCGTGCTCCGACGGGTGGCGACGCCGATCGGCCCGGACGAGACCGCCGGCGCCCTGACCGAGCGCCTGGCCCGGCTGGGCGCCGAGGCGTTAGGCAGCGTCGTGGCCGACCTGGCCGCGAGCCGCGCGACCCCGAGCCGCAGGACCGCGGGCCAGCTTCGCGCCCAAGGTCGACCGAGCCCTCGCCCGGATCGACTGGACCGAGCCAGCCACGCGCACCTTCCAACCGGATCCGGGCCTTCGACCCGGCGCCCGGAGCCTGGACCGATCGAGGCGACCTCGAAGTGCTTCGCGCCTCGGGTCCTGCACCAGGCCGGCGGCGCGCTGGCACCGTGATCGAAGCGGGGGCCAACCCTGGTGGTGGCCACCGGCGGCGGAGCCAGCCAGATTGGCGAGGTGCAGCCGGCGGAGCGAGCGCGGATGACCGCGGAGGCCTGGCTCCGGGGGCGGCCCATCCCGGTCGGGACCGTGCTCCGGTGAGACCCTGCCCCCGGCTCTTCGCGGTCACCGACTCGCGGATCTGCCGGGCGCAGGAGGATTTCCCCGTCGGAGCCGCCGCGATCGCCTCGGCCCGGTCAGGGTGGCTATCATCGTACGAGGGCCCGACGCGACCGCCGCCGAGCGGCTCGGCCTGGCTGGAGCAGGTGCGGTCCCTCGCGCGGCCGGCCGAGAGCGCGGTGCTCGGCCACGGCGAGCGGCGCTGGCCCGGATCGATGCGGCGCATGGTGCCTGCGGCATGAGGCGATCTCTCCCCGCTCGACGCCCGACCGCTGCTGGGCCCGGATGGATCGGGGTCTCGGTGCGACCAGATGCGGCCGGCTCGCCTTCGACGAGGGCGCCGACTACGTGATCGCCGGCAGCGTCTTCGCGACGCCGAGCCATCCCGACCAGGCAGCGCGCGGCCTCGAATGGCTCGGCCGTCTGGTCCAGGCCGTCGAGGGGACCGGTCGTCGCCATCGGCGGCGTCGCGGCGGCGTCGGTCCGCTCGGTGACGGAGACGGGCGCCTGGGGCGTGGCGGCGGTGACCGCCCTCTGGGACGCGCAGGACCCCGCAGGCGCCGCGGCGAGCGTGCTCGAGGAGCTGGTGACATGACCGAAGCCACCATTCTCACCATCAACGGAACGACCGGGAGCTGGCCGACGTCCGCACCGTGGCCGACGTGCTCCGGGCGCTCGAGCTCGACCCCCGCGCCGTGGTGGTGGAGCACAACCGGGTGATCGTCCGCCGGCCCGCGCTCGAAGAAGCCCCCGTGCCGCCGGGGCGGCGTCCTCGAGATCGTTCATTTCGTCGGCGGCGGCTGACGCCGCCGTGGAGCAGAAGATGGAACCGACCAGCACCAGCGCCCCCGCGGCCGACCAGCCGCTCACCATCGCCGAGGTCACCTTCCGCTCCCGGCTCTTCGTCGGGACCGGCAAGTATCGGAGCAACGCCGAGATGGTCGCGGCCATCGAGGCCTCCGGCTCCGACTGCGTCACCGTGGCCGTCCGCCGGGTCGACCTCGACCGGGCCAACCAGGAAGGGATCCTCCACCACCTCGATCCCGAGCGCTTCTTCCTGCTTGCCAACACCGCCGGGTGCTACACCGCCGACGAAGCGATCCGCTACGCCCGGCTCGGCCGCGAGGCGGGCTTCAACGACTTCATCAAGCTCGAGGTGATCGGCGACAAGGAGACCCTGCTGCCCGACGTCGACGGCCTGCTCACCGCCACGCGGGTGCTGGCCAAGGAGGGCTTCCGGGTGCTCGCCTACACCAACGACGACCTGATCACCGCGCTCCGCCTCGAGGAGGCCGGCGCCGCCGCGGTGATGCCGCTGGCCTCGCCGATCGGCTCCGGTCTGGGCCTCCTCAATCCGTACAGCATCCGCACCATCAAGCGCCGGCTCTCCGTGCCGGTGATCGTCGACGCCGGGGTGGGCACCGCGTCGGACGCCTGCGTCGTGATGGAGCAGGGCGTCGACGGCATCCTGATGAACACCGCGCTCGCGGAGGCGCGGGATCCGATCGGGATGGCGACGGCGATGCGCCACGCGGTGCTCGCCGGACGGGCGGCCTTCCTGGCCGGCCGGATGCCGCGCCGCGAGGTGGCGGCCCCGTCGTCGCCGACGACCGGAATGCTGGGCCAGAGCGCCTAACGACTTGGTGCGGCGCGTCCCCGGCCTGGCCCCGCGATTCGCCGCCTGGCGCATCCTCCACGACGTGCGGCACGGTGTGCCGTTCGACGTGGCCCTGAAGCGCGCCCTCGAGGGCTTCGAGCCGGACGATCGCCGCCTCGCCCACGAGCTGGCCGCCGGCGTGTTCCGGCGGCGCACCGAGCTCGACCTCGCCCTCGACCCCGCCATCGAGCGCGGGGTGAAGAGCGTCCGACCCGACATGCTCGACGCCCTCCGGATCGGCGCCTTCCAGCTGCTCCACCTCGACAAGGTGCCGCCCCACGCCGCGGTGCAGACCACCGTCGGGGTGGTCCGGCGAATCGGCGGCCGGCGGGTGGCCGGCTTCGTGAACGCGGTGCTCCGCCAGGTGGCCGAGCGGGCCCCCTCGCCCGAGCTCGACGACGACGCCGAGCGGAGTCCCGCCGAGCGCCTCGCCGATCGGCACTCGCACCCCCGCTGGCTGGTGGAGCGGTGGATCGCCCGCCACGGCGTCGAGAACGCCGAACGGCTCCTGATCTGGAACAACACGACGCCCGGGCTCGCGCTGCAACCGGCGCGCTGGAGCGCGGCGGAGCTCGAAGCGGCGCTCGACAAGGCGGGCGTGGCGCACGAGCGGATCCAGGAGAACGGCGGCATCCTGGTGCGGGGCCGCCGGCCCACCGAGCTGCCCGGATTCGCCGACGGCGGCTTCTACGTGCAGGACCCGGCGCAGGCCCTCGTGATCCGCTACGCCGACGTGCCGGCCGGGGCGCTCGCCTTCGATCCCTGCGCCGCCCCGGGCGGCAAGGCGCTCGCCCTCGCGCGGAGCGCCCGGCTCGTGGTCGCGGCCGACCGGGAGCGCCGCCGGATGGGCCGCCTCCGCGCCAACGTCGAGCGCGTGGGCCAGGGCCCGATCGCGCTGATCGTGGCCGACGCCAATCGGCCACCGCTCCGCTCGGCCGACGTCGTCCTGCTCGACGCCCCCTGCCTCGGCACCGGGACCTTCGCTCGAAACCCGGACGCGAGGTGGCGGGTCACCGAGCGGGCGCTGGCCATGCTCGCCGAGCAAGCCTCGGGCTTCCTCGACGCGCTCGCCGATCTCGTGGCCCCGGGCGGGCTGTTATTATTCGCGACCTGTTCCCTCGAGCCCGAGGAGAATGCCGAGCAGGTGGAGCGGTTCCTCGCTCGCGACCCGCGGTTCCGCCGCGATCCGCCGAGCACCGTGCCGAGCCGCTTCCTCACCTCAGTCGGGGACTTGATGATCCTGCCCCACCGCGACTCGATGGACGGCGCCTACGCGGCTCGCCTTCGGCGGGCCGACTGATGCCGAAGCTCCGCCGCCGCGGCTCCGGACTCAAGCTCCGCCTCCCCCGGACGGTGAGCGGTCGCCGGCGGCTGACGGCCGTGGTCGTGCTGCTCGCTTCGGGACTGGCCGGGTTCCTCACCACCTGCGTGCTCTATCCCCGCCCGCTCTTCAAGGAAGATCGCGCCGTGGCGTCCGTCTTCGGGAAGACCACGGCCGAGGCCGAGGAAGCGCTCACCCGACAGGGGTTCAAGGTGAAGGTCGAGGGCGAAGCCCCGGATCCCGAGGTGCCGGAAGGCCGGATCCTCTGGCAGGACCCGCCGGCCGACCTGGTCCTCCCCGCCGGCGCGACCATCCAGCTCACCCGGAGCAGCGGGCCGGCGCCCGTGGCGGTGCCCGACGTGGGTGAGTTCGACCTCGACTACGCCACCCGGGTGATCGCCGCCGCCGGCCTCACCCTGGGGTCGGTCGACTCGGTGCCGAGCCAGGTCGACGCCGGCGTGGTGATCTCCACCCGGCCGGGCGCGGGCGCCGCCCGCCCGCCCGGCTCCAGCATCGACGTGGTGGTGAGCCGCGGCCCGGCCATCATCCGCGTGCCTAACGTGGTCGGACTGGGCGTCGTCGAGGCCCGGCAGCGGCTCCTCGACCTGGGCCTCGCCGTGGGGCGGGTCACCCGGGTGCGCCGCCAGGGACCACCGGCCACCGTCTACGAGCAACGCCCGGCCCCCGGCACGATGAGCGCCCGGGGCGGCCGGGTCGACCTGGTCGTCTCCGAGGTGAACTGACCGATGCGCACCGTCCGAATCGCGCCCTCCGTCCTGGCGGCGGACCTGGGTCGTCTGGCCGAATTGGTGTCCGCCGCCGAGGAGGGCGGCGCCGACTGGATGCACGTGGACGTGATGGACGGCCACTTCGTGCCCAACCTCACCTTCGGCGAGCCGATGATCAAAGCGCTCGCCAAGCTCTCGCGCGCGCCGCTCGACGTGCACCTGATGGTGGAGCGACCCGAGCAGTACCTCGAGGCCTACGCCGACCTGGGCGTCCGGGTCTTCACCATTCACCCCGAAGCGACCATCCACGTCCAGCGGCAGCTCGACGCGATTCGGAAGCGGGGCATGCTCGCCGGGCTGGCGCTCAATCCGGGCACCCCGCTCTCCTTCCTGGAGGAGGTCGTCGCCGACGTCGACCTGGTGCTGGTGATGTCGGTCAACCCCGGCTTCGGCGGCCAGAGCTACATCCGCGCGTCCTCGGCCAAGATCGCCCGGGTCCGCGCCCTGCTCGACGGCGCCAGCTCGAAGGCGGCGCTCGAAGTCGATGGCGGGATCACTACCGAGACCATCGGCCAGGCCTTCCGCCTCGGCGCCGACACCTTCGTCGCCGGCACCGCCGTCTTCGGCCAGCGCGATCCGGCCGCCGCCGTGCGGGCGCTCAGACGGGCCTGCTCCCCGGCGGCCGCGGTCTAGTCGACCACCGGGCCGTCCCCGCCGCGCTGACGGCCCGCGGCGACCCCCGGGGCGGCCCTCGGAGAACGGGCGGCGCCCCGGCGCGGGCCCTGTCCCCACCCGTTCGGCGGTCTTAGGTTTCCTCCATGAGCAAACAGTGGTTGGCCGTGCTGGCCGTGGTGGGCGGATTGGTGCTGGGCGGGATCTTCCTGGTGCGCGCCGGCAAGCAGATCGAAGTGGTCGAGGTGGGCCGGCGAGCGCCCGATTTCCGGGCCGTCAATCTCCGCACGGCCGACACGGTGTCCCTCAAGGACACCTATCAGGGCCAGGTGGTGCTGGTGAACCTGTGGGCCACCTGGTGTCTGCCATGCCGCAAGGAAATGCCCGCGATGGAGCGGCTCTACCAAGAGCTCGGACCCAAGGGCTTCCGGATCGCCGCCGTGAGCGTCGACGAGGGCAATCTCGACGACGTCACCGAGTTCGCCGATGAGCTCAACCTCACCTTCGACATCCTCCACGACGGCGACGGGTCGGTCCAGCAGGCCTATCAGAGCGTGATGTTCCCGGAGAGCTTCCTGATCGACAAGGACGGGACCATCGTCAAGAAGGCGATCGGCGAGCACCCCTGGAGCTCCGACGCCAACCGGCGCATCGTGGCCCAGCTCCTCGGCGTGGAGCTCGGCCCGGCACCCGCCACCGAGGCCGCCGCGTCCGGCGCGGCGACCGGGCCCGGTGGCTGAGCTCGTTCTCGGCATCGAGACCAGCTGCGACGAGACTTCGGCCGCCCTGCTCGCTCTCGAGTCCGGGCGGCCGACGCTTCGGAGCCTGGTCATTCTCTCCCAGGACATCCACGCGGTCTTCGGCGGCGTCGTGCCCGAGCTCGCCAGCCGCGAGCACGTGCGGGTCATCGGGCC
>JAWKQJ010000026.1:0-70651 GCA_041390205.1 Gemmatimonadales bacterium
CAGGAGATCGAGGGTGCCCTGCAGGAGATCCGACGATCGGGCCATGACTGCCTCTCATAAAGATATTCGATACGAAGCTCGCCGTCTTCGTATCGAATGTCAATAGGAGAGGCGCGGCGACTAGAAGCGGAGCTTGAAGCCGAGCGAGATGACCGGGTAGAACTTGGCCAGCGTCTCGTCCGCGATGTCCTGGCGGATCTCCGCCTCTTCCGCGGCCACGTCGGCTTCGAGCGCCGCGAGCTCCGGGCCGGTGAGCGGGGAGTCGACCGAGAGCGAGACGTCCGGCCTCCCCGTGACCACCACGCCCAGGTCGAAGGTCACCGCGAAGCGGCCCCGGCCGGCGAAGCCGAGCCCGAACATCGGGGCGATGCTTCGGGAGTAGTCGGCCGTGCCGAGCAGCGCGCCGACCTCGCTCGGCTGGTAGGTCGAGTTGCCGATCTCGACCGGACCGGTCAGCAGCCCCTCCGCCTCCGCCTCGGTGTTCCAGAGCACCAGACCGCCGGTGAGTCGGAAGGCGTTGCCGAAGGGGTGGACGTCGGCCAGCGCCGTCAGGTTCCGCCACTTGGGCCGG
The DNA here is from genome assembly GCA_041390205.1 of Gemmatimonadales bacterium. Lineage (GTDB taxonomy): Bacteria > Gemmatimonadota > Gemmatimonadetes > Gemmatimonadales > GWC2-71-9 > SHZU01. Next base: position 572 of record JAWKQJ010000026.1, read on the forward strand.
AGCTCGTAGGAGACGTCCTCGACCTCGTCGTCGAACGTCGCGCTCAGGTAGTGGAACCCCGACCGGAGCCCGAACCAGCGGGAGAGATGGAGCGACAGCTCGGGTGCGATCCCGAGGGTGGAGATGGACACGCCGACGGCGACGGGGCCTCGGTCGTCCATCCCCGACTGGGCGCGAGCCGGCACCACCGCCACCGCCCCGAGCAGGGTGAGCGAAATCAGGGTCTTGAGCAACACGGCAGCCTCCTTGGCGATGACGGCAGGATAGTCGATTTGCTCTGAATCCGCCGTGAATCCCCACGGAGACGCCCGACACCCGGTATCGTCGGGCCTCTCCGGGTCCGGTTGAGGCGCCCGTCGGCGGACGCCAGATTGGAGGACCATGCCCCCGCCTCATCCCCACTCTCGATCGCTCGGACCCGCTCGTCTCGGGACCAGTCTCGGCCTCGTCCTGCTGGCGCTCGGATGCCAGGGCGACTCCGCGGCGCGCCGGGAGCTGGCCTCGATCGAGCGGCTCTTCGACTCGGCGCGCTACGTCAGGGACCAGCTCAACGCTGCCCGCGAGCTCGCCGCGCCGGCGAGCCCACACGGAGTGCCGGTCGCGCTCCTCGACAGCGTCGGCCGCTCCCTGTGGCGGCACGTCGGAGAACGGGCTGACTCCTTGCCGGAGGCCGCGCTCGATTCGGCGGACCGAGCCGCCCTTGTCCGGATCCGCGAGCGGGTCGAGCTGATCCAGTGGGATTCGGAGACGCCGGCCGCCACGCCGGCGGCGTGCCCGGTCCGCTCCTGGTCCGACGACGAATCCCTGGACGCCTTCGCCGATCGAGTGCTCGCCTGCTACGCCCTCGCCGCCGACCTGATCGTGGTGGACGGCGACACCCTGGATCGCCAGACGATCCTCACCCTGCTCTCGACCACCCCCTCGCCCGCGCGACGGGAGCGGCTCTTCCGCGCGCTCGAAGGCGTCTGGCGCTCCGTCGACGGCGACGGCCGCCCCGGCGGCAGTCCGTATCGCGAGCTGGTCCGGCGGCGCCGGCTGGCGTGGCGGACCGAGGACAGCCCGTTCGACCGGCGGCCCAGACGACTCGGGATCGAGCCCGGCGAGGCCGAACGATGGATGGTGGCCGGGCTCGAGGCGTGGCGGCGGCTCCTGCCCGACACCCTGATCGAGCCGTGGAGCTACCACTACGCGGCGGGCGCGGCGAGCCGTGCGCTCGAGTCGCGCATCCCGAAGGACTCGCTGCTTCCGGTCACCCGGCGCTACTTCGCCGCGCTCGGCGCGAGACCGGACTCGCTGGGCGTCCGGTACGACCTCGAGCCGCGGCTGGGCGGCACCGCCGGCGCTTTCGCCGAATTCGGTGCCCGGAGCCTGCCGTGGGGCCCTGGATGGGTGCGGAGCGAGCCACTGGTCTTCGGATCCTATCGCACGGGAGGCCTCGCCAACCTGGTCGAGCTGCTCCATGAGACTGGCCACGCGGTCCACATCGCCGCGATCGACACCCGTCCCGCTTTCCACGACTGGCCCGACTCCGACCTCTTCACCGAGACGGTCGCCGACCTGGCGAGCTTCGAGGCCTACGAGCCGGGCTGGCAGCTCGCCTATCTCGGCGACTCGGTGCCGCTCCACGTGGCGCTCCGTGACAAGTACGCCTCGATCATGTTCGACATGGCGTGGGCGTTGTTCGACCTGCGGGTGCACCGCGATGGCGCGGCGGCGCCGAACGAGGTCTGGACCGAGATCGCGACCCGATACCTGGGGATCCGGCCCCACCCCGAGCTCTCCTGGTGGGCGATGCGGATGCAGCTCGTCGTCTGGCCGGGCTACATGATGAACTACGCGCTCGGCGCCTTCGTGGTCGCGGAGCTCAGGGCGGAGATCGAGCGCCGGATCGGGCCGATCACGGTAGAGAACCAGGCCTGGTATCGGGAGGCGTCCGCGGGCCTCTTCCGGCACGGCGCCGAGGTCCGGTCCCGGCTGGTGCTCCACCGCTTCCTCGGCGGCCCGCCGACTCCCGACGCCCTGCTGGCGGACCTGGCCCGGATCGCCGGGCGTTAGGCGGGCCCAGGTCGCTCGGCGGGGGTCGGACGAACGAGGACGCTCATGGCCGCGCCTCGGTCGACGGACGGCCGGGCTCCGGACGCAACAGGCCCCCGGTCGGCCCCGGACGGGTGAGATAGCGCTCGGCGAAGGCCCGCCGGGCGGGATCCGCCACGAACGCCTCGGGCGCCGAGTACGGGTAGCGGCTCATCGCGTGGAAGGGCAGCGGCCCGACCGTGCCGCCCCGGCCGGTGTTGCGATTGGCGTCCTTGATCCAGCCGACGCTGTAGACGAAGAGACCGCGACGCCACCCCGGCTCGAGGGACGGCAGCTCGCTGGTGTCGAAGCCGAGGGTGACCTCGTCACCGGGTCCCATCACGGCGTAGCGATCGTCGCTCGCCAGAAAGAGCTCCAGGACATCGCCGAAGCGGGTGAGCGAGCCGGGAATCGGCTGCCAGGGGGAGAGCAGCTCGGCCCGATCGTAGTCGAACCAATGGGGCCCGTAGCGGCCGCCCCGCCGGTACGACCGGGAGAAGCCGCGGTAGTGGAGATCCGCCTCGACCGGCCGAAGTCGGGTGACTCGCGGCGCGGGCCCCTCGACCCGTCGCGCCACGAGCACCTGGTCCCAGTAGATCTCCATGTTGGTCCGGAGTCTGACCTCATGGGAGCCCGGTGGCAGCACCCCGGCCAGATCGACCACCACCGTCTTGTTCTTCCCGGACGGAAAGCCGATGTCCGGTATCGCCGTGACCCACCGGCCCTGCCGGTCCTTCACCTGGAGCTCGGGCGGCGCCACCGCGAGGTCGGACGCCTGCGCGATGGCCACGTTCAGGTTCGCGTCGGTCGGGAAGATCCAGCCGCTCAGGAAGAGGAGCGCGCCACCGCCCTCGATCGGCCCGAGATCCAGGGTCAGCTCGTGCGGCTCGACCACTCCCTGATAGCGGGTCGGCGTGAAGTCGCTCACGAAGCGGAAGTCACGCTCGGCCAGGAGTGGCAACACCTCCCGTCCCCGCTCGTCCACGGCGCTCACGGGCGGCCGCGCGCCGGAGGCCAGGATCAGGCGCAGCGTCGAGTCCTGGTCGGGCGGCACGAACCGCTCGTCGACCAGCGCGTCGACGGAGTCCGGGCGATCGACCACGATCAGCTCGAGCTGGTCCGCGTAGGCCGTCTCCCAGAGCTCCTCGGTGAGCTGGATCCGGTAGCGGCCGCCGTCGGGCACGAGCGCGCCCTCGGGAATCGCGAGGTACTCGCGCGACGCGGCCGCCGGCGCGTAGGCCTGGCCGCCCGCGCCACCGATGCCGACCGGCATGCCCAGCGCGCTCTTCCACATCAGGTCGGTGACGAACTCGTAGCGCTCGCCGTTCCAGGCGTAGAGAAAGGCGCAGGACGAGTTGAGCACCTGTTGCTCCAGGACGTCCTGGTCGCCGCCGGGATAGTAGAGCGTCTGCGGCACGCCGTTGGGCCAGACCACCCGGAGCACGTCGGCCTTGAGTCGCCGGCCGAGGCCGATGGTGGTGACCGGTTGGGTGACGACCCGCATCTGATAGAGGTCGCCGGCGCGCACCTCGAGCACCGCGCCGATGCCCATCGCGTTGTTCTTGCCGCTCCCGGCGCCGAGCCCCGTGAGGCGGACCTGGGCGACGTGGTTGAGGTTGCCGCCGTCGTTCCTGAGCACCCGCATCCCGTCGGGGCCGGCGACCAGCAGGTCGAGATCGAGATCGCGCCCGAAGTCGAACGGAACGATCGCCGTGGCCGCCGGCAGGCCGGGCGAAACCGCCGCGGATCGATCGACGAAGCGGCCGCCTTCGTTGTGGAGCAGCGCGACGCCGCCCGCCTCGGCCGCGAGGGCGACATCGAGACGGCCGTCGTTGTCGTAGTCGAGTAGCGCCACCGCGCGCGCCCTCGGAGCGCTCGGCGGCAACGCGCCCGTCGCGAGCCGGAAGCCGCCCTCGCGGTCGCCCCGGTGGAGCGCGGCCCGGCCGTCGGGCCCGGCCACCGTCACGAGATCGAGGAAGCCGTCGTTGTCGAGATCGCCGATCGCGACGGCGCGGCCGGCGGCGGCGGGCAGGCCGCCCGGCTTCGAGCCGCGCTCGAATCGACCGGCGTCGCGGCTCGAGAAGACCTCGATGCCGCCCTGCTCGGACGCGACGGCGAGATCGACCAGGCCGTCCGCGTCGAGGTCACCGAACGCCACGTCCCGGCCGCCGGTCGCACCGCCGAGCCCGGAGGCTTCGGTCAGCTCGGTGAAGCTGCCATCCGCGTCGTTGCGGAGAAAACGGTTGCCTTCGGACGTTGAGAAGAAGAGATCGAGGTCGCCGTCCTGGTCCAGGTCGACGAAGAGGGCCCGGCTCGCCCGGCCGACGGGACCCGGCACGGCGCCCGCGGTCCGGTCGAGGAGCGCGCCGCGACCATCGTTGCGGTAGAGGTGCGCGTAGCCGAGCGTGTCGCTCACCACGAGGTCGAGATGCCCATCGTTGTCGTAGTCGCCGAACGCCGCGGCCAGGGCCACCTCGGCCCCGAGCCCGACCGTCCGGCCAACGTCGCGCCAGGCGGTCGAGTCCCAGCGCCAGAGCTCGGTCGGCCCGTCCGATCGCCCGACCAGGAGCTCGTCCCAACCGTCGCCGTCGAGGTCGCCGGCGGCGAGCGCCGGCGCCAGCGCGCCCCGCGGCTCGGACGGCAGACCGGAGGCCGTCGTCGCGTCGACGAACGCGACCGGCGCGAGCGAATCTTCGCCAAGTCCGGCCCGCACCATGAAGTCGGGGGTGAAGGTGAGGACCGGGATCCCGGACACCTCGCCCTGCGGCGTGCGCAGCGCGGCCAGGGCGACCTGAAACGCGACGGTGCCGTCGAGAAAGCGGCGGAACCGGGCGAGGGGCTCGGCGGCCTGCGCGTCCCGTCCTTCGCGGAGCGCGCGAATCGCCTCGGCGAGAAACGGGGCGGCTTCGGCCGGGGGCGCCGGCGGCATCTGCCGGACGGTCTCCAGCTCGGCGAGGGCGCGATCGGCCTCGCCCGCGCCGACGAGCGCCGCCGCCAGATCCACCCGCGCGGCCAGGTTGGCGGGCGCGAGCTCCGCCACGCGCACGAGATTCGCGAGTCTCGCCGCCGCCGCCGCGGTGTCGGCGACCCCCTGCCAGAGCTCGGCGAGGGCGTAGAAGACGCGTGGCTCGCTCCCGGCCCGCTCGGTGAGCCGCTCGAGCTCCTCGCGCGCCAGGTCGCGACGACCGGTGAGCTCGAGCACCTTGGCGCGCAGCAAGCGAAGGTTGACGTCGCTCGAGTCGATCGCGAGCGCACGGCCCACCGCGGACTCGGCGTCCGGGTAGCGCCCCATCCTGAGATAGACCAGCGCCAGATTGGCCGGCCCGACGGTCTGGTTCGGGGCCAGCGCCTCCACCTTGCGGAGCTCTGTCTCCGCCTCGACCAGCCGATTCTCCTGGAGATGGATGAGCCCGAGGGTCCGCGCGGTGACCAGGGCGCCGACGTCCTGGCTGGCGGGGCGGCGACACCCGGCGATCGCCAGGATCCAGACCAGCGCCAGGCAGCCGATCGCGCGAAAGGCCCCGCGCCGCGACGGGCGAACCTCGAACGAGACGCTGGCTCGGGTGGTTATCATGGGAGCTTGCCCCAATCTACCCAGGGGCCGGGGCGCCGAGGAGCGGACCTCGGCGACGCCGCACGCCGCAAGGCGCGAAGCGGGTCCCATCGACTCTCTCACCCCAGAATCGACATGCCGAGCTCACTCACGAATCCAGGTCGGCTCTCGCTGAAGCCGCACGCGCTCCTCCTCACCGCGTTGCTGCTTCCGGCGGCCAGCGCGCTCCCGGCCCAGGATCGCGAGCGCCCGAACGAGCTCACCCTCGCGGTCGAGACGGCCGCCGGTGGCGCACGCTACCTCCGCACGCTCGGCACCGGGGTCGACCTCGGGATCGAGCTGACCCTCGGCCCGGCGTACTCGGTTCACCTGGCTGGTCCGAAAGGCGACCTGCGTGAATGGGGCGAGGCCTACCCGGTGCTCCGGCTCCGGCCGACCGAGTCGCTCGCGCTGCTGCTCAGCCCGATCGGCATCGGCGCCATCATCGGCGACGACTTCGGGACGGTTTACCCGAGCGGTCAGGCCGGAGTCGAGCTCGCCCTGGGCCGGCTCCGGCTCGCCTCGCTGGTTCGGACCGTTCGGATCGCGGGTGGCAACGGCACGGGGGAGTACCGGACCACCTGGGTGCCGCTCCGCGCCGCCCTCGCCTTCCCCTGGTGAGAGACGGCCGTTTGACAGCATCGGTCGGCGAGCCTAGCTTCCACTAAGCTGTTTAGTGGAGTCTGTTGATGACGTCGTCCGCCCCACAGTCCCGACCCCACGCCCTCGCGCGCGCCGCTCTCGTCGCGATGCTCGGGGCGTTCGCAGGATCGGCCTCGGCGCAGCCACGCCACGAGGTCCCGTCGCTCGGTGTCCGGGTGTCGCTCCATTCCGACGTTCTCGACGAGGAGCGCGAGCTCTGGATCTGGACCCCCGCGGGCTACTCGGCGTCGGGCCCGGCCATGCCGGTCGTCTTCCTCCTCGACCCCGAGACCCACTTTCGCCACGCCACGGCCGTGGTCGACTTTCTGGCCCGCTACCTCCGCATGCCCGAGGCGATCGTGGTCGGGGTGCTCACCCCGAGCCGGGCGCGCGACTTCACCCCCGCAAGCGGCGACGGCTCGGCCACCTCGGGCGGAGCGGCGCCGTTTCTGCGGTTCCTCACGGAGGAGGCGGCCCCGCTGGTCGAGCGGACCCATCGCGCGAGCGGATTCAGGATACTGGTGGGACACTCCCTGGGCGGGCTCTTCGCCACCTACGCGGCGTTTCGCGAGCCGAGCGCGTTCGGCGCCGTCGTGGCGCTGAGCCCGAGCCTGTACTGGGCCGACTCGCTCGCGCTCCGCTCGGCCCGGTCGGCTCTCTCCGGAGGCGGCCCGCTGCCGCGTTTCCTCTACGTCGGCATGGGCGAGCGGGAGCAGCCACGGATCGCCGCGACGACTCGGGCGCTCGTCGCCAGCCTCGCCGGTGCGGACACGACGCGGCTCTCTTGGACGAGCCGAGAGTTCGAGGGCGAGAATCACCTGACGGTGCCGCTGCCGGCGCTCCGCCACGCGCTCGCCTGGCTCTTCGCGGACTGGCCCTTCTCGATCGACGGGGTGGCCGATCGGATCGCGCGCGGAGGAACGCTCGCGCCGCTCGACGAGCACTTCACCAGGCTATCGGCGCGGTACGGCTATGCGGCAGAGCCGGCGGAGCTGGCGTTCAGCATGGTGGGCGACCGGCTCTACCGCGGCCGTCACTTCGAGCTCGCCATCGAGCTGTTCGCGCGGCGGGTGGCCGCCTATCCCGAATCGCCCGAGGCGCACGACGAGCTGGCGCGCGGGTACGAGGCCGCCGGTCGGCTGGACCTGGCCGTGGCCAGCTTCGATCGGGCATGGACGCTGGCGCGGGCCCAGAGCCACCCCTCGCTCGGGGCGATCGCGGAGCGTCGCGACCGGGCCCGGGCGGCTCTCGAGCCGCGCTAGCTAGGGCACCGGCCGCGCGGACGGCCGCGGCATCATCTCCTCGCGGTTGGCGAGGCTGTAGATCGTGAACGCCACCACCGCGGCCGCCTGCTTCAGGTCGTCGATCACCAGGTTCTCGTAGGTGTCGAGATTCGAGTGGTGGGTGCGGGTGCCGTACTCGATCGGGTCCTGGATGAAGTTGAAGCCCGGCACGCCCGCCGCAACGAAGGCCAGGTGGTCGGTGCCACCGGTGTTGCCGTGCTTGACTCCGACGACGCCCAGATCCTGGAACGGGGCCAGGATCTGCTGGAAGATCGGAATCGCCGCCTGGTTGCTCTGATCCCAGATGCCGCGGAGCTTGCCGGTTCCGTTGTCCACGTTGAGATAGGCCGAGATCCGCGGCAACTCCGCTTCGTGCATCCGGATCCAGGTGCGCGACCCGAACAGGCCCTGCTCCTCGCCCGTCCAGAGCGCGATCCGCACGGTCCGGCGGAGCGGCAGGTCGAGGGTCTTGAGCAGCCGGATCGCCTCCATCATCACCACCGAGCCGGCGGCGTTGTCGGTGGCGCCGGTGCCCGAGTGCCAACTGTCGAAGTGGGCGCCGAGCATCACGACCTCGTCGGCCTTGTCGGTGCCCGGGATCTCCGCGGTGACGTTGGTCGGCACCCGGTCGTCGTCGAAGAAGCGGGTCTGGAGGTTGAGCTCGATCGAGACGGGCAAGCCGCGCTGCGCGACCCGGAAGAGCGTGCCGTACTGCTCCTGCGCCACCACCAGCTCGGGGATCGGATTGTAGACGCTGTCCCGCGCGGTCCGGCCGTCGGAGTGGCCGCCGTTCAGGAACATCCCGTAGCCCCAGCGGGACGGCAGCAGGATGGCGGCGACGCCCTCGCTCCTGAAGAGCGCCGAGATCGCCGGATTGAGCGCGCGGAGCCGGCGGAACATCGCGATCCGGTCTTCCTGACTCGGCCCGCCAGAGCGATCGGCGGCCTGGTAGGGCTGGCCCGGGACCATCGACACCATCGCCGGGCGCGGAATCGAGTCCTCGATCAGGGCGTCGAGCGCGAGGCGGCGCTCCTGTTGATCGAACTCGGGACCCAACTCCGGGGCCTCGCCCCGGAGCACGCAGGCGCCCGCGAGCTTGCCGCGGTACTTGGCCAGGTCGGCCTGGTCCTGCGCCTCGAAGACCACCACCGGGCAGGTGACGGTGGCCGGGCGGCCGCGGGCGTCGAGCGTGCTGCCGCTCCACGCCTGCGGGTAGGCGGCGAGCGGCTTGCTCCAGGGCTCCAGGATCCGGCCGCTGTACGAGACCACGTCCCAGCCCCGACCGAACTCGTGGTCCCAGGCCTCCTGCTTGACGTTGGCGAGACCCCAGGAGGTGAAGGTCTCGGCGGCCCAGGCGTTGGCCTTCCGACTGCCGGGCGAGTTGGTGAGCCGTGCGCCGATCACGTCGGTCAGGTAGAGGGCGAGGTCGTCGAGCTTGCCGCGCTTCGTCTCCTCGTCGCGGATCCGCTGCGCCACCGAATAGTCGACCTTCTCGGCGACGACCTGCGCCACGCCGGTCGTGGGCAGGCCGAAGAGGACGGCGAGCGCGAGCACAGCACGGAAGCGAGTCATGGTCTCAATCCTGTCTCGTGAGCGAATGACGGCTAGGGCCGCCGCTTGCCCGGGAACGATCCCCCACCCTGCTTGAAGGTGAGCCCCGTGGCCCGATCGCCCTCGACCGTGAAGACGATCCGGATCGCGTCGGTCAAGGGCATCCCGAAGGTATGGTTGCCATACGGCAGGAGCTCGAACGAAGTGCCGCCGCCGATCTCGAGCTTGCCGAACAGGAGGCCGTCGTCCTCGGTCACGCTGAAGCGACGGGCGGCGCCCGGCATCTCGATGTCGTACTCCCCGACGTAGCGCGCCCGCTCGGCCGCGCTCAGGGCGACCCGCTTCGGCGGCTGCGCCAGCGGCAGGCCCAACGCGGCCCGCGCCACCTGCCGCATCAGGTTGCCGGGGTTGCCGGCGCCGGTGTTGGTGAGCACGGTGACCGAGGTCCGAGACTCCGGGAACCAGGCGTTCTCGGAGAGGAAGCCGCTGATCCCGCCGTTGTGGGCGATCATGGTCTTCCCGCCCAGGGTGTCGCGGGCCAGGGCGAAGCCATACTGGAGCGGGCCTTTCGCCGCGGCGCCCTCTGGAGTGGTCATCGCGGTGTACGACTTGGCGCTCACGACCTTGCCGCCGTGCAGCAGGTTGTTCCACCGGGCCAGGTCTCCAACCGTCGCGCACAGGGCGCCAGCCGCGTAGGGCTGGGACATGGCGAGGAACGCGGCGTTCTTGAAGCCCCTGCCGTCGGGCGAATAGCCGTGCGCGCGGCGGGGGATGATCGGGGAGACGTCGCACCACCGGGTGTCCGGCAGCCCCAGCGGCTCGGAGAACCGGGCGACCACGTCCTCCGCCCAGGTCCGGCCGGTCACCTTCTCGATCAGCATGCCCAGCACCACGTAGCCGCTGTTGTTGTAGCTCCACTTGGTGCCCGGCTCGAAGTCCATCGGCTTCGAGGCGGTGAGCGCCACCAGGGTGTCGGGCGACATCTCCTCGCCCCACCGCCGGATCCAGCTGGGGCCGAGCGCGGTGTAGCTCGGAATGCCCGAGGTGTGATTGAGGAGCTGTCGGACCGTGACCGGTTTCCAGGCCGCCGGCAAGGACGGGAGATAGGTCCCGATCGCCTCGTCGAGCTCGACCCGACCGCGCTCGACCTCCTGCATCACGGCCGTGCTGGTGAATTGCTTGGTGACCGAGCCGATCTGATAGACGGTGGCCGCCGTCGCCGGAACCTGGTTCTCGAGGTCGGCGAAGCCCCAGCCGCCCGTGACCAGCGTGTCGCCCCCGCGGGTGACCGCGATCGAGACCGCGGGCGAGCCCCGGTCGGCGATCCAGGCCTTGGCGAGCGAGTCCACCCGGGCGGCGACGACCGCGGCGGGTGGGTACGACTGGGCGGCGGCCGCCAGCGCACCGAAGAGGAGCAAAGGGGCGAGGGCGGCGGCGACTCGGCGGCGGTACGGCATCGGAAGGCTCCTGGCTGGTCGCGGGAAGGTAGTCTGGCGGATTGGCGGCCGCGAGCGACCACCGGACCCGGTCCGCCCGGGCCCGCCGGCGACACCTTACGGGAACATCCCGCGGAGGATTCGACGGCCGGTCGGAGTCACTCGAGAATCGCGAAGATCGCAAAGCTGGTGAGCAACACCATCGCCAGCACCACCATCGCGACGAGGCCGGCGAAGAGCCGCCCCATCGCCCGGTACTTCTGCTGGATCAGGACCGAGAGCCGGTGGATGATGACCACGGCCTCCGCGTTCAGCTCCGCCAGCCGGACCTCGCCCCAGGCGCGCCGATAGGCCTCCGGCTGGTAGAGGGCGATCGTCTCCCAGTAGAGCAGTCCGCGCGGCTCGTGCTCCTGCGACGGCTCCAGCCGGTGGAGCTGCCGCGGCCGGATGCAGTCGATCGCGTAGAGCACGAAGACGAAGGTGAGGGTGGCGTAGATCACCAGGAAGCCGATCAGCCACGGCTTGACCCCTACCGGCAGCTCGGCGAAGTAGTGGCCGCGCGCGAGGATGAAGAACACCGCGGCGTTGAGGGCGCCGAGAATGATCAGCGCGTAGCGCGCCTTGTGGTCGGCGAGGTCGATGACCTGCCGCGCTTCCTTGGCGACCTCGATCAGCATCCGCCAACGCTCGAAGCTGGTCGGCGGGCGCGAGGCGTCTCGCAGCTGCCGGGCCTGGCGCTTCTTGACCCTGCGGCGGGCCTTGTCGCCAAGGTCGTCCGAAAGCGGCTTCGGGAGCGGGGCGCCGCCGAGCACGGCCTGCATGGTCTCGCTGAGCTCCGGCGCTCGCTCGATGCTCTCGACAGTGGTCGTCATCGAATCCTCCGGGCGGAAGCTCCCGGATGGAACATGCCGAACCGCCCGTGAAGGGAGCCACAAGGCGGATTGAGTCCGACTTCAGGGGTCAGCGGCCGAGCCGGACTCCGGCCTGGAGCGAGACGTAGGTGTTGATCCGCCGGCGGAAGGGCTCGTCCGCGGTCAGGCGGTCGACCCGAGCCTCCGCGAAGAACCCGCGAGTCGTGAGACCGGCCAGGGCGCTCAGCACCACGCCATGGTCGCCCTCGGTGATCTTGCCGCGGCCCACGGCGCCGAGGAGGTAGGGGCGCGCCGAGCCGCCGGTCGCGGTCACCCCGAGGCCGGCGGTGGCGGCCAGCAGAGTTCCCAGCCTGGCTCCGTGCGCCCGGCCGTCGACCCGCAGGATCAGCGCTCCGGCGTGGACGCCCAGCGCCGCCATCGCGAGCGGCTGGGTCTCGGTACCCCGCGGGTCGGCGGGGGCACCGTGCTCGGCTCGAAAGAGCGCAACCCCACCGCCGGCCTGGGCGAATGGGCGCTGCCCCAGGAGGGGCCCGACGGCGACGCCGCTCGAAAGCAGCGCGCCCAGCAACACCAGCCGGCGGATCATCGAGCCACGACCTCGCGAACGTCGCCGCGACCAGGGACACGGTCGCACCTGGCGGTCACGGTCAGCGCCAGACCGCGATCTCGTCGAGCGGCTTCCGCTCGAGGTTCGGCACCCGGGCGTCGGGCGCGGGGTAGCCGACCGGCATCACCAGCATCGCCTTCTCGTTGGCGGGCCGGCCGAGCACCTCGGCCAGGAAGCCCATCGGGTTGGGCGTGTGGGTCAGGGTGACCAGGCCCATCATGTGGATCGCGGCGATGAAGAACCCGGCGGCGATGCCGCAGGACTCCTGGGTGTAGTAATAGGTCCGCTTGGAGCCGTCGGGCCGATAGCCGTGCGCCTGGCGGAAGAGCACCACCACCCAGGGCGCGTCGGTCAGGTGGGACTTGACCTCGTCGGTGCCGAGCGGGGCGAGCGCCTCGAGCCACTCGGCGGGCGCGCGGCCGTGATAGAACTCGTGCTCCTCCGTCTCGGCCGCCTCGCGGATCCGCCGCTTGAGCTCGGGATCGGAGACGGCGACGAAGGTCCAGGGCTGCTGGTGGGCTCCGCTCGGCGCCGTGCCGGCCGTGCGGATGGCCCACTCGATCAGCGCCCGATCGACCGGGTCGGTGGCGAAGTGGCGGGTGGTCCGCCGCCGGTTCATCTCGTCGTGGAAGGCCCGGGCCCGCGCGAGCGAGTCCGCCGGGTCATGCCGCACGAACTCGAGGGGCACGAACGGCAGTGATCGGGCGGCGAATTCCCTGCTGACGGCGTCGTCCACCGGTTCCTCCCTGCTCGAGTCGAGGCGGCGGAGCCCTGCTGCTGCCCCGCTCCCATGTGCGATCGCTCTCGGTGCGTGGTCGTGGTCACCTAACGTCGTCCCGGCGCTCCAGGCCCGGGCGACGGGCGCGGCCGGCAATGTATCGCGGGCGACCGGGACCCCACCAGGCGGTCTGGCTCGCGACCCGCTCCGGTGATATGGTTCCGCCGTGGAGCCCCGCCCCCTCGGCCAGACGATCGTCACCGTGGCGTTCTTCGCCACCATCGGGCTCGCCGTTCTGCTCGACCGCCGCCCCGACCCGGCTCCGACGGACGCGGAGCACCCCGGCTTCGCGTTCACCGAGGTGAGCGAGGCCACCGGAATCCGTTTCACCCATCGCGCCGCCCGCTTCGATCCGAAGCTCGCCAACGTCGAGCCGCACGTGGCCGCCGTCGGCGCCGCGGTGTCCGTGAGCGACGTCGACGGCGACGGCTGGGTCGACCTCTACTTCTCGAACAGCCGGCTCGGCGAAGCGAACGCGCTCTTTCTGAACCGGGGCGACGGCCACTTCGAGGACGTGGCGGCCGCGGCCGGGGTGGCGCTGGCGAGCACGCCCGAGCGCGGCGCCTCGATGGGGAGTGTCTGGGGCGACTACGACAACGACGGCCGCGAGGACCTCCTGGTCTACCGCTACGGCTATCTCGAGCTCTATCGCAACGCCGGCGGGCTCCGCTTCGAGCGGGTGACCGCGAGCGCGGGACTCGACCGCTGGATCAACAGCAACGGCGCGATCTGGGTCGACTACGACCGCGACGGTTTCCTCGACCTCTACGTGACCGCGTACTTCCGCCCCGAGGTGAATCTCTGGGCCGTCCAGTCCACCCGGATCATGCACGACAGCTTCGAGTTCTCCTCGAACGGCGGCGCCAACGTGCTCTTCCGGAACCGGGGCGACGGCACCTTCGAGGACGTCACCGCCCGGATGGGCGTCGGCAGCACCCGCTGGACCCTGGCCGCGGCCGCCGCGGACTTCGACGGAAACGGCTGGCCCGACCTCTATCTCGCGAACGACTACGGACCGGAGGAGCTCTTCCTCAACCAGCAGGGCCGGGGGTTCGTCCTGGCCCGTGCCGGCCTCGAGTCCAGCTCCAAGAGCGGCATGGCCGTGGCGCTCGGCGACATCTACAACCGCGGGCGGCTCGACGTCTTCGTCACCAACATCTCGGAGAAGGGCTACCTCTTCCAGAACAACAACCTGCGGCTCAACCTCCTGGACGAGGCGGGTCGGTTCGAGAACCTGGCGGAGGGTGTGGTGGCGGACGCCGGCTGGGCCTGGGGCTCGCAGTTCGGCGACTTCAACAACGACGGCTTCGTCGACCTGTTCGTCGCCAACGGCTTCATCTCGGCGGACCGCGACCGGAGCTACTGGTACGACATGTCGAAGATCGCGGGCGCGAACCGCCACATCTTCGAGGACGCGGCCAACTGGCCACCGTTCGGAAACGCGAGCCTGTCGGGCTACGAGCGCTCGCGCGTGCTGCTCAACCGGCGGGGTCAGGGCTGGGCGGACGTCGCCGAGCGGGTCGGGGTGCGGGACCTCTACGACGGCCGGGCGGTGGCGCTCGCCGACCTCTTCAACGACGGCAGCCTCGCCGTGATCGTCGCCAACCAGAATCAGCCGGCGACCGTCTATCGCGGCGCGGCCGATCCGGCCAACCACTGGATCGCCTTCGCGCTCGAGGGCACCGCGAGCAATCGGAGCGCGATCGGCGCCGAAGTGATCGCCAGCTACGGCGGCGCGCGACAGCGCCGGGTAGTCGACGGCGGAATGGGCTTCGCCAGCCAGAACGATCGCCGGGTCCACTTCGGTCTCGGGCAGGCCGGCTGGGTGGAACGGGTCGAGGTCCGCTGGCCGTCGGGTCGAATCCAAACCCTCGCCTTCCCCCGAATCGATCGTCTCCATCGGCTGATCGAGCCGGGGTCCTGAGTGCCCGACGCCGCGCTCGGACCCCACGGGGCAACCGTCGGACCTGGTCGGCCAATCGGGCCGGAATCCTGAATGGCCGAGACCGCGCTCTCCGCTCCCGGGGCCGCTCCACCAGCCCCCGGCCCGCGCGCCGGCGGGCTCGACCCCCGCTATCTGATCGCGTTCCTGATCACGGTCGTGCTGGTGGTCGGCCAGTGGCGCTATGCCATCCTCGGCGGATACGAGCGGCTGGCCACCGCGCTGCTGACCTGCGTGACGGCCGAGCTGGTGCTCTCGAAGCTCCTCCGCGGTCGGATCGCCAACCTGCAGAGCGCCTACATCAGCGGGGTGAGCCTCTCGCTCCTGACCAAGCCGCAGGGCCGGCTGCTCTGGCCGTTCGTGCTGGGGGGACTGCTCGCGATCGGCTCGAAGTACGTGCTGCGGCACCGGGGCCAACACCTCTGGAACCCGACCAACCTGGCGATCAGCCTGCTGCTCCTGACCGCCCCCAACCACGTCTCGATCCTGAGTCACCAGTGGGGCAACGACCTGGCGACCAACACCGTGATCTGGGTCTTCGGCCTGGCGATCGCCGCGCGGGTGCGGGTCCTCCACGTCACGGCCGCATATCTGGCGGCGTTCTTCGCCTTCGCCGCGCTCCGCACCGCCCTGCTCGGCCAACCACTCCTGCCCGAGCTCGCGCCGCTCACAGGCCCGATGTATCAGCTCTTCATCTTCTTCATGATCACCGACCCGCGGACCACGGTCGCGAGCAAGCGGGGCCGGATCGGGGTGGCGGTGCTGGTGGCGCTGGTGGAGGCGCTGATCCGGGTGGCGGCCGACAACCACCTGCCGCTCCCGACCGCCTTCCTCGCCGCCCCGCCGATCCTGGCGCTCGCGATCGTCGGCCCGATCGCCAAATGGCTGGACCTCCATCGCGGGGTCCCGGCCCGACCGGCGCGCTGAGCCGAGCCTAACGTCCGTCGATCCGTGGCAGCAGCCGGTCCAGCTCGTCGCGGTCGAGGCCGAGGAGCTCGTGCCGGTCGATCAGCTCCAGATTGTCGATCGGATAGAGGTTCCCCCGCGCGGGGTCCGCCAGCCCGGCGAGGTTCCGCGGCTCGATCGTCTCCCGCACCCAGGCCTCGAACCCAGCCGCGGCCCCCTCCCGGTCGGCCCCTCGGGCCGCAGCCGCCCGCCGCACCCGGCGGAGCGACTCGGCCACCGCGCCGCGGAGCACCGCGTCGTCCGCGCCGAGAAAGCCGCTCCAGGCCGGATCGGCCGTCAGACCGAGACGCTGCCGGATCTCGGCCCACGACACCGCCGCGAAATAGAGCTGCGCCTGCGCCGCGAAGAGCCGGAACCGGCCGAGCGCCGAGTAGGCGCCGGCGATCAGCCGATCGATCTGGTCGGCCTCGGCGTTGAGCAGACGATCGTAGGCGCGGAGTCTCGCGCCCGAGGGGTGGGAACGCGGACCCTCCTCGAACAGTCCCGCCAGACGCTCGACCCCGATCAGCGACCAGGCGATTCCGGTGGAGAAGAGCGGATCGACGAAGGCGAAGGTGTGGGGCAGCACCGCCCAGTGCTGGCCGGTGGCTCGGGTGAGCCGGTGTTGCACCCGCGGGCGGTACTCGACGGGTCGGACGGCCTTGGCGTCGCCGAACTGGAGCGCGAGGCTCGGGAGCCGGAGCAGCAGACTGGCCCAGGCCGTCTCCGGATCGCGGGCCGCGAGCGCCGACACGGCCCGATGCCGCGGCACCGGCGCGAGCAGCGCGCCCGCGCTCGTCAGTCCGTCGTCGAAGCGGAGCGAGTAGCACCAGCCACCCGCGAAGAGGTGGTGCACGGCGGCCCACTCGTCCGGATAGGGGCCTGGGACGAACGGCGCGTCCACCACGTGGGCCAGCTCGCGCACCCCGCGGAAATGTCCGAAGAGGAGCGCCGAGCGGGTGCGGAGCCGGCGGAGCGCCGACGGAATCGGGATCTCCCGGGCCAGGAATCCGGCCGGACCGGAGGCGTCGACGACGAAGCGCGCCCGAATCTCGAGCGCCTCGCCGTCGCGGGCCCCGACGAGGCGGACGCCGTCGGGCTCGCTCCGAGCCTCGCGGAGGGTGACCCGGTCCCGGTAGTCGGCGCCGGCGGCGACGGCCTGGCGGACGAAATGATGATCGACGTCCGCGCGGAGCCAATGGGTGTCGGCCA
Source organism: Gemmatimonadales bacterium (assembly GCA_041390205.1). Lineage (GTDB taxonomy): Bacteria > Gemmatimonadota > Gemmatimonadetes > Gemmatimonadales > GWC2-71-9 > SHZU01. Next base: position 17,505 of record JAWKQJ010000026.1, read on the forward strand.
CGCTGGCGCGGGGGTTTGCCGCCACCAGCATCCGGCTCGCCGGGGACGGCCGATAGGGCTGGTCCAGCTCGTGGTGATAGAAGGTGAATCCGCGCTTCAGCCCGCAGCGGAGCTCCGGATGGCACCGCTTCCAGCGGCCGTGGGTGGCCAGCTGGTGCAGGTCCTCGAAGCCGTAGCGGCTGGCCAGGCGCTCGAGCGCCAGGTTGGCAAGCGGCGTGCTCGACTCGCCCAGCGCGAAGCGCGGATGGGATCCCTTCTCGAGCAGCACGACGTCGACGCCCCTGGCCGCGAGGATCCGCGCGAGCAGCGAGCCCGCGAACCCCGCGCCCACGATCGCGACCTGGCGACGCTCAGCCGCCATCGGTGCCGCAGCGGGGGCAGAAGATCCGCGGCGCCCGCACTCCGCCCAGGTTCCAGACCCGCAGCCGCTCGACCGCGCGGGGCCGCACTCGGGACAGGTCGCGATCCGATCGGCGTCCCAGAGATCCGCGGTGACCACGGCGTGCTCGCCAGCGGGCGCGGCGTCGATCACGACCTCGAGCTCGGTCAGGTGGGCGGTCGCCAGGCGCCCTCCGCGCGGAGGCGATCCAGCTCCCCGTTGCCGTCGCGCACCGGAATCACCGAGACCACCGCCGCGCCGGCGGCCACCGCATGCTCGACCGAGCGAATGGTCCACTCGACGGATTCGGCCTCCGGGATCCCAGGCACGCCGAGCAGCACGAACGCGCGCAGATCGAGATCCGCGGCGCGGAGCGTCGCCGCGGCGCGGTCGAAGTCGTCCAGCGTCATCCGCTTGTTGAGCCCGGCCAGCGCGGCGGGATGAACGGTCTCCAACCCCACCGCCACCTCGAGCTGCCCCGCGAGCCGGTCGGCGAAGCGGCGGCAGGCCGGCCCGACCAACCGCGCGTGGGTCTCGACGGTGACGGCGGCGCCGCCCGCCAGCTCGGCGAGCCAGGCGTGATCCTCCGGCGGCACCGCGCGGCGGTCGAAGAAGTTGCTGGCGTTGTAGAGCTTGATCCGATCGGGCAGCGGCCCGGTGTGCCGGCGCTCCTCCAGCGCGAGGTCGAGCTGGCCGGGCAACGCGCCGGGCGGCGTCGGCCCGTCGAGCGTCTGCCGCCAGAGATCGCAGAAGCTGCAGGTGAACGGGCACTCGGCCCCGGCCAGGAAGACCGTGAGCGCGCGCTCGATCCTGCCGCCGGGCCGGCGCTCGGGCTCGAGCTGGCTCCCCAACGGCCGGCGGGCGCCGATCGCCACCTTGGCCGGACGGAGCGCTCGAATCCGGCGATCGGCCTCGGCCGGGCCGGGGCCGACGGCGGCTTTCATCGGGTCCTTCAGGCCCCGGCGAAGAGCGACTGGAAGTGCCGGCGGTAGCGGGGCTCGTCCTGGAACAGCCGCGCCGCGCGATCCGGCGCGGTGGAGCCGTCCTGGAACCGGCGCTTGGGAAAGACCGGCATCTCGAGACCGAGCACCGCGCGAACCCCGGCCGCCACGATCTCGCCCTTCAACGCGTAGAGCCGGGCCGTGCTGCCCTCGGTCATCGCCTTGAACGGGATCGCCTCGGCCACCGCGATCACCGCCGGTCGGGTGTAGGGACTGAAGCCCTCGAAGCCAAGCCGCCGGGCGCAGGCATAGGTCCGAACGCAGCCCCGGCTCAGCCCGCCGCTGTAGACCGCGGAGTGCTTGAGCGACTCGACGCCCCACCCTTCCTGGTAGAGCATCCGGTTGTTGACCACGCTCCGGATGGTGAGCTCGGCGTTCTCCTCGATCGGATAGTCCTTCAGGTTCTCGTCGCCGCCGTCGCCGTCGACCAGCAAGCGCCAGGTCGGGTAGCGGCGCCGGAGCTCGGTCAACAAGGCGAGGTTGGCCGCGGCGCAATCGACGTCGAGTGGTTTGTAGTCTTCGATCACCGCGATCGCGGCGAGCGGGTCGACCCGATCGGCCGGCACCTCGATCGCCTCGCCGAGGAGCTCGAGACCGGTCTCCCGGAGGAAGCGGACCGCCTGATCGGCGTCCGCGCCGGCGCCGTCGACGGAGAGGGTGAACGCCTTGAGGCGTGCCGGGCTCTCCCCGCGATCGAGCAGCGCGCGATAGAGCGCGAGGAGCACCGCGCCGCTGTCGATCCCGCCGGAGAACGGCACCCCGATCGGCGCCGCGCGATCCTGACGCTCGAGCCAGCGGACGATCTCGTGATAGAGCGCCGAGACGTAGCGCTCGCCGATGGTCGCCGGATCCGGCGGCAGCGTCTCGCGGGGCGGATCGAAGAACCGGCGATGGACCGGGCTCGGATCAGGACAGCCGACCAGACGGAGCGTGGTGACGTGATGCGCGGGGACCATGCGCGAGTAGCTGGGGTGGAACTGCGCGCCCCACCTCCGTCGCCCGAGCTCGGCCTGGAGCTCGTCGATCCGCTCGGCCACGATCAGCGCGGGGCCGGCGGCGTCCTTGGCGAGGAAATAGCGGAGCGGCCGATCGAGGCTCCGGGCGAGACAGACCCGATCGCCGTCCCGGGCCCAGAGCGCGAAGGAGCCGTCGATGCCGAGCACCCCGGTTGGATCGGCGTCGAGCAGGCGGCGCCTCGCCTCGTCGGGCGAGAGGTTCCAGATCCGCTGCGTGGCCGGGTCCACCAGATCGATGACCTGGGCGATGGGATGCTGCATCACACGCTCCGAGCGCCTGGGATGAGAGGGCGGCGAGCGCCGTCCTGTCCCGAAATATAGAGACACCGCATCCGTCGCCCATGGCGGGGCCGGCGCGGCGGTCTAGATTCCGGAGCCGCCCGATTCGGGCCGGCGCCTCCTCACCACGACTCGACCGGAGCCCCGATGCGCATCATCCGTCGGTTCGTCCTCGCCTGCGCGGGCCTGCTCGCCGCCTCCTGCAAGGCCCCGCCGGCCGAAACGCCGGCGTGGGTGGACCCGTCGCCGCATTCCGTGGGCGAGGTGGCCACCAACGGCACCCGACTCAACTACCTCGACTGGGGCGGCAGCGGCCCCGCGCTGGTCCTGATCCACGGCCTGGGCGATTCGCCTCACGTGTGGGACGACCTGGCGCCGAGGTTGACCGGCAGCTTCCGGGTGCTGGCCTACGCGCGGCGAGGGCACGCGCACTCGGGGATGGAGGGCCCCTACGACAACGGCACCCTGACCGACGACCTCCGCGGCCTGCTCGACAGCCTGCGGGTCGACCGGGTGAACCTGCTGGGCTGGTCGATGGGCGGCAACGAGATCACCGAGTTCGCGATCCGCTATCCCGAGCGGACCATCGCGCTGGTCTATCTCGACGCCGCCTACGACTGGGCGGACCCCAGGCTTGGCGCGGCCTTCGAGGCGACACCGGTGTCGCTCACGCCCGGCCCCGCCGATCTCGCCTCGCTCGAGGTGCTCAGAGCCTGGTTCCAGAACACCTGGCTCGCCGACGTGCCCTGGCCCGACGCCTGGGAGGCGCACCTCCGCGACCTGGTGGAGGTCCAGCCCGACGGCTCGGTGCGGTACCGCCAGTCGGACGCGATCAACGGCGCGATGTTCGAGAGCCTGATGGGCTACGCCAAGGATTACACCAGGATCCAGGCCCCGGCGCTCGGTCTCTTCGCTCCGATCTTCTTCCCGCCCGGCGCCGACTCCGCCCGCGCCACGGCGCTCGCGCAATGGGAGACCGCGATGTTCGAGCCCTACCGCCAGGCCAGCGTCGAGCGCTTCCGGACCGAGGTGGCCGTGAGTCAGGACACCCTGCTCCCGAACACCAATCACGCCTCGATCGGGGTGGCGGATCTGCCGGGCGTGGCGACGCTGATCCGGGGCTTCCTGACCGTACATCAGCGTTAGGCAGGCCCCGGCGGGGCGCCATGGCGCCCGGACCCGATGGGACGCAGATTGAAAGCCTCGGGCGGGCGCGCCGGCCGGCCCGAGCAACCCCAAGGAGTCGTCATGTCGCGCCGCGCTCGGATCCTGTCGACCGCCGCCTTCGCCGTGCTCGCGGTGGGCACCGCCCGGGCCCAGGCGGTTCCCAATCTCTCGGGCACCTGGAAGCTCGACCCGGCCAGGAGCGCCTTCGGTCCGGCGCCAGCGCAGCAGCGCACCGAGGCGATCGACCACCAGGGGACCAAGCTGGTCATCGAGCGCACCATCGACGGCACCGTCGGGACGCTGACTTACGCGGTGGACGGCAAGCCGCATCAGAACAGCTTCGGCGGCGGAATGTCGACCAGCACGCTCGCCTGGGACGGTCCGGTTCTCGTGATGACCAGCGAGGTGCAGTCGCCCCAGGGGCTCGTCAAGATCGTGGACCGGTTCTCGCTCTCCGAGGACGGCAAGCACCTGACCATCGCTCGGGCGGTCGACTACCCGAATCAGCCGTTCGACCAGACGCTGGTGTTCGCCAAGCAATGATGGCGCTCCCCGCACTCCGGGCCGGCTCGTCGCGCTCGCGGCTGCCTGAGCCTCGCCACGCTTCTCGGCTGCGGGGCGACGCCTCCGCCCCCGAGCGACCGGAGCCGACCAGCGGAATCCTCGTCGACTCGTCCCACAGCGTGGGCCTCCTCGCCCGCGAGCCGATGCTGGCGTTGCACCCGAGCGGCGCCCGGTTCGTGAGCGGCTACGGCGACCCGGGCCCCAAGCTCTTTCCGGAGCGACGACCAGGCGCCAGCTGGTCGCAGGTGCAGGTCGGGACCGAGGCCGACGGCGCGGTGGCCAACTCCGACGTCGACCTCGCGGTCGGTCCGGACGGGCACCCTCTACTTCATGAGCATGGCTTCGACCGGACCACGTTCGAAGGCACCGTCGATGGGCGTGAGCCACGACGTGGGCGCGACCTGGGCCTGGACCTGGCTCTCCGACGATCGCTTCGACGATCGGCCCTGGGTCGAGGTGACGCCGGACGGCACCGCGCACGCGATCTGGAACGACGGCGCCGGGGTCAGCCACGCGGTGAGTCGGGACGGCGGGCGAACTTGGCGGGAAGGCCCCTCGGATCCACGACTCGGCGGCTCGAGCCACCTCGCGGTGGGTCCCGCCAACGAGGTCGCCGTTCGGATCGTTCCGCTCTCGGCCTCGGGCAACAAGATCGATCGCGGCACCGACCTGGATCGCGGTGAGCGCCGATGGCGGCGCTACCTGGACCAAGCACGCCCCACCCGGCGACCGGGCCTGGGGCTTCCCGCTCGGCAACCCTGCCGATCTGCCGCGCTGGGTGGAGCCGATCGCGTTCGACGAACAGGGCGCGCTCTACTACCTCTGAGCGAGGAGACCGCGATGCGCCTCGCCCGCTCGACGGATCGGGGCGCCACCTGGACCACCTGGACCATCGCGAGCGGTTCCGAGCGCTGCTACTTCCCCTACCTCATCGCACGAGGCGACGGGGAGCTGGTGGCCTCCTGGGTCCGGGCGCGCTGGCGACAGGCTGGCGAGCGTGGCCGGCGCGGCTGGCGCTGGCGGAGCCTGATGCTCATCCTGCGCCCATCCGGCCCGACAGCTGGGCACCCTGGCAGAAGACCCTGGACCCGCAGACCCGCGACGCGGCTGGCGAGTACCTGGCGATCGCGTTCGACGGCGAGGACGGCGTCGCGATGGTCTCCCCGATCCAGAACGCCCAGGCCGACCGCTTCGGCTTCTCCTTCTGGCGGCTCGCGTTGCGCTGATCGGCGTCTTGGACCGATCGCCGGCAGCCGGTATCTTCGCACCATCCCGGGTTCGGAGAATCGCCGATGCGGCCTGACGTCGCGGCCTTCGTCGGACAGCAAGTCGGTCAGTCGGCGCTCGCCGCGCTGATCGGGCTGGTCACGCTGGCGCTTTTCCGCCAGGACCGGCGACCTTTCCTCAGGTTGTGGGGCGCAGGCTGGGCGCTGATCTCGGCGAGCCGCGCGCTCACCGCGCTCGAGGCGCTCCGCGGGTCCAGCCCGGGGGTGCTCGATCCGCCGCTGGTGCTCGCCCTGGCGGCCGACCTCGTCGGCTTCGGGAGCCTGGTGGCGCTCGGACTCGGTGTCTTCGCCTTCGACCGCGAGCGCCATGCGAGCCGCCAGGCCATCGTCGCGGCGCTCGCGGTCGCCGCTCTGCTCGCCGCCATCTCGACCTGGGGACGCCCGGGCGACGGGTTCGCCTGGCGCTACCCGATCAAGACCGGAGTCGCGGCCCTCGCCTGCGTCGCCGCGATTCCGATCGTCTGGCGGCGCGGCCGGCTCCTCGCACTCTCGATCGGCGGCTACGGCCTCCCGATGGCCGGCTACGCGATCTTCACCGCGATGGGTGACGGCGCCACCTCCGCCCGCACGCTCGATCGGGTCGTGGCGGTCGGCTATCTCGATGGCCTGCTGATGAGCGCGATGGCGCTCGCGATGATCGTCTGGCTGCTCCATCAGGAGCGCCAGGCCACCGAGCTCGCCATCGACGCCGAGCAGCTGGTGCGGGAGCAGCTGGCCGCGCGCGAGGCTCGCTTCCGCTCGATCCTCGAGCGGGTGCCCGAGGCGCTCGCGCTGGTCGACACCGAGGGCCGCTACCTGAGCAGCGTCCGCCCGGATCGCGGGTTCATCGGGATCGAGGGCGACGCGCTGGTCGGCACCTCGGTGCTGGATCTGGTCCATCCCGAGGACCGGGCCAGGGTCGTGGCCGCCCTCTCCTCCCTCGCGCACCGCCCGGGCGCGACCGAGGTGGTCGAGGCGCGGGTGCGCCACACGGACGGCCGCTGGCTCACGCTGGAGTGCGCCGGGACCAACTGCGAGGAAGTCTCCTTCCTGCAGGGGATCCTGGTGACCGCGCGCGACGTGACCGACCAGCGGGCCCAGGAGACCCGCCGCGGCATGGCGGAACGGCTGGAGACCGTCGGCCGGCTCGCCGGCGGCATCGCCCACGACTTCAACAATCTCCTCACCGTCGTGCAGGGCAACGCCAGCCTGCTCGCCGACCGGCTCGCGTCGTCACCCGAGCGGGAGATGGCCGTCGAGATCGATCAGGCGGCGACCCGCGGCGCGCATCTCACCCAGCACCTGCTCGCCTTCGCCCGCCGCCGGCCCGTCGCGCCCAGAGCGTTCGACCTGCGGCAGCTGGTGAGCGACCTGCTGCCGATCCTGCGGCGTCTGGTCGGCGAGACCGTGACGGTCGACTGGGTCCCGCCCTCCACCGCGTCCGGCGTGTCGGCGGACCCGCACCAGATGGAGCAGGTGGTCGTCAACCTCTGCGCCAACGCGCACGACGCGATGCCGTCCGGCGGGGTGCTCGGGATCCGGGTGGACCGGGTCGACGATCGGGTGCGCTTGCTGGTGACGGACACCGGCGTCGGGATGTCGGACGAGACCCGCCGGCGCGCCTTCGAGCCCTTCTTCACCACCAAGGACATCAGCGGGGGCGCCGGCCTCGGTCTGGCCACCTGCTACGGGATCGTCGAAGAAGCCGGCGGCACGATCGTGCTCGAGAGCGAGCCCGGACGCGGCACCCGCGCCATCGTGAGCCTTCCGGCCATCGAGGTCGTGCCGGAGGACGCCGGTCCGACCGCCGAGCCCAGCGCCCCGGAACCGGCCAGCGGGCTGGTGCTGCTGGTCGAGGACGAGCCGGCCGTGCGGTCGATCGCCGCGCGCGCCCTCGCGCGGGCGGGCTATTCGGTGGTACAGGCCTCGGACGGGCTCGAAGCCGCGGAGTGGCTCGAGGCCGACGGCGCCGCGAGCTGCGTCGTGACCGACGTGGTGATGCCCCGCCTCTCCGGCGACCGGCTCGCCCGCCGGATCTGGAGCCGGACACCCGGCCTGCCGGTGCTCTTCACCTGCGGCTACAGTCACGAGTTCCACCCCGAGCTGGTGAGCCCCGCCCACCGGGCCGCCTTCCTCCGGAAGCCCTACCAACCCGGCGAGCTGGTGCGGGCGGTGGCGCGACTGCTCGACGCGCCTCGACCGACCAGCGCCGCCCTCCCCGGCTGAGCCTCCGGCCCCCATTTCCGTCCGGCGTTGCGGCGCCGGGCCCTAGGACATAGGTTGCCTATGGCCCTAGACTATCTACTGCCCTATGACGCCCCTGGCCCGACGCGAGCTGCTCCCCGGCGTGCTCGACATGCTGATCCTCCAGACCCTGACCGGCGGCCCGATGCACGGCTACGGCATCGCCCGCCAGATCGAGCAGCTCTCCCGCGAGGTGCTCCGGATCGAAGAGGGCTCGCTCTATCCGGCGCTGCAGCGGATGCGGCAGAAGCGCTGGGTCAGCGCCTCGTGGGGCCAGACGCCCAACAACCAGCGCGCCCGCTACTACACCCTGACCGATCTCGGCCGCCGGCAGCTGGCGGCGGAGGCTTCCCGGTTCGAAGAGCTCTGGTCGGCGATCGGGCGGGTGATGAAACCCGCGAAAGGCTGAGCGCCCGTGCTGCGCGAATGGTGGGCCCGCCTCCGCGACTGGCTCCGGCGTGACCAGCTCGAGGTCGAGCTCGCCGAGGAGCTCGAGTTCCATCGCCGGCAGCTCGCCGCCGCGGCGAGCGACGCGGGACACGACGGAGAAGAGTCCCGCCGCCACGCGGCCGGGCGGCTCGGCAACCTGACTCGGATCAGAGACGACGCCCGCGCGCGGTGGTCGTGGCCCTGGCTCGACCACACCCTTCGCGACCTGCGCCACGCGCTCCGGAGTCTCCGCCGGTCGCCCGGCTTCACCGCGGCCGCCGTGCTCACCCTGGCGCTCGGGATCGGCGCCAACGCCGCGATGTTCGGCATCGTCGACCGGCTGATGCTGCGGCCGTTTCCGATGCTCCGGAACGCCGAGCGGGTCCATCGGGTCTACTTCCAGTACCGGAGCCGCGACACCGAGCGCACCAACACCTGGACCGAGTACACCCGGTACCTCGACCTCCAACGCTGGACCGGCTCCTTCGAGCGGTTCGCCGCCTTCTTTCCGACCGACCGCGCGGTCGGTCAGGGCGAGGCGGCGGTGGAGCGCCCGGTCGCCACGGTGAGCGCGAGCTACTTCGACTTCTTCGACGCGCCGCCCGCGCTCGGCCGCTATTTCACCGCCCAGGAGGACAGCATCCCGGTGGGCGCCGACGTGGTGGTCCTGAGCTACCCGTTCTGGCAGGCCGAATTCGGGGGCCGGAACGTGCTCGGCCAGACCCTGCTGGTGGGCACGATCCGGAGCACGATCATCGGGGTGACGCCGCCGGGCTTCGTCGGGGCAACGGAAGGGGCCGCTCCGGCGCTCTACTTCCCGATCACCACCTTCGGGGCGTCGATCAACCCGGACACCTACTTCCGCGACTACGAGTGGGGCTGGATGCAGATCATGGTCGCGCGCAAGCCGGGCGTCTCGCTCGAGGCCGCGTCGGCCGATCTGACCCAGGCCTTTCATCGGAGCTGGAACGCCGAGCGCGAGCTCGCCCCCGACCTGCCGGCGCTCGAGCTGGCGCAACCGCGGGCCCTGGCTGGGTCGATGAAGACGGCGGCGGGCCCGGCTCCCGAGCTCGAGGCGCAGACCCTCGTCTGGGTCCTCGGCGTGGCGGCGATCGTGCTGCTGATCGCCTGCGCCAACGTGGCCAACCTGCTGCTGGTCCGGGCGCTCCGGCGCCGGCGCGAGATCGCCCTCCGCCGCGCGCTCGGCGTGAGCCGGGCGCGGCTCGCGGCGCAGGCGCTCACCGAGAGTCTCTTGCTCGCGGGTTTCGGCTGCGGCGTGGGGCTGCTCCTGGCGCAATGGGGAATCTCGCTGCTCGGCCGCGAGGTGCTGGGCGCCGGCGCGGACCTCTCGCTCGGGACCGACTGGCGGACGATCGGGACGGCGGTCGTCGTCTCCCTCGTGGCCGCGGGCCTGACCGGTCTGGTGCCGGTGCTCTTCGGCGGGCGCGCCGACCTGGCCACGACCCTCAAGGCCGGCGCGCGCGAGGGCACCTATCAACGGTCGCGGGCGCGGTCGGCGTTGCTGGTGACCCAGGCGGCGCTCTCGGTGGTGCTGCTGGTGGGCGCCGGGCTCTTCGTCTCGAGCCTGACTCGGGTGCGCGACCTCCGCCTCGGCTACGACGCCGACCGGATCCTGGTGGCGACCGCAATCTGCGAGGGAACCCGACTCGAGCCCGCCGAGCTGGTGAGTCTCGGCGAGCGGCTGCTCGAGACGGCGGAGCGGGTTGCCCGGCGTCGAGGCGGCGACGCTCGCGAGCAGCGTCCCGTTCTGGAGCACCTCCAACTGCGCTCTTCGTGCCCGGGATCGACTCGGTCAGCTCCGGACGCTTCACCACCAGCTGGCCAGCGCCGACTATTTCGAGGCGACAGGCACCCGGATCCTCCGCGGCCGCCCCTTCGCGCCGGCCGATCACGACGGCGCGCCCGGCGTGGCGGTGGTGAGCGATGGCCTCGGTGCTCTGGCCCGGCGACGACGCGCTGGGCAAGTGCCTCCGCGTCGGGGCGGACACGGTGCCCTGCCACCGTGATCGGGATCGCGGAGGGCCGTCCAGAACAGTCTGACAGCAGCCGACCCGAAGCTCCGCTACTACGTCCCCCTCTCCCAGTTTCGTCCGACGCGCGGAGAGTTCATCCTGGTCCGCACGACGGGGTCGACCCGAGGATCTGGCGGATCAGGTGCGCTAGCCGCGCGCTGCAGCCCTTGATGCCCGGCAACGGCTGCGTCCATCTCACCGATGCGGGACTGATCAGCCACCAGCGGCGCTCCTGGCGAGTCGGAGCCGACGATGTTCGTCGGCCTCGGGTTCCTGGCGCTCCTGGTGGCGAGCATCGGGCTCTACGGCGCGATCGCCTTCACGGTGGCGCAGCGGCGTCACGAGCTGGCGGTGCGGGTGGCGATGGGCGCGCGTCCGCCGCATCTCCTCCGGCTGGTGCTGTTCCAGGGTCTGGGCTACGGGGTGGCCGGGGTGGCGATCGGAAGCGTCCTGGCGCTGCTCGCGGCCCGCTGGATCGAGCCCCTGCTCTTTCAGCAGTCGGCCACGGACGCGAGGGTGTTCGTCACGGTGGCGGCGGTGCTGCTCGGGGTGACGGTGGCGGCCAGCTCGTTCCCCGCCCGACGCGCGTCGCGCTCCGATCCGAACAGCGTGCTCCGCGCCGAGTGAGCGGGGCCGCGATCAGGACACGGCCCGCCGCGAGAAGGTGCGGATCCCCAGCCGCAGGAACAGTCCGGTGAGCACGATCAGCGCGCCGACCACGGCGAGCAGCGGCATGTGCGGCAGCCCCGGCGTGAGCGCCCCCCGCAACCCTTCCGCCACGTAGACCAGCGGATTGACCAGCACGGCGTACTGCATCACCGGCACCGCGGCGAGGCCGGACCACGGGTAGTACGCGCACCCGAAGAAGATCATCGGCGCCACGATGAAGCCGAAGAGCAGCCCGATCTGCTGGGGGTTGATCGCGGTGCCGAGCAGGAGGCCGAAGGCCGAGAAGGCGGTGGCGCCGAGCAGGGTGACGCCCACGATCTCGACGCCGTTGGCGAGCGAGATCCCGTCGATCGGCCCCATGATCAGCCTGGCGATCGGCAGCACGAAGAGCGCGGCGATCACCCCCTGGACGATGCCCGAGATCACCTTGGCGTAGGCGACCACCTGGATCGGCGCCGGCGCGAGCAACCGATCCTCGATCTCGAAGGTCCAGCCGAAGTCGGCCACCATCGGCAGGGCGACCGCCTGCACGCTCGAAAAGGCCAGGCTGATCGCCAGAATGCCCGGCAGCAGCGCCGCGCCGTACCCCCGCTGGACGAATCCCATCTTGGGCAGCAGGTAGCCGAAGACGATCACGAACATCAGCGGCTGCAGCGTGGTCCGGAGCAGGAAGAAGGGCAGTTCCCGCATCGCGACGTGGAAGTCGCGGCGGAGGAGCGCCCGGAGCACCAGGCCGGTCGGGACGGCCCGGCCGCTCACTGGAGGCTCCGGCCGGTCATCGAGACGAAGAGCGTCTCCAGGCTCGGCGGCGAGAGGTGGATGTCGGTCACCTGGCGCCCCGCCGGCTCGGCCAGGCGGATCAGCGCGGGGATGGTCTCGCCGGGGCGCTCGGCGAAGACCCGGAGCGCCCGGCCCTCGAACTCGGTGCGCAGCACGCCGGGGAGCCGGTCGGCGCCGGCCACCGCGTCGGCCGGCCCGTCGAGGGTGAGCACGATCAGGGTGCCGCCCGGGGCGCGCGCCTTGAGGTTGGCGGTGGTGTCGCACGCCAGGAGCACGCCGCGATCGACGATCCCGACCCGATCGCAGAGCTGGTCGGCCTCGTCCATGTAGTGGGTCGTCATCACGATGGTGCGTCCCTCCGCGTGGAGCCGGCGGAGGATCTCCCAGAGCGCGAGGCGCGCCTGCGGGTCGAGACCGACCGTCGGCTCGTCCAGGAAGAGCACCGCGGGCGCGTGCATCAGCGCCCGGACCAGCATCAGCCGCTGCTGCTGTCCGCCCGACATCTCGTGGACCTTGCTCTCCGCCCGGTCCGCGAGCCCGAAGACCGCGAGCAACTCGTCCGCCATCCGACCGGACTCGGCGCGAGCGATGCCGAAGTAGTCGGCGTGGAACAGGAGATTCTGCCGGGCGGTGAGCGCCCGGTCCGGGTTGGGCCGCTGCGGGACCACCCCGATCCGGCGCTTGACCCCGACCGGATCGCGCACCACGTCGACGCCCATCACGCTGGCGCTGCCGCCGGAGGGCAGCACCCGGGTGGTGAGCACCCCGATGGTGGTCGACTTCCCCGCGCCGTTCGGTCCGAGCAGACCGAAGAACTCGCCCTCCTCGACCGTCAGGTCGAGCCCGTCGAGGGCCAGGATCTCCCGCCCGGCGCTCCCGCCCGCCGGCGCCATCGGCGGCCGCCCGAACGGCGACTGGGCCATCGACGGCCCTCCCCGGCGCTGCTTGGGCGCGGGATAGACCTTGCGCAGTCCCTGGGTGACGATCGCGGACGGCATCGCTGGAGCTCGAATTCGACGGGGAAGCCGGCGCGCAACTTAGCCCGAGCGACGATCGCCGACAAATCGAGCCGGGCGAAACCGCCCGACCCCAATCGACGTCGTGGGGAACCGTCCAGCACCCGAGGTCCTCGATGCGCAACGCCCGGACGATCGCGGCCGGATGGCTGCTCCTGGCGAGCGGGTTGGCGGCACAGTCTCCTCCGGTCACGGTCCGCGCGCTCCCGGCGGAGCCGCTGATCGAGCGGGACGGCGACGGCCAGCGGCTCAACTTCGATTTCTCCCTGGAGAACGGCGGCACGACCCCGCTCGCGCTCGAGCGGATCGACCTCTCGGTCTTCGATCGCGCCGACCGCCTGGTGCACCGCCAGTTCATCTGGGCCAAGGGTGCGGCGAGCCCCGGCCTGCTCACCATCCCGGAACGGACCATCCCGGCGGGCAGCTCGCTCAGCGTGTTCAACCCCTTCTATCACCTGCCCAGCCATCTCGAGCTGGCGCGGCTCCGCTACGACTTCGTCTTCGAGACCCGGGGCATCGAGCCGACCCGGAGCGTCGGGCTCGAGGTGACCCCGAAGCTGGCCGAGACGGTGCCGCTGGTCCTCCCGACCGACGGCCCCACGCTCGTCTACGACGGCCACGATTACTACTCCCATCACCGCCGGATCCCGCTCGGCGGCGAGCTGGCCAAGCGAGTCGGGATCAGCCGGAACCCGGTTCGCTACGCCAACGACCTCACCCCGGTCGGTCCGCGCGGCGAGCTGTCGAAGGGCGCTCTCGCCGACCCGACCGCGTGGTACGCCTACGGGGCGGTGGTGCGAGCCCCGGCGGCCGGCGTCGTGGTGTGGGCGGCCGACGACGTCCCCGACAACCGGATCGATGGCGGCGAGCTGATCGTGCCGGACGAAGTCGGGGCCGACCCGATCAAGAGCGCGCTCGGCAATCACCTCGTAATCCGCCACGGGCCCCGGACCTATTCGGTGCTGGCCCACCTCCGGGCCGGCACGGTGACTCCAGCGGTCGGCGACAGCGTGCGCCAGGGCGAGCGGGTGGCCGAGATCGGCTTCAGCGGCGACACCGGCTTCCACGTCCACCTGCACCAAATGCTGGTGACGGAAGCCAAGCTCGACACCGAGGGGCTCCCCAGCTACTTCGACGGGGTGCGGCGGGTCGCCCTGCCGCTCGGCCCCGCTGGCGCGGCCGGCCCGGCGCAGGATCGGGTGCGGCTTGACACGGGGGACATCGTCCAGTCCGCGCGCTGAGCCCTCGGCTTGGCGGGCGCGTGGGGCTCCGTCTATCGTTCATGCGCGCTGGGTGTGACAGACGAACGTGAGGCGAGGTCGTATGCAGCGGGTGCGGGCGGGAGCCGGTGAGCGAATGACGAACACGCGGGTTTGGAGGGGCCGCCGGTGGGCGATCGGCGCCCTGCTGGCGGGCGTGCTGGCGTTGACGAGCGGGTTTACCTCGTGCGCCGGCACGACCGGCCCCCTCTTCGCGCCGATGGAGATCACCCCCGGTGAGCTGTTGCTCCGCGCCTCGCTCTCGAACCAGGTCGAGGCCATCGGCCTCGCCCGGATCGACGGTGGCGAAGAGGGCGATCGCTATACGGTCGACGTGGCCCTCGTCAAGAACCCACCGGCCTCCTGGCTCACCGTCGACCTCGGCGGCACGAACCTGACTCTGCATGCCCGCCCCGACGGCCTCGAGGAGGGCCTCTACCTCGCCGACGTCACCGTGACCGGCCGGTCGTCGGGCGAGTCGGCCGTGCTGCACGTGGAGTTCACCGTCATCCCGTAGGCTTCGGCTGCGCCAGGATCGAGGCCTCGGTCCCGCTCCGCTGCTCGCAGAACCTCGCTCGCCGGCGCAGGCCGACGAAGCTCGGCGCGTCGAGCCCCCGAATCGTGGTATCGGGAACCAGTGACAGCTCGAGCCCGAGCAGGGTCGCGAGATGGGTGCGCTCGTCCTCCCGGATCGGATCGGTTCCGAAGAGCACCTCGCGCGGATTGAGACAGAACGCCGGGCCCACCGACGCGATCAGGAGGCGGGCCGAGAGCGAGTCGATCCGGCCGGTCACCGCCAACCGCTCCAGTCGCGCGTCGATCGGAATTCGGGCCAGCAACACCTTGGCCGTCTCGGGATCGAGCGGCCGGGCGCCGGCCAGCGACGCCGTGTCGGCGCGCTCGGCCAGCCAGCGCTCGGCCGCGTCGTGCCCCGTCGCGAGCCTGGCGCTCGAGCCGAAGACCGCGATCAGGCCGTAGGCCGCGATCAGCACGACCAGCATCCCGATCAGCATCGCGATCACCCCGGCGCCACGGATCGCGAACCGGCTGCCCGCCTCCCGCTCGACCCGGTGCCCGCTGGTCCTGATCCAACCCTCCAGCACGTCACGTCGAATCGCCGCCCGGCGGCCGCCGCTCGGCCGGTAGCGCCGGCTCGCGCCGAGGTCGATGGCGGCGAGCACCAGAAAGGCGACGAAGGCGATCGCCGCCGGTCCGGTGATCAACAGCAGCTCGCTCAGCGGGAGGAGACCCTGGTCCGCCGGCAGCCCGAGGGAGAGCACACCCGCGAGCCAGAGCAGACACCCGCCGATCAGCAGCAGGATGGCCAGCCCCTGCAGCTCCGCCGCCCGGGTCCGGCGCCGGAGCAGGAGCCGCTGGCGCTCCGGGGCGAGCAGGGCGTAGCGCCCGGTGAGATTGATCAGCGAGCCCGTGTCGCGATGGCGGTCCCAGGCCACCCGGCCGAGGACCCGAAACGGATACCCGTTCCGCCGGCCCGACACCAGCAACCGGCCGAGCTCGGCCGTCCTCCAGATCAGCGGGAGCAATCCCGCCAGCAGGACGAAGAAGGCCGCGTCGAGCAGGAAGTACCAGATCGCGAGCGCGTCCGGGTCGTCGAAGCGGATCGGGGTGAGCATCGAGAGCTGCTTGAGGATCAGCCACCCGGGCGAGCGATCGGGGGTGCCGGTGCAGCAGGGGCGAGCCGCCGACGGATGGACGCCGAGGATCAGCACGAAGAGCAGCAGGGTGATCGCGAAGAGCCCGGCCGAGCGGACCCACTTCACGCCGTTCTGGTGGAGGCTCTCGAGCCCGGGTGGGGGCCACTCGACGGCGGCACGCTGGACCGCGCCGAGCGCGCGGGCGACTTCGGCCGCGGAGGGGCGCTGGTCCGGCTCCTTGAGCAGGCAGCGCATGACCAGGAGGGCCAGCTCGGTCGAGAGATCCGATCGGAGCCCACCGACCGAGGGCGGCGCCTTCTGGAGATGCCCGGCCACCACGGACACCGGGGTCGGCCCGGAGAACGGCGGACGGCCGGTCAGCAGCTCGAAGGCCAGACAGCCGAGGCTGTAGACGTCGCTCTTCGGGCCGACCGGGTCGCCGGCGGCCTGCTCGGGGCTCATGTACGCCGGGGTCCCGATCGGCCGCCCCTCGGCCGTTAGGCGGGCGCCGGCCGGCGACGCGGGGCCCTCGAGCGCGGCGATCCCGAAGTCGACCACCACCCACCGGCCGCCGAGCGGGTCCTGGAGCACGTTGGCCGGCTTGATGTCGCGGTGGACCACGCCGCGGGCGTGCGCCGCCGAGAGCGCCGAGGCGACCTGCGCCATGACCTGCCGGACCTCCGACTCGGACGCGACGCTGCCCTCCGGAAAGAGCTCCCGGAGCGAGTGCCCCTCGACGTGGGCCATCACGATGTAGGCGAGCTTGCTCTTCGGGAGCGCGCCGATCCGGTAGATCGGGACGACGTTGGGATGGGCGACGGCCGCGGCCGCTTCAGCCTCGCGCAGGAACCGCTGGCGGGCCTCGGCGCTCTCGCCCAGATGGCGGGCGAGCACTTTGACCGCGACGTTCCGCTTCAGGACCGGATCGCGGGCGAGGAAGACGTCTCCCATGCCGCCCTGCCCGATCCGCTCGAGCAGGAGCAGCTCCGGAGCCAGCGCGTCTCTGAGCTCCTGCTGGAGGTCGTGCCCCTGAACGGCCTGGTCGTCGGCGCTCATGCGGCGGGAAACGTAATCTGGCCGGCGGCGCCACACCCGCCCCGCGCCGAGACTAGGTCACCGGGGCCGGTGGGACCGGGCGCGAGGCTCCGGCGCGCACGAGCGCCTCGACCTCGGGGCCGGTCAGCGTCTCCCGCTCGATCAACGCGAGTGCGATGGCGGCCAGCTCGGTGCGATGCTCAGCGATCAGCCGCCAGGCCTCGTTGTACGCCTCGCTGGCGATCCGCCGAACCTCGGCGTCGATGACCCGCGCGGTCTCCTCCGAGTGCTCCCGACGACGGATCAGGTCGCCCCGGGCGAGGACCTGGGCGGGGCCGGACTCGGCAAACGACAGCGGGCCCAGGGCCTCGCTCATCCCGAACTCGGTCACCATGCGGCGGGCCAGGTCGGTCGCCTGCTGGAAGTCCTGCGCCGCGCCGGTGGTCACCTTGTCCGCGCCGTAGATCTGCTCTTCCGCGACTCGGCCGCCATACGCCGCGACCAGGCGGCCGCGGACGTACTCCCGGGTGTAGTTGTGGCGATCCTCTTCGGGCAGGCTGAAGGTGACGCCCAGCGCCCGCCCCCGCGGCACGATCGAGACCTTGTGGAGCGGGTCGAGCCCCGGCACGAGCAGGTGGAGCAGTGCGTGGCCGGCCTCGTGATAGGCGGTCAGCCGCCGCTCGGCATCGGTCAGCACCAGACTCCGTCGCTCGACGCCGAGCATCACCTTGTCCTTCGCGTCCTCGAAGTCCGCCATCGACACCGCGGGCTTGTTGCGGCGGGCGGCGAGCAGGGCGGCTTCGTTGATCAGGTTCGCCAGGTCGGCGCCCGAGAGCCCGGGCGTGCCGCGCGCCACGGTGGCCAGGTCGACGTCGCCGGCCAGCGGCACCTTGCGGGCGTGCACGGCGAGGATCTGCTCGCGGCCGCGCACGTCGGGCAGGTCGACCACGATCTGCCGGTCGAAGCGCCCCGGCCGGAGCAGTGCCGGGTCGAGCACGTCCGGCCGATTGGTGGCCGCGAGCAGCACCACTCCGTCGTTCGGCTCGAAGCCGTCGAGCTCGACCAGCAGCTGATTGAGGGTCTGCTCCCGCTCGTCGTTGCCGCCCCCCACGCCGACGCCGCGCACCCGGCCGACCGCGTCCAGCTCGTCGATCAGGATGATGCACGGCGCGTTGGACTTGCCGGTCTTGAAGAGGTCGCGCACCCGAGCGGCGCCGACCCCGACGAACATCTCGACGAAGTCCGATCCGGAGATCGAGAAGAAGGGCACCTCCGCTTCGCCGGCCACGGCGCGGGCCAACAGCGTCTTTCCGGTGCCGGGCGGGCCGATCAGGAGCACGCCCTTGGGCATCCGCCCGCCGAGACGCTGGAACCGGCCCGGATCCTTGAGGAACTCGATGATCTCCTGCAGCTCGGCCTTGGCTTCGTCGGCGCCGGCGACGTCGTCGAAGGTCGTCTTGGGCCGATCGGGACGGATCGTCTTGTCGCCCATGGTGCCGAAGGAGAGCGCCTGGGTCGGCCCCTTCCGCATCTGCCGGAGCATCAGCATCCAGACCCCGATGATCAGCACCCAGGGCAGGAGCGTCATCAGGAGGGTCAGCAGCGTCGAGCTCTGTCGGCTCACGTCGATCGCGACCCCGTGCTCCTCCAGCCGCGCGACCAGCGGCGCGGGATCGTCGAACGGGAGCTCGGTGCGGAAGCGGTTGGTCTCCTTGCCGGAGACGTCAATCGCCCGCTTGAGCACGCCCTCCAGCGCGCCGGTGGAGGGAAAGAGCTCGACCCGCTCGACGTTGCCCCGATCGAGCTGCGCCCCGAGCTCCGAGTAGCTGAGGGTGGGCGTCCCGCCGCCCAGGCCGCCACGGAAGGTCAGCAACAGCACGGCGGCCATGCCGAGCACCCACGGCAGGGCCAGCCGCCAGCCGGGAGTGGCCGGGGTTGGGGCGTGCCGGGCGACTGCTGTCGGGCGGGGGCCATACGCCAACCTAGGGAACGGGACGTCTCCGCAAACCTACCCGCCGGAGCCTGAAGTACCGTGGTGAACCGGGGCGTCCCCAACGATTCAGGGGTTCACCGCCCCTTCATGAAATCGTCAATTCCGGCCGGATAGGTTCGAGATGGACCGCTCTGCAGGAGGGCGAGATGGGCAAGAACATCGGACTGATCGATCGGGTCGCGCGGCTGGTGATCGGCGCGTTGCTCCTGGGCCTCTATGGCGCGGTCGACCCGCCGCTCAAGTACCTGACCCTGATCGGATTGTTGCCGGTAGGGACCGCCCTGCTCGGGCGCTGCCCCCTCTACAGCGCGCTCGGCGTGAGCACGATCCGCCGGCGGCCCGAACCGCCGCGTTAGGGTCGCGCGCGATGGCCGATCTCTGGCTCGAGCCGTACGAGGAGGCGATCGCCGAGTTCCCGGTCACCGGGACGGCCGCGGCCAAGTTCGAGGCCGCGCTCCGCTTCGCGCTGCGGGCGCCGTCGATCCACAATACCCAGCCGTGGCGCTGCAGCGTCGAGGGCGAGTCGCTCCTGGTCCATGCGGACGAGTCCCGCCGGCTCCGGGTCGCCGATCCGGACGGCCGCTGGATGCTGCAGAGCGTCGGGGCGTTGGTGGAGTACCTCCAGCTCACGCTCCGCCGCTTCGGCTTCGACGCCCCGGTGACCGTTCCGCGCGAACCGGGCACCCTGGTGGCGCGAATCGACCTCGGAGCGATGCGCCGCGTCGATCCCGGCGACCGGCGCCTGTTCGACGCGATGCCCCGCCGGCGCACCAATCGCGGTCCGTTCCGGCATCAGGCGATCCCCGATGCGATCCTGGACCGGGCCGCGCGGCACGCAGCCGATCGGGGCGTCAGGCTGACGACCCTGATTCGGCCGAGCGAGCGCGAGCTGCTCGCCGATTGGGTCAGCGCGGCCGACCGGCTCCAGATGACCGATCCCGAGTTCCGGCGCGAGCTCTCCCGTTGGCTCCGGCCGGTCGCGACCCGGAAGCACGACGGCATTCCGTCGTATGCCGGCAAGGCGCCGCCGGTGCTGCGGCCCGTGGCGCCTCTGCTGGTGCGGACCTTCGACGTGGGCGAGGGCATCGCCGCGATCGACCGGCGGCTCGCCACCGGCAGCCCGGCGCTCGCGATCCTCTTCACCCGCGGGGACGGACGCGGGGACTGGGTCGCGGCGGGCCGCGGGCTGGTGCGCACGCTGCTCTCGCTCGCCGCCGACGGCGTCTCGGCGTCGTTCCTCAATCAGGCCGTGGAAGTGAGCTCGATCCGCCGGGAGCTGAACGCGCGCTACGGCCAGGGCGAGCACGCGCAGGCGGTGCTCCGACTCGGCATCGGGGAGGACGTCCCGCTCACCCCGAGACGAACGGTGCGCGCGCTGCTTCGCTGACCCGCTGGAGGTAGAACGGAGATGTTGCGGATTCTGGTGGTCTATGCGAGCGATCACGGTCAGACGGCCAAGATCGTCGAGCGAATGGCTTCACGATGGCTGGAGGCCGGCCACGGCGTCACGGTTCGGCGCGCCGACCAGCCGACGGCGATCCCCTCGCTCGGCGACTTCGACGTCGCGCTGGTGGCCGGGTCGGTGCGCTTCGGCAAGCACCAACGGTCGGTACGTCGCTACGCGACCACCCATCGGCGTGCCCTCGAGCGGATGCCCGCCGCCTTCGTCTCGGTCTGCGGCGCGCTGGTCGGCGATTGGGCCGAGGGCCCGGCCACGGCGCGCGGCTACCTGGCCCGCTTCGTCGAGGAGACCGGGTGGCGGCCGCGGATCGTCCGGTCGTTCGCCGGCGCGGTCCGCTACACGGCCTACGGACCGCTCACTCGCTGGATGATGAAGCAGGTGAGCCGGAAGACCGGCCGGCCGACCGACACCTCGCGGGATTGGGAGGGCACCGACTGGACCCGGGTCGATCGGCTCGCCGAGGAGGTGGTGGCGATGGGTGAGTCGCGCAAGGAAGCGGAGCTCTCCCCGGCATAGCACGCCGGCACGCCGATCCCCTCCAGGGTGAAGCCCAGGGAAAGAGCAGTTCGTCGAGTCGCGCCGACCAGCCGCGCGGACTAGCTTGCAGCGCAGGGGCTTCGCCCGAGCGATGTTCGCGTACCCACCGGTCCGTCACCAGATCATTCCAGTCGTGCTCCGTCGTGTTTGGTGCGCGATCGGTCTCGTCGTGGTCTCCGCCAACCGCGCTGAGGGGCAAGCGATTCGGGTCCGAGCCGTGGAGGCCGAGACGGATCGGCCGGTCGCCGGCGCAATCGTGTCGGCGCTCGACAGCACCGGGCGCCCATGGGCCCGCGGACTGACCGACGAGCGCGGTCGCCTGGTCCTCCATCCCCCGAACCCCGGCGTCTATCGACTCCGAGCGGATCGCCTCGGGCACGAAGGCACGACTACCGAGCCCTTCGCGCTCACCGACACGATCTCGCTCACCGTCGTCATGCCGCTCGGTCGAGTGCGACTGTCCGAGGTCGTGGCGACGGCGGAGACGAGCTGCCACCAGGGCGGGCGGCCGGTTGGAGACCTCGACCTGGCCAGGGTCTGGTCCGAAGCTCGCAAAGGGCTGCTCTCGAGTGAGATCACGGCCGAGGACAAGGAGCTGCGCCTCGTGGTGCGGAAGTTCCGCCGACGGCGAACGCTGGGCGGCGCGCTCCGATCCGACAGCACCCTGGCGACCTACCTGACCGCGCCACCCGCGTTCGTGAGCGAAGACCCCGGAAGCCTCCTCGCCCTGGGCTTCATCCAGGCGGAGGACGGCCGATATCGATTCCTGGCTCCCGACGCGGCCGCTCTCCTCTCGGAGGAGTTCCTCCTGGTCCACTGTCTCTCCGCCGTCTCGGCCGGAGCGGAACGCCCCGGCCTGGTCGGCGTCGCGTTCGAGCCCGACGGGGAACGCCGGGTGCCGGACGTCCGAGGCGTGGTCTGGCTGGACCGCGACTCCGCCTGGGTGAGGGAGATCGATTTCGCCTATCAGGGCGCGCCGGGCGCCGTGCGGTTTCCGGGAATCGGGGGACGGCTCTCGTTCCTGCGACTGAGGGGTGGCCGCGTGGTCGTCGGCGACTGGCACGTCCGGCTCCCGGACCGCGTGCGAGTCGCCGGGCTGGACGGCGCGACTCGCGACACCATCGTCGGCTACCTCGAAGAAGGCGGCACCGCGCGCCTCGCCGGTAACGCCGCGCTCCACCTCGAAGGGTACGCTCCGCGAGTCGTCGCCACGACGACCGAGCTGCTCGACCTCCGCCTCCGGGTGCTCACACCCGACTCGCTCCCGATCCGCGGCGCGCGACTCGCGCTCGGCGGCATCGACACCGCGCTCGTGACCGATGGCGAAGGCAGAGTGATGGTCACGACCGCGCTCCGCGGCGTGCTCCGCTTTCGGGCGACGGCCGTCGGCTTTCAGCCCGTCGTGGCGGCCATCGACCTGTCTCACCGCGCTCGCGAGCTGGACACGGTGCTGGTTCTCGCGCCCTATGCGCAACGTCTCGCCCCGCTCGAGGTGACGGGCGCGGCTCCCCGCTCGCCGGGCAAGCTGCTCGACTTCGAGCGGCGGCGGCGGTTGGGCATCGGCAGCTTCCTCGATCGGGCCGCGCTCGCGGCCTGGGAGCCGCTGCCCTTGAGCACCGCCATGAGAACGATCCGCGGGGTCACGCTCGTTCCGCGGGCGGCGCGATGCGGCGGCGGCTTCGCGGCCGGAAGCTGGCGGTCGTCCCGTGGTGGGGCCTGCACAGCCATGCCGGCCTGCTTTTTCTCTGTGTACGTCGACGGCGTCCGGCGGTTCGATCCCGCCGACGGCGGCGCCCCGCCGAACGTCGACGAGTTCCTGACCGAGCGGGTGGAGGCGATCGAGGTCTACCGCGGGCCGGGTGAAACGCCCGCCGAGTACGGTGGCACCGGCGACGCGTGCGGCGCGCTGGTCATCTGGACTCGAATTACCGGGTCACCGCCCTGAGGCTCCGATCGGGTCCTCAGCGGTCATGGAGGTCGCTCCTCGTCGAGCCGGTCGGGGCGGCCTACGAGGAGGACGTCACGGACGCGTGGCTGGATCGGCGGTGAGGGTTAGGAGCCGCTCGTGGGCCCGAGCGTCGCCCTCGAGCGTGTAGGCGAGGAAATCCACGATCAGCCGCAGGGTCTCCGCGTACTCCGCCGCGGCCCGGTCGGGGTCGTGCTCGATCCCGAACCTGGAGTAGTCGACGAAGCGCGAGCGCTCGAGATCCATCGGCACGAAGTCCGGATGCTCCATGGCCATCAGGTCCATCGCGTAGCCACGCTAGTAGCGCCCCACCTTCCCCTTGACCGCCGCGATCAGCTTGGCCGAGTCGTATCCGATGCCCTGCTTGAAGACGTAGACCGGATTCTCCATGTCGACAATCCGCTCGGCCGGGTTGCCGCGGACTACGACGAGGTCCGCCTGCTTGCCCACCTCGAGCGTCCCGATCCGCTCCTCCATGCCGAGGATGCGGGCGCCGTTTCGGCTCGCGATCGTGATCGCCTCGATCGGCGTAAAGCCGGCCTCCACCAAGAGCTCCAGCTCCCGGATGTTGCCATAACCCGCGATCGTCCCGCCGTAGCCGGTAGGATCGGTGCCCGCACCGAGCAGCCCGCCAGCCCTCACGAATTCGCGCTCCCAGCGGAGCGCGTTGGCGAAGGCCGCGGCGAATGTGGAAGTCTCGTCGCTCGCGATCCGGCGCTGGATGGTGAGGTAGTCCTCGCGCAGCTCGGGGCTCAGCGCCTCGAGCGCGCCCGGCTGCACGATCCGCCCCGGCACCATCGTCTCCCAGATCGGGAGTGTGGAGGTCATCGGGATCTTCCGCTCGACCAGGTTCCGCATCGCGCGGCGGACCGCCGGGCTATCGAGATCGAGCGTGGCGGCCGCCTGGTAGATCAGGCCTTCGCCCGGACAGCGGTCGGGCTCCTTGTCGGGAAGAAACTCGGTGTTGGTGAGCAAGCCGTGCTCGAGCTCGTCGATGCCGAGCGCCGCGGCCTCGCTGTGCGTCACGGAACAGAGATGCGCCGTCACCTTCCGGCCGAGGCGGTGGGCCTCGTCGATCACGGCCTCGAGATCAGCCCGGGTGACGAAGGTGTAGGCCTTGAACCAGCTCATGCCCTCGTCCGCCCAATAGCGAACCACCCGGCGCGCGGCCTCGGGGCTGTCGATGTGCTTGAAGTAGGGGATCGGATACCCGGGCCGATCGATGAAGGGCCCGGTGAGCACGATGTGTGGGCCGGCCTGCAGCCCCGAGTCGATGTCGTGCTTGACGGAGATGTCGGAATAGGGCGACGTGGTGCCCGCGGTGCGGATGGTGGTGGCGCCGAAGGCGAGATAGAGCTTCGGGAAGGTCGAGTTCTGCGCCACGTAGCTGAGGAGGCCGGGCTGCATCCGACCCACCGGATAGAAGAGGTGCTCGTGCAGCATCACGAGCCCGGGGGTGACCGTGTGGCCGGCGAGGTCGAGGACCCTGGCCCCCGCGGGGATGTTGGCGCCGGCGCCGATCGCCGAGATCCGCCCATCGGTGAGCACCACCGTCTGGCGCTCCCGTGCTGGCGCGCCGGTGCCGTCGATCACCCGCACGTTGGTGAGCGCCACCACCGGCGCGTCGACGGCCACGAAGCGCCGGGCGTCCGGTCCCATCGAGGCGCTCTGCTGCGCCGTGAGGGGCGAGGCGAGCAGGCAGAGGCACGCCGCGACGAGCGCGAATGCGACGGGTCGACGAGCTGAGTTCATCAGGAGTCTCCTCGGCGGACGGTTGGCGCGGTGGTCCTTCGGGTAGTCCGGCCGCGACCCGCCGGCTTACAGACACCGGGCGAGGTGGCGAGCGAAAGACGAAGCCCCGCCCGACCGGCTCGGTCGGGTCGGGGCTCAGACATGTCCTATGGGCCTGGGTAGAGTTGAACTACCGACCTCACGCTTATCAGGCGTGCGCTCTAACCACCTGAGCTACAGGCCCTCTGTCTCATCCCGCCAAGCTCAAGCGGGACAGTAGGATAGCTTGTCCGGCTCCGGCGATCAACCTCCCGCTGTCAAGCGCTCGCCTCCCCCTCCGGCGCGCCGCTGGCCCGCTCGGGCCGGGCCGATCGCCGGCCCCCGGTCTCCTTGCTGGCTCTCCCGCCGACTCGTATCGTCCGCCCATGCCGAAATCTCCCGAGCGTCCGACGCGGCAGGCACGACTCCGAGTGCCTTCCATCCTGTCCCCTTCGCTCCTCGCCGCCGCCGGCTGCGGCGGCGACCGTTCCACGGCTTGCCCGGAGCCGAACGGCCACTGGGCTTCCGAGGGCTACGGCATGGTCCTGTCCGTCCAGGACTCGACCTTCTCGGCCTACGAGGTCACTCAGGCGGCCTGCCTGCCGGTGCCGACCACCTCGCCCGGCTCGCCGACGAAGACGGACACCGGACCTACGGAGAGGCCGGTGGCGAGCCGGCCTTGCTGCTGCTCCCGACAGCCTCCGGGGACGGGCTCCAGATCCATCGACCGGGCACCGCCTCCGACATCGTGATCCGCCGGATCGACTCCTGCCGGCGCGCTGCGCGGTTCGCCGCCCTCGACGCCGACGGCGGTGCTCGACCACTTCATCCGACCGGAGAGCAGTACATCCTCCTTTCTCGACGAGAAGCCGGTCGACTGGGCCGGGCTGACCAGGGCGGCCCGAGCGAAGATCACCGACCAATCGACGGACCCGGAGCTGTTCGAGACGCTCCGCGACCTGGTCCCGTCTTCGGCGACGCCCACAACAGCCTCGCGGCCGGCAGATCGGTCGGGTGAGCGGCTTTCGCCCCGGCGCCGACGCCGCCATCCCCGGTGGGATCGGCAGGCGGACCCGCGGCCGCGACTGGTTCGTCGGCGCGAGGTGCTGCCCGACTCTTCTCCGTGGCCGACCGGATGGCGGGCTGCTCGGCGCTGGCAACGACCAGCTCCAGGCCGGCACCATCGCCGGGACGGTGCGGCCATCTCCGGATCCTCTTCCTGGGGCTACGCCGACGGGGGCTATCGTGGTGAGCGGCGCTGTCTCGACGACGCGCTCGACCAGGTCTTCGCCGACACCAGCGGAGGCGGGGACTGGTGATCGACGTCCGTCAATCTCTGGGGCTGACCCGTCGCGTTAGGCATCGCCGAGCGGCTCGCCACGGCGGAGTACGTGGCGTACTCGAAGCAGGCGGGCGACCCGGTCGATCGGACCCCGGTGGACCTCTCGGCCAGGCGAGCCTGGTCCGACCCAGCGAGCGGCCCGCTACCACGGACCGGTGGTGGAGCTGACCGGCCTGATCACGATCAGCGCGGCGAGACCTTCACGCAGGCGCTGATGGGCCGCACGCCGGCGATCGCCCGGGTGGGTGAGCACACCCAGGGGGTCTTCTCCGACGTGCTGAGCCGACGGCTCCCGAACGGCTGGCAGTTCTGGCTGCCCAACGAAGTGTTCCGAACGGCGGAGGGGACCACCTTCGACGGTCCGGGCATTCCGCCGACGGATCCGGCGCCGGTCTTCGCCGCGGCCGACCGCAGGGCCGGACGGGACCCCGCGCTGGCCAGGGCTCTCGAGCTGCTCGCGGGCCAATAGGCAAGGCGGGCCGCGGCCGGGGCGTGGCGGTCTAGCGGCGGCTGCCCGGAGGCGGCGGGCCGGTGTTGATCTCGATCCTCGTCACCTCGGTCACGAACTCGAACCCCTTGCCGCCGGTCAGCATCTCCATCTGGGCCTTGGCGCGCGCCATCTGGCGGTCGACCATGCCCCTGGCGGCGGCGGGGATCTTGTCCCGCTGCGCCTCGAATTCGGCCATCTGCTTCTGCATCTCCTCCAGCTTCTTCTTGTCCTTGGGGTCCATCTCGCCCATCAGACCCGACATCCGCATCACCTGGCGGAACGACTCATAGAGGGGGCCGACCTTACGATAGTCCTGGAAGTGCTGCTCGAAGGTCACTTCGCGCCGCTGCCCCTCGGCCTCCACCACTCCCGCCATCGTGGTCCGCAGGTTGACGTACTCCTTGGTGTCGACCCAGAGATCGACCGATCGAATCGTGAGGCGGTGCTTCTCCCCGGGCTCGCTCACCACTCGGCCGAGGCCCTCCGCTCTCAGATGGAAGGCCTCGCGCTCGTCGACTCGCTCGACCCCGACCAGCTTGAGCTTCCTGCCCATCTCCGCCATCGCGGCCAGGCTCGCGGCGGCGTTCGCGCGCCCGAAGTCGCCGGCCTCCGCCTCGCGAACCGCCTCGGCGCCGGCATCCATGAAGACGGCGTTGTCCCGCATCATCTGGCCGGGGTAGTCCATGCCCGGGAGCTTCGGCATGCCCGAGCGCGCCATTTCGGCGTCGAACGCGTCGGCCGTCATCCGCTGCGCTTCGGCGCCACGCTGGAAGAACTCCGGGGTGACGTACTCGCCCTGCTCGCCCGCCTGCGCCACCGCGACCTGGTACTCGTTGCCCGGCACCAGACCGAAGGCCGGCTGGCCCTCGATCTCGTGCTTCTGGAAGTGCATCGGGATCTCGAGCTCGCGCCCCTCGCCCATCCCGGGCAGCTCGACCGCGGTCGGCTTCTGGAAGACGGTGTAGTTGTCGACCGTGTCCCAGCGCGCGAGCTGGCGGGCGCGCATGGTCTCGAGGATCTCGCTGGCGCTCGGCTGCTCACCCGCCTGACCCAGGGCGAGGGTCCCGAGCAGGATCGCGGTCACGCGGTACAGCATGGTCGGCCTCCCCGTGGATCAGCTGGACCCCCTCGAACGCGTCAGGCGGGTCGTGTCTGACCCTTGAACGCCTTCGGGCGCGAGAATCCGCCATTTGGCGGGTCCCGGACCGGAGTTCCGTTCAGGATTATGACCGCGGCAGCAACGATCGACCGGGACTTGGATTCCGGAGACGGCATGCAGGTACCTCGGCGAGCCGATTCCCGATGCTCCCCGCTCCCGCGCCAGGCTGGCCAGGCCCGGCGCCGGCCAGGCCGTCTCGGGGCACGCGCTCCCGGGCGACTGGGTCCGGATCGACGGCAACGACCGGACGACCAGGAGCGTGACGGGAACCACTGCCCGGCCACGATGAAGCGCACCAGCGTCGACGCCACGGTGCGCTATCGCACCGCCAACAGGAGCCCAGTGTGATGAGAATCAGACCGTTCGTCCTCTCGATCCTGGTCATGGCCGGGGTTGCCCTGGCGCTGCCCACGTCACTCGACGCCCAGCTGAAGCGGCTCCGCGACGTTGCCCGCCGGGCAGCCGAGAGCGAAGCCGAGTCGATGGTCGACCGGCTGATCCGGAACGCGATCCGCTGCGCCGTCGACGATCCGGGCTGCGCCGACCAGGCCACGGCCGACGGCAAAGACGTGATCTTCGTCGACGACGACGGCGAGATCATCATGGACGACGAGGGGGCGCCGATCACCGACCGGGAGAAGGCCAAGGCGGCGGCCGGCTCGGGGGCCCGGCCCGGCGAGGGCCTCTGGGCCAACTACGATTTCGTGCCCGGGGACCAGATCCTCTTCTACGACGACTATCAGAACGACCGGGTCGGCAATTTCCCCCGGCGGTTCGAGTTCATCGAGGGCAACTGGGAGATCGTCTCGTCCGGCGACGCGCGGTTCCTCCGGGCAACCTCGGCGGGGATCATCAAGATCCCGCTGCCCGATACGCTCCCCGAACGCTTCACCGTGGAGTTCATGGTCAACACCACCCATGGCAACTCCTACATCCACCTCACCACCGGTCCGGCGTTTCACGGGCCCGATCGATCCTACAAGGGCTCGACCGTCGTGGTGCGCTCCACGACGGCCGGGATCGAGCAGGTGGGTGACGTGGGTCCCAAGGCGATGACGCTCTACCAGGAAGACGTGCTCCGCAAGTTCCGTAACGAGCGCACGGCCATGCCGATCCGCGTGATGGCCGATGGCGACTACATGAAGGTGTATCTCCAGGAGCACCGGGTCGCGAACGTGCCGAACGCCGTGTTCCCGCGGACGGACGCGCTCTACATCGCCGCCTCGTCGGTGACGCCCGAGGATCCCGGCCTGATCGGACCGATCCGGATCGCGGCCGGCGGGAGCGTTCTCTACGACCGCCTCGCGGCCGACGGGCGGGTGGCGACCCAGGGCATCCTCTTCGCCGTCGACAGCGACCGGCTCCGACCCGAGTCGACCCCGACGTTGGAGGAGATCGGCCGGATGCTCAAGGACCACCCGAGCTCGGCTCGCGATCGGGGAGCCACACCGACGCCGACGGCGACGACGCCACAACCTCGATCTCTCGAAGCGCCGGGCCGCGGCGGTCGGAAGTTCATCGTCGCGGTACAAGAGATGAGCGAGTCTCGTCTGGAACGGCGGGCTTCCCGGCGAGTCGCGGCCCGCCGCGGACAACGGCACCGGAGGGGAAGAGCAGCAGGAGTCGGCGAGTCGAGCTGGTCGGCTGCCTCGCGTCGGATCAGTAGCCAGCGCCGCGCTGACCACGCGGGCGGAGCTCGCGACCGGTAACTTCCGGTTGGGAAGGGCGCAGGTCGGGGCCCGGGTCCTCACGGGCATTCTCTGCTGCGGCTCCCGCCGACCCATTATCGTCACGCCATCTCTTCACGAGCGCCTGCTGGAAGGCCAGCGCCGCCGGCAGGCGCTCTCGACCTGCTCGAAGGCAGATGAGACGCGTGGTGCGGCCGCCTGGCTCGCCCTCGGCCTCGCCCTGTTTCCGGCGCGCTCGTCGCTGCCAGCCATCGGCCGAGCAGCCCTCCTGCCCGGGCGCCGATCCCAACGACCGGAGGCCTACTACGCGCTCGAGCTCGAGGCGGCTCCAATCGCGGATGGCCACGCGATTGCGCCACCGCCTGGGCGACCCGCCGCCAGCGCCCCGATCGGGGCGAGCCCACCTGTTCGCCCGCTGGTTCACGGTCGCGACGACCGGTTCCTGAGCTATCCTCGACGACGACAGGCGGTGTGTGGATCCGGCGGTCCGCGCCGATAACTCGGGTATCGCGCCTTCCTGCTCAACCCCTACGTGCATCAAGGCGCCTTCCCGCTGATCTACAACGAGTTCAACGGGCGCTTCCGGCAGGGACCGGCGCTCACCGGCTGGCTCGCCCTGGCCGCGGCGGACCTCCCGACCGCGAGCGCCGCCTTCGCCCGGGCGATCCGCGAGGGGCCTCGCGACAACGCCTGGCTCCGTCAGGTCCGGGCCAGCATCTTCGTGCTGCAGCGGCAATACGACAGCGCGGCGGCCGAGACCCAGGCGGTGCTCGCCACGCTCCGCGAAGAGGACCGCGACCGGACCGACTATCGCTCGAAGGAGCTGCTCGAGTATGGGCTCGGCCTCCTGGCGATCGCCCGGAATCGGCCGGGTGAGGCCGAGGCCGCCCTGGGACGCGCGCTCGGCGAGAACCTCGCCTTCTGGCCCGCCCGCCGGTCGATCGCCATGCTCTGGGTCGACCGCGACCCCGCGCGCGCCGTCACCGAGCTGGAGCACGCCGCCGAGCTGGCGCCCGACGAGGTCGTGATCCACCAGGAGCTCGGCGCCGCTGCCGCAACCGGGCGGAGACAGGAAGGCGCGCGGCCGCGTACCGCCGGGCGATCGAGCTCGATCCCGATTGCGCCGATCCGTACTACGGGTTGTCCTGATGCTCGAAGGGCTGGGCGACCAAGCGGCGCCATCGTCGCGCTCGAGGGCCACATCGCGCGCCGGCGGCGCTCGCCGTTCCGCCCGCGCGAGAGCCGTCTCACTGCCGCAAGGGTCCTGACCGAACCGGAGCGCCGTCACATGAAAGCTCGGATCGTCTGACGCGCTCGTGGCATGTCTGGCTGCTCGGGCAGCCGTAACCTCGGCCGACCACTCCAGACCACGCTGGATCGACCTGCTCGCCGCCACGCACGAAGCGAGCATCCGCGCCAACGTGGCCGCTAACTCAAGCGTGCGGCCGCCCGGTCAGCGCGTCTGCCGAGGGCGTCTCGCTGGCCGGAGTCGAGGCCCGCGCCGCCGGGCCAGCGCCTTTGCTCTTCAGCTGCCCTCTCCACGATCGAGCGCGAGCTGCTCACCGGACGACCACCGGCGCCGAGGTGCTGGGTGGCTCCTCACCGAGGCCGTGCAGGCGCCGAGCACCACTGGATCTCGCTCGCGACGTCGATCACCTTGCCGAGCCCCGCTCACCGGCCAGCTGCTCTTCCTGGGCCGCGACATGCCCGCTCGACACCCCGGAAGCGCCTTGGTCCCCGCTATCTCGCCCGCCTGGCCGACGGCGGCCGCTCGCCGACAGCATCCTGGTCGGTCTGGCGCAGCGGGCCGAGCGCGGCATCCAGGTGCCCAAGCCCGAGATCGATCAGATCGTGGGGCCTGGGCACGCTCCGGCGCCCGGGGCTCGCGGACGTCCCTACGCGCGCCGGTAACCGTCATGCACCCTGCCCGATTCCCAGCCGGCCGGCGTTCGAGGCGCGGTGGCACAGGCGGTGAACGAATCGACCCGGCGCTGGGCCGGCTGATCGGGATTCCTCGGCGGCGCGTATCGCGGCGTCGCGCCGGAGGGCATCAGGCTGAGCCAGTACGAGGCGGAGAGGCGTACTACCGCTACCTGGTGGCCCGCAACGACGCTCGACCTGACGCCGGAGTCGATCCACATCGAACCGGCCTCGACTATCTCGCGAAGCTGGAAGCCGAGATGGACAGCCTGCTCCGGGTGATCGGCTTCCAGGGCACCCGGAAGGAGTTCCAGGCCGCGATGAGCCGCGATCCGCGATTCCGGGCCAGGACCGCCGAGGAGGTCGGCGCGAGGTACCAGCGCTACTACGACGCGATTCGCCCCAGGATCTCGGAGCTCTTCTCCCGCACGCCCAAGGCGCCGGCCGAGTTCCGGCGGCTCAACCCGGCGCTCGAGGCGTCGCAGACCTACGGGTTCTATCAGCCGCCGAGCCCCGCGTCGCCCGTCGGGATCTACTTCTACAACGCGTCCAACCTGGCGGAGCGGAGCCTCTTCATGGTGGCGCCGATCGCCTACCACGAGCTGGTGCCCGGGCACCACTTCCAGTTCGCGCTGGGCCAGGAGAACGAAGGGCTGCCGCCGCTCCGCCGGGAGTTCTACACCACGGCCAACGGAGAGGGCTGGGCCGAGTACGCGTCGGAGCTTCCCAACGAGCTCGGCCTCTACGCCGACCCGTACGACCGCTATGGTCGCCTGATCAGCGAGGCGTTCCTGACCGTGCGCCTGATCGTCGACCCCGGCATGAACCTGCTCGGTTGGTCACGCGAGCGGGCAATGGAGTTCATGCGGGAGCACGCGATGATGGCGGAGTCGGAGATCGCCTCCGAGACGCTCCGCTACTCGGTGGACATGCCCGCGCAGGCGCTCGGCTACAAGGTGGGCGCGATGGAGTTCTGGCGGCTCCGCCACCTGGCCGAGCGCGAGCTGGGCGACCGGTTCGACGTGCGGGCCTTTCACGAGGTGATCCTGCGCGAGGGCGGCCTGCCGATGACGGTGGTGGGCCGGCTGGTCGAGCGCTGGATCGCGGACGTCAAGGCGGGCGGCTGAGCGCTACTCGCCCCAGACCTCCTCGAAGACGCGGAGATAGTTGCCGCCGAGGAACTTGAGAATCACCTCGTCGGAGTGCCCCCGGGCGACCAGCGCGTCGGTGAGCCGGGGCACCAGCGAGATGTCCTCCAACCCCCTGGGCGCGAACTCGAGCCCGTAGTGGTCGCTCCCGAGACCCACGTGGTCGGGGCCCATCACCTCGAGCGCGGTCTCCACGTCGCGCACCACGCCTTCCAGGTCCCGCTGGGCGAAATGGATCACCCCCAGCACGCCGCCGTTGGCCGCGAGCGCGTCGAGCATCGCCTTGTCGCGGGGCAGCTCGAGGCGCGGGCGCGGCAGGCGGCCGTCGGCCAGGTCGCGTGCCTCCGGACTGGTGTCCGGGAACATCGTCGAGGTGGAGTGGGAGAGGATCACCGGGCGGGAGACCTGCTCCAGGATCTCGAAGAAGCCGATCTCCCCGATGTGGACCAGGTCGACCACGATCCGGAGGCGCTCGAGCCGGGCGACGGTCTCCTTGCCGAGCGCGGTGAGCCCGCCGCGCCGATCGGCCGCCCAGCAGCCGTCGGCGAAGACGTTGCGGCGGGTGTGGGTCAGGCTCACCGCCCGAAGCCCGAGCCGATGGTAGATGTCGAGCAGCCTGGGGTCGCCGCCGAGCGGGTCGGCGCCCTCGAAGCTGAGCACCAGAGCCACCTCGCCCCGGGTCTTGGCCTCGCGGATCTCCCTCACGCTGGTGGCGAGCGCCAGACCGGGCGTCTTCGCGATCTGATCGTGGAGCTGCCAGACCATCTCCATCGCCCGCTGCACCGGGTCGCGGAGCCAGCGGTCGTCGAGGTAGATGGCGCAGAGCTGGGCGGTGACCCCGCCCTCCTTCCAGCGCGGCAGGTCGTACTGGCCCATGCAGCCGAACCAGACCGTGTGCGGCCCGAAACCGAATCCGACCAACGACGACCGCTCGAGACCGGGTGGCGGCTCCCAGTCGAGCGGCGGCAGCTCGACCCGCTCGGCCAGGTCCATCTTGCCCTCGGTGACCGGGATCAGGATGTCGCTGTGACCGTCGATCACGATCGCCTGCCGGTGCAGCGCATCGGCCCTCTCACTCATTCGGGTCTCCTCAGAGGTACGGTTGCGCGAGCCGGGCGACGCCGTCGCGCAGCTTGATCGGCAGCGGGCGTCCGTCCAGGTCGGCGAGGGTCAGCAGCTTCGCGTTCGCGATCTTGGCGTCGAGCAGCCCGTCGAGCTCTCGCGCCAGCTCGGCGGAGTAACACTCGACCCCGAACTCGAAGTTGAGACGCAGGCTGCGCGGATCCCAATTGGCCGAGCCGATCAGCGTCCAGCCGCCGTCGATCACCAGCACCTTGGAGTGATCGAAGGGCCGGGGCGCGAGATAGACCCGACACCCCGACTCGATGATCTGCCGGACGTGCGCCATCATCGCCCACTGCACCAGACGGAGATTGCCGCGCTCGGGCAGCACGATCTCGACCCGCACGCCACGGAGCGCGGCCGTCTGAAAGCCCGCGATCAGGGCGCCACCGGGAAGGAAGTACGGCGTCGCGAGCCGGATCGTCCGGGTGGCCTGGCTGAGGGCGCCGAGCAGGGTCTGGAGCAGGGTCTCGAAGTCCTCGTCCGGTCCGTCCGGAATCCCGCGCGCCGCCACCGGGCCGCGCTGCTCGAGTGGCGGAAACCACCCCGGCCCGTCCAGCCGCTCCTTGGCGGCGAAATTCCAGTCGAGCGCGAAGGCCGCCATCAGCTGGCGGACCACCGGGCCCTCGATCCTGAAGTGGAGGTCCTGGGTGGGCGATCTGGGCGATCGCTCGAGCAGACAGCCGTCCCGGATGTTGATCCCGCCGCAGAAGCCGACCTCGCCGTCGACCACCAGGATCTTCCGATGGTTGCGGAGGTTGAAGTAGGGGTGCAGGACCGGCACCGCCGAGGGGAGAAAGAGGGCGACCCGCACGCCCCGGCGGCGGAGCGCCTTGGTGATCGGCGGCCGGCTGTAGCGCACCCCGATCCCGTCGATCAGCACCCGCACCTCCACCCCGCGGGCCACCGCCCGCGCCAGCGCGTCGACGAACCACTCGGCGGCCACCCCGCGATCGAAGATGTAGGTCGCGAGCGCGACGCTCCGGGTGGCCTGGTCGATCGCGGCCAGCATCTCGGGGTAGGCGCGGTCGCCGTTCACCAGCGGCACGACCGTGTTGCCGGTGGTGAGCCGCTGCCCGGTGGCGCTCCCGACCAGCGTGGCGAGGGAGCGGATCGCCGGTGGGGTCTCGGCCGGCAGCGCCGCCGCCGCGCCGCGATGCACCTCGAGCTCGGCGGTGTAGCGGTCGGCCAGGGCGTTGCGCCCGCGGATCTTGACCGCTTGCCGCCGGATCCGGTTGATCCCCATCAGCCCGTAGAGCACCGACCCGACGATCGGCGTGAGCCAGACCAGCCCGGTCCAGCCGATCGCCGCGCGGACGTCGCGCTTGGTGAGCACCACGTGGGCGGAGACCACCGAGGCCAGCACCACGTGGAGGGTTCCAAGCGCGAGCTGGCCGAGGGTTGGCATCGCCTGGCGCCCGGGTCAGCGCTCGCCCGCGCCCGAGAGCCGGTGGACGGTGAGCAGGGTGGCGGCGAGGAGGACGACGGCGCCGCCCTGGTGGAGCGCCGCGACCGGCACGGGCACGGAGGCGAGCAGGGTCCAGAGCCCCGAGGTGAACTGGATGGCCACCACCAGGCCGAGCACCACGGCCAGCGCCCAGCCGCCCCGGGCCCGGCCCAGCCGCACGGCGAGCGCGCCGACCACCACCACGAGCAGCACGGCCAGCAGGCGGTGGTTGAACTGCACCGCGGCCACGTTGTCGAAGAGGTTGCGATACCAGGGTGAGAGCGAGAGGTATCCGGCCGGCACCACGCGCCCCGCCATCAGCGGGAACTCGTTGTAGACCTTGCCGGCGTTGGTCCCGGCCACGAAGCCGCCCGCCATGGCGGTGAGCAGCACGACGGCCGTGGCGGCAACCGCGTGCCGCCGGAGTGAGGGGCCGAGGTCGAGGCGCCAACGGGAGCCCGCGACGAGGGTCGCCGCGGTCCAGACCGCCACCATGAAGATCAGCAGTGCGAGGGTGAGGTGGGCCGTGAGGCGGTACTGACTCACGTCGGTGCGGCCGCTCAGCCCGCTGGCGACCATGTACCAGCCCAGCGCGCCCTGGAGCCCGACCAGCACGACGAGGCCGAGCAGCCGCCCGCGCAGCTCCCGGGGAACGGCCCCCCGCGCCCAGCCGACCAGGAGCGGCAGCGCGAGCGCCTCGCCCACCAGGCGGGCCCAGAGCCGGTGCAGGTATTCCCAGAAGTAGATCCGCTTGAAGCCGTCGAGGGTCATGTCCGGGGCTTCGAGCTGGAACTCGGGAATGGCCTGGTACTTCGCGAACTCGGCTTCCCAGGCGGCCTGGCCGATCGGGGGCACCACCCCGCTCACGGGCCGCCACTCGGTGATGGAAAGGCCCGACTCGGTGAGGCGGGTCACGCCGCCGATCACCACCGTCAGGCCTACCATCACCGCCCACCCGGCCAGCCACCACCCGATTCGGGTCGCCGGGCGGTCCGACGTCCTCACGACGAGACGCCGATCCGACTAGTCGTCGTCGTCGTCGTAGCCGATGTCGTCGAGGTCGTCGTCGTCGTCCTCGTCGTCGTCGTCGTAGTCCTCGTCGTCGTCGAACTCCTCGTCCTCGTCGAGGTCTTCGTCGTTGTCGTCGAGGTCGAAGCCGTCTTCGTACTCTCCGTCGTCATCGCTGCGGCGCTTGAGCTCCACATCGAACAACGAGTCCAGCAGGGCCGACATCTGGTCTTCCGCCTTCCCGGATGAAGGGTGAATCGCTGCGCTCACGAGATGTTCGCCAGCTTGGCGGCGG
Source organism: Gemmatimonadales bacterium (assembly GCA_041390205.1). Taxonomy (GTDB): domain Bacteria; phylum Gemmatimonadota; class Gemmatimonadetes; order Gemmatimonadales; family GWC2-71-9; genus SHZU01. Next base: position 53,643 of record JAWKQJ010000026.1, read on the forward strand.
CCCGCGCGGCACGCCGCCGCTCGACGAAGGGGAGCACCCGCTTCCGAAGGCGGATGTTCTCCGGGGTCACTTCGATCAGCTCGTCGTCCTCGATGTACTCCAGGGCGTACTCGAGGGTGATCTCCCTCGGCGGCTCGAGCGCGACGTTCTCGTCCGAGGCCGTGGTGCGCATGTTGGTGAGCTTCTTCTCCTTGCCCACGTTCACGTCCATGTCGTCGGGCCGCGAGTTCTCGCCCACGATCATGCCCTCGTACACCGCCTCGCCCGGCGCCACGAACAGCTGCGCCCGCTCCTGGAGGTTCCCCAGCGCGAAGGCGACCGCCGTCGCCTCCCGGTCGGCCACCAGCACGCCGCGCTTGCGGCCCGAGAGCGGGCCCGCCCAGGAGCCGTAGCTCTGGAAGCGGTGGTGCATGGTGCCCGTGCCGCGGGTGTCGGTCAAGAACTCCGAGCGGTACCCGAAGAGTCCGCGCGCGGGGATCTTGAAGGTGAGCCGGACGGTGCCCTGGCCGGCGTTCCGCATCTCGATCATCTCGGCCCGGCGGGCGCCGAGCTTCTCCATCACCGAGCCGAGATAGCCCTCGGGGACGTCGATCAGGAGCTCCTCGTAGGGCTCCAGCCGCTCGCCCGTGTCCGAGAGCCGGGTGATGACCCTAGGCCGGGAGACCTGGAACTCGTACCCTTCGCGCCGCATGGTCTCCATCAGGATGCCCAGATGGAGCTCGCCCCGGCCGCTCACCGCCAGGGTGTCGGGCGAGTCGGTCTCCTCCACCTTGAGCGCCACGTTGCGCTCCAGCTCCTTGAAGAGCCGGTCCCGCACCTGCCGGCTGGTGACGAACTTCCCTTCCCGCCCCGCGAAGGGCGAGTTGTTGACCGAGAAGTCGACCGAGATCGTCGGCTCCTCGACCGCGATGCCCCGGAGCCGCTCCGGGTGCTCCGGATCGGTCAGGGTCTTGCCGATCTCGATGCCCTCGAAGCCGGACACCACCACGATGTCGCCGGCACCCGCCTCGGCCACTTCGACCCGGTTGAGCCCGTCGAAGGCGAAGAGCTTGGAGATCCGGCTCCGCTCCACGGCCCCGTCGCCCACCAGGCCCGGCTCGCCCAGCGGCAGGAGAGCGACCGGATCGCCGACCTCGACCCGGCCCCGCTCGATCCGCCCGATGCCCAGCCGGCCGAGGAAGGTCGAGTGGTCGAGGGTGGAGATCAGCATCTGGAAGGGGCCGGTCGGGTCTCCCGAGGGCGGCGGAACCGTCTTGACGATGGTCTCGAAGAGCGGCGCGAGGTCCGTGCCCGGCTGATCGAGGTCGGCGGTGGCGGTGCCCTGACGGCTCGAGGTGTAGAGGAAGGGCGCGTCCAGCTGCTCGTGCGACGCCTCGAGGTCGATGAAGAGGCCGAGCACCTCGTCGTGCACCCGGAGCGGCTCGGCGTCGGCGCGGTCGATCTTGTTGATCGCGACGATCGGCGAGAGCCCGAGCCCGAGCGCCTTCCGGGTCACGAACCGGGTCTGCGGCATCGGCCCTTCGGCCGCGTCGACCAGGATCAGGACCCCGTCGACCATGCGGAGGATCCGCTCCACCTCCCCGCCGAAGTCGGCGTGGCCGGGCGTGTCCACGATGTTGATCTTGGTTTCGCCCCAGCGGACGGCGGTGTTCTTGGCCAGGATGGTGATCCCCCGCTCCCGCTCCAGGGGATTGGAGTCCATCACCCGCTCTTCCACCTGCTGGTTGGCCCGGAAGACCCCGGCTTGCCGGAGCATCTGGTCCACCAGGGTGGTCTTGCCGTGATCGACGTGCGCAATGATCGCGATGTTGCGTATCTGCAAGCAGCTAGCCCCCTCGGGGGGCCATATATAGAACGCCGGCCGGACCCGGGCAAGGGCCCCGTCACGGACCGATCACGCCGGCCGGTTCGGGCGGCTAGTGGTGGTGGTGGTGATGGTGGCCGAGGGCCCCGACCGGCTCCCGGCGGAGGCAGTCGAGGCCCTCGCAGTGATCCACGATCTCGAGCTGCATCGTGGCGTGCTGGATCCCCATGCCCTCGAGCCGGTCCAGCATGGCGCGGAGCACGGTGGGGTGGTCGTCGAGCTCCGGCACGACGGCGTGGCCGCTCATGGCGATCACCCCGCTGGTGACGGTCCAGACGTGGAGATCGTGAACGTCCCGCACCCCCTCGACCTCGAGCAGGGTGGCCCGCACCTCTTCGAGCGGAACGTTCGCCGGGGCCGACTCCAGCAGCACGTTGGTGCTCTCCCGGAGCAGCGACCAGGCGCCGACCATGATCATCAGCGAGAGCAGGATCGAGACGATCGCGTCGGCCGCGGTCCATCCGGTCAGGATCACGATGGTGGCGGCGAGCAGCGCGCCCACCGATCCCAGCGCGTCGCCCAGCACGTGGAGGTAGGCCCCGCGCACGTTGAGGCTGCCGTGCCGGAACCCGTGCAGCATCCGCAGGCTGATCAGGTTGACCACCAGGCCGAGCGCGGCCACCACCAGGAAGATCCCGGCGTCGATCTCGTAGGGCTCGCCCATCCGCTTGACGGCCTCGACGATCACGCCGATCGCGATACCCACCAGCGCCACGCCGTTGACCAGCGCGGCGAGGATCTCGAGCCGGAGATAGCCGTAGGTCTTCGAGGGGCTCGGCGGGCGCTGGGCCAGCCACGCCGTGAACGCGGAGAGCCCGAGCGCGCCGACGTCGATCAGCATGTGCCCGGCGTCGGCCAGCAGCGCGAGCGCGCCGCTCACCCACCCGGCCACCGCCTCCACCGCCATGAACCCGGCGGTGAGGATCACCACCAGAATCAGGCGCCTGGACACGACCTCTCGCCCGTCGCGATCGGTCCGGCTACTGTTCGTTCCTATGGACCCCCCTCAGAGCGGATCGATCGTGATCGGCCTGGCGGCCGTGCTCGGCCTGGTGCTGGCCAATGCCTTCTTCGTGGCGGCCGAATTTGCCCTGGTCGGCGCGCGGAAGACCCGGCTCGACGAGATGAGCCGGGCCGGGGATCGCAAAGCTACCCTGGCCCGTCGGGCCATTCAATCGCTCGATCGCTACATCTCCGCCACCCAGCTGGGCATCACGCTGAGCTCCCTGGGCCTGGGCTGGATCGGCGAGCCCGCGCTGGCGCACCTGATCGACGGACTCTTCGCCTTCCTCCCGGCGAACGCTCAGGCCGTGGCCGCCCACTCCCTCGCGGTGGCGATCGCCTTCGCGATCATCACCGTGCTCCACATCGTCCTGGGCGAGCTGATGCCCAAGGCGCTCGCCCTGCTCTACCCCGAGGACGTCAGCCGCTGGACCGCGCCGCCCCTGATGGGCTTCACCTGGGCGATGGCCTGGCCGATCAAGCTGCTGAACGGCTCCGCCAACGCGCTGCTCCGGATGATGGGGGTCCGGGGTCCGAGCGAGCACGAGCGGGTCCACTCGCCCGAGGAGATTCGGCTCCTGGTGGCGCAGAGCGAGGAGGGCGGGAGCCTCGCGCGCGACGACGCCCGGCTCCTGGCCGGCGTCTTCGAGTTCAGCGAGAAGACGGCCGAAGAGGTGATGACGCCCAGGACCCAGGTCGTGGCGCTCGACGCCTCCGCCACCGTCGAGCAGGCCGCGGAGGTCGTCGCCAACGCGCACCGCTCCCGCTACCCGGTCCACACCGACTCGCTCGACGAGGTGGTCGGGGTGGTGCACGCCAAGGACATCCTTCGCGCGCTCCGCACCTCCCCCACGGCCACCCTGGGCAGCATCGCCCGCCCGCCGCTGCTGGTGCCGGGCACCCGCGAGGTCGAGGACGTCCTGGCCGACATGAAACGGCTCAAGAACCACATGGCGATCGTGCTCGACGAGTACGGCGGCACGGCCGGGCTGGTGACGATGGAGGACCTGATCGAGGAGATCGTCGGCGACATTTACGACGAGCACGATCTCCCGCAGCCGGGCGGGCCGATCCCCGGCGGGCAGACGCTGCTCGACGGGGCGATGCCGATCACCGACTTCAACACCCGCCACGACGCCAAGCTCGACGACTCCGACTACACCACCCTCGGTGGCTTGCTCTTCGGTCAGCTGGGACGCCTGCCCGTCGTGGGCGACCGGGTCGAGGTCGGCGGCTTCGGCTTCGAGATCGCGGCGATGGACGGGCGGCGGGTGAAGCGGGTACGGCTCCTGCCGAAGGAGACGCCGGCGCCCGCCGACGCCTGAGCCGTCAGGATTCGGCGGGCGCTTCCACCAGCGGGTTCGAAGCCGCGATCGCGCGGGAGCGACCACCCAGGTCGACCGCGAGCTCCAGGGCGGCCCGCATGCTGCTCGGGTCGGCGCGACCCGTTCCGGCCAGGTCGAACGCGGTGCCGTGGTCGGGCGAGGTCCGCGGAAACGGCAGCCCGAGCGTGACGTTCACGCCACGGCCGAACGCGGCCACCTTGATCGCGGTCATCCCCACGTCGTGATAGGGCGCCAGCACGGCGTCGAACTCGCCCCGGAGGGCTCGCACGAAGACCGTGTCCGCCGGCAGCGGGCCCGCGGCGCCGAGCTGATTGGCCGCGGGGGCGAGCAGCCTGGCCTCCTCGTCGCCGAAGAGCCCCTGCTCGCCGGCGTGCGGGTTGAGCGCGCAGAGCGCCAGCCTGGGCTCCGCGATGCCGAACCAGCGGGAGAGATGCTGCTGGGTGAGCCGGCCGGTCCGCACCACCCGGTCGACGGTGATCAGCGAGGGCACGTCGCGGAGGGCCACGTGGGTGGTGACCAGCACCACCCGGAAGTTGCCCGACGCGAGCATCATCGCCACGTCGCAGTCGCCGGCGAGGTGCGCCAGCCACTCGGTGTGCCCGGGGTAGCGGAAGCCCGCGAGATGGAGCGCGTGCTTCTCCACCGGCGCCGTCACGATCGCGTCCACCATCCCTGCCATCGCGAGCTGGGCGGCCCGCTCCACCGCGTGGCCGGCGAGCCGCCCGGCTCGCTGCGCTCGAGGCCGGTCTTCCGGCATCGCCCCACTGCCGCCCCGCCAGGCGCCGATCGAGACCCGATGCTCCGCCGGGATCGCGCCGATCAGGTCCTCGGGCCCAACCACGGTGATCGCCGCGTCGAGCGGGGTGGCCAGCGCCCGGCCGACGATCTCCGGGCCGATCCCGCGGGGATCGCCCAGAGTGACCGCGATCCTGGGGCGCTCGGTCATCCCTGGCGGATCTCGACGAAGTTGGCTTCCCGCATCTTCTCGAGGTAACGCTGCCGGGCGAGCTGGCGGCTCAAACCCGCCCGGATGTCGTCGCGCACGTCCTCGAAGCGCACGTCGCCCGCGGGGACCCGGGTGGTGACTCGGACGATCACGAACTTCGATCGATTCGGGTCCGGCGCCTCGAGCTGGAAGATCGGCGCCACGTCGCCCTCGGCCACGCCCTGGAGCGCGGTCGCGTACCCCGGCGGCAGCCGATCGAGCGGATACTGGCTCACGTCCCGCTCTTCGCCCTTGTCGTGATGGAGCCGCTGGAGACTGTCGAACGACGCCCCGCTCTTGGCCGCGCGGTAGATCGACTCCGCCCGGAGCCGCGCGCTGTCCGCCTGCGCCGAGTCGATCACCGCCGAGATCAGGATGTGCCGCACCGAGACTTCGGCCGGCTGCACCCGCTCCACCTGGATCAGGTGGAAGCCGTAGCTGGTCTCGACCGGGTTCGACACCTGGCCGGGCCGCAGGGAGAACGCGGCATCCTCGAACGCGGGCTCCAGTCCCTGCCCGCGCCGGATCCAGCCGATCGACCCGCCCTGCTCCTTCGAGCCGGGATCGCCCGACCAGCGCCGGGCGGCGTTGGCGAAGTCGGCCCCGCCCCGGAGCTCGACCAGGATCGAGTCGGCCTGCGCCTTGGCCTTGGCCCGCTCGGCCTCGCTCGGGCGCGGGCTCACCACGATCTGCTGGAAGGAGACCGCCTCGGAGCGCTTCGGATAGGTGAGCCGCTTGCTCTCGAACTCCTCCCGCACCTCTTCGTCCGTCGGTGGAATCGACTTGATCTCGCCCCGGGCCTCGAGCTGCTCCCAGAAGCGGCTCCAGAGGAACTCCCGGCGCTGCAGATCGGCGGTGTGGCTCCGCCACTCCTCGAGGGTGTTGAACCCGGTCTTGTTGAGCTCGCGGCGGAAGGCCTCCTCGTTCGGATAGCGGCTCCGCACGTTCCGATAGAGCTGGTCGACCGACTGGGTCACCTCGTCGTCGGAGACCTTGATCGCCGTGTCCTTCCGGGCCGCCTGGACCACCAGCTCCCGGTCGATCATGTCGCTCAGGATGGTCTTTCGGAGCGAGCGCAGCACGCCCGGATCACCGGGCAGGTCCTGCCCCCGGAGCGCGGCGTAGAGCTGCTCCACCACCTGACTCTCGAGGATCGGCCGATTGCCGACCACGGCCACGATCCGGTCGATCGCGGCGCTGTCGGCTCCTTGCGCGCTGGCGGGCGTCGCGAGAGCGGCGCCCGCCAGCAGGATGAGAGGTACCACGTTCCGCATGAGCGACTCCGACTCCGGTTACTGCGATCCGCTCGAATCGCCGATCGGCGGTCCGCCCGGCGCGGGCACGATGCCCTGCGGCGGGGGCGCGTTGGCCGCCGCGGCGGCCGAATCCCGGCGCCGCTGGGCCATCGCCAGCTCCACCGCGCGCGAGACCCCGGCGGTGTAGACCCGGCCGAGCTTCTCGGAGCGGAGGTCGGCCGCGAGGGTCGGCAGCACCGTCTGCACCTGCGCCTGCCCGTTGAGCAGCCGGCCGAAGTACTCCTCGATCTTCTCGGCCGCCAGCTTGGAGCGCTGGTCGCCGGTGAGCGACGACGAGTCGCTCAGCTCGGGCACGTCGAGCCCGAGGTCGCGGCGGAGGGTGCTGACCGAGTTGTTGTACTTGTAGGTGACGAACTGCCACTGCGCCGGCGCGAGATGCACCCCGGCCGAGTCGGCCTTGCGGAGCATCGCCGTGGTCTGCGCGAGCCCCTTGGCGTACTGGCTCAGGATGGTGTCGTTGGCGTTCCGGATCTGGGCCAGGACGTTCGGGGGGAACATTCCGATCCAGCGGACGTACTCGCCGACGCTCAGGTCGTCGCCCTTCATCGACACCAGAGTCTTGCCCGAGCCGACGAAGTCCTGGGGATTCGAGGCCGCGTTCCGCATCAGCGCGGCCGCGCCGCCCGAGACCTCGATGCCGTAGTCCCGATCGAGCGACTCCATGTAGAGCGAGTCGTTCCGCTGGGCGGACTGCTCCGCCAGGAACTTGCTGATCCGGGCCCGCGCCTCGACCAGGGTCGGGCGGCGGATGATGTGCCAGCCGAACTGGCTCTCGACCACCCCGCTGGTCTGGCCCGGGGCCAGCGCCCAGGCGGCGTTCTCGAACTCGGGCACGAACTGCCCCTTGGGACCGACGGGCAGATACCCCTCGTCCGTCTTGCTCCCGTCGGCGCTCACCTCGGCGGCGACCGCGCCGAAGTTCTCGCCGCGCTGCACCCGGCCGAGGGCCTGCTGGATCGCCTGCTTCGCCTGCGCGCTGTCGGCGGCGGAGCCGCCGTTCGGCACGGCGATGATGTGCTGGAAGACCTTGACCGTGCCGTCGCCGTAGGTGCTGTCGACGGCCGCGTCCGAGGCGCCGCCCATCGCGACCATCACCGAGTCGTGCCAGATCCGCACCCGCGCCTGCGAGATCTCGGGCCACATCACCCGGGCGATCGAGGCCGAGTCGGCCTTGATCCGCCCCTTGGCGATCGCCTCCGCGAACATCGCGTAGTCGAGCCAGATGTTGGAGATGTATTCGGCGGCCTGCACGTTGGCGCCGCCGCCGGCCTTCGCCAGAATCTCGGCGACCCGATCCGACGACAGCTCGTGACCCGCCACCTCCGCCGCGACGTCCGACCGTCCGTCCAGGTCGTCGAGGCTACACCCGGCGGAGACCACCACGCCTGCCGCCAACACACTCGCCGTCCACCTGCGCATGTACCACTCCCGTCGAAAAAGACCTGACCCGGGTGGACCACCCGAACGGATGCCCCAGCTTCCCGAGCCGTCGCTCACCCGCTCGATCCGACCGCCTTGAGCGCCCGCACCAGCGCGGGGACGATCTCCTGCCCCCCCAACCGCACCAGCCGGAGCGAGAGCGGGACCGTGCGGCGGACGTCGGCCGCCAGCTGGACGTTGTCCAGCGCGGCCGTGAGCCTCGCCAGCCGGGGCGCGGCGCCGGCCCGGAAGCTCACCCGGGCCTCTTCGCCCCGCACCAGGATGTGTTGAATCCCGAGGACGGCCCCGATCACGCGAAGCCGGGTGAGATCCAGCAGATGCTCGGCCTCCTTGGGCGGAGGCCCGAACCGCTCGCGCAGCTCCTGGCGAAGCTCATCAATTTCACCAGGGTCGGCCGCCCGCGCCAGTCGCCGGTAGAGGTCCAGCTTGACGTCGTCGTCGCCCACGTAGCTGTCCGGCAGATGGGCCGGACGATCGAAGACAACTTCAGGCGGCAGAGGGGCTTCCACGGCCCCGCCCTGCTGCTGGAGGGCCCGGACCGTCTCCTCCAGCCAGCGCAGGTAGAGGTCGAATCCGACCGCCTGGGCGTGCCCCGACTGCTGGCTGCCGAGCAGGTTGCCCGCGCCCCGGATCTCGAGATCCTTGAGCGCGATCCGGTAGCCGGCGCCGAGCTCGGTGTGATGCTCCAGGACCTTGAGCCGCTCCTCGGCGTCGGCGTCGAGCAGGTCGGGCGTGAGCAGGTAGCAGTAGGCCCTCCGGTGGCTCCGCCCGACCCGGCCGCGCAGCTGATAGAGCTGCCAGCCCGAAAGCGGTGGGCGTCGTGGACCACCATGGTGTTCGCGTTGGGCACGTCGAGGCCCGACTCGACGATCATGGTGGAGACCAGGATGTCCACCTCGCCCGCGACGAACTGCCGCGTCACCGTGTCGAGCTGGTCGGCGGCCATCTGCCCTTGCGCCACGCCGACCTTCACCGGGGGCCAGGGCCCGCACCCGCGCCGCGATCGTGTCGATGGTCTCGATCCGGTTGTGGACCACGAACACCTGCCCGCCGCGATCGAGCTCCCGCGCGAACGCCTCCTCCAGGAGTCCGTCGTCCCAGGGCTCGACGAAGGTGAGCACCGGCGAGCGGTCCCGCGGCGCGGTCTCGATCAGGGTGAGGTCGCGGAGCCCCGCGAGCGACATGTGCAGGGTGCGCGGAATCGGCGTCGCGGTGAGCGTTAGCACGTCGACCGAGAGCCGGAGGGTCTTGAGCCGCTCCTTGTGGCGCACCCCGAAGCGGTGCTCCTCGTCGATCACCAGGAGCCCCAGATCCTTGAAGGTCACGTCCTTCGAGAGCAGGCGATGGGTGCCGATGATCACGTCGATCCCGCCGGCCGCGAGCTCGGCCAGCGCCGCCTTCTGCTCCTTGGCCGTCCGGAAGCGGGAGAGCACCACCACCTTGACCGGGAAGTCGGCCAGCCGGTCGCTGAAGGTGCGGCCGTGCTGCTCCGCGAGGATCGTGGTCGGCACCAGCACCGCCACCTGCTTGCCCCCCTGCACCGCCTTGAACGCGGCCCGCACCGCGATCTCGGTCTTGCCGTAGCCCACGTCGCCCACCAGCAGGCGGTCCATCGGGCGGGGCTGCTCGAGGTCGTGCTTGACGTCCTCGGTGGCCTTCCGCTGGTCGGGCGTGTCCTCGTAGAGGAAGCTCGACTCCAGCTCGCGCTGCCACTTGGTGTCCGGCGGAAAGGCGAAGCCCGCCGAGAGCCGGCGCTTGGCGTAGAGCTCGAGCAGCTCGGCGGCCATCTGCTGGATCGCCTCGCGGGTCTTCTCCCGGGTCTTCTTCCAGGCCGTGGTGCCGAGCTTGTGGATCCGCGGGGGCGGCTCATCGCCCTGCTCGCCGGCGCTCCGGTAGCGCTCGATCTGGTCGAGCCGGTAGAGCGGCACGTGGAGCTTGTCGCCGCCCTCGTACTCGATCACCGCGACCTCGATCAGCCCGCCCTCGACCGCGATCGTGTCGATCCCGCGATAGATCCCGATCCCGTGGTCGAGGTGGACCACGTAGTCGCCGTTGGTCAGCGCGCCGAGCGCGGTGGTCGGCGCCGCCTGGCGGTAGCGGCGCGGGCGGCGGAGCCGGCGGGCCCGGCGGAAGACTTCGTGATCGGTGAGGACCCTGAGCTCGGGCATCACGAAGCCGCCGTCGAGCGCGCCCACCACCAGGGTCGCGACCGCGGGGCGGTCGTCCTCCTCGAGCAGCTCGAGCAGCCGCTCCCGCTGCCCCTCGTTGTCGCAGAGGATCACGGTGCTCGGTCCGCTGCCCAGGAGCCGCCGGAGCTTCTTCAGATCGCGATCGATCCGCTCGGGAGGGAGGAACCCTGCCTGGAGCGCAACGGGCTCCTCGCGCACCGCGAGCCGGGCGAAGCGCTCGACGGCGCTGGTCCAGACGCCCGGGTCGACGAAGAGGGCGTCGCGCGAGGGAATCTCCTCGCCGAGCCGGCGGGCCACCTCGAGGTGGTGCTCGGCCTCGCGCCAGGCGCGGGAGACCTCTTCCTGGTTGGCGGTGCTGGACTCCGTCACCAGCAGGGCGCCCGCGGGCAGCAGCTCAAGCAGCGAGCGGCGGCTCGCCGGTCCGGCCGCCTCCGTCGATCGGGCCCGGATCGGGAGCAGGGTCACCCGCTCGATCGGGTGGCCGCTCCGCTGGGTGGTGAGATCGAAGCTCCGGATCGCCTCGATCTCGTCGCCCCACCACTCGGCGCGCACCGGCTCGCCCTCGCCGAAGCCGTAGACGTCCACGATCCCGCCGCGGACGCTGAACTGCCCCACCTCGGTGACCATCGGGACCCGGCGGTAACCCATCGCGTCGAGGGTTTCCGCCACGGCGCCGAGCGCGAGGGCATCCGCGCCGGCCACCAGCTCCAGTCGATGAGCCGCGAGCGCGTCCGGGACGGCCGTGCGCTCCGCCGTGGCCCGGGCGGTGGTCACCAGGAGCCGGAGCCTGCCCGCCACCAGCGCCTCGATCGTCTCGGTCCGCTCCCCCGCGATCTCGAGGTGCGGCTCTTCCTCGCCGAGGGCCTCGCGCTGGGGATAGAGCGCGACCGGGAGCTCGGTCACCTGGCTCAGGTCGGCGAGCCAGCGCTCGGCGTCCGCCGGGGTCGGGACCACCACCACGATCAGCTGGGTCGGGCGCTCGCGGGCGAGCCAGCCGGCCAGCACGGCCGGGCTCGAGCCGGGCAGGCCGCCGAGGTTGAGCTGGGCCCCGGGCGCCGGGAGCGCGTGCTCGAGCTCGCGGGCGAAGCGGGTCTCCCCGAACGCCCGGATCAGGGCGTCGAGGCTCACCGCTTCCGCACGCGGCTGGCCAGGAGCACCTCGGCGGCGAGCAGGAAGGCCGCGAGCCAGAGCAGCGGCCCGCGGAGGTCGCTCCGAGCCCCGGCCGCGAAGGCCAGGCGGGCCGCGTCGTCCGTGGTCGAGATCCGGACCGACGGCCACAGGCTCCTGAGCTCGCCGTGGGTGGCGGGCGTGAGATCGGTCTCGCGGGGATCGGGATTGACGGCGAGCGCACCGACGGTGTCGCGGCCGGCCATCAGGAAGTGGATCCCGAGCTCGAGCGGCCGGTAGGCGGCGCCGCCCTCGATCGCGCGCTCGCCCGCCGGCCCGAGCACCCGGGTGACCCGATCGGGCAGCAGGCTGCGGTCCCCGGGAGCCGCGGAGAGCGCAACCAGCTCGCCCCGGACCGCGCGGTTCACCAGCCCGTCCAGAAAGGGCAGGAAGCCGGCCGAGACGGGAAGGTCCGTCCAGTCCGGATCGAAACGGCTTCCGACCAGCACCATCGAGCCGCTCCGGACCAGCCAGGGCTCGCCGGCGACGGTGGCCAGCACGTCGAGATCGGCGCCGCCGCCGTGCACCAGCCGGTGCCGCCGGGTAACCCGCTGGCGGCCGATCCAGGCCCCGCTGTCGGTCGTGGCCGCGAGGAGCTCCTGGTCGCCGAAGCGCCAGCGTGAGCCCCGCGCCGCGAGCGCCCGGTTGAGGGCACCGATCAACGCCGGGTCGGCCGGCGGCAGCACCACCGAGGCGCCCCGGCCGAGGCTGCCCAGCGTCACGTCGTCGCCCGCCACGATCCGGCCGTTCTGGGAAAGCACCTGGGCGGCCGTGGCCACGAAGCGATCCTCGTCCGACCACCCTACCCGGGCCGGCGGGGCCACCCGCACCGCGCCGGAGCGGCGATCGTCGGCGCGCAGCTCGTCCGGGTCGAGCACCGCGTCCACCACCCACCAGCCGGGACCGGGCGCGGTGATCCGGCTGGTCTCCTGCCCGCCCACCGGCGCGAGCAGTTGCTTCGAGGGTCGGTCGCGGAAGCCCAGCGTCACCGGCCGGGAGCCTTGGCCGGTGCCGCCGATCAGCACCCCCACGACGCCGTTGTCACCGGCCCAGGGCTGGGTCCCGACCGTGAGCGCGGCGACGCCGGCGTTGGCGGGTGGCTGGCCCTCGGGCTCGAGCAGCACGGCCTCCGACCAGGCCTCCCCCTGGCCCAGCGCCGAGCGCTGCAGGTCGCTCACCACCAGCACCTCGCCGGCGCCTTCGGCTTCGAGGATCCGGGTGGCGAGCGTCATCGCCGTGCCCAGGTCGAGCCGGCGGGGATCGGGCTCCAGAGCGGCCACCGTGGCCGAGAGCTCTTCGGCCGACCCCGGCCTCACCACGCCGTCCGCCGCGATCAGCCAGAGCTTGTCTTCGGGCGTCGCCTTGGCGAGCGCGGCCTGGGCGGCTCGCTTGAGGAGATCGAGCACCGGCACGCCGCCCCGGATGGCGCCGCTGGAAGCGAGTTGTCGACCACGAGCACGAGGGGCGTCGGAGCGTGGGTGCCGACCGAGCCGGCCGGCCAGCTCGGGCCCGCGGCCGCGAGCACCAGCGCCACGATCAGGAGGGTCCGGACCAGGAGCAGCAGCAGGTGCTGGAGCTGGAGCCGGCGCTGATGCTGCCGGGCCGCCTGGGCCAGGTAGCGGGTGGCCGGAAACACCACGGTCGGGGGCTCGCGCCGCGCGAGCAGGTGGAGCAGGATCGGCACCGCGGCAAAGGCGAGGCCGGCGAGGGCCCAGGGCGCCGCGAAGCTCATCAAGCGACGTGCGTCGAGCGCACCAGCGCCTGCCGGAGCGCGATCCCGAAGGGCGTGTCGGTGGTGACCCGCTCGTAGGCGATGCCGTGGCGGCGGCACGCCAGCCGCCAGTCGGTCACCGCGCCCTCGACCGTCTTCGCGTACGCGCCGGCGAAGTCGGCGGGCCGCAGGGTGACCGCCTCACCCGTCTCGGGATCCTCGAAACGCGCCTCGGCGGGCCCGCCCAGCGAGATCTCCGCGGGATCCATCACGTGGAGCACCAGCACCTGGTGGCCCCGGTGACGCAGGAAGCGGAGCGCCTTCAAGGCCAGCTCCCGGTCGAGCAGCAGGTCGGAGATGAACACCACCAGGCCGCGACGCCGCAGCTGGTCGACCACCTGGCGGAGGGCCGCTTCCGCGCTGGTCTCGAGGCCGGCCTGAGCCTCGTGGAGCACGGTGAGCAGATGGCGCCAGTGGGTGAGCCGGGCACGGGGCGGGGTGAGACTCCTGACCTCGCTGTCGAAGGTGATCAGACCGGTGGCGTCGCGCTGCCGGAGCAGCACCAGCGCGATCGCGGCGACCAGCCGGCGGGTGTAATCGAGCTTGGTGAGCCGGACGCCCGGGGCGCCCGACCAGGCCATCGAGCGGCTCACGTCCATGACGAGCATCGCCCGGAGGTTGGTTTCTTCCTCGAATTGTTTGACGTAGAGCCGGTCGGTCCGGGCCAGGAGCTTCCAGTCGACGTAACGCAGCTCGTCGCCCGGCTGATAGGCCCGATGCTCGGCGAACTCGACCGAGAAGCCGCGCCGGGGCGAGCGGTGGAGCCCGGTGAGGAAGCCCTCGACGATGCCCGCCGTGAGCACTTCGACCCCACCCAGCCGGGCGACTTCCATCGGGTCGAGGAGATCGAGGCGGGCGGTCATAGGGGCCGCAACGTACGGCGCCCGGTCGGGCGAGTCAAATGAAGGCGCGGTTGTCCGTGATCAGAGACAGAATTGGCTTGCGTCAGCACCCGGCCTTTCGCTAGAACGTTCTGTGGCAGTCACTTGCGTTCGGAGACCCGGTGGCATGGCCTCTGCAATCCGGTCTCGCCATGAAGTGGACGGTGCTGATTCTCGGTCTGGGGCTCTTCACCTCGAGCGGCCCACCCGCCTCGAGCCACCGAGAGGCGGCCTCGCAGGACACCACCCGAGCGAAGCCCGCGAGCGTGGAGCGCGACTCGACCCGAGCCAGGCCCAGGATCGTTCGACCTGCACCGGCCGGCGAGCCCCACCTCGAACGGCGGAAGCCGCCCGGCCGAAGCAAGCCGGCTCGCCCCTTCCGGTAGCCGGCCCTTGCCGGAGCCCGCGATCCGGCGCTTTCCTTGATCGCCATGAGCCACAGTCACGAATCGCTGGCGGAATTCGACGCATTCCGCAGCCGGATGAACGAGCGGATCGGCGCCGCCGGCAACCTCACCATCAATCGGTTCTTCAACCTGGATCACCGGGCCTACGAGGCCGGCGCGCTCGACGTCCGGACCAAGGAGATGCTCGGGCTGGTCGCCTCGCTGGTGCTCCGCTGCGACGACTGCATCACCTACCACGTGGTCCGCTGCGTCGAGGAGGGGTGGAGCGACGCGGAGATCCAGGAGGCGATGGCGGTCGGGCTGGTGGTCGGCGGCTCGATCGTGATCCCCCACCTCCGGCGGGCCTTCGCCCGGCTCGACGAGCTCAGGCAGGCTCCTCCCGCTTCTTGAGCGCCGGCAGCGCGCTCAGGAGCACCGCGGAGATCACCAGGAGCGCGCCGAGGCCCTGGAGCGGCACCGGCTTCTCGCCCAGGGCCGCCCAGGCGATCGCGCCGGCGAAGATCGGGGTCACCCCGCTGTAGAGCGCGGTCCGGTTGCCCCCGAGGGCCTGCAGGCTCCGGGTCCAGAGCACCGCGGCGATCAGGGAAGAGGCGCCGGCCGAGTAGAGCAGCGCGGCCCAGACCTCGACGTGGCTCACCGACTCCGCGATCGTGCCCGCCGACGGCGCGGCGAGCAGGAGGAGGCCGGGTGTGGCGCCGAGGTGGGTCCACATGGTCACCTGGAGGGAGCCGACTCCGCGGGCGGCCCAGCGGACCCCGACCGTGAACGCGGCCCAGAGCAGCACCGCGACCATCGTGATCAGGTCGCCCTTCAGGGTCTCCGAGGAGAAGCTCACCCCGCGGGCGCCGGCCACGAGCGCCACGCCCGCCGCCGCCAGCGCGATCGCCAGCGTCGTCCTCCGATCGGGGCGCTCGTGGCCCAGCGCGGCGCCCATCAGCGCCACCACCACCGGCATCGCCGCGAAGATCAGGGCGCTGTTGGTCGCGGTGGTGTACTGGAGCCCGCCCACGAAGGCGATCTGATTCAGGGCGTGGCCGAGGACCCCGAAGAGGAGCAGGCGACGACGGGTGTCGGCGGGCACGTCGCCGGTGCGGCCGGTCAGGCGCACCGCGGCGAGCAAGAGCGCGCTGCTCAGGACGAAGCGGAGCGCCGCGAACGGCACCGGCGCGATGAAGGCCAGCGCGCGCTTGGTGACGGTGAAGTTGCCGCCCCAGATCAGCGATACGACGACCAGCGCCGCGTCGTGGCGGTTCAGCCGCACGACGGATCCGTCACTCCGGCACCACCGGCATCGGCGATCGCGTCATCGGCCGGAATCGGCTGTAGAGCACCCCGGTGATCACCAGCGCGGCGCCGACTCCCTGCCCGGGGCCCGGTTGCTCGCCCAAGGCCAGCCACGCCACGGCGAGCGCGACGACCGGAATCACGCTGTTGTAGATCGCGGTCCGGCTTCCGCCGATGTGCTTGACCGCCGCGTTCCAGAGGAGATAGGCCACGCCGATCGCGAGGATCCCCGAGTAGAGCAGGCCGAACCAGGTGCCCGCGCCAAGCTGGTCCCAGCGCACCTGGCGAAGCTCCGGCCAGCCGATCAAGAGGAGCCCCGGGGTGCCCGCGTAGGTCGTGATCTCGGTGACCCGGAGCGGGCTCACGCCCCGATCGACCCGGCGGAGCCCGACGGTGAAGACGGCCCAGCAGGCGCAGGCCACCAGGATCAGGAGGTCGCCGATCCGGTCGGCGCCGGCGCGGCTGGCCGAGCCCGTGGCGATGACCAGCACCACGCCCGCCACGGCGAGCACCATCCCGATCCAGAGTCTCCGGCCGAGCCGCTCGATGCCGGTGGTGGTGGCGAGCAGGGCCACCATCACGGGCATCGACGCCATGATCAGCGAGCTGTTGGTGGCCGAGGTGCGGTCGAGGCCGATCATGAACGCGGCCTGGTAGGCGGTGTTGCCCACCACCCCGAGCCCGATCAGGAAGCGGAGGTCCTTGGCCGGGACCCGGCTCCGGGGCTCGAGCAGCCGCACCACCACCCAGAAGAGCACCGACGCCAGGATGAAGCGGACCGCGGAGAAGGCGAGCGGGGGCATCTCCGCCAGGGCGTACTTGATCGCACTGAAGTTGGCCCCCCAGATGAGGGCGACCAACAACAGACCGGCATCGTAACGGGTGAAGCCGTCGGGGCGAGGCACGTCCGAAGATAGACGGACAGGGGGAGATTCGGGTGGGGGTGTGCGGCTATTTTGGACCCATGCAGTCACGAATTCGAAACTTCTGCATCGTCGCCCACATCGACCACGGCAAGTCCACGCTCGCGGACCGGCTGATCGAGACCACGGGCACGCTGCAGAAGCGCCAGATGCGCTCCCAGGTCCTCGACACCATGGACCTGGAGCGGGAGCGCGGGATCACGATCAAGCTCAACGCCTGCCGGATGAGCTACCGGGCCCAGGACGGCCAGGTCTACGAGCTCAACCTGATCGACACCCCGGGCCACGTCGACTTCACCTACGAGGTCTCCCGCTCGCTGGCCGCGTGCGAGGGGGCGATCCTGGTGGTCGACGCGTCCCAGGGGCCCCCGGCGCAGACCTTGCGCAACCTGTTCCTCGCGCTCGACGCCGGGCTCGAGATCATCCCGGTGCTC
>JAWKQJ010000027.1:0-68141 GCA_041390205.1 Gemmatimonadales bacterium
GTTCCTGGTCGAGGGACTCTTGCTCGCCGGGCTGGGCGGCGCGGCCGGGGTGGGCGTGGCCGCGGTGCTGCTCGACGTGCTGCTCGGTCTCGCGCCCGATTCGATCCCGCGGCTCGAGACGGTCGGGCTCGACGCTCGGGCGCTCGGCTTCGCGGCGCTCGCCGCGCTGGCGAGCACGGTGCTCTTCGCGCTGGTGCCGGCGCTCCGACTCACGGCCGGCGACCCGCAGCTCGCGCTTCGCGCGGCGCCGAGCCAGGGCGGCGATCGCTCGCACGGGCGGCTCAGGGCGGCGCTCCTGGTCGGCGAGGTGGCGATCTCGATGGTGTTGCTCGCGGGCGCCGGCCTCCTGGTGCGCTCCTACCTCGAGGTGCGGCGCGCCGATCTCGGCTTCCGGTCGGAGGGACTGATCGTGGTGCCGATGGACCTGCCCCGGTCGCGGTATCCGCGGGTCGGGCCGCAGGTCGTCTTCTATCGCGAGCTGCTCGACCGGATCGGCCGGATACCCGGAGTCGAGCGGGCGGGATCGACCAGCGAGGCTCCCGCGGGCGGCGCGCCGATGACCTTCAGCTTCGCGATCGAGGGACGGGAGGCGCCCGATCCGACCGGGCGGTTCGACCCGGTACCGCTGGAGGCGGTCTCGGTCGGCTATCTCGAGACGCTGGGGATTCCGATCGTCGCCGGCCGGTCGATCGCGGCCAGCGATCGGGAGGACGCGCCTCCGGTTGCGTTGATCAGCCAGACGCTGGCGCGCACCCTCTGGCCGGACGGGGACGCCGTCGGGAGTCGGATCCAGTTCAATCCGAGCGTACCGTGGCTCGAGGTGGTGGGCGTCGTGGGTGACGCACGAATGCGGGGCGCCGACCAGTCGCCGGGGCCGATCGTCTACGTCGCCACGGCGCAGCGCACCTGGGACTGGCTCAGCTGGCAGAATCTGGTGCTCCGGGTCGCCGACGGCGTGACCCCCGGCAGTCTCGCGGGCGCGCTCCGCGCCGCGGTGCACGAGCTCGATCCCGAGCTACCGGTCTCCGACATCCGGACCATGGACGATCTCTATCGCGCCAGCACGGCGCGGCAGACCTTCGCGACCATCCTGCTCGGCACGTTCGCCGTGGCCGCGCTGGCCTTGGGCCTGATCGGCCTCTACGGCGTGCTGGCCGGGTCGGTCGCTTCCCGCCGTCGGGAGCTGGCGGTGCGGATGTCGCTCGGCGCGAGCCGCGAGGCGGTGCTCCGGCTGGTGTTGCGCGAGGCGCTCGTCCTCACCGGTCTCGGGCTGCTCGTGGGAGGCGGGGTCGCGCTGGCGCTCACCCGGACGCTCGGCGCGCTCCTCTACGGCGTCTCACCGCTCGACCCCGTCACCTTTCTGCTGGTGGCTGGCCTGGTGACGGCGGCCTGCGTCGCGGCCGCCCTGGTGCCGGCCCGGCGGGCTGCGCGGGTCGATCCGATGGTGGCGATTCGAGCCGACTGAAGGCTCCGGAGGGCCGGGGTTTCCGTCGGGCGCCGTTGGCAGCAGATTGGCCTACGTCACGGCCACCCCGACCCCTGGAGGACCCGATGCAGATCCGTCACTGGCTCGCGGGAGGAGCGTTGCTCCTCGCGGCGGGCCCGCTCACGGCCCAGCCCGCGCCGAGCGACGCGGGCGGATTCGTATCGGAGGTGATGCGGCAGTTCGAGGGGTCGATGGGCAAGTTCATCGCGCTCGCGGAGGCCATGCCGGCCGACAAGTTCGCCTGGAGCCCCGGCCCCGGGGTGATGACGGTGGCCAAGGTCTACGGTCACGTGGCTCGCTACAACTACCTCTACCCGGCCACCAGTCTCGGGGTGCCGGCGCCCGCGGGGCGCGACGCCGATGCCGCCGAGGATCTCGGCGACAAGGATCGCCTGGTGGCGCGGCTCAAGGAGTCGCGCGAGCACGTCCGCAAGGCGGTCGAGTCGCTCACCGACCCTTCCAAGGGGACGACCCAGTACGGGCGCCAGGTGCCGCAGTGGTCGGTGCTGTTGCAGCTGGTCGCGCACATGAACGAGCATCTGGGCCAGTCCATCGCCTACGCCCGGATGAACGGAGTGGTGCCGCCTTGGTCTCGCTAGCACGCCGGAGCCTCGGGATGCGGATCCCCATCTTGGTCACGCTCGCCACGCTCCTCGCCGGCCCGGTCGCCGGCCAGGCGCCGCTCAAGGTCTACATCTCGGCCGACATGGAAGGCGTGGCCGGGGTCGCCACCCGGATCCAGGCTTCCGGCAGCGGCGCGGAGTACCAGCAGTACCGCCGACTGATGACCCGCGAGGTCAACGCGGCGATCGAAGGCGCCTTCCTGGCGGGCGCCACCGAGGTGCTGGTCGCGGACTCGCACGGCAACGCCCAGAACATCGACCTCGAGCTGCTCGACCCGCGCGCCCGGCTGATCCGGGCCTGGCCCCGCGCGCTCGGGATGGCGCACGGGATCGACTCGTCGTTCGCGGCGGTCGTGTTCGTCGGCTATCACGCGAGCGAAGGTCAGAGCCCGGGCGTCCTGGCGCACACCTTCAGCGGCACCGTCGAAGTCTCGCTCAACGGCCGGAAGGTGCCCGAGGCGGGCTTCGCGGGCGCCACGGCCGGCGAGTTCGGCGTGCCCGTGGTGTTCGTCTCGGGCGATCAGGTGATCGCGCGGGAGGCGAGGGAGCTGTTCGGGCCGATCGAGGTGGCCGTGGTGAAGGACGCGATCGGCTTCAACGCGGCGGTGATGCGCCACCCGGACGAGGCCCGGCGAATGATCACGGATGGCGTGCGGCGGGGCGTCGAGCGACGCGGCTCGATCCGTCCGTTCAAGCTGACCCGCCCGGTTCGGATGGAGCTCCGCTGGGAGGATCCGGTGATGACCGAGGTGCTGACGCTGATCCCCGGCGTCACCCGGGTGGACGGTCAGACCGTCCGCTACGAGGGCAAGGACATGATCGACGTCGCCCGGATCTTCGAGGTCGTCCACCACATCCACCCACCGCAGTAGCCCGGCTCAGTCGGACCCCGCCGCGAGCGAGTCGAGCGCGCGGCGATCGAGCCACCGACCACGCAGCGCGACCCCGCGGATTTGCCGGACGGCGGCGATGTCCTCCCGCGGGTCGGCCTCGAGCAGCAGGAGATCGGCGACCTGACCGGTGGCGATCGCGCCGAGCGAGTCGCGAAGCCCGAGAAAGCGCGCGGCCTCGATCGTGGCGGCGCGGAGCGCCTCTTCGGGCGTGAAGCCGGCTTCGACCAGCAGACCGAGCTCGTCGTGGAGGCCGGAGCCCGGGTAGACCCAGGGCACGCCGAGGTCGGTTCCCGGCAGGACCGGGACTCCGGCGCCCTTCATCGCTCGCACAAGGTCGAGCAGCGCGGCGAAGTGGGCGCGGGCCCCCGCGCTGTCGCCGCCGTAAGGAGATCCCGCTCGCTGCCAGGAAGACCGGACGCTCTCGGCCAAGCCGCCGAAGCGGGGATCGTCGGTCCGGCCGGCATCGAACGGGATCAGGTAGAGGCCTCGATTGGAGGCCAGGGTCGGCACCTGCACCGTCCCGACTTCGGCGAGCCTGTCGATCAACGCCTCGAGCCGGACCGGATCGACGCCGCTCGCCACCGCACGCCGGAGCCGCCCGACCTCCGCGGCCATCTCCGGGGTGGGCGGGCTTCCCTCCGAGAGCAGCGCGATGAGGTGCTGGTAGAGCGCTCGCAGCGAGTCGCCCTGCGGCGAGGTGCTCTCGAAGATGCCCTGCAGGTGCTCCGCGCTCCGGAGCAGCGGTGCCGCCGAATCCGCGCGTGCTACCAGGGGAAAGTGACCGACGACGGTCAGGCCCCGCGCGCCGGCCTCCTCGGCGACCGCACGCAGCAGGTCGAGCGGCAACGCGTGGTACACCTTGATGAAGTCGGCCCCATCGTCGGCCAGCCGATCCACGGCGGCGCGGGCCTCGTCGACCGAGGTCACGACGGCGGTGTTGGGCCCGCGAGCGCCGGGGCTCCGTGCCGGACCGTCCACCAGACGTCCGGCGACGACGAGTCGCGGCCCAACGACCGTGCCTTCGTCGAGCGCGCGCTTCAGCCGCGCGATCGAGTCGAGCGACAACGCGCCGTTCATGTCGCGCACGCCGGTGACCCCGTTCGCGACGAGGCCCGGGAAGGCCAGCTCGGGCGCGCCGGGGTTGAGGACGTGCACGTGCAGATCCCAGAGGCCGGGGACCAGGTAGCCGCCTGCCGCGTCGATCAGCTCCGCCCGCTCGGTGGGACGAACGGCGGCGCGCGGCCCCAGGGCGACGATCCGCCCGTCCCGCACCAGCACCGTGGCGTCGGGCACGGCCGGTCCGTCCATGGGAATCAGGGTCGCGCCGACGATGGCCAGCTCGGCGTCGACGGCTTCCGGCCCACAGCCGCCAAGGGAAAGGGCGGCCAACGAACCGGTCAGGGCGGCGAGCGCGCGGGCGCTGTGGATCGGCATCGGGAGCTCCAGTCTCGGCGGCGGTCGTCGGTCGGCCCCCACGTACGAGACGAAGCACCCGACGGCTTCAAGCTCTCACAGTTGGATTCGGGTCCGTCGCGCCGACCACTTGCTCTTCCTCCGCGTAGAGCGCCGTGCTGAGGTATCTCGCCCCCGAATCGGGCGCGATCGTGGCGACCACCTTGCCGGGACCCAGCTCGCGCGCGATGGCCTGAGCCGTGTGCACGATCGCGCCGCTCGACATCCCGACGAAGAGCCCCTCCTCTCGCGCGAGCCGTCGAGCGAACGGGAAGGCCTCCTCCTCCCAGGCCGTGACCACGCGATCGACCACCGACCAGTCGAAGTTGTCGGGCACGAAGCCCGGCCCCATGCCCTGGAACTGGTGCTGGCCCCGCTCGCCACCCGACAGGACCGGACTCCGGGCGGGCTCGACCGCCACGACCAGCGTCTCGGGACGGCGCTCCTTCAGGAACCGGCCGACGCCCGCGATCGTGCCGCCCGTTCCGGAGCCGTACACGAAGGCGTCGATCCGCCCCCCGAGGTCGCGCCACAGCTCGGGCGCCGTGGTGGTGTAGTGGATGGCGGGATTGGCGGGGTTGGAAAACTGGTTGGGCATCCAGGCCCCCAGCTCGTCCCGGAGCCGCTCGGCCTCCTCGATCGCGGCCAGCATCCGCCGCTCCGGATCGGTGAGCACCAGCTCGGCCCCGTAGGCCTGGAGGGTGCGCTTCCGCTCGACGCTCATCGACGACGGCAGGGTGAGAATCAGCCGATAGCCGCGCGCCGCGGCCACCTGAGCGAGCCCGATCCCGGTGTTGCCCGAGGTCGGCTCGACGATGGTGCCGCCGGGGACGAGCACACCGCGCGCTTCGGCGTCCCGGACCATCCCGAGCGCGGTTCGGTCCTTGATGGAGCCCCCGGGGTTCAAGCCTTCGAGCTTGACCCAGACCTCCGCCGACCCCGGCTCCGCCAAGCGGTCGAGCCGCGCGAGGGGGGTCTCGCCGATCGCGGCCGTGACTCGCCGGTCGCCGCGGGGCGCGGGCGCTCGGCTCGAGGCATGCTCCATCGTTCCTCCAAAAGAAAAGGGCCCGCTCCATGGAGGGAGCGGGCCCGGATTCGGCACCGGTCGAGCGTCAGACGCTCATGACACCCGAGTGCCCCTCCGACGGCCGCTCCCGTGGGAACAGGCGCAGGTGGCGCGACAACAGGCGGCGGTCAGGGCGCTCGACGACATGCCTCGAAGGTAGGAGGGGCGCCGGCGGGCTACAACCCCGGCGATGGTGAGATCTCGACGCCCGCCGCGCGATAGGCCGCGAGGACGTCCTCGCCGAAGCAGGCGAACACCACCAGCTCGATCGGGCCGTCCCGGTCGAGCCAGGTCAGCACCGTGTCGACCGCGACTCGGGTCGCGGGCTCGAGGGGATAGCCGTAGATGCCGGTGCTGATCGCGGGAAAGGCGATCGACCGGCACCCCTCGCCGGCGGCGAGCTCCAGGGCCGAGCGGTAGGCGCCGGCCAGGAGCTCGGCCTCGCCCCGCTCCCCGCCCGAGTAGCGCGGGCCCACCGCATGGATCACGAATCGGGCGGGCAGCCGGAATCCAGGCGTGAGACGGGCCTCACCGGTCGGGCAGCCACCGAGCGCGGCGCAGGCCCGGGCCAGCTCCGGCCCCGCCGCGCGGTGGATCGCCCCGCACACCCCGCCGCCGGGAGCCAGAGCCTCGTTGGCCGCGTTCACGATCGCGTCGACCTCGAGCGCCGTGATGTCGGCTCGCACGGCGACCACTCGGCTTTGGGGAGATCGCATCAGGGCTGGAGGATCCTGTCGATCTGCCGCTGGACGAACGGCTTGGCGTTCTCCGGCGCGACGGCGAGTGCCCGCTCGAGCGTCTTTCGCCCCGCGTCCCGCTGTCCCGCGCGAACCTCGGCGTTTCCGAGCGTCAACAGCGTGCGCATGTCCTCCCCGGTCTGCTCGAGCTCGAGCCGCATGATGGTCACAGCCGCCTGGTAGCTCTCCTGGCCAAGCAGGCGCTCCGCGACCGCCGTGAGCGTCCCCCGGCCGAAGTCGTAGGCGGCCGATCCAAAGTACTCCCTCCTGAGCTCGCCATAGCGGGCCACCGCGGCGTCGACGCCGGCCGAGTCGATGGTCGCGAGCAACAGCGCGCGGAGCGGCACCGGCCGGGAGACGCCCCGATGACAGGTCTCGCAGGTGACGGCCACACGCTGCTCGGCGGGGACCCCGAGCGCGGCGAGCCGGGAGAGGTGGGTCCCGTTGATGGCCTGCACCATCTCGAGCATCACCCGCGCCTTCTCCTTGGCGGGCTTCTCGTCCGACTCGAAGTCGAAGTTGCCGAGATCGCCCTCGCCGCGGTTCCGAAACCGATGGGGGTACTGTCAGGAAACGGTCAGGGCCGCCGCGCGGGACCGACGGAGTGTAGAATCGAGACATGCTGCCCGCTGCCGCGCCTCGACGGCTGGTCCAGGTCGCCCTGGCGCTCACCCTGGTCTTCTCGGGCGCGCTGGCGCTCAACGCCCTGGTGACCGCCCGGTACCACCGGAGCGTGGCCGAAGGTGTGCTCCGCGACTACGCCGCCTTCGCGGCCGCCGAGCTGGAGAATCGAATCCGGGTCGGACTCGCCACCCGGCTCTCGCCGCCGCTCAATCCGCTGGTCGGGCGTCTCGACCGCGCCCCGGCGCTCGACTGGCCCGATTCGCTCGAGCTCCGAGCGGAAGTCGACTCAACCGTCTGGCGGGCGTTAGGCGGGGCGCTGCTGCCGTTCGTGCTCGACGGAGCCCGGCTCGAGACACCGCCCCGAGCCACCCTGCCCGAGGCGACCCGGGCTCGCCTGGTGGACACCCTCCGCCCGCACCTCGACGCGGTCCTGACCGATCGGAGCTACTTCGCCCTTCTCTGGCTCGACCAGGAGCCCGGAGGCTACCTGGCGGTGCTCGCGCCGCCCCGACCGAGCCGACGAGTGATCGGCTACCTCGTCCCCGCGGAGACGGTGGGCCGCCTGCTGGCTCCGACGCTGGAACGCTCGCCGCTGTTGCCGCCGAGCCTGACCCGCGGGCTCACGCTCGACTCGCTGGTCCGCTACCGGGTCCGCTCGCCCGCCGGCCGGCTCCTGGCCGGCCGCGCGGACTCGGTGGCCACGGGCTTCGCCGCCGCCGATACGCTCCGCCAGATCTGGGGCGACCTCGCCATCGACGTCGCGCTGGATCCCTCGCTCGCCGGCCGGCTCGTGATCGGAGGCTTGCCCGGCTCGAGGCTGCCGCTGGTGCTGACCCTCTTCGGGCTGAGCGCGCTCCTGGTGGGAGTCGCCGGATACCAGCTCGGCCGGGAGCGGCAGCTCGCCCGGCTCCGGGAGGACTTCGTCGCGGGCGTCTCCCACGAGCTCCGCACCCCGCTCGCCCAGCTCAGGCTCTTTGCGGAGACGCTGCTGCTCGGCCGGGTCCGCTCGCCGGACGAAGAGCGCCGCGCGCTCCAGATCATCGACCAGGAGGCCAGGCGGCTCGGGCACCTGGTCGACAACCTGCTCGCGGTGAGTCGCGCCGGGCGGGGCGCGCTCCGGATCACCCCGCGCGACACCGACCTGAGCGCCGTGATCCGGGAGGCGGTCGAGGGATTCGCCCCGCTGGCGTCGCAACGCGGGATCACGGTCGAGCTGAGCGCGCCGCCGCGCCTCCATGGCGTGGTCGACGGCGACGCCCTCCGGCAGATCGTCCTCAACCTGCTCGACAACGCGGTGAAGTACGGCCCGGCGGACGCGAGGGTCGCGGTCGGACTGGAGCGAGCCGACGGCTGGCTCCGTCTGCGGGTCGACGACCGCGGCCCCGGCATTCCGGCCGAGGCGAGAGACGAGGTCTTTCGGCCGTTCGTGCGCCTCGACAACGGCCGGGAGAGCACGGGCACCGGTCTCGGGCTCGCGTTGGTCCGGAGCCTCGCGGTCCTCCACGGAGGCCGGACCCGCGTCGAGGAGGCCCCCGAGGGCGGAGCCCGCCTGGTCGTGGAGCTCCCGGCCGGCGACGAGAAGCCGGGAGCGACGACGTGAGTCGGGCGCCCTACCACGTGCTGGTGATCGAAGACAACGCCGAGCTGGCGTACGGTCTCCAGAACAACCTGGAGATCGAAGGGCACCGCGTGAGCGTCGCGACCGAGGGTCGCCAGGGGCTCGAGCTGGCACGCGCCGAGCGACCTGACTTGATCGTGCTCGACCTGATGCTGCCCGATCTCGACGGGTTCCGGGTGCTTCGCGAGCTCCGCGCCGAGGACCGGGAGACGCCGGTGCTGATCCTCACGGCCCGCGGCGAGGAAGAAGACAAGGTCCGCGGTCTCAAGCTCGGCGCCGACGACTACGTCACCAAGCCGTTCGGTCTGCTCGAGCTGCTGGCCAGGGTCGAGGCAATGCTCCGACGCCGGCGCGCCGAGGGATCCGACCCGAGGCCGCTCGATCGCTTCGGCGACGTGGAAGTGGACCGGGCGGCCCGAGTGGTGACCCGCGCCGGCGTCGCCGTTCCGCTCGCGCCGAAGGAGCTGGACCTGCTGCTCGCCCTGCTCGACGCCGGGGGCGCCGCCCTGAGCCGTGCCAACCTGATGGAGGAGGTCTGGGGCTACCAGGCGGACGTGCTCAGCCGGACGGTCGACACCCACGTGGCCGAGCTCCGCCGCAAGCTCGAGCCAGACCCGTCGAGCCCGAGGCACGTGATCACGGTGCGCAAAGTCGGCTACCGACTCGAGCGTTAGGCGCCAGGGAGACCCGCCTCGTCCATGCCGAAGCCCCCCGTCGACCTGCACGCGCTCGGCCGCGTGGTGCTCGATGAGCTGACAGCGCAAACCGGTCTGCCGCTTGACCGGCCGCGGGCCACCGCCACCCCGGTGCTCAACTGGGGCGGGTTCGGCTGTCGGTCGTTCACCGTCCAGGATGGCCGGGTCGCCTATCACGTCAAGCTGAGCGAGGACCCGGAGAACCTCGCCGACCTGGCACGGTGGCGGCAGCTGGCGCCGACCCTGACGGAGCGCTATCGCGCGCCGCGGGCCCGCGGGTGGCTCGAGCTGGCCGCGCCGCGGTTCGCCGGCCTGGTCCCCGACCGGATCGAGGCCGAGACACCGGAGCGGATCGCCCCGGCGACCCGCGCGCTCGCGATCGAGACCATCGCGACGCTCCACGACGACCATGGCCTGCGGGAGCGGCTGCTCGCCCTGGGCGACCCGATCGAGAGCTGCGCCGCCGCCTACCGGAGGCTCTACCATCGAAGGTTCCTGGGAGACCCGAGGAATCGGCGCCGCGCCCCGCCCTTCGTCCCGGCCGGGTTGCTCGACTGGATGGCCGAAGCGGCCCTGCTCGGCGGTTGGTGGTGGAGTCGGCGGGTCTTTCAGGAGCCTGCGGACCGGCCCGTGCACGGCGACCTCTGGCTCAACAACCTGCTGGTGACCGCGGCCGGCGATCTCTTCATCGTCGACTGGGACGACCTCCGGCTGAGCGACCCGATGATCGACTGGACCATCCTCGACGGCCCCAATCCCCGCGATCAGGACCTCCCACGAGCCGACCAGCCGCCCGCCGCGCTGCCAGCCTCCCCGAGCTACGAGAGCGACTCGGCCTCTATGCCCGCGCCGCCCTGCTCGACTGGGTGATCGATCCGCTGGCCGACTGGGTCGAGGCCGAGCGCGAGCCCGAGCACGGCGAGCAGGTGCGCGCCGCCAACCGCCCGATCCACGAGCGCGCCCTCCGCCTCTACCGCGAGCGCTACTCCGGCCGATAGCCGCGCCTCCGAGGCCGTGGTGGGGCCGATGGAGCCCTGCCGGCCTCGCCCTTCTCGGAATGACCGCTTCCTGATTCCGAGCCAGGAGACCGCCATGGCCGCACCGTCCGAGCCCTTCTCACCCTCGCCCTAATCTCGCAGCGGCGGCGCCGATGCCGCCGCGCAGGTCGACCGGATCGCCCGCAAGGCCAAGCGCCAGGTCACCCGCGAGATCGACAAAGCGGCCGACAAGGCGGTCAAGTGCGCGCTGGGCGACAAGCAGTGCGCCGAGCAGGCGGCCAAGGAAGGCAAGCCGGTAGTGATCACCGATGAGGACGGCGAGGTGATCACCGACGAGAACGGAGCGCCCGTCACCGATCAGGACGAGGCGGCGAGCCGCGCCGACGAGCCGGGCGAGGGGGTCTGGCGCAACTACGACTTCGTGCCGGGCAAGCGGGTGCTCAAGGTCGTCTCCTTCGACAGCCTCGGCGGTGGGCCGCTCTCGAGCGAGCTGATCGGCTTCGGCCGGGGCACGATGGAGGTGGTCATTCGACGGCGTCAAGTGGCTCGAGTTCAAGACCAACCTCGTTCACGATCGAGCTGCCCGAGGAGCTGGGCCACCGCGAGTTCAGCCTGGAGTTCTATCTCCGGGTTCCGACCAGCAACATCGGTGCGCGGGTCTACTTCCGGCCCCGCGATCCGCGGCAACGGGCGCCCGAGAGGATTACCTCGACCTCACTGCTAGCGCATGCCGGATCTACCGGCAGAACAAGGCCATCTCGAAGACCTACATGCAGGAGATCGTGAAGCGCATGGTCCTGATCAAGCTCCAGGTGGCGGGGGACTACGCCATCCTCTACGTCGGCACCGTGCGGGCTGGAATGCTGCCGACCGCCAAGTTCCCGCGGTCGAACACGATCGAAGTGCAACTCGGCGGCAACCAGCGATCGACCTACGTCGGCGACTTCGTGGTGGCGGTCGACCTCGACGACCTGGGCGAGACGCTCGAGGCGGGCAAGGACTACACCACTGCGGATCTACTGACACCGACAGCGACCGGCTCCGCCCCGAGTCGACCAAGGCGCTCTCCGACCTTCTCGCGGTCCTGGAGCGATCGGGCTCGCTCCGGGTCGCGATCGAGGGCCACACCGATGCGGAGGGCGAGACCGACTACAACCAGCAGCTCTCGAGCGCCGGGCCATGGCCGTGGTCGAATACCTGACCAAGCACGGGATCGAGCGCTCGCGGACGTGGCCGGTCGGCAAGGGCGAGGCCGAGCCCGTCGCCTTGAACGACACGCCCGAGGGGCGTCAGGAGAATCGCCGGGTCGTGGTCAAGGTGCTGACGGAGTCCTGAGGTGCCGCCCCTCTACTTCGGGTTCGTCGTGGGCGCGTTCGGCACCGCCCGCCCCGCCCCGACCGGCGACCTGGCCCAAGCGACGCTGCTCACCGCCCTCGACCCAGTGAACGGCGTCCGGCTGGTCGAGCTCAAGGGCTCGGCGGAGGGCGAGGCCGTCACCATCTGGGCGATGATCGCTGACCGCCACTATCTCAAGCTGATCGAATGCGGCAAGCGTCGTGACGGACGCGGCGCGGTGATCTCGTACTCGGACGCGTCGCACATGGTGAACGCGGTGGTTTGCGGCTGAGCCTCGCGGGCCGGCTCTCGAACGCGCGGAGCTCGGCCGCCACCGAGTCGGCGTAGAGCTCCGGGGTCGTCGGTGCCCTCGATCTCCTGAGGCCGGATGCCCTCGCGGTAGCGTCCGACGGCCGTGGTCGCAGCTGGCGTCGAGTCGCCCGACCCCGCGCGCGACAGCGCCGCGAGCACCCTGGCACTGGTCACAGTACCCCGGAGATTGGCCCGCACCACCGCGTTGGCGGCGTTGGCCTCGACCACCTGCTCCAGCACCCTCTCGCCGGCGACACCAGGACATGGCGTACGCGTCCCGCCTCGCTCAGCACCTGACAGAGCTTATGCTCGGCGTTGCTCAGCATGTTGCCCATCTCGTGGTTCTGCTGGTTGCGCTGATAGAGCGCCTCGTAGACCTCGATTGCCTGCCGATAGGGCGGATCGCCTCGTCGAGCTCGTCGTTTCTGATCAGGACGTCGCCCAGCGTTGTAGCCCCGCGCGAGTCCCTCGAACGCCTTTTGGTTGGCCGAGTCGGACTCCACCATCTGCCTTCGGCGAACGCGACGAGCGGCCGTCGCCGCCCTCGGTAGCGGCCCAGCGCGAGGTGCATCTCGGTCAGGAAGTCGTAGTAGACGTGGAACGCGTACTGCACCGTGGGATCGCGCGGACTCCGATCGGCGAGCCGGTCGAGGACCGGTCGTGCTCGCTGCTCGAGCAGCGTCATGCCTTCGCGTGGCGACTCGAGAACCGAGCCCGTCCACCAGGTAGGAGTAGGCGAGCCAGAGGTCGAGCCGCGCGTTGGTCGACGCCGAGTCGTCGGAGGCGAGCGGCTCCAGCTCGACGAGCGCGCTGTCGAGCAGCGTGAGCCCGTCCTCGACCCGACCCGCCCAGACCAGCCACCACCCGAGCTCGGACTGGACCCGGCCATAGTCGCCCCGGGCGTCGGGGCTCCCGACTCGCAGCGGCGCGAGCAGCTCGAGCCCGGCCCGGCTCAGCTCGATCGCGCTCGCGTTGTCGCCGTTCCACGAGGTCACCACCGCGAGTCGCCCGTAGCTGTTGCCGAGGGCGCGGCGCACCGAGCGGTCGGTGGTATCGCGGCGCCAGACGGCGTCGCGCAGCTCGAACGCCTGGCGGTAGCTCGCGAGCGCGCCTTCCAGGTCGCCCAGGTTGGCCCGATGGGGGTCGCCCTGAATCTCGCCGACCTGCTCGTACGCGGCCGCGAGCTCGAGCTCGAGCGCCCGGTCGGAGGGCGCCTCCCGCCGCAGGACGTCGAGATACTCGAGCGCCCGGGACACCAGCATCCGCCGCACCGCCGTGGCGCCGGGAAGGTCGCGCACCGCGTCGTGGAGGTCGAAGAGCAGGGCGTTCGCGAGCCGGCGCACTTCCTCGAATCGCCGCTCGGCCCGGCGGCCCTCGATCGTCGTGGCGACCACCCCGACCGACACCGCCAGCGCGAGCAGGCCGGCGGCCACCACCAGCACGGTATTCCGGCGGACGAAGCGCGAGACCCGATAGCCCACGGTGTCCGGCCGCGCCTTCACCGGACGCCGCGCGAGATGACGCTCGAGGTCGTCGCCCAGGTCGGCCACCGACCGGTAGCGACGGGCCGGATCGGCGTGCAGCGCCTTCTGCAGGATCGTGTCGAGGTCGCCGGCCAGCTCGCCGCCATGACTCGACGCCCGGGCCGGCGGCTCCGAGCTCACCAGACGCTCGAACGCCGCGGGGGAGAGCCCCTCGGACGCGTGGGGAAGGTGACCCGTGAGCAGGCGATAGAGCACCGCGCCGAGCGAGTAGACGTCCGAGGCCGTGCCGAGCGGCTCGCCGCGAAGCTGCTCCGGGCTCGCGTACGCCGGAGTGAAGGCCCGCTGCCCCGCCACCGTCAGCGTTCCGTGACCGTCGTCTTCGGTCAGCCGCGCGATCCCGAAGTCGAGCAGCTTCACCTGGCCGGCATCGGTGACCAGGATGTTGCCGGGCTTGAGATCGCGATGCGTCACCAGGTGTCTGGATGCGCGGTCGACCGCGCCCACCACCGCGAGAAAGAGCCGGATCCGCTGCTCGACGTCGAGCTCGCGCTGGTCGGCGTAGCGATCGATCGGGACGCCGGCCACGTGCTCCATCACCAGGTACGGCCCGGCCTCGGCCATCCCGCCGTCGAGCAGGCGGGCGATGTTGGGATGATCGAGCCAGGCGAGGATCTGGCGCTCGCGGCGGAAGCGCTCGAGCGCCTCGGGCCCGAGCGGCCCCGCGCGCATCAGCTTGATCGCCACCCGCTGGTCGAACTCGCCATCGGCGCGCTCGGCGAGGTAGACGGCGCCCATCCCGCCCATCCCGATCAGCTCGAGCAGCCGGTAGGGACCGACCTGCTCCCCACGGGCCGCGGGCTCGCCCCCGATCAACGGCTCGAGCGCCGCGCGCTCCACCCCACCGAGGAACGAGTCGTCGGCATGCGCGGCCAGGAGCCGCCGGACCGCCCGATCGAGCTCCGGATCGCCCGCCGTCTCCCGAGCGACGAAGGCGGCGCGTTCGTCGAACGGCAGCTCGATCGCGGCCTCGAACACCGGCCGCGCCCGGCGAAAGAGCTCGCCGTCCATGCTCACGGCTCGCCGTCCTCCGAGAGGGCCAGCCGAAGCCAGGCCCGCGCCGACTGCCAGTCGCGCTTCACGGTGGCGGGAGAGATCGAGAGGGCCTCGGCCGTCTCCTCCACGCTCAGGCCACCGAAGTGCCGGCACTCCACCACCCGGCAGAGCCGCGCGTCGACCGCCACGAGCCGCTCGAGCGCGTCGTCCAGCGCCAGCAGCTCGTCCGCGGCGGCGTCCCGGTCGGGCACGATCGCGACGCCTTCGTCGAGTGCCTCGACCCGCCCGCCGCCGCGCTTGGCCGCGTTGCGCTTGCGCGCATGCCAGACGAGCACCCGGCGCATCGTGCGGGAGGCGATCGCGAAGAAGTGGACCCGGTCCTTCCAGTCGACCGACGCCTGGCCGAGCAGGTCGAGGTAGGCCTCGTGGACCAGCGCCGCCGTGGTCAAGGTGTGGCCGGGCCGCTCCCGGCCGAGGTGCCGCCGCGCGATCGCCCGGAGCTCCTCGTACACCAGAGGAATCAGCCGGTCGAGCGCGCCCTCGGACCCCGCCCGCCAGCTCCGCAGCAGACCGGTGATCTGTTCGCTCGTCTCCGAGTGGGCGTCGGGCAGCTCTCCACCTCCCAAGGATCCAGGTGAGCCGTCTCGGCTCGGGTCCGCACTTCCCAATATGTCGCCCGTTCCGAGCGATCGCTCGACGACTCGGCCCCTGACCCATTCCCCCGGAGGCTCGATGCCCGCCCGCTCGACCACGACCGCCGTCCTCGCGTCCACGCTCTTCCCGCTGCTGCTCAACGCGTGCGGCGGCGGCGCCGCGGCTCAGGCCGAGCAGCTCTCGGCCGCCTGCCGCCGCTCGACCAACATCGACCAGGCGGTGTGCGACTGCATGGGCGACAAAGCGACCCGCGAGCTGAACGAGGACGAGCGAGCGTTCGTGATCGCCGCGTTGAGCGGAGACCAGGCCGAGGCCGACCGGGCACGCGGGAAGCTCGGCGTGGAGGGCGCGATGAAGGCGGGGATGTTCATGACCAACGTGGGCTCCTGCGCCAATGGAGGAAGCGGCTCCACGGAATAGCCTGGCGGAGCCGCTCGGGCGGCTTAGGGCCCGGTTCGCCGCGCCGATGCAAAGAAGGACCGGATTGCCAACCGGCCCTCCGGTCGACAGATTCGCGTCGCTCGCACTCACACGAAGAGCCTCTCCTTGTCCCGCTTCCGCCCGAGAGCGCCCGTCTTGGCCACCGTCGCCACGGCGTTGCTGGCGTTCGCCTGCGCCAGCTCCCGCCCGTGGGAGGTGACGCCGCTGCCCGCGACCGACCTGCCCAGCGCCTTCGAGGTAGACGGTCCAGAGCCGGCGCCCGGAGCCTGCCCGGGTCGGATGCGAGACCCGCGGGACGGCACCCGGCTCACCCTCCATCGCTCGATCGGCGGCCGGGCGCCGTCGGGCGGCGCGCTGGGCGACTACGAGATCAGCCCGCCGGATCGGTACGGCGGCTCACAGGACCGGCTGCTTCGGGTGGATTGCGGGACCGGCCTGCCGCTCGGCCAGGTACCGGCATAGCGGGGCCACCACCCACCCCTTGATCATCATATCTTGACAATCAAGAGGACAATCGACATCGTCACCAGATGACTCTCTGGCGACGCTTCGTGCACGGGCTCCGCAAGCTCTTCGACCGGGAGCGGAGCCGCGACATCGGCGACGAAGTCGCGCACTACCTCGAGGAAACGGCGGCCGAGTACCGCGCTCGGGGCCACTCCCCGACCGAGGCCCGCCGGCTGGCGCGGCTCGAGGTCGGCCCGCCCGACTCGCTCCGCGACGAGGTCGGCGATCACGGGTGGGAGGCTCCCCTGCTCTCCGTGGCGACCGACCTCAAGTACGCCGTCCGGCGCCTGCGACGCGAGCCCACCTTCACGGCCGTGGTGGTCCTCACGCTGGCGCTCGGCCTGGGCGGCGCGACCGCCATCTTCAGCGCGATCAAGCCGATCCTGATCGAGCCCCTGCCCTATCCCGATCCCGAGCGTGTCGCGGCGATCTGGGAGGTGGACGGGAACGGGGTCCGTGGCGAAGCGAGCTACGGGATGTACCGCGAGCTGGACGCCCGCTCGAGATCGTTCGAGGCCGTGGCCGCGATGGGGCCTTGGCAGCCGACGATGACCGGTCCCGATCAACCGGAGCGGCTCGAAGGCCAGCGGGTGAGCGCCAGCTACTTCGCGGTGTTGGGCAGCGCGCCCGCGCTCGGCCGGGCATTCGAGGCCGACGAGGATCGTCCCGGCGGGGGCAACCTCGTGGTGCTGAGCGACGCGCTCTGGCGACGGCGCTTCGGCGGCGACTCGGGCGTGGTCGGCGCCGAGATCACCCTCGACGACGAGCCCTACCTCGTGGTCGGCGTGATGCCCGCTCGGTTCGAGAACCTGCTCGCGCCCGAGGCCACGATCTGGAGCCCGCTCCAGTACGACATGACGCAGGGTCGCGCGTGGGGCCACCATCTGCGTCTGGTCGGCCGACTGAACCCTGATCGCACCGCCGAGACCGCGCGGGAGGAGCTCGGGACGGTCGGCCGGGCCGTTCTCCGCGACCTGTCGCCACCCACCTATGGCGACCGAATCGACTTCACCGTCGTGCCGCTCAGGGACGATCTGGTGAGCGAGGTCCGGCTCGCGCTTCTCGCGATCGCCGCCGCGATGACGCTGGTGCTGGTGATCGCCTGCGTCAACGTCGCGAACCTCCTGGTCGCGCGGGACGCGCGCCGGCGCGACGAGCTCGCGGTGCGGGTAGCGCTCGGCGCCGGCCACGGTCGGGTGATGCGGCAGCTCCTGACGGAGAGCATCCTGCTGGCGGCGATCGGCGGGCTCGCGGGCCTGTTGCTCGCGCTGGCGGGCACCAGAGCGCTGGTCGCGCTGGCGCCCGCCAACCTGCCGCGGGTCGAGGCGGTCGCGCTCGACGGCCAGGTCTTCGGCTTCGCCTTCCTGCTCACGATGGTCGTGGGCCTCGCCTTCGGGACCCTGCCGGCGCGGCGGGCGGCGAAGCGGGCGCCGGCATCGACGATGCAGCTTGGCTCCCGACGGCTGGCACGACGGAGCGGGCGCGGGACCCAGGCGCTCGTCGCCGCCGAGCTGGCGATCGCGCTGGTGCTCTTGATCTCCTCCGCGCTGCTCCAGCGGAGCGTGCAACGCCTGCTGGACGTCGATCCCGGCTTCGATGCGCGCGGCGCGCTCACCATGCAGATCCAGACCGCGGGCCGGCGGCTCGCCGACGACGAGGCGGCGCG
This sequence comes from Gemmatimonadales bacterium, assembly GCA_041390205.1. Classification (GTDB taxonomy): domain Bacteria; phylum Gemmatimonadota; class Gemmatimonadetes; order Gemmatimonadales; family GWC2-71-9; genus SHZU01. The sequence goes on from JAWKQJ010000027.1 coordinate 17,645, forward strand.
CCGCTTCTTCGACGACGCCCTCGCCGCCGTGCGCGGGGTGCCCGGAGTGCGCAGCGCGGCCCTCGTGAGCCAGCTGCCGCTCGGCGGTGACGCGGATCGGTACGGCGTCGAGTTCGACCCGCCGCTCGCCTCAGACCCTGGCGAGTTTCAGGGAGCCTTCCGCTACGCCGTGAGTCCCGGCTACTTCGGCGCTCTCGGGATTCCGCTGCTGGAGGGGCGCCTCCTCGACGAGCGCGATCGCGGCGGCGCCCCGCTCGCGGCCGTGCTCAGCGCGTCGCTCGCGGCTCGGAGGCTGCCGGGACTCGACCCGATCGGCCGCCGCTTCCGGATCGGGAGCGGGCCACTCTACACCGTGGTCGGCGTGGTCGGCGACGTGCGTCAGCTCTCGCTCGCGACGCGCGAGACGGACGCGGTCTACGTGACCGAGGCTCAGTGGCGCTTCGCGGATCGGGCGATGTCGCTGATCGTGCGGACCGATGGCGATCCGCTCGCCCTCGCCAGCGCCGTCCGACGGGCGGTCTGGTCGGTGGACAAGGACCAACCGATCGTCCGGGTGGCGACCCTGCAGACCCTGGTCGAGCGCTCGGCCGGCGAGCGCGGATTCGTGCTGATGCTGTTCCGGAGCTTCGCGCTGATCGCGCTCGCGCTCACGGCGATCGGCGTCTACGGCACCCTCGCGAGCCAGGTCGGCGAGCGCACCCGCGAGATCGGAATCCGCGCCGCGCTCGGCGCGTCACGGCGTCAGGTGATCGGCGACGTGGTCCGCCGCGCGGCGACGCTCGCCGCCATCGGCACCGCGCTCGGGGCCGCGGGCGCGCTCGTCGCCGGCAGGCTGCTCACCCACCTGCTCTTCGAGATCGGCCCGCTCGACCCTGTCTCGTATCTCGGCGCGATCGGCCTCCTGCTCGGGGTCGCGCTGGTGGCGGCGCTGGTTCCCGCGTGGCGCGCGGCCCGCATCGATCCCCTGGGAGCGCTGCGGTCCGAGTAGCCGTCCAGGGAATCGACCGCCGTACGACCCCACCCGGCGCCACCCTCGTCGACCCTCTGCGCCGAGAGTCCGCCGCTTCAGTCCGTCTGTCGCCGAGTCATTCGTCCACCGAAGCTCCGGTGAGACGCCCGACCGTTGGCACTGCCGTGAAACGAGACCATTCGAATTCGGCCGAGGCCGTTGAACGTCGCGAGCGGGGCCCCGGCCAGCGCGAAGAGTCCGTCTCCGACCGGATCCAGGCGCCAGGGAGGCGTCGGGAACTGACCACCGGAGAACTGGAGGAAGGTCCGCGCCTGGCGCTCGTTCAGCGGCTCGTACGTCATCGTTTCCTCGAGCTGGCCGTCGACCACTCTGACGTCCACGCGGAGCTGGTTCGATCGGTAGGTGCCCTCGTACCGTCCGAGGTCGGCGACCTCGATGGTCGACGAAACGAGGTCGGGCACTTCCATCCCCAGGTGCTCGCGGAAGAGCCACTGGGTCAGTCGGTCGCTCAGCATGGAGGCGGTGCCGGCGTTGCCGAACGCGGCGAAGGCGAAGTCGTGCTCGGGAACGACCACCAGGTCCGCCGCACCCCCCGGCGAGGCGCCCCCATGCGCCAACACGCTCGTCGGGCCGAACGGAATCATCGGCCAGCCAAGGCCCATCGAAGCCACGTTCGGGGTGCCCAGGTCGGCGGTCAGGGTGCGCATCCGCCGGGTCAGCTCGCTGGAGAGCACCCGCTCGCCCGTGGTCGCGACGCCGTCGGCGAGGTGCATCCGCGCGAACGCCAGCAGGTCGGCGATCGTCGCGATCGGGGTGCTGCCGCAGGCCGACCAGGTTTCGGGAAGCCGGAACATCTCGGTCCTCCGGAACGTTCCCGCTGCCGGATCGAAGAAATGGCCCACCGCCGTGCGTCGGAGAATAGCCTGCTCCGCCGAGGTGACCGAGTCGACCATCCCGACGGGACGGTAGATCTCCCGATCGAGCAGGTCGTGGTAGCACTCGCCGGTAACCGCTTCCAGCAGACGGCCCATGACCAGCACGCCAGCATTGGAATAGCTGACGAGCTCGCCGGGATCGAACAGCGTCCCGCAGTGCGCCCCCAGCTCGACCAAGTAGTGCCGCAGCGCATCGCGCCCGCAGCCGCCGTCCGGAAAGAAGAAATCGCCGTCGATCCCGTTGGTGTGATTGACCAGGTGGCGCACCCGGAGCTCGTCGACCTTGGCCGGCTCCAGCAGCTTCAGCTGCGGCAGATACTTCGTTACCCGGGCTTCCAGGTCGACCTGACCACGCTCCACGCACCGCATCAACAGCGTCGCGGTGAGCACCTTGGTGATCGAGCCGATCAGGAAGCCGGTGTCCTCCGTCATTGGCGCGCCCGTCGCGAGGTTCGCCACGCCCTCGCCCACGACCACCTGGGAGCCGGCGTGGTAGACGCCGGCGAGGTAGCCGGGAAGCCGTCCGGAGCCACAGAAATCGACAGCCTCGGCGCGAAGGTGGTCGGTGATCGCCGACAGCATCGGAGCCTCCCGGGTGAACCTGCACAGCGTTCAAGTAGATCGTACGGCCAACTTGAACGCCGTGCAAGTCCAGGGTTATCGTGAGCCATGGCTCGCGACACATTGACCAGGGAACAGATCGTTCGGACCACCGTGGCGATGCTGGATTCGGACGGGCTGGACGCCTTCAGCATGCGGGCGCTTGGCGCTCGCCTCGGCTCGGCGGCCACGGCTGTCTACTGGCACATCGAGAGCAAGGACCGGTTGGTACGGCTCGCCGCGGACGAAGCCTGGAGCGAGATCGAGCTCCCGGACCTGGGGTCGAGTGGCGAGCGGCCGCGACGGTGATGGCGACCGCACTTTATCAGGCCTTCGTCCGACATCCGTGGCTGGTGCAGGCGTTCAGCTCCGGCTCGCACTTCATGTACGGTCCGGGCAAGGCCCGCTACGACGACCACAGTCTCGCGGTCTACGAACGAGCCGGGTTTCTCGGCCCCGAAGCGGATCGGGCGACCGCGACGGTGTTCATGTTCGTGCTCGGCAGCGCGCTCGCCGAGGCCGCCGTCGTGGGATTGCGCCGGCGGCTGAGCCACGACGGCGCCGACGCGGACGAGCTGATTCGCGATGCGATCGGGCGGGCGAGCGAAATCGGGATGGGGTTCCCCCGGCTCCGCGCCCGACTCGAAGCAGGGATGACCGTCGGCTACGCCGCGGCGCCGGAGAAGAGCTTCGAGTTCGGCCTTCGGGTGATCCTCGACGGCCTCGAGGCGGCGCTTCGGAACGGCTCGTGATTCGGGGGAGCCGCGGGCGCCACTCCTCGATCAGGGCGTCGGGCGAGCGCCGGTGACGTCGACGCTCCAGTCGCCCATCAGCTTCAGCGCCTCGGGATCGATCGTCTCCGTGAGGGTGCCGTACTCGGCCGGGTTGCCGGTGGTGGTGTTCTGGAAAAGGTGATTGAGGCCCGTCAGCACCATCACCTTCGCCCTGGGATTGTTGGCGAAGGCCGCCTTCATCGGCGGCTCGTTCTGATCGGCCAGCACCTGGACATCCTTGCCGCCGAGAAGGGCGAGCACCGGGACTCGGAGCGATTCGAGCGTCGGCCGCGGATCGTAGGTGAGGAAGGTGCGGAACCAGGCGCCGGTCAGTCTCCTGATGGAAGCGGCGACCTGGGCTTCGGGGGTGCCGTCCGCCGTCGCGATCTTGATGGCGGCCCGATAGGCGGCCGCCTCGTCCGGCGAGCTAAGGACCGCATCGACCAGCGCCCGTTGCTGTCTGCCGGTGGCTTCGACCTGGTCGGCCGAGGCGCCGCTCGAGGCGACGACGGCGCGGGCCTGCTCGATGATGACGTCGGCGCCGCTGACGCCAGGGCCCGCCCAGAGGACGGCGAAGGCGACGTCGGGATTGTCGCGGGCCACGATCGGCGCGATGATCCCGCCTTCGCTATGGCCGAGCAGCCCGATCCTCCTCGAGTCGACCTCGGGTCGGGTCTTGAGCCAGTCGATGCCGGCCTGGACGTCCGTGGCAAAATCCAGACTGGTGTCGTTCGGCCCGGCGCCGGTCGAGCCGCCGACGCCGCGATCGTCCACCCTGAGCACCGCGACGCCGCGCCGGGTGAGATGGTCGGCGAGCACCAGGAAGGGTCGGTGCTCGAACAGGGTCTCGTCGCGATCCTGCCGCCCGGATCCGGTGATCAGCAGGACGGCGGGGAACGGGCCGGAGCCGTTGGGCAAGGTGAGGGTACCCGCCAAATGGACCCCGGGCCGGGCCGCGTTGTCATAGGAGGCTTCGACCTCGCGGTAGGAATAGGGCTTGGTCGGGGTCTGCGGGCGGACGGCGGGGGCAAACAGGCCGCGTTCGAGGAGCACGTCGCCGCTCATCGCGCCCGCCGAGAAGGTGCCGGCGAGCGTCTTGCCGTCCGACTCGAGTGCGCCCTCGAAGCGCCCGACGTTCGGGATCGTCACGATGATCCGCTGGCCATCCCGCGTCATCGTCGCCGGAAGGCCCTTCACGCCTTGATCGGGGCTGTCGAAGGTCGAGGCGGCGCCGAGGTGGAGGGCGAGCTTCATCTCGATCGCACCCAGCTTCAGCACGCCCTTCCAGTCTCCCGACGGATCGCTGGCCTGACCGTACGCGGCGACCGGCGCGGCGAGGGCCAGCACGACCAGGACCGCGACCTTCGAGGCTTTCATCTCGATGCTCCCTTCGCTCTGTTGCCAGCGTCGGACCGAACATCGGTACGACGGCCCAAATCGTTAGGCAACCGTCAGACCCAGGACCTTGCACACGCCGCATGGGACTCGGCAACCCGTCGATTGGCTGAATTGTAGTTTCCGGAATCCGAAGCCACTAGCGGGACCCGAGAGCGGCGGCCGTTTCGCGGCGTCGCTTCAACCCGCGCACCGACTCAGGCCCTGTGGATCACCGCGTCAGCCGAGCGAGGGACTGAGGCTGGCCTCCACCATACCGTCAGCGCGGGCCCCGAGGTGTGGGCCGGCAAACCCCCCCTACCCCCCCCCCCCCCCCCCCCCCCGGGCGGTCCGGGGCCCGCCCCGCCGCCCCCCCCCCGGCCCCCCCCCGACTCCCGGCGGGGAAACGAAGAGCGGCAGGCCATCGGCCTGCCGCTCGAGTTGCCCCGCCTGGGATCGAACCAGGACTCTTCTGATCTAGAATCGGGACCGTAACTCGTTGATTTCCGGTGACTTGAGCCAAGATAGCGAGCTTGTGCCGTCCGCTGCCGGAGTATGACGCCGCATTTGGTACCAGACGGCCTGAACGATGCCTCGCTTGTCGCCTTGGCGGTGACCAACTGCGGGACTCTGGGCCGACCGGGGCGCGGCGGTCCGGACGCGGTCGCCCGGTTGGACCGCGAGCGCGTCGGCGTCGACGCGAAACGCTTGCCGGTCCGACCGAGGGCCGCCGATATTGTCTGAATGCTCACCGTTAGCGAGCGGCAGGCCGAGCGTCTCCGCGCCATGACCGCCGAGGAAAAGGTGCACCTCGCGCACGCGCTTTGGCTCGAGGCACGCCGGGTAACCGAAGCCGGCGTGCGCGCGGCACATCCCGAGTGGTCCGATCGCGAGGTGGCGGCGGGCGTCCGGGAGCGGATGCGTGACGCCGGCGCCTAGCCTCGTCACCCTCTTCCTCGTCCCCCTCGATCGGGCCGGCATCGAGTACATGGTCACCGGCGGGCTTGCGGCCGTCGTGTACGGCCACCCCCGCCTGACGCTGGACGTCGATCTCGTCGTACGGCTCGGTCCCCGCGATCCCGCCATCCTCGCGACACTCTGGCCCTCGGCCGATTTCTACTCGCCGCCCCTCGAAGTGATCGTGGAGGAACGCGCCAGAGCGGAGCACGGTCACTTCAACGTCGTCCATCATGAGACCGCGATGCGCGCCGACATCTACCTCGCGGGGCGGGATACCTTTCACGCCTGGGCGCTGGACAATCGGGTGGCTCGGACCATCGACGGCGTCGGGATCCAGTTTGCCCCGATCGAGTACGTTATCGTCTACAAGCTGCGCTTTGCGAGCATGGGCGGCTCGGACCGACACCTTCGCGATGTGGCGCGAATCCTCGAGGTCAGCGGACCCGCAGTCGACCGGAGTGCGCTGGACCGATGGGTCGCGCTTTTCGGCCTCCACACCGAGCTGAGCAAGGCCGAAGCCACTACTCGAACGAAGGCGAGGATCGACCCCGTCAGCAGGCGCAACCAGGCTGACCGGGACCAGGCGAGGATCAAGGCCCACGCGACCGCGCCAGCGGGAGCGACCGACTCCCGGCGGGGCAACGAAGAGCGGCCGGCCATTCGGCCGGCCGCGCGAGTTGCCCCGCCTGGGATCGAACCAGGACTCTTCTGATCCAGAGTCAGACGTGTTGCCAGTTACACCACGGGGCAATGTCTGTGCGCCGGTCCACCGAATCTAACCCGGCACCCTTGGACCGACAGTGGAGCTGAGGGGAGTCGAACCCCTGACCTCTGCAGTGCGATTGCAGCGCTCTCCCAACTGAGCTACAGCCCCCCGACGGCGGACAAAGGTAGCCAGCCACCCCCGCCCCGTCAACCGAATCCCGGCCGCCTCGATCCGAGCTATCTCGTTGTCAAACAACGAATAAGGAGGATCGACCCGGCCCGCCATCGGGCAAACGCCGAAGCGGTGAGGCGGGAACGACAGGCGGGGGAACTCAGTCCTATAGCCCGCCGGCCATTCTCCGTCCCACCGCTCCGCAATCACCTCCGACAAGGAGTCCCGCAACCCAACTCCTCATCTCCTTGCAAAGGCCGGGCCGCGAACCCGCCCTTTCGGCTCCCTTATGTTTCCCGACCCCCATGACCGACGACCTCCGACTCCACGCGGCCCAGGAACCCGGCCCGAACCCCGCCGGCGAGCTGGTTCTCTATTGGATGCAGGGAGTTACGCTCCGAGCCACCGAGAACCCCGCCCTCAACTTCGCGGTCGAAGAGGCCAACCGCCGGGGCCTGCCGGTCGTGGTTTACCAGGGGCTCCGCGACGACTACCCGTGGGCCAGCGCCCGGATCCACACCTTCATCCTCGAGTCCGTCGCCGACCTGCAGCGGGAATTCGGAAAACGCGGGATCCAGTACGGCTTCTACCTGGAAACCGCGGCCGCCCGGGCGAATCGTGGCGCCCGCTCGCCGCTGCTGGCGCTGGCCGATCGGGCGGCGCTGGTGGTGACCGACTTCTTCCCGACCTTCATTCAGCCGCGGCAGCTGCGCGCGCTCCGACGGAAGACCGAGACGCCCGTGATCGCGATCGACTCCGCGACCGTGGTGCCGCTCCGCCGCCTGGAGACCGAGTACAAGACCGCCCGCGCGATCCGGCCGGTGCTCGAAGGTCTGTTGCCCCACTATCTCCACCCGATCCCGAACCCCGAGCCCGAGCGCCGCGAGCCCGTCGAGCTGCCGTTCGAGCCAGTCCGGGTGCCCGACCACCCCGACGGCATCGCCGACCTGGTGCGGCGATGCGCGGTCGATCAGTCGGTCGGGCCATCGCCCACGATTCGCGGCGGCACCCGACAAGCGCGGAAGCGGCTCGCCTGGTTCCTGGAGCACGGGCTCGCGGGCTACGCCGAGCGGCGGAACGACCCCAACGTCGACGCGACCAGTCGGCTGAGCCCCTATCTCCACTTCGGCAACGTCTCGATCCAGGAAGTGCTGCTCAGCGCCCGAGCGGCCGGCCCCTCGGCCGATTGGGCCAAGTTCCGGGACGAGGCTCTGGTCTGGCGCGAGCTGGCCCACAATCTCTGCTACCACAACCCCAAGCACCGGACGCTCGACGCGATCCCCGACTGGGCGCGCCGCGAGCTCGACGACCACGCCGCCGACCCGCGCCCCGCGCTCTACGACGACGAGACGCTCGAGCGGGGCGAGACCGAGAGCGAGCTCTGGAACGCCTGCCAGCGCTCGCTGCTCCGTGACGGCGAGCTGCACAACTATCTGCGGATGCTCTGGGGCAAGTCGGTGCTCAAGTGGACCCCTGAGGCGGCGGATGCGCTCCGGGTGCTCGAGCACCTGAACCACAAGTACGCGCTCGACGGGCGCGACCCGAACTCCTATGGCGGGATCCTCTGGTGCTTCGGCCGCTTCGACCGACCCTTCTACCGCCGGCCGATCTACGGCACCGTCCGCTACATGAGCCTCGACACTCAGCGGAAGAAGTTCGACGTCGAGGCGTATTGCCGCCGCTACCCTCCTACCGCGTAGACAACCCCTCGAGAGCGGAGCCCCCCACGCTCTGGATGACCGGCGCGGCGCCGCCTTGCGTCGGTTTCGTCTCGCCCCGCCGCGAATTGGTTACCGCCTCGAGGCCGCCGCGCTCGAGCTTGGGTGCGTCAGCCGACCCGAGGCGAGCCGATGCGCGCCAGCGACATCATCCATCTCTCGCGAGCGCCGCGCGTCGATCGCGCCGGTGGCGTCTGGGGGGTGACCCTCTGGGCGGCCCACCGGATCCCGGTCTTCGTCGCCGCGCCGCATGGCTCCGTCGCGCTCGGGCCGGTCGGCGCCCTCGTGGCCGAGGCCTGGGAGAGCCTCGGTCTTCGCTTCCCCGAGGTGACCACCGACTCGCTCGCGATCCTGCCAGACCGGGTCCGCCTGCTGCTCCATCTCGCGCCCGGGCCGCGGGCGTCGCTGATCGCCCGGTCGATGGGATGGCTCAAGGGGACGGTCACGCGCGCCGCGGCGGCCCGAGGGCTCGTCCGCGCGGGCTCTCTCTGGGAGCTGGGCTTCGAGGGGTGCCGTCTGGAGGGCGCCGAAGAGCTCGCGCTCTGGCGCCGGCGGATCGAAGCGGGGATCGCGGCGCTCGGTCCGGGCGAGCGAGCCGGCGCCCGCGGCTCAGTCGGGCGACGCCGCGGGCACCGCGTCCCGAAACGGGACCTCGACCTGCATCCCGTCCTTGGCGACCGTCACCTCCGGGAAGACGCCCTTGGCCTCGGCGAGCAGCTCGGGCGCTTCCCGTGAGTAGCGCGCGCTGATGTGGGTGAGGACCAGGCGCCGCACCCCGGCGTCGCGCGCCACGGTCGCGGCGTCGAACGCGGTCGAGTGCCCGGTCTCCGCGGCGCGAGCGCGCTCGTCGGTCCCGAAGGTCGCCTCGTGGATCAGGAGGTCGGCGCCCTGGGCCGCCTCGCGCACCGAGGGACAGGGTCGGGTGTCGCCCGTGTAGACCAGCTTCCGACCGGAGCGGGGCGGGCCCACGATCGTCTCCGCGTCGAGCCGGCGTCCGTCCGGAAGCGTCACGGCCTCGCCACGGTGGATCCTTCCCCAGAGCGGGCCCTCGGGAATCCCCAGCTCGCGAGCCCGCTCGGGATCGAAGCGGCCCAGCCGCTGATGCTCGACCAGCGCGTAACCGACCGTGTCCGCCCGGTGGTCGGTGGCGAACACCTCGAGGTCGTAGTCCTTCCGGCCGAGTCGCTCGCCGGGCCGGACCTCGACGATCTCGAACGGGAACTTGGTCCGCTCCACGCCGACGCCAAGGGCGTGGGTCAGGATCTTCTGCGCCGGCCGCGGGCCATAGAGCGTGACGCCAGCCTGCCGGTCGAGCAGCCCCATCGTCCGGAAGAGGCCGATCACGCCGAGCAGGTGATCGGAGTGGTAGTGCGAGAAGAAGATCTCGGTGAAGCTGAAGCCGACCCCGTAGCGCATCATCTGGCGCTGGGTGCCTTCGCCGCAGTCGAAGAGCAGCGTCTCGCCCTCGCGGGCGACCGCGAGGCCGCTCACGTTGCGCTCGACGGTGGGACACGCCGCTCCCGTCCCCAGGAACGTGACGGAGAGCACCGGGGTCAGAACACCTTGACTTGGATGGTCAGCATCCCGGGACGGGCGCGGAGCGTGTCGACCAGCCGCTGGAGCGAGCCGAGCAGGCGGCGGACGTCGCTGTAGAGCAGCGAGTCGGTCATCAGCTTGCCCAGGGTGCCCTCGCCCGCGTTGAGCCGCTGGAGCACGGTGTCGAGGCGGCCGGCCGTCACGCCGAACTCGGCGGTCGTCGAGCGGAGCTCGCTCATCAGGCTGTCGCTCCGCCGGATCGTCACCGGCAGATCGGCGGCCACCACCGTGGAGTCGAGCCGCTCGGTCAGCCGCTGGAGCCGGTTCATGGTCTCGACCATCTCCGCCGTCGGGCCCGATCGGGTGTCGGCGATCAGGTCGAGGGTGCGCTGGACGCTCTTGAGCGTCGCCTTGAGCTCGGCGGCGAGCTCGGGGCTGGCGAACTCGCCGAAGCTGCCCATCAGGCTCTTGGCCTGGGCGCCGAGATCGGTGCCGAGATCGGTCAGGCCCTGATCGACCACGCCTTGGATCACCCGCCCCTCGGGCAGCGGCTCCGCCGCGGTGCCGGGGTTGAAGGCGATGATCGCGTCGCCCACGAGCCCAACGCTGGCGAGCCGGGCCGACGCGTCGATCTTGGGCTCGACGATCTCGTTGAGGCTGATCCCGACGACGACCTTCCCCACACCCTCGAAGCGGATCGATTCGACCTGCCCGAGCTCGACGCCCGAGACCCGCACCGGCGAGCCGCGCTTGAGCAGCCCGGCGTCGGGAAAGACGATCTGGAGCTCGGGCGCGTTGGAGAAGCTGCGCCCGCCGAGCCACATGGTGCCGGCGAGAAAGAGCGCGACGGCCAGCAGCACCAGCGCCCCGACGGTCACCTCCTGCTTATGATGCAGATCCATGGCCGCTCACGCCGCTTCGGGGGTTTCGAAATCGCGTTTCAGGAACGACCGCACCGACTCCAGCTCCGACTCGTGGAACTCCTCGGGCGTGCCCTGGAGCACGATCTTGCCGCCCGAAAGGAGCGCCAGCCGGTCGGCCACCCGAAACGCGCCGCGCACGTCGTGGGTGACCATCACGCTGGTGACGCTGAGCTCGTCCGAGAGCCGCTTGACCAGACTGTCGATGATGTCCGAGTTGACCGGATCGAGCCCGGAGGTCGGCTCGTCGTAGAGCACGTAGGTCGGCTCGCCGGCGATGGCGCGGGCGATCCCGACCCGCTTGCGCATCCCGCCGGAGAGCTGCGCCGGGAACTTCCGGGCCACCTCCGGCGCGAGGTTGACCAGCCGGAGACACTCCAGCACCCGCGCCTGACAGAAGCTCAGGTCCTTGTACTTGGTCTCGTCGCTCACGCCGAGTCGGACGTTCTCGAAGACGTCGAGCGAGTCGAACAGCGCGCCATTCTGGAAGACGTAGCCGATCCGCATCCGGAGCTCGGCCAGCGCCGCGCGCTTCAGGGTCGCGACGTTGAGACCGTCGACCATGATGATCCCTTCGTCGGGATGGATCAGGCCGTTGATGTGCTTGAGCAGCACGCTCTTGCCGGTGCCGGACTGGCCCAGCAGCGCGACGGTCTCGCCGTCGTCGACGGTGAAGTCGACCCCGTCGAGGACGACCTGCTCACCGAACCGCTTCTTCACGCCGCGAAGCTCGATCATCAGTTGAGCAGGATCTTCGCGAGGATCGCGTTGAGGAGCAGGATCACCACCGAGCTCGCCACCACCGCCGCGGTGGTCGATCGGCCCACGCCCTCCGCGCCCTGCTTGGTGTTGAAGCCCATGTAGCAGGAGATCAGGCCGATCGCGCCGCCGAAGCAGGTCGCCTTGATGACCGAGTAGTAGCCGTCGAACGGGCGATAGAACGCGCGCGCGCCGTAGGCGAAGTCGCTGTCGGTGAGCGGCAGCACCTGCTTGACGCCGTACCATCCCGCGGCCACCGCGATCACGTCGGCGATGATCGTGAGCACCGGCACCATGATCACGCCGGCGAGCACCCGCGGGATCAGCAGATGCGACGCGGGCGACCGGCCGAGGCTCTCGAGCGCGTCGATCTGCTCGGTGACCCGCATGGTGCCGAGCTCCGCGGCGTAGCGGGCGCCGATCCGACCGGCCAGCACCAGCCCGACCAGCACCGGGCCCAGCTCGAGCACCACCGTCGAGACGATCAGGGTGCCGAGCACGTAGAGCGGAAGGCTGGTCTGCCACTGATAGCCGGATTGGAAAGCGGTGACGGCGCCGGCGAACGCCGAGATCAGGATCACGATGAAGAGACTGCCCGCGCCGATGTTGGCCGACTCGGTGACGGTCCGGGGAATCCAGACCCGCCATTCGCGAAACCCGCGCGCGATCTCCGCGCATAACGCGGCGAACCGCCCCAGGTGCGCGAGCGACCCGAGGACGAGCCTGCCGATCAGCCGCGCAACACCGAGCGCCGGGGTGGCCATGTCTGTATCTTGTCCCGCCATGCCAAGTAAGTCCACCCTGGCACGCTTCCGTCTCCTCGTCGTGACCTGGTTCCGGCGCCACGGTCGTCCGCTGCCGTGGCGGGCCACCCGCGACCCCTATCGGATCCTGGTGTCGGAGTTCATGCTGCAGCAGACCCAGGTGTCCCGCGTCGAGGGTTACTACGACGCGTTCCTCTCACGCTACCCGACGATTCAGGACCTCGCGGCCGCGCGGCCCCGGGCGGTTCGGGAGAGCTGGGAGGGACTCGGCTACTACCGGCGGGCGGAGAACCTCCACCGACTCGCCCGCGCCGTGGTGCGCGAGCAGGCCGGCGAGCTGCCTCGCGACCGGGACGGCCTGCGGGCGCTTCCGGGCGTGGGCGAGTACACCGCGGGCGCGGTCATGGCGTTCGCGCACGAAGTGGCCGAGCCCGCGATCGACACCAACGTCTCCCGGGTGCTCCGCCGGGCCTTCCACCCGCGCACCGGCGCGGACGCCGCCGGGCGGCGACGGCTGCACGCCACGGCGAAGGCCCTGCTGGGCCGGGACGGGCCGCGGGCCTGGGCGATGAGTCAGGGCATCATGGAGCTGGGAGCGTTGGTCTGCACGGCGCGGGCGGCGCGCTGCGAGATCTGTCCCGCGCGGCCGGCCTGCGCGACCGGCCGCCGCGGGATCAGGGCTGCATCGCCGCGCCGGTGACCAGCGCGAGCAGCGCGAGAATCCCGGAAACCATCCCGAGCATCCGGGCGCGGGCCCGGAGCGCGTCGAAGGCGGCGCCCTGCGGCCCGGTCGGGTCCACCAGCGCGGCCCGGCTCGCCACCGGTATGAGAAAGGCCAGCACCATCACGCCGGCCACCAGGCCGATGCCCTGCATCGCCATCAGCCAGTGGCTCACCCGGAGGGCCGCGTCGGCGGAGCCGTAGACCATCAGGGTGAGGATCAGCCCCGAGGCGAGCGTGAGCAGCACCCCGGGCAGCATCACCAGCCGATAGACGGTGGCGAGCTGGCGCGCCACGACCCCGAGGTTCTCGCGCGGCTCACGCCGCGAGGCGATGCTCATCGCCATTCCGGCGGCGCCCGCGCCGAGCCAGAGGACGAAGCCGAGCAGGTGGGCAAAGACCCAGAAGATCTTCACGGGACGATTCCGCTGAAGTCGGCCGCGTCGATCGGTTGCCGGCCGGCGAACCCGCCGTCGATCTCGTGCCAGTGGGTGATCCGCTCCTCGTCGAGCTTCCAGCAGAGATACACCAGCCGGTCCTCGCGCAGGGCGTAGAAGTCGACCAGCCCCTCTTCGAAGCCCTTGAAGAGGCAGCCGATCGCGTCGAGTTCCGCCAGATAGCCGTTGATCCGGGTGGCGGCCTCGGCCACGATGGTCCTCGCCGTGACCGCCTCCGGCGCCTCGCCGGCGTCGGCGCGGCTGCCGCCGGCGAGCACCTCGTAGTCGGAGAGGGCGTCGCGCCACACCCCGTACTCGACCCGCAGATCGGCGAGGATGCGACGAAGCAGCGGCAGCGTCCGCTCCGCCTCTTCGAGTGTGAAGATCTTCATCTCTGCCACGTCCAAGTCCTCCGGGTCTGGCCGAGCCGATCGGGGTTCGTCCACCGGACGCTCAATCATCCCCCGAGGGATCGGTTCGGTCAAGCTGGCTGCGATCGAGCGCGGCGCGGGCCGCCACCCGACCGGCTTCGACGTACTCCTCGACGGCGTCGGTCGCGAAGGTGTCGCCACGGGCGACGGCGGGCCGCAGGTAGAGCAACGGCGGGCGCCCCGGGGTCCGGCGCCAGAGGTCCACCGTGAGCCGGGTGTTCGTCGCCATCAGCACGAACTGGGCGTCGTTGTGGGCTCGCACCAGGGCCGGCGGAGGCCGGGTGTTGGCGGCCGGGCGCGCGTCGATCCCAGGGCCCACGTCGATCGCCACGACCAGATCGGCCTCGAACCGCGCGGCGACCTCGAGCGCCAGCACCGCGCGGAGACCGCCGTCCGCCAGCCGCCGGCCGCCGATCGACGCCGGCGGGTAGAGCACCGGCAGCGCGCAGGACGCGTAGAGCGCCTCCGCGAGCGGGACCGACTCGCCCCCGTCGCCGAAGATCACCAGCTCGCCGGAATCGAGATCGGCGGCGGTCACGCTGAGCGGAAGCTTGAGCTCCTCGAAGGTCTGCACCGGAAGCAGACGCGCGAGCGTGTCGCGGAGGCGCTGGCCCTTGAGCAGCGCCTCGGCGAAGATCCCGAGAAACAGCGCCTTCCGATCGAGTGCGGCGACGTCGTCGCGATCCACCCGACTGAGCCGTGCTCGCACCTCGGCGATCGAGAGGCCCGCGGCCAACCCGGCCGCGACCACGGCGCCCATGGAGGTCCCGATCAGGCGCTCTGGAATGATCCCCCGGTGCGCGAGCGTCTCGAGCGCCCCGAGATGCGCCGCGGCCTTCACCCCGCCGCCGGAGAGCACGACCGTGACGCGCCGACTCATCGCCCCCGCCGGGCCTCCGCCCTCGAGCGTCCCTGCTCGAGCCGGGCTCGCTCCTCGTCGCTCTGGGCCAGGAGCCGGGGCACCCGCTTGGGCCGGCGTTGCTCGTCGATCGCCACGAAGACGACGTGCGCCGTATGGGTGTGCTGTCGCTCCCCGGTGGAGATCCGCTCCGAGTAGACCTCGACCGTGATGTCCATCGAGCTCCGGCCGACGAAGTCGACCGTGGCGAGACAGGTCACCAGCGCGCCGACCGGGATCGGATGGTGGAAATCGAGCCGATCGATCGACTTGGTGACGGCCGGGCCGCCGGCGTGGCGCATCGCGGCCACGGCGGCCGCCTGATCGACCAGCGCCATCAGGTCGCCGCCGAAGAGATCGCCCAGGACGTTCTGCATGTGGGGCATCACGAAGGTGGTGATCTCCCCACGCGAGTCGGCCATCGGTCGGGCGTCGGTCATCGAGGTCAGTAGTCCACGGGACGAAGGTAGAACTCGCCGATGGCCGTATCGCTCAACATGGCCACGGTCGGGAGCCGGCGCTTCCAATGGGTGGTGTCGACGCGGCGGCGGACCAGCGCGATCTCCTCCGGCGTGAAGCCGCGGCGCTCGATCGCCGCGTCATCGAAGCCCGAGAGGACCCAATGCAGGATGTGGTCGGCCTTGGCGTAGCTGATCCCGAAGTCCGACTCGTCGGTCTGCCCGACGATCAGATCGGCGGTCGGCGGCTTGTCGACGATCTCCGCCGGCACCCCGAGATGCCAGGCCAGCGCCCACACCTGGGTCTTGTAGAGGTCGCCGATCGGGTTGACCGGAGGCGAGTCGTCGGCATGCCAGGTGAAGTAGCCGAAGAGCCGCTCGGTCTTGTTGCCGGTGCCGAGCGGGATGGCGCCCAGCGACGCCGAGAGATCGAACAGCACGATCATCCGCATCCGCGCCATGATGTTGCCGAGCCGACCCGGCGACGGAGTCTCGCCGACGCCGCGGGCCAGGCCGTCGACCGCGTCGGTGATCTCGATGGTCCTCGCGTCCACGCCGAGCTGATCGATGACCAGCTGGGCGTGGCTCAGGCTCTCCGCGCTCGAGGTGGCGTAGGGCATCCGGACCGCGGTCACCTTGTCGGCACCGAGGGCGCGCGCCGCGAGGAAGGTGGTCACCGCGCTGTCGACCCCGCCGGAGAGCCCGACCACCACCCGCTCGAAGCCACGGCGCCGGCTGACCTCGTGACGGAGGAACTCCACCAGCCAGCGCTCGGTGAGGGCGGGATCGATCGCGAGCGGATCGCCGTCGGTCGACGCGCCGCGCCGCACGGCCGGACGTTCCGGTCTCGCGGTCGCCTCGAGCGACTCCCGGGTCGGTCCGGGCAGACGACCGGTCTCCCGCCGGACCTCGAGCGCGTCGAGCAGGTGGGGCAGATGGGTCTCGAGATCGGAGAGGAGCGGCTCTTCGGCGCGGGCCCGGGCGATCTCGTCGAGATCGAGGCTCACCACCGAGAGCGCGTCGTCGAAGAGCGGCGACCGGTGGATGATCCGGCCCTGCGGATCGACCACCACCGAGCCGCCCGGAAACGCCTTGCCGCCCTCGAAGCCCACCAGGTGGGCCACGGCCACGAAGATCCCGTGCTCGAGCGCCACCTGCTCCGCGGTTCGCTCCCAGCGCACCGTGCTGCCGGGACGACCGTCCGGCATGGGCTGGATCCCGCGGGCCGGGCTCGCGGAGAGAATCAGCAGGACTTCGGCGCCGTCGAGCGCGGCCATCGTCGGCGCGATCGAGTGCCAGGCGTCCTCGCAGACCAGAACCGCCGCGCGGCCCCAACGGGTATCGAAGGCCTGGACCCAGCGGCCGGGCTCGACGAACCGCTCCTCGTCGAACACCCCGTAGGTCGGCAGGAAGATCTTGCGATGGACGTGGCGGATGCCGGCGTCGTCGCCGCCGAGCCGGCTCACCAGCGCCGAGTTGTAGAGCCGGTTGTTCCAGAGCTCGTAGAAGCCGAGCACCACTTCGATCGGCGGAGCGCCGCTCTCGGCGTGGAGCCGGACCAGCTCGGACTGGAGCGTCTCCGCCCGCATCGCAAGCTCCCGAACGCCGCCCTCGACGAAGTAGCCGGTCAGCGCGGTCTCGGGAAAGACCAGCAGATCCGGCGGATCGGCCCGATCCAGCTCGCGGAACACCGCGCCGACCCGAGCCAGGTTGTCGGCTCGCGCGGCCTTCCGGGGACGAAACTGGGCGATCGCGAGGCGTGCCATGGCCCAAAAGTACGACCGGGGGCCTGGCCATAGAAGGCGCGAGGGCGAGCGGGATTGCGGCCTCGCGGTCGATCAGTAGCATTCCATCCGCGTTCCGCGCCCACCGGGCGCCGCGACGGTCACCACCGAAAGGGAGACGCCGTGCCCAGACCGCTCGACGCCCTCGCCGGCGTGACGAATCGAGCCCAACCGACGCCGAACCTGGTCACCGGCGGACAACCAGGTCCGAGCCACTTCGAAGCGCTCCGGGAGTCCGGCGTCGAGGTGGTGCTCGACATCCGGGATCCGATGGAGCCCAGACCGTTCGACGAGCCCCGGCTGGTCGAGTCGCTCGGCATGGAGTACGTCTGCGTCCCGGTGACCCAGGGGGCCCTGGACGACCAGCTGATGGAGCGGCTACTGGAGGTGGTCCGGTCCAACCAGGGCCGCTCGATGCTCTTTCACTGCGCGAGCGGCAACCGGGTGGCCGGACCGATGATCGCCTACCTGATGCTCGACCTGGGCATGGAAGAGGAAGCGGCGGTCATGGAAGGCATGAAGATGGGCCTTCGAGGTCCCGACGTGATGCAGTGGGGCGTCGAGTACGCCCGCCGCAAGCTGACCGAGCGCTGACCCCCTAGGGCTTCCTGGGGCGACTCCGCGACGAGCCCCGGCTCGGCGCCGGCCGCGAAGCCTTCGGCGCGCTCCGACTCACCGAAGGGCGACTCGAGCGGGACGAGGGACGGCTCGCGGAGGGGCGGCTCGACCGGGACGATGGACGGCTCGCGGAGGGGCGACTCGAACGGGGCGCGGGACGGCTCGCCGAAGGGCGGCTGGACCGCGGCGCCGGCCGACTGGCGGAGGGCCGGCTCGCGCGAGGCGCGGAACGGCTCGCCGACGGCCGGGACCCCGACGACGGCCGACTCGCCGACGGGCGGCTCGGCCGCGCCGCCGGACGACTCACCGAAGGCCGCGAGGTCTCCCGACTGGCCGACGAACGCCGCGCCGGCGCCGAGCTGAAGTTGCTCGGCCGCGACCGGCTGCTGGGCCGGGCGCGGCTCGAGGATGACGAGGAAGACGAGGGCCTCGAGGAGGACGCCGACGGCCGCGACGAGCTCGACGGACGCGACTCGGACGACCGGGGTCGGCTGGTCTCTACCCGACCGCGTTCGTTGCTTCGATCGACGTTGGGACGGCTCTCACTGCTCGGCCGACGCTCGGCGCTGGGCCGACTCTCCGGCCGCGGGCGGGGATTCGCCGGGCGGGCACGGGGCCGATCCGTCTCCACCCGCCCCCGATCGGGCGACTGGTTGATGTTGGGCCGCCGCTCGGAGGACGGCCTCGGGTTCGAAGGACGGGCACGCGGCCGGTCGGCCGAGGGCACCGACGGCGAGCCGTCACGACCCGGCCGGATGTTCGGCCGATTGTCGTCCGACGGCCGCGGCCGACGTGCCCGGGTCCGCCCGTCATACGGGGTCCGGTCCCGTCCGCGATCACCGATCCCACGTCCGATCGTGCCGCTGCTGAATCCGCCCGGTCGACCGACTCGGCTACCCTGGTTACCGCGCCGCACGATGGTGTACCCGCGCGGCCGCCCGACGACGACCGGGAGGTTGCGGTAGTTGCGGTAGTACGGCGTGCGGTAGCGGGGATACCCGTACCCATACGAGCCCCAGTAGCCGTACCGATACGGCGAGTAGTACGAGAGGCCGAAGTAGCCGCGGTAGCCCGGCCAATAGCCCCGGCAGCCGAACAGGCTCGGCCGATACCACCAGTCACAGTAGTAGTCGTCGTAGTAACCGTACGGCCGGGGATACCAGCCCACCGTCCGGTAGACCCCGCCGACGTCGTACACGCGATAGTCGAGCAGATCGTAGTCGAAGCCCCGATCCGTCGTCATCCGCTGCAGCAGCTGGCTGATGTCGGCCTCGGGGTCGTTCGACCGGTCGTCGATGTAGATCCGGTCGTAGTCCCAGTTGCCGCCCACCTGATAGTCGCGAAAATCGAAGGGATCCGGCGAGACCGCGGCGAAGACCACTCCGTCCCCCGAGCGGCCGACGACGAACGACTCTCGATCACCACGGCCCCGAACCTCGTAGCGGCGCCCGCCGACGATCGAGTTGTCGTCGCCCGGCCCGACGGGGAAGAGCACCCGCAGGCGCCCGTCGGAGTCGTAGTTCAGCACGACCAGAAAGCCGTCGTAGGCGCTCTCAACCTCGACCTTGGCGCGCTCGCCCTCGCGGAACTCGTGGCCGCTGCTCAGCCAGAGGCGGATGACCGGATCGCTCGAGGCCACGGTTTGGTCGGCGCTCGGAGCCGGAACGGGGTCGGCTGGAATGGACGGTGGGACGGCGATCGCCGCGAGCAGAAAGGAACCAAGCGCCAACATAGCATCATCCTCCGGTGGGAGCAGCGCCCGAGCCGCCCGCCATTCTCAAGGTATGCAGCGTCGGGCTATCCAACCACCGTTCGAGAATCGTGCCACAAGTCGCGACGATCTAAGTCGTTGTTATTAAACGACTTGAAAATTCTGACTTGGCCAGAATTTGTCCCTAATTAGAGACACGGAGACAATCGGGCCGACTCGGCGGCCCAAACGGGCCTCAGCGCCGATGCCAGTACATCCGCATCTCGGTGATCTTGTCGCCGGCGGATTCGCAGAAGAGGGCGCCTTTGGCCTCGACCCACTCGCCCGTTCTGCGGCGGCGGAAGACGGACCGAAACTCGGTCGCGAACCAGGGTCCGACCACGAACACCTCGCCCATGGTGACCGAGATCTCGGACTGGTGGAACGGGACGTCGGCCCAGTAGCTCCGGATCTGGTCCCAGCCGGTGCGGGGCTCGGAGAACGGGGTCTCGACGAAGACCGCGTCCTTGGCGAACACGGCCATGATCTTCTCCACCGAGGCCTTGGACCAGCCTACGGCGAAGGCGTCGAGGAGCTGGCGGCCCAGGGCCCGGGCGTCGACGGCGGCCGGGGCGGGGACGGGGGCGTCGGGGGTGGGTGTGGGATCGGTCACGGTCTAAAATTACACCATCACCTCCTGGACTGAGCCGATGCCAGACCGAGACGCGCTGCTCCCGATGCTCCGCTCGTCGATGGCCACCTTCATCGAGAGCTTCGGCTCGCTGGGCGAGCCGCAGCTCAGATTCAAGGAGGGTCCCGACCGCTGGTCGATCGCGGAGACGGCGGAGCACGTCATCCTGTCCGAGATCGGGTCGGGCAAGCTGATGCGGGGGCGGATGATCCGCGAGCCGACTCCGCCGGAGCTCCTGGCGGCCACGGCGGACGGCGACGAGCGGGTCGATCGGCGCCTGCGGGCGCGCGACCAGCGATTCGCCGCCCCGGACTTCGTGCGGCCGGTCGGCACCTGGCCGACTGCGCAGGCCATGGTCGAGGCTTTCGAGGAGAGTCGCCTGGCGACGATCGAGTTCCTCGCCACCACCCCACTCGACCTGACCAGCTACGCGGCCCCGCACCCCGCGCTCGGCCCGCTGACCGGCCTGCAGTGGGCCCATTTCCTGGTGCTCCACTGCCTCCGCCACGTCGAGCAGATCGAGGAGACCAAGCGCGCCCCGGGCTACCCCGCCTAGCGAACCCGCCGGACGAAGGTCTCGAAGGACCCACGGCCCGAGTCGGCGACCGGCTGGCCCGCGAGGTGGCCGGTTACCCGAAACGCTCCCTTCAGCTGCAGGAAGACCCGATCGGGGCCGGCCGTGGGCACGGGCGTGGCCTGCGCGCCGGCCACGCGTACTAGGATCTCGAGGCTGTCGCTGCCGCGCCCGGCGCGAATGGCCAGCTCGCGAGGGGCCGTGAGCCCCGGCTCCGACGCGAGCGGGACAGGATTTCGATACTCGATCCGCTCGAAGCGGAGGATCTGGCGGATCCCGAGCGAGTCCACCACCGCGAGGAGGAACGGCTGGCGGTCGGCGCCGGCGTCGCGCTCGGGTCCGAGCACCCCGCCGTAGAGCAGGCTGAGTCGCGAGCCCCGCGCCTGCCCCCACTCCCAGGCGACCTCGCGCCAGACGCCCCAGTTGTGATCGTGATAGGCCGGAGCTCCGTCGACGGACTCGCACCGGCCCGCGAGGCAGAAGCGCCCGGACGCCGTCGCCCGCACGCCCGGCACCACGTATCCCGAGCGGAAGCGCTCGTCGCCCAACTCGAGCGGAGGCAGATAGGCGTTGGGCTCGGGCACGACCTCGACCTCGAAGGAGAGCGTGCCGGCCGTCCCGGTCGCGCTGCCGCTCAACCGATAACGGCCGTTCCGTTGCTCCACCCGCGCGGGGCCCAGGGCGAGACTCGCGCGGGTGGTGTCGAGCTCGATCTCGTCCGGGCGGAACCAGCGCTCGAAGCGTTGGGATGCGCGCCCCTCCCGTTGCCGGGTCACGAGGAGCTGCGCGCCACCGCCGCCGTCCGCGAGCCCGCCGCCCACCAGATAGGTGACGTACCAGGACTCGCCCTCGCTCGGCATCAGATTGAAGTAGTGCCACTCCGCCCAGGTGCTGTCCGGCTCCGGCGCGTGGAAGCGATCGAGCTCGTCGTAGAGCGCCTGGGCCGTGGGAGCGCTGAAGGCCGAGTCCTCGGGTCCGTCGCGCCAGACGCCGGAGACGACGTCGAGGCCGGCGCCCACGGCGCTCGCCGCGCTCGGGATCTCGGCGCCGGCCCTGAGCGGAACGTCGCGCCCGTCGCGGCGCAAGTAGAGCAGCTCGTGCTCGATCACCGGTGAGGTCTCGCGCACCACCGCGCGGTGGCGCGGACCGCCGACCAGCTGCCGCTCGAGCAGCCGGGCCCGGTCGATCCCGAAGAAGAGCCCGCTCATCGCGCCGGTGCGGAGGCTCTCGAGATCGACGCCCTCGGGCAGCACGGTCACCTCCCCGCCGCCCACCAGCGCGACGTCGCGTGACTGGACCAGCATCGCCTCGCCGATCGAGAGCAGGACCATCATCACCCCGGCGCCGATCGCGTACCCCAGGAGCAGGAAGGCCGCACGTCCCCGGCGGACCACCAAGTGCCTGGTGGCGAGCCGGAGCACGGTGCGGAGGTCAGCGCCCGGCATCGGCGGCCGGCTCGACTTCGTGTCCGTCGAGGAGATGAAGGGTGCGATGGGCGCGAGCGGCCAGCCGTTCGTCGTGGGTGACCACGGCGAGGGTGACGCCATCCGCCGCGAGGCGATCGAAGAGATCGAGGATCTGCTCTCCGGTCCGGGCGTCGAGCTCGCCGGTCGGCTCGTCGGCCAGGATCAGCGCGGGCCGATTCGCGAGCGCCCGGGCGACGGCCACCCGTTGCATCTCGCCGCCGGAGAGCTGGGTGGCCCGGTGCTCCGCGCGATCGGCAAGGCCCACGTACGCGAGCAGCTCGTGAGCCCGCGCTCCCCGCTCGCGCGCCGGCAGGCCCGCTTCCGCCATGGGGAGCTCGACGTTCTCGCGGGCGGTCAGGACGGGCAAGAGGTGAAAGCGCTGAAAGATGAAGCCGACCCGGTGGAGCCGGAGCCGGGTGAGCTCGCGGTCGGAGAGGGTGGCGAGCTCCGTCCCCATGATCCGCACGCTGCCGGCCGTGGGCGTGTCGATCCCCCCGAGCAGCTGGAGCAGGGTCGACTTGCCGCTCCCGGAGGGGCCGACGATCGCGAGATACTCGCCGGCCGCGATGGTGAGCGAGACGCCGCGGACGGCGCGGACGACCTTGCCGTTGATCGCGTAGTCCTTGGTGAGACCGCTGGCCTCGACGACGAGCGCCATGGTCAGAGCATCAGGTGCGCGAGCTCTTTGCCCTGCGGCTCGTCGCTCTGATTGGACCGCGGCTCCACGCTCAAGGCCGCGCCGAGCACGTCCCCGCCGCGATCGGGCATCCCGACGGTGACGATCACCGGCTGGCCCGCGACGGGCGTCAGGTCGCGGCCCCGGACCATCCCGTCGCTGCAGACGTACCAGAGCCGGTAGGTCATCCCGGGCTCCGGCTCCGGCATCCCGTGGAGCACCACGTTCCAGCGGTGGGTGACGCTGTCGGCGAACACCAGGAAGCCGCCCTGGACGCCATCCATCTCGATCGACGCCTGGAGCACCCTGGCCGCCCGCCGCATCACCGTGAGGCTGTCGGTGAGCGCGGTGAGCCTGACGTTGGCGTCGTCGAGCGAGCGCTCCAGCCAGGCGCGCTCGCTCGAGCCGGCGCTGGCGACGAGGCCGGCGGTGAGCAGCGCCGCCGCGGCGACGCCGATCGGCGCCCAGGTCCGCCAGGGGGAGGGCCGCGCGCCGCCCAGCACCGTCCTCACGATCTGCCACCGGAAGCCGGGTCGCGGCTTGACCGGCTCCATGCCCATCGGCAGCCAGCCCAGCTCCCGCTCCAGCGCCGCCAGCTCGGCTCGGCACTCGTCGCAGCGGGTGAGATGATCGTCGAACGATCGCCGTTCCTCGGGGTCGAGCGCGCCGGCGAAGTACGCCGCGCGATGCTCGACGAACCAGTCGTGAGAGCTCATGTCAACCAATCCTTCAGGGGTGCGAGCGCCGTCCTCAGCTTGTCGAAGGCGAGGCGCAACCGGGTCTTGACCGTGCCCAGCGGAACGTCGAGCCGCTTCGCGATCTCGGAATGGGTCAGTCCGTGGAAGTAGGCCAGGCGGACCGCCGTTCGCTGCTCGTCGGGAAGCCGGGCGAGCGCGTCGTGAACCTGGCGGTGCACGTGCCAGCCGGGCTGGGCCGCCTCGTCCGGCTCGACCGCCTGCTGGACGGCCCGATCGGGCTCGAGCGTAGCGACGCGCTCGAGTCGATCCCGATAGCGGCGCCGGGCCCGCAGCCGATCGATCGCGCGGTTGCGGGCGATCCGAAAGAGCCAGGGGAGGATTCGCTGATCGGCGTCGGGCGGGAGGGTGCCGATCTTGGTCCAGGCGACGCGGAAAGTGTCGAGCACGATCTCCTCCGCGTCCGCGGAGCGCCCGACGACCCCCTCCACGGCGGCGAGGAGCCAGGGCGTCGCGACGTCGACCAGCTCGACCAGAGCCCGCTCGTCGCGCGCGATCAGGCGAGCCCGAAGCGATGCTTCGCGCTCCAGCGCCAGCAGGCGCCGCTCCGAGCGTTCGACCGATCGACTCATGGCCTCATCTCTGAAACGCGGCCGGAGGGTGAGCGGATCCCCGAGCTCACTCGCCCTCCTCGCGCAGCGTGGCGGCGATCGGAGCATTCGCGGCGATCCAGGCCGGGTAGCCACCGGCGAGCGCGCCGGCCACCATCACGCCGAGCGCCGCTCGCGCCACCGACCACGGCTCGGCGACGAAGAAGGAGATCGCCGCGGGGAGGCCCGGGAAGGCCTTGAGGATGGCGTCGAGGTAGCGGGCGGTGGCGAGGCCGAGCCCGGTGCCGAGGACCGAGCCCAGCAAGGCGAGCCCGAGTCCCTCGAGCATCACGGCGCCCGCGATCTTGTGGCGCATCACGCCGATCGCGCGCAGCACGGCGATCTCCCCGAGGCGCTCGTTGACCGAGATGGTGAGGATGGTGCCGACCAGGAGCACGGCCACCACGAACGCGATGGTCGCCAGGATCACGGCGAGCTGCCGGAAATAGACCAGCCTGGCGCGGAAGTGCCGGACCAGCCCCGCGACGCTGTTGACCTCGACGCTCGGCAGCTCGGCCTCGAGTCGCTCGGCGACGCCATCGGGATCGACGTCGTCGACCACCTTGACCAGGAGCGCGGACGCGCCGTCCAGCTCCCGGATCCCGCCGAAGGTCTGCATCACCGGCACCAGCGTCCCGATCGAGCGCTGCCCGGGCGCGTCGTAGAGCCACTCGACCACGCCGCGCACCACCAGCGCTCGCCGAGCCGAGGGACGGAGCGCTCCGGGATCGAGACGACTCTCGACCTCGATCGTGTCGCCCACCGCCCATCCGAAGGCCCGCGCGGCCGGCTCGCCGACGACGACGCCGACGGAATCGCCGACGGCGAGGTCCGCTCCCGAGGCGAGGCGATAGAACGCCTGCGCCTCGGGATCGATGCCGTAGCCGACGACCGACTCGGTCGAGTCGTGGATCCGGACCAGCACGGCGGCTCCCACGACGGCGCCGGCGGCTTCGATCTCGGGATCGCTCCTCAGTCGCGCCACGAGCGCGCCGGCCGCGGGGATGCTGGCCTCGGTGTCGAAGGGCAGCGTTCCCTTGGGCGAGATCCGGATCTGGTACCCGCGGCTCAGCAGCATCCGCTCGAAGGACCGCTCCATCCCGCCCCGGAGCATCACCATGTCGAGGAGCAGCGCGGCCGCGACCGCGATGCCCAGCACGACCAGCGTGGTGCGCACCCGGTGTCGGGCGAGCCCGTGCAGCACCCAGGCGGATCTCACGGGTGACGGCGCCAGAGGGTGAGAGGCGCGGTCCGCACCAGGCGGGCGGCCGCGAGCACGCCCGCCACGACGCCGAGGACCAACGCCAGCGTCACGCCACGGGCGACGATGTCGCCGCTCAGGTGGGCGAAGACCAGGGCCGTCTCGAAGCGGCGCTGGTAGAACGCGTTGGTGAGCGCGCTCGCGGCCGCGGCGAGCCCGACGCCGAGCACCGAGCCGACCGCGGCGATCAGGCAGGCTTCGACGACCACGGCCAGGAAGACGGTGCGGCGGCTCAAGCCGATCAGCCGCATCACGGCGGTGTCGAGTCGGCGCTCGTCGATCTTGAGCAGCATGATGCAGAGCAGGAAAATCGCGCTCGCCACGATGGA
Organism: Gemmatimonadales bacterium; assembly: GCA_041390205.1. Lineage (GTDB taxonomy): Bacteria > Gemmatimonadota > Gemmatimonadetes > Gemmatimonadales > GWC2-71-9 > SHZU01. The sequence goes on from JAWKQJ010000027.1 coordinate 43,209, forward strand.
GATCAGCGCGATCGCGCGATGGAAGCGGCTCACCACGACGAAGGTGCTCGACGAGCGGGAGGCGATCGAATCCGAGGGGTAGGCCCGATAGCCGAAGGCCACCCGGTTGAGCCGCGCCGCCGCGGTGTCGGGATCGATGCCGGGCATCAGCGCGACGCCGATCCGATCGACGCGATCGGGCCGGCCGAGGAGCGCCGCGAGGTCGCTCAGGTGGAAGCGGGCCTGGTACTCGCCGCGGAGGACGGTGGCGGGGTCGGGACGGGCGCGGTAGACGGCCTCGACGACGAAGGCCCGCCGATTCCCCTGATCGCTCCTGAGCTCGAGGGTGTCGCCGACGGCGATCGAGTGGGCTTCGGCGAGGCGAACCTCGACGGCGATGCCCGGGAGGCGGGAGGTCAGGGCCTGCTCGGGACCCGGCACTTGGAGGGCGGCGAGGATCCCGAGGCAGGCGGCGGCGAGGAGGGTCATGGGTTTGGAAAGCTAGGCCTGGCCAGGTTGACGGAGAAAGGCGACGACGGTAATCTGGATTGCGCCAGTAAACACATTGAAACTCATTCTCATTTGCAAGGTGGTGGTGTGAGACTCCTCGCCCGGGCCCCAGCGCTCCTCGCCCCCCTGCTGCTCGCAATGCCCGCCTCCACCGACGCCCAGGGGCCGATCGGTCTGCTGGTCGTCGCTCATGGCGCCGACAGCCTCTGGAATCAGGGCGTCCTGGAGACGATGGCCCAGGTCCGCTGGAGCGAGGGACCCAAGGCCACGGCCTTCCTGATGGGACCCGAGGCAAGCACGCGAGGGTGGTCGGACGGAGTCCGGAGCCTGGTGGCGCAGGGAGCGGCCCGCATCGTCGTGGTGCCGCTGATGGTCTCGTCCGCGGGGGCCCACTTCCGGCAGATCGAGTACTACGCCGGCGCGCGCGACCGGCTGCCTCCTGGGCTCGAAGCGCACGACCACGTCGGCACGCCACCAAGACCGGTACCGATGGAGGTCGCCGCCGCCCTCGACGACGCACCCGAGCTCGGCGCGGTGCTGGCGGAGCGGATCGCCGTGCTCGCGGGTCGGGAGAGCCCGCGCGCGGTGATGCTGGTGGCTCACGGGCCGAGCAGCGACGAGGACGCCCGGACCTGGCGCAACAACCTGGCCCGCGCGATCGGACCGCTGGCGAGCTCGCTCAACCTGCGGCTCGGGATCGGGCTGCTGCGCGACGACGCGCCGGCATCGATCCGCGCCGCCGCCGTCCTGGACACTCGGACGCAGATCGAGCGCATGCACCGCGAGACGGGAGACTCGGTGCTGGTGGTGCCGGTGCTGGTGTCGTCCGGTCGAATCGGTCGGGTGACGATTCCCACCGATCTCGCCGACCTTCCGATCCGCTACACGCCGGCCGCGCTGACCCCGTCGCCGGCGCTCGCGCGCTGGATCGAGCGGGTCGGATTCGAGCGAGGCACCGGAGGCCGGCTGGCCGGCGGGGACCCGGGCGGCTTGCGTGGAGCCGAGCCGTATCGCTAACCTCAACGCTCAATTCGAGACGAGGCCTCCCGGAAGTCCGGTGTAAATCCGGCGCGGCCCCGCCACTGTAAGAGGCCCGAACGGAGCAACGTTCGCGCGGTCCTCGCCGACGACAGCCACTACGGAACGGCTCACGCCGCCGTGGGAAGGCCGGTGAGGACGCCTCGAGCCAGGAGACCGGCTTCGTCTCACCCGCGCGATGTCCCTCGAGGGAGGGAGCGGGACGCTTGCCGCAATCCAGCGGCGCGTCGCCCCGCCAGCATTCCGCTACGGCGGGGCTCGTCGTTCGGGGGACTTTGGTGACACGAGGAGGGTCACCATGCGTCTCCGGCTCGCCGCGGCCTTCGCCGCGACCCTGTTGCCCACCCAGGTCGGCGCCCAAGCCCAGGCCTCACCAGACACCACCCGGCTCGAGGAGATCGTCGTCTCCGCCTCGCGCCACCGATCGTCCGTGCGGCTCCTCGGGGTCAGCGCCGACGCCATCTCGGCCGACGAGCTCGCGGCCCGCGGCGTCTGGCGGCTCGAACAGGCCCTTTCCCTGATTCCGGGGACGGGAATCGTGCGCACCGGAACCCCAGGTGGCGTCGCCTCGGGCTTCATGCGCGGCACCAACTCGAATCACACCCTGCTCCTGATCGACGGGATCCGGGTGAGCGACGCGAACCTGCTGCCCGGCTCGCTGTTGGGCGGCTTCGAGCTGGCGAGCGGCGACCGGGTGGAGGTGGTTCGCGGCCCGCAGAGCACGCTCTACGGCGGAGCGGCGATCGGCGGCGTGATCGCGGTGGACCAGGACCACCAGAGCGAGCCGCGCGGTCTCACCAGCTCGCTCATGGCGGGAAGCTTCTCCACCTACCGCGGACAGGTGGGCGGGAGGTGGAACACCGGCCGGCTCGATCTCGCCGCGGACGTGAGCTTCGTCGACACCGAGAACGAGCGACCCTTCAACCCGTACGACCAGCGGACCGAGAGCGTCCGGCTGAGCCACGCGACCACCGATCGGCTGACGCTCGCGGTGAGCTTCCGCGGTCTCCAGCAGTCCTACACGAGCCCCGGCGACGTCCGCACCAGCAACACCACGCCCGTGGGCCGGACGACGTTCGACCACCAGCTGGCGACGGCGAGCGCGGAGTATCGGATCACTCCTCGCTGGACCAGCCGTCTGGTGACCGGGTGGCAGCACTACTTCCTGCGCGGCACCAGTCGCTTCAACGGCGGGGACGAGTTCGTCTCCCGACTCGCCGCCCGGCGCTGGGTCGCCGACTGGCAGCACCGGGTGACGCCCGGCGGCCCCCTCGCGGTTGCCTTCGGCGTCAACGCCGAATGGACGGCGGTCGAGAACGGAGACGACGATCGCGACGAGCGGCTCCGCGCCGGCTACGTCGAGGTGGAGGCGCGCCCCGCCGCCGACCTGCGGTTGAGCGCCGGGCTCCGGGCGGACGATTACTCGACCTTCCGCTCGGCGGTCACCGGGCGGGTCGCGCTGGCCTGGCTCGTGGTGCCCTCGACGAAGCTCCGCGCGTCGGTCGGGACCGGCTTCCTGCCACCGAGCCTGTCGGACCGCTACGGCAGCGCCTTCCAGAATCCCAACCCGACGATCCAGCCCGAGCGCTCGACCGGCTGGGACCTGGGCGCCGACTGGTACGCGCCGGGCGGCGCCGCGAGCGTCGGGGTCACGGTCTTCGAGAACCGGCTGCGCGACCTGATCGGCTTCGAGTCGGCGGAGTTTCCCGACCTGGGCCGGAGCATCAACGTGAGCCGGGCGCGGACCCGGGGGCTCGAGGTGAGCGGCAGGGCCGCCCTGGACCGGCTCGATCTCCGCGCGGGATACGCCTTCGTGTCGGCCAAGTCGCTCGACGAGACCGACCCATCGCTGGCCCGCCTGATCCGGCGGCCGAGGCACACGATCTCGGCCGACCTGCTCTGGCGGTTGACCGACCGGTTGAGCGCCGGCGCCGGGGTGACCGCCGCGCTCGACCGTGAGGACAGCGACTTCAACCAGTTCCCCTCGCCGCGGATCGACCCCGGCGACTACGCCGACGTCCGGGTCTCCGGACGCTTCGCGCTGACGGCGGATCTCGGGGCGCGGCTGGCCATCGAGAACCTCTTCGACCATCGTTACGAGGAGGTCTATGGATTCCCGGCCCTCGGCCGGCGGCTCCTGGTGGGGCTCGCCGTTGGACGTTAGGCAGATGGGAGGCGAAGGCGGGACGATGCACGGCGTAGCGGTGGCCTGGAGCGGTAAGGCAAGGACGGCGCCTGGGTGGTCCATCGGCTTCGGGCCGAAGGACGGCCGGTCGCCGCCTTGATCACCACGGTGGTGCGGAGCACGACCGAGTGGCCTCGCACTGGGTCCGCCGCGCGCTGGTTCGGGAGCAGGCCGCCTCGCTCGAGCCGCCGGTCGAGGTGGAGATCCCCTGGCCCTGCCCCAACGAGAGCCACACGGTGGCCTGGACGGCGGGCTGCCGGCGAGCTCAAGGAGCGCGGCGGAGTCGGCCGGTGGCCTTCGGCGACCTCTTTCTCCAGGACGTGCGCGCCTGGCGGAGCAGCTGATGCGGTCGGTCGGGCTCGAGCCGCACCCCGCTCTGGGGCATTCGCTCCGACCTGCTCGCCCGCGCCATGCTCGACGCCGGGGTGGAAGCGACCCTGGTGTCCGTCGACCCGGAACGGCGGATCCGCGTTGGTCGGCAAGCGATGGGACCAGAGCTCTCGACGCCCTCGCCCTCCACCGTCGACCCCCGCGGCGAGCGGGCGAGTTCCACACCTTCGTGACGGCGGGGCCGATGTTCCCGCGCCCGATCCCGGTCGAGGAGGCCGGCGCTTCGATCGGACGCCGGATGCCTGATCGGAAGACCTGCCCGTTGAGTTCGGCGCCGGAGCCCACCCACGCCGTGCCGCAACGTCTGTCAGGTCGGAGGAGACGGCCCGTGCGACGGCTGCGGCCGGAGCTCTGGCTGAGATCGCCGGCTGGCTCGATGCGGACAACCGGCGTCAGGCGGTGATGGCGCGGGTGCGCGACTGGGTGGTGCGGAGCGCTTGAGGAGGGCGGGACCAGGCTCAACCTTCCGGCCAGGGCCAGCCTCTCAGCTCGTAATAGCGCCGCGGAGTCGCGTGGAGCGGGGTGAATCCCGTTCTTGCCGCACCACCAGAAGTGGAATCCGGCACCGAGCAGCGCCCCCGGCAGGATCACGGCCCAGTGACCGACCGCGAGGTAGAGCGCCAGGGTGAGCCCCGACACGATGCTCCACTTGAGCAGCTTGCGCCAGGCGGGGTCTGACCTCGAACACCGCGAAGGTTTGACTGACCCAGGACGGCGATGCCGAGCAACAACGCGAGCTCCAACTCGATTCCTATGGGACTTCGCCCAGAGCCGGGCAGGAAACCGCCCGGTGGTTCGATGTAATCGCGGATAGGCGTCGCCGTGCGCGGCGATCAGTGGCGCTCCTCGTGGCCCTCGACGCGGCTCGGGAGCCAGAGCGCGATCGAGGCGAGGAGGATCAGCAAGGCCAGGCTCTGCGCGGCCAGAGCGAGACCGAGCAGCATCAGCACGCCCACCGTATAGAGGGGATGGCGCACGACCGATAGGGACCGTGGGTCACCAGGAGTGCCATCGCGGCGGCGCTGCTCGACCGGACGTTACTCGATGCTCCGTACCCAGAGAACGAGAAGCACCCGCCGCGGCGCCCAGGCCGAGACCCAGCCAGCGGAGACCCAACGGCAGGGGCAGAACCAGGAAGCCCAGCCGTCCCGGAATCGCGAGCGAGCGTGGCGACCAGCGTGCCCTTGTGATCAGGAGCGAGGCGACCAGGCGAAAGGCGCGACGGACGGCTGGTCGCTCGGCGGCGTCTCCGGCAGCGCCCCGCCCTCCCGATCGGCCTGAGCTTCCAGACGATCGAGATCGCGAGACCCGAGACCAGGACGGCCGCGGCTTCAGTCGAGGAACAGGTCCGGGTCATCTCCGGCCTCAGAAATAGGTGGCGAAGCCGGAGCTGATGCCGGCGGTTCGGGAGGTCGGATTGCGGAGGAGGTCGCGACCCCACTCGGCGCGATAGCTGACGCGGGCCACCGCCGGAGACCGGGCGGAAGCTCGCGCCGAAGGTGAGCGCGGTGATCTCGTCGCCGGCGCCGAGCCCGGTCGAGGAGAAGCTGCCGGAGCAAGGCTCAGGTCGACGTGCTCGACCCGCGCCGCCAGACTCACCTCGGGCCGCCGGAGCGCCCGATCCGCGGCCGCCACACCGGCAGCACCAGGTCGAGATAGACGCCCCATTGCCTGGTCGCGAAGAGCTCGCGGAGCTCCGGGGCCACGTCGATCCGCGCCGCGGCGGCCTCGCCGCTGATCCTGAGCCGGCCAAGCTCGGTGCCCCAATCGAGCGCGAGCAGATGGACCCAGCGGGCGTCGTCGACCCGGATGCCTCCACGCGATGGTCGTTGTAGACGCCGCCAGTAGGAGAGCCCGGCTTCACCGACGCCGGGCGCGTGCAACCCGATCCGACTGCTCACGGGCCGGATCAAGCGTTGTCCTCCGCGAAGCGCTCCTCGCTCTTGCCGCTCGGGAGGTCGGTCCGCCCCTCGCCGTTCAGGACCACGCCGGGGCCGAGCCCGTTGGTGAGGTAGAGGTCGTAGGAGAGGTCGACCGTGCCGGGCGCGAGCCGCCCGTGGACGCCGAAGCCCACCTCGGAAAGCGTCGCCGGAATCACGCGGGTCGACACCAGCGGACGGTCCACGAACTCGTAGCGCGGGCCGTCGTGGTTGACGTTGAAAGCGCCGATCGGCGGAAGGAGGATGCCGGCCCGAAGCACGAGCGACGGATTGACCACGAAATCGAGCAGCGCGGTCTCGAGCGCGATCTCCTCGGTGCCGTGCTCGAACTCGAGCTCGGAGATGAAGCGGATCCTCCGCCCCACGCCCGAGAAGAGGAAGATGTTGAAGCGGCGGAGCTCCATGCTGAGGCCGTCGCCCACGCCGTCGGTGCGGAAGTAGCTGGCGCTGCCCTCGGCGTAGCCGCCCACGGCGGTTCGTCCGGACTCCACGATGAAGGGGCGCTGGTAGATCCCGCCCTGCACCATGGTGGTGTCCTGCGCCACGGCCGATCCCGCGAGCAGCGCCATCGGAACGACGAGGCGGAGGGCCTTGCTCATCGGGCCGGCCCCGCGAGCTCGATCGCGATCGCCTCGCCCTCGACGCTCACCGGGAAGCGGCGGAGCGGACGCTCGGTCGGGCCCTTGAGCACCGCGCCGTCGGTGGCGTACTCGCTGCCATGGCAGGGACAGACCAGCCGCCCGCCCGCGGGCTCGACCTGACAGCCGCGGTGCATGCAGCGGGTGGAGAGCGCCGTGTAGGACCCGTCGTCGTCTCGAATCACGAAGATCGGCAGGGCCTCGGACGGGGCGTCGACCAGCACGAAGGGGTTGGCTCCGAACTCGGAGCGCCGGACCATCACCCGGGAGCCGACCAGGGTGGAGTCGACGTAGTAGAAGCCGAGACAGCCCGTGAACGGGATCGCCGACGCGCCCGCGACGGCCGCGGCCGACATGGCCTCGAGGCGGCGGAGGAAGTCGCGCCGGGTCACAACGACCTCAGGAACGCGAGCAGTCGGGCCCGCTCCACCGGGTCGAGCCCGCGGAACGCCTCGCGACTCGCCGAGGCCTCGCCGCCGTGGAGCTCGATCGCCGCTTCGAGCGTCGTGGCGCGGCCGTCGTGCAGATAGAAGGCCCGGCCGCCCTGACTCCGCTCGGCGAGCCCGAGGCCCCAGAGCGGCGGGGTGCGCCACTCCGACGTTTCGGCGCGGCCCTCGGTGTAGCCGTCGTCGAGCTCGGGCCCCATGTCGTGGAGCAGCAGATCCGTATAGGGATGCAGCTCGACCCGATCGAGCACGGCGATCGAGGAGCTTCCGGTGCGCATCGTCGGCCGGTGGCAGCTGGCGCAGCCGATCCCGGAAAAAAGTGCCTCGCCCGCCTCGACCTCGGGGTCGCCGGCGCCGCGGCGCGGCGGCGGCCGGAGGGTCTTCAGATAGAAGACCACGTTGGCCACGGTGCTGGAGCCGATCTCCGGATCGGCGACCCCGTCGCCGGCGAAGCTCCCCATCGCGGGGTTGATCAGATCGAGCGGGAGCTGCTCGGTGGTGAGGCCCATGTCCTCGCGGTAGGCCGTCACCGTCTGATGCAGCAGGTTGATCGCCGAGGCCTTCTTGCCGAACCGGCCGAGGAGCTTGCCGTCGATCGGCTGGTGACGCTGGGCCCCGGGCTCGTAGAGCAGCTCGAGGCTGGCGACGTCGAGGAGGAGCTCGTCGGGATCGACCAGCTGCGGGCGGCCCGAGATCCCGTCGCCGTCGGCATCGTGCTCGTCCGCGAAGGCGAGGATGGTGGAGTCGTCCACCGCCTCGAGCAGACCGAGGCCGGTCACCGACGGAGCGGTGAAGACCGCGACGCCCGTGACCCCGGCCGGGATCCGCTCGGCCTGATACGCCTGGATCGCGCGGTGCTGGAGCTGCGGGCCACCCTGGGCCCGCATCGGGTCGAAGCCGGCGGCCGTCGCGCGCCCGAAGCGGGTGAGGTTGAACACCGGGTGCCCTTTGCCGTCACCCACGTGGCAGCTGGCGCAGGCCTGGGCCACGAACAGCGGGCCCAGCCCGTCGGCCGGAGCGAACACCCTCCCGAACTCTTCGTCGCCGGCCAAAAAGACCGCGAGCTGCGCGGGGCTCAGTCCCTCGATCGGACCGTCGAGGACCTCTTCCTCGGCTGGGCCGTTCGGAAGGAACGAGCCGCAGGCGGCGAGCACGCCGAGCAAGCCGAACCCGAGCCACCGCATCTCAGCCTACGTCTCGCGCGCAGAGCACGATACCGGCGATCTCGTTGCCGACCATCTGGACCCGGCCGTCGATCTCGACCGAGACCGGTCCGTTGAAGGGATGGCGCTCCCTGACCCGGAGCCGGGTGCCCGGCACCAGACCGGTCGAGGCGAGATACCGGAGCCGGCCGTCGTCGGTGGTCGCGACGCGGCGGATGGTCACCGTCTCGCCGACCGCGACGTCGGTGAGCGGCACGTGGATGAACTCCGCGATGGTGCCGTCGACGTCGGGAATCGGGTCGCCGTGGGGATCGAAGCGGGGATTGCCCAATGCCTCGGCCATCCGCTCGACGAGCGTGTCGGAGACGGCGTGCTCCATCAGCTCGGCCTCGTCGTGCACGGTGTCCCAGGTGTAGCCGAGGAAGGCGACCAGATAGGCCTCGATGAGGCGATGGCGCCGGAGCATCCGGAGCGCGACCCGGCGTCCTTCGGGGGTGAGCTCCACTCCGCGATAGGGCGCGTGCGCGAGCAGGCCCTGCTCGGAGAGCCGCTTGACCATCCCGCTCACCGACGCCGGCGCGATCCCGAGATGCTCGGCGATCGCGGTGGTCGACGCGGGCGAGCCGTCGAGCGAGAGGTGATAGATCGCCTTGAGGTAGTCCTCGACGGAGCGAGTCAGCGGCTCGCGCAGCGCGGCGGTCATCGGCAGGCCATCCCTTCGGTCAAGCGGCGAGGCGCCAGATCTGGGCGACGAGAAAGCAGAGGACGACGCCCATCACCACGGGCAGGAGGGCGGAGACGGCGGTCCATTTCCAACTCCGGGTCTCCTTGTAGATGGTGTAGAGCGTGGTCGAGCACGGATTGTGGAGCAGCGAGAAGAGCATCAGGCACACGCCGGTGAGCGTGGTCCATCCCGCCGAGCGGAGCAGGTCGCCGACGGCGGCGGCCGACTCCAGCTCGAACATCACGCCGGCACCGGCGCCGACGTCCGGCGCACCGACGCCAGCACGGTGAGCATCAGCACGCTCGGGATCACGATCTCGTTGGCCGGGATCGCCACCACGTAGGCGAGCAGGATCACGCCGTTCAGGCCGATCAGCACGCCGACCGGATCGAGCAGCCGGATCAGTGCCTGGCCAGGCTTACGCCTCCGATCTGCAGATTGGCGGAGAGCCAGATCACGGCGCCCGCCGGGGCGGCGAAGACCACCGCCCGCCAGAGCACGATCAGGGTGCGATCGATCAGCGAGGTGTAGAGCGTCTCGAGCAGCCGGGGCGGCCGATAGGGCGGCAGCTCGAGGCTGAAGGTGGTCGCCCTGCTGGTCAGCACCGTGTGGGTCAGGAGCCAGGACGCGACGAACATCGCGGCGATCCCGAGCAGCGCCACGCCCACGACCGCACCGCCAGAGAGCAGACTGGCAGGGGCCGGGGCCAGCGTGCCGAGGAAGACCGACGCGATCAGGATCTGTGGGCCAGCGCCCGTTACAGAGCGAGAAATTGTTGGTGATGATCGGCGCCACCAGTAGTTCGGGTGCGGCTGTCGATGGATTCGGGTGGCCACCACTCCGGCGGCGTTGCAGCCGAAGCCCATGCTCAAGGTGAGCTCGCTTGCCGTGCGCCCCCGCCCACTGGAAGAAGCGATCGAGATTGAACGCGACCTGCGGCAGGTAGCCGAAGTCCTCGAGCATGAAGAGCGGAAAGAAGATCGCCATCGGCGGGAGCATCACGCTCACCACCCACGCGGTGGCCAGATAGACGCTGTCGAAGACGAACTCGCTTCAGCCACCACAGCATGCCGATGGTGGCGCCGAAGCCCTGAGCACCGCGCACCGTGTCGATCAGCAGGTCGGCCAGGAGGGCGGACGGGTAGTTCGGCACCGGTCACGGTGATCCAGAAGACCGCCATCAGCAACAGCAGTGATGATCGGGGAAGCCGAGCCAGTGGCTGGTGAGGATCCGGTCGAGCGTCCGGTCCCAGTCGAACTTGGCGCGACGGAGACCGGTGAGCTGTGACCTCGTCGGCGATTCGGGCCGCCCGCGGAAGACGCTCGGTCAGACTGTCGTAGCCGGGGCTCAGCCGCCAGCGCTCGTCCTCGACCGCCTCGAGCAGGGCCCGCCGCGCCTCCGACAGCTCGGGCATCCAGGGCGCGTGACAGCACCGCCTCCGCCCGCCACTGCCGCTCGCGAAGGCGCTTGATCTCGCCGTCCTTGACGGCCTGCACCACGCGCTCGTCGGCGCTCAGAGCCGGAGCGCGACCCAGCGCGCGTTCGGAAGCCCCGGAAAGGCGGCCGCGATCCGCGGCAGCAGATGACCGATCGCCGTCTCGATCTCGGGCGGATGCTCCGCGATCCGGAAAGGCGTGGTCGTCCGCGCGCCCGTCGCCACCGCATGGAGGGCCTCGAGCAGCTCCGGAATGCCTTGCCCGCTTCGGGCCGCCGTCGGCACCACCGGCACGCCGAGCTCGGCCTCGAGCTTGGCGGGGTCGATGGCGATCCCGTGCCGGCGGGCCTCGTCGATCAGGTTGAGACAGATCACCACCCGATCGGTGATCTCGAGGACCTGGAGCGCCAGGTTGAGATTGCGCTCCAGCCGAGTGGCGTCGAGCACCACCACGGTGACGTCGGGTCTTCCGAAGAGGATGAAGTCGCGAGCGACCTCTTCGTCGGCGCTCCCGGCCTGGAGCGAGTAGGTGCCGGGCAGGTCGACCAGGCGGGCCCGCTTGCCCTGATGGGCGAAGCTGCCCTCGGCCCGAGCGACGGTCTTGCCCGGCCAATTGCCGGTATGCTGGCGGAGCCCGGTGAGCGCGTTGAAGACCGTGCTCTTCCCGGTGTTGGGGTTGCCCGCCAGCGCGACCTGGTAGTCGTACCGGTTGGAGGGCCCGGCGAGCTGGACCAGCTCCGGGCCTCGCGCGCGGCGGCCGCGGGTCGCGATGCCGGTCATGCGGCCGCCCCGGCTTCCGGGCCGTCGGAATGGACCCGATCCCGGATGTAGATGCCCTGCGCCTGCGCCTTCCGGAGAGCGATCAGCGCGCCGCGGACCCGGTAGGCGATCGGGTCGCCGGAGGGGCTTCGGATCTCGGCGGTGATGTCGGTGCCGGGAAGGATGCCGAGATCGAGCAGCCGGCGCCGCTGGGCGCCTTGCACCGCCGGGGCGATCTGCGCCACGACCGCCGTGTCGCCCGGGCGCAGGACGTCGAGCCGCTGGTAGAGGACCGTGTGGTCGACGGCCTCGGGCACCGGCTCGACGGTGATCAGGTCGGCGTAGAGCCGATCGAGCTCGATTCCCCGACCACCGACCAGCACCTCCAGCCGGCCATCGCGCACGCCAGTGAGCTTGACCGGCACCGCGGGATGGAAGCCGAGCGAGACCAGCTTGCGATAGACCGGCTCGGGCTCGTCCTCCACGTGCGTGACGGTGGCGGCCTGCCCGGCCGCCAGCGAAGAAAGCGGCCGACCCTGACTCGGCGGCATGCGACCGCCTGCGGTGGGAATCGGATCGCCGTGGGGGTCCAGGGCCGGGTCGCCGAGCCGGGCGGCCAGCGCCTCCGCCTCCGCCGCGCTCACCGCGTGCTCCTCGGCCTCAGCCCGATGGTGCCAGTCGGCTGGGCGGAGTCCGGTCCGATCGGCGAAGAACCGCTCGAGCAACCGGTGGGTCCGCAGGATCCGAAGGGCGTAGGCTCGGCCGTCCGCGGTGAGCGCGAGCCCGCGCTCCTCGGAGACGGCGAAGCCGGATCGGGACAGTCGAGCGATCAGCGCCGTGGCCGCGGCGCGGGAGATCTCCAGCGCTCCGGCAAGAGAGACGACAGAGGCCGGCGTCTCCTCCAGCTCACAGTTGAGGAGGTGCTTGAGGGCGTCCTCGACCTGAACCCGCACCGAGGAGCGGCGCTTGCCTCGGGCCCAGGCCAGCAGACCCCTGCCCGGCCAGAAGATCACGGCGGCGAGCACGACCAGGACGCCGAACCACGCGAGCGCGGTCACGGGATCCGGCGGTCTCACCGGAGCCACCCGAAATAAGGCTGTGCCAGTGTTTAGTTTAACCTAAATTCGAGATCCGTCAACCCTACACGCTGCCAGGCCCGGGAGACGCCTCGGCTCGGTGGTCGGTTCGCTCGCGATCGATTCGGGTCGTGGAACTTCAGGCGGCGATGGTCGTCGAGCCGGGGCGTCGGCTGCCCCGTTCGCCTCCGGGCGAGTCTCAGCGAATCAGGTCGAGCAGCGGGGTGAGGATCCGCTCGGTCATTCCCCAGACCACGCCTTCCGGCAGATGGTAGCCGGGAAACACCAGCGTCGCGCCCGCCACCGCGTGGCGGTAACCGCGGTAGATGGACGCATCGGTCAGCCGATCGATGCCGACCCAGGCCGCGTGGGCGACCTCGTAGTTGGGCCGGAGTGTCGGCGGGCGATCGACTCGGAAGACGAAGGGTCGGACGATGACCGGGGGCAGGGTCGGCGTTCGGGGCGCGATGTCGTCCAGGGTGCCGAGCAGCTCGGCGTCGGCCAGCTCGAGGCCGACTTCTTCGCGGGTCTCGCGGCGGGCGGTCTCGAGCAGCCCCGGGTCCTCGGGCGACCAGCGTCCGCCGGGAAACGCCATCTGGCCCGACCAGCGGTCGCCCTCCCGCTCCGCGCGGCGGATGAGAAGCAGCGACACCGGGCTTTCCGCGAGCACCACGGCCACGGCGGCCGGGCTCCGGCTCGGGTCGTCGACGGTCTCCGACGTCCTCGCCGCGAGCGCCCGTCGGAGCCGGTCGATGGCGCTCAGTGCGGCTGACACGCTCCGCCCCCGCAACAGCTCGAGGGCGGGGCTCCCATCTCACACCGCGCCGCGGCGGCGCTGGCGGACTGGGGTGTCGGCGCGGGCACGGAGAGCTGCCGGGTGACCTTGCGGCCCTGGCACTCGGGGCAGGCGACCTTGGTGCTCGAGAAGACCAGCTCCTCGAAGCCCTTGCCGCAGCTGTCACAGCGGTATTCGTAGATGGGCATGCCGAAAGGAAGCGCCGGAGCGACCCCCGCTCAAGCCAGGTTGGCCGAGAAGAAGCGAACGGTCGCGTCGAAGACTCGCTCGAGCTCGGGCGTCGGCCCGGCCCAGGGGTGGACCGCGCCGAAGGTGTGCCCGGCGCCCTCGATCGTGAGCAGCTCCGCCTTGTCGCCGGCCGCCCGCGCCAGGACTTCGGCCTCGATCAGGGGGACGGTCTCGTCGCGATCGCCGTGGACGATCAGCCAGGGGATCTCGAGGCTCGCCGCCGCGGCCTCGATGTCGAGCGACGACTCGGCGTGGGCCTCGATGTCGTCGAGCAGCTCGGTGTAGATCGGGAGCACCAAGCCGGTGCGCGAGTTGACGATCTCGATCCGGCCCTGGGCTCTCCAGTCCCGGCGCTGCGCGTCGCTCCAGCGGACCACGCTGGAGACCGCGGCCCAGGTGACCAGGGCACTGACCCTCGGATCGCGACGCGCCGCGAGCACGGCCATGCCGCCGCCGCGCGAGTGGCCGAGCAGGCCGACGGAGCTGGGAGCGGGAATCCCGAGCCCGCCGCCGTCGAGCGCCTCGAAGAGGAAAGCGAGATCGGCCAGCTCGGCGCTGAAGGTGTTGCGTCCGAAGCGCTCGGGCCGGGTGAACTCGCCGTCGTCGTCGACCCCGCTGCCGCTCAGGTTGAAGCTGACCGCGGTGAACCCCGCCCGCGCCAATCGCTCCGCGAGCGGGGGGAACATTCCCCAGTCCTTGAAGCCTTTGAACCCGTGGGTGACGAGGACCGCCGGGCCGGGGCGGCCGTCGGGCACGGTCACCACGTCGACCAGGATCTCGCCCAGCGCGCCGCCGACCGTGTGATGGGTCCGGACCGGTGTCGCCATCTAGCGACCGGAGCCGCGCTCGATGTGGATCACTCTGGCCGGGGTGCCGGTCTGCCCCGTGGTCATCACGTCGGATTCGATCCGGATGGTCGCGCGGACCGCAAGCCCGTCTTCGCGGAACTCTCGGGCCAGGTCGAGCAGCTGGTACCGGCCGCCGTCTTCCGTCTCGAGCAGGTAGACCCCGCCCTCGACGTCCTGGAAGCGAATCACGCCGGTGACCTCGACGCCTTCGGGCGCCGGCGACCCGGCGCAGGCGAGGAGCAGGATCAGCCAGGGTTGCTTGAGGAGTTTGGCCAGCGCAGCTTGCATCGGTGAATTCGCCTTTGACCTTTCGTCCCGCGAGCGACGCGGACAAGGCGCCGGTCGGCGCGTTGCTCGCGACCTGCAAGTTGGCGCCCAACGCGTTCGATCGCCAGTTCGGCGAGAGCTTCGTGGTGGCGTTCGACGCGGACGGACGATTGGTCGGCGTCGCGGGCGTGGAGCGCTACGGATCCGACGGCCTCTTTCGCTCGGCGGCGGTGCATCCCGACTGGCGTGGGCGCGGGCTCGGACAGGCGCTCACCCGCGATCGGATCGATTGGGCGAGGGCGGCGGGCCTTCGCGCGCTCTACCTGCTCACCGAGACGGCGGCCGATTTCTGGCCGCGCTTCGGCTTCGAGCGGATCGCGCGCGACGGAGCGCCCGAGGCGGTGGCGGCGTCGCCCGAGTGGGCCGGCGGCTGCCCGGCTTCGGCCGTGGCGATGTCGCTGGCCCTCTCGCCCGCGCGTGTGCTAGAATAGTCCCTGGCCTCGACTCGGAGCGAACCGCACCCTGCGGCGGCGTCTCGGCAGCCACCCCTGGTGGTCGCGAGCCGCGCCATCGGCGAGCATCGCGACACGATGGACGGCCAGTGGCTCGATCGGCTCGGTGAGCGGGCGAACGCTTTGCCTCCACCTTGCCGCGCGAGCTGGTCCATCAGGAGCTCGGTCTCCTGGTGGACGTGTTCGGCGCGATGGTCGGACCGCTCCGCCGTGAAGCCCGCCCGATCTGGCAGCGCGCCGCTCAGGTGTACGGCCGTCACGCCGCCGCGCGAGGCCTCGCGGCCGGCGAGGTGGTGGAGGAGCTGCAGTACTTCCGTGAGCTCCTGATCCGCAACCTCGCGCCGGCGATCGCCGCGCTCCGCCCGCGCCAGGGCATGGGTCTGTTGCTCCGCCTCAACCGCCTGCTCGACAAAGGCGTCGCCATGGCGGTCGTGGGCTACACCGACGCGATCGTGGCCACGCTGCTCCCGTCCGACGGCGAAGACTCGCCGAGCCGGATCGACGACCCGGACTCGGTCCGCGCCGAGATCGATCAGGTGCGCGAGGAGCTGAGTCACCTCACGTCGGCCGAGATCGGCTGACCGACCCACCCGTCCGCCCGGCGCGGCAGAACGCTCCCCGCCCGCCGAGGTTTGGTTCCCGCTCTCCAGCCATTCCGTCCTAACGTCGTGCCGGCTCTCACCGGGTCGGTGCCGTGGTCGACGCCGCACAGCTCATGCTGGCGAACGCAGTGGATCGGCTGCCCCGGCTCGCCGGGGTCGCGCTCGGACTCGAGGCCGGATGGGAGCCGCTCGCGGCGCCAGCCCTCGACTCGGGGCTCGGACCCGAGGTGGAGGCCGCCGTCGTCGGACGTCGGGCGCGGTTCGTCGCGGTGGGAATCGCGCCGGCCGACCCCGGCGTCGCGCAACGGGTCGCGCGGGCGCTGGCTCGGGCCGGCCAGGCCGGCCTGGTGCTCGGCCTCGACGAGCGGCGGGAGCGCCTGGCGGTGTCGGCGTCGTTCGCCGACTGCCCGGTGGTGTCGATCGATCGTCGGGCGCCCTCCGCCGCGGACCTCCGGCGGCTCTCGCCCGCCGGCACTACCGGGCTCACCGGCGCGCCGCTCGCCTGCCAATGGGCCGAAGCGCTCGCCGGGCTCGACCTCGGGCATCGGTTCTTCCGGCAGTTCCGGGCCACGCTGGACGGCTTCGCGGGCGCGCTCGCGCGCTCGATCCCGGCGGAAGACCGCCATACCCTCGCGCTGCTGGTGCTCACGCGGGTGCTCTTCCTCTACTTCGTGCAGGAGCGCGGCTGGCTGGACGGGCGGCCGCGCTTCCTCGCCGAGGCGGTCGATCGCACGCTGCCCAACGGCTCGATCGAGCGGGACCTGCTGGCGCCGCTCTTCTTCGGAACGCTCAACCGTCCGGGAGCCACGCGGCCCGCGCGGGCTCGCCGCTTCGGCCGGATCCCGTATCTGAACGGCGGTCTCTTCGAGCCGCATCCCCTCGAGCGGCGCTGGCGGCCAAGCTTCGGGAACGACCTCTGGCGGGACGCGTTCGACGGCCTGTTCGAGCGACATCACTTCACCGTCAGGCAGGGGCCGGGCCCCGACGCGATCGGCCCCGACATGCTCGGCCGAGTGTTCGAGGGTGTGATGGACCCGGCGGCCCGGCGCGCGGAAGGGGCGTTCTACACCCCGGCGGCGATGGTAGCGGAGCTGTTCGACGCGGCGCTCGCCGACTGGCTGGCGCTCCGGCTCGGCGTCGGCGGTCGGGAGGCGCGCCGGTTGCTGGCCGAGCCGACCGTCGAGCTCGGCGCGGCGCTCGCGACGATCACCGTGCTCGACCCGAGCGTCGGCAGCGGCGCCTTCCTGCTCGGCGCCCTGCGGCGGCTGGCCGGGATCCGCGCCAAGCTGGGCGAGGCGCCGGCGGCGGCCACCAGGGCGGTGCTGGCGAGCAATCTCTTCGGCGTCGACCGCAATCCGGCGGCGGTGCGGCTGGCGGAGCTCCGCCTCTGGCTCGCGGTGCTGGACGCCGAGCCCTCGGACGATCCGGTCGCGATCGCGCCGCTCCCCAACCTCGACAGCTTCGTCCGCCAGGGCGACAGCCTGGCCGAGCCGTCCCTGCCGGCACCGAGCCCGGAGGGCGCCGAGCGCCTGGCCCGGACCCGGCGCGAAGCCGCCCAGGCCACGGGGCCGGCCAAGGCGGCCGCGCTCAAGCGGCTTCGACGCCTGGAGCTGGACGCGGCTCGGGCCTCGATCGGGCGGGCTGTCGAGGTGGTCGATCACGAGCTGCGGGAACGAGTCGCCGCCGAGCGCGGTCCCGATCTCTTC
This sequence comes from Gemmatimonadales bacterium, assembly GCA_041390205.1. Classification (GTDB taxonomy): domain Bacteria; phylum Gemmatimonadota; class Gemmatimonadetes; order Gemmatimonadales; family GWC2-71-9; genus SHZU01. The sequence goes on from JAWKQJ010000027.1 coordinate 60,452, forward strand.
TCCGACCGAGCCCCTCGCACCGCGAAGGCCAAGGCGGCCATCGCGCGGCTCAGAGGCGAGCGCCGGAGGCTCAAGACCATGGAACGCCGGCTCCGGGACGCGGGCGAGCTGCCCTGGTTCCACTTCGCGGCGCAGTTCGGCGACGTGCTGGCTCGCGGCGGCTTCGACGTCGTGATCGGGAACCCGCCCTGGGTGCGGGGCGAAGCGCTCTCGAGCCGGCGGCGCGCCGAGCTCAGGGAGCGGTTCCGCTGGTGTCGGAGCGCGGCCAACGGGCGCGGCTTCGGCCACTTTCCCGATCTCTCGCTGGCCTTTCTCGAGCGGAGCTTCGAGCTGCTCCGGCAGGACGGCGTGCTCGGCATGCTGGTGCCGGCCAAGCTCACCACCGCCGGTTACGCCGCGACCGCCCGGGCCGAGCTGGCGCGACGGTCGACGCTGCTGGTCGCGGAGCGGTTGAGCGACCACGACGACGCGTTCGGCGCCACGGTCTACCCGCTCGCGCTGGTGGCCGCCCGACGCCAGCCCGAGGACGGCCACCATCTCCGAAGCGGGCTCGACCATGCGGCTCCCCGGGGTGGCACAGCAAGCGTTAGGCGCGGAGCCCTGGTCGCTGGAGCGGGCGCGCGGGTGCTGGCGCGGCTCCGCTCGACCCACCCGAGTCTCGGCGAGCGATTCACGGTCCGGCTCGGCGTGAAGACCGGGCTCGACCGCGCTTTTCTCGACCCCGATCCGGCGGTCGGCGCGGCGCTCATCCGGCCGATCGTGCGCGGGCGAGACATCGGCCCGTTCCGGGTCTCCTGCGGGCACACGATCCTCTGGACCCACGACCGGCACGGCCAGCCGCGGGCCGAGCTGCCCGAAACGGCCGTCCGACACCTCGCTCCGCATCGCCGGGCGCTCGAGCGCCGGGCGGATCATCGCGGCGGACCATACTGGCAGCTCTTCCGGACCGCCGCCGCACTGCCCGGCCACCGGGTGATCTGGGCGGACCTTGCCCGCCAACTGGAGGCGGCCGTCCTGAGCGGTCCGGCGCACGCGACCATCGTCCCGCTCAACACGAGCTACGTGATCGCGGCCGGGGACAGGCAGTCCGCGCTCCGGCTCGCCGTCTGGCTCAACGCGGGCTGGGTCCGCCTGCTCGCCCGGCTCAGGGCGACGGTGGCGGCGTCGGGCTTCGCCCGCTTCAACGCCGACGTGGTCGAGACCCTGCCGCTCCCCGACGGCGTGATGGCCGACGCCTCGCTGCTCGCGATCGGCGAGCGGGCGTGGACCGGCTCGGCTTTCGACCAGGAGGCCGCCGATGAGCGGTGCGCCGAGCTGCTCGCGCTCGACCACGACGACCGCGCCGCGCTCCTCGGGAACGAATGACCGCGGGCATTCGCGCGAGGCTCCCCCGGCCCTGGCCGTCGCTGCCACGATCGCGGCGGCGCTCCGCCCGGCCGAGGCCGCCGACCAGCCGCCCGAGTGGCTGCGGGCGACGCAGGTGCGGTCCTTTCGTCGGGTCGTCGCCGCGGCGCGTGCCTTCGGCGGCGCGCTCCTGGCCGATCCGGTGGGCACCGGCAAGACCTATGTGGCGCTCGCCGCCGCGCGGGCGCTCGCGCCAGAGGTGCCGGTCGAAGTGTTCGCGCCGGCCATTCTGGTGCCGGGCTGGGAGGAGACGACGGCCGCGCTCGGCATCCGCGCGAGGGTGACCAGCCACGAGCGTCTCAGCAGGGGCGAGCGCCCCATCGGTCGCGGGCCCGCGATCGTCGACGAGAGCCACCGGTTCCGGACGCCGGGCACCCGTCGCTATCGGACGATCGCGCCCGGCCTGGTCGGGCGGCACGTGGTCCTGGTATCCGCCACGCCGATCGTCAACCGGACGGACGACCTGCTCGCACAGCTCCTGCTCGCGGTCGGCGACGACGCGCTCGAGAGCCGCGGCCTAGCTTCGCTCCGGGAGGGACTGAGCCGAGGCGCGCCGCCTCCGGTGCTCTCCGCCCTGGTGATCCGCGAAGCCACGACCGAGCGGCTGCCGAGGAAGACGCAGGCATCGGCGCCGAGCTGGCTCGCGCGATCGGCGGCGGCGCGCCAGACGCTCGTCGCCGTCGATCGGCTGCGGCTCTCCCGCAATCCGGGCGTTGCCGCGCTGCTCCGGACCTCGCTCCTCCGGGCGCTCGCGTCGAGCCCCGCGGCACTCGCGGCCACGATCCGCCGGCATCGCCTGCTGCTCGAGCACGCGCACGCGGCCAGGCGCGCGGGGCGGCGGGTGAGCCGACGGGACGTCGAGCGGGAGGTCGGCGCGCTTGCCGACCAGCTGGTGCTCTGGGAGCTGCTCCCCGATCCGGAGGCGCCGGCCGACCTCGCGCTCCTGGACCGAAGGCCGCTCGAGCGACTCGCCCGGCGAAACCAGGCTCAGGAGACCGGAACCGACCTCAAGCTCGACGCGCTCGCCGCGGCGCTCGACCGAGGGCACCCGACGAGCGGTGCTCTTCTCGAGCTTCGTCGCGACGGTCAGTATCTCGCCCGGCGACTGGAGGCGACGGGCGTCGCCTGGGTGACGGGCTTACGCGCCGGGGTCGGCCCGATCCGCTATCCCCGGCGTCTGGTGCTGGAGGCGTTCGGCCCCGGGCCCCGACCCGAGGTGCCCTGGCGGCGCGAGCCCTGGCTCCTGCTCTCGACCGACGTGGCCGCCGAGGGGCTCAACCTGCAGCGGGCCCGCACGGTGATTCACTACGATCTGCCATGGACCGCGGTGCGGATCGAGCAACGGGATGGGCGGGCGGCGCGAATGGGCTCGGTGCATCCCGAGGTCCGCGTGGTGCGGTTCGATCCGCCCGAGGAGATCGACGCGCGACTCGAGCTGATCGCCCGGCTCGAAGGCGAAGGGCCGGATGCCGCGGCTGGTCGGTCTCTCGGATCGGGCGGACGAGGCCTGGACCCGGCAGCGGCGCGTCGCCGAGCGCTGGCGGAAGGTCGCTGGCGAGACCGGATGGGCGGTCAGTCGCGGGCCGAGCGGAGCGCTCATGGCCGTGCGGCTCGAAGGGCTCGAGCCGGAGCCGATCACCGTGACGGCGGCACTCGACGCGGGAATTTGGTCGATGGGAGCCGAGCGGGTGCTGAGACCGCCTCGACTCGGCGTGGGCGATCGAGCCCGTCGAACGCGGAGGTCGGGCCATCGACACAGGACCGGCGGGCTTTCAACCAGGACGCTTCACAGTGGTACGTCGAGCGCTGGATCGCGCGGGTGACGGCAACGCGGCTCCGCGCGAGCTCCACGACCACGGTGCGCCGGGCCCGCGCGGCGGTCGGTCGTCGACTGCTGGAAGCCCGGCGGACGCGAGATCACGCCGCGATGGAACACCTCGACCTGGCACTCCAGGGCCTCGGCCGCCCCGCCACGGCCGGGCTCGAGTCGCTGGCAGCGGAGCTCGTGCTGGGGCGGGGAAGAGACCATCGCGGCGCTCGCGGCGCTCGGGAACGTCGCGGCCGAGCCGGCCGGATCGATCCGCTATCAAATCGTCGCGCTGGTGTTCGTCGACTGAGACGGCGGACGACCTCTCGACCGACCCGAGGCTGGAGTCGGGCTGCGCGCGTCGTTACGTTCGCCAGCCATGACGAACACCAAGGCGGTGCTGTTCGACCTCGACGGCACCTTGCTCGACTCGATTCGACTGATTCTCGACAGCTACCATCACACCCTCGAGGTGCACGGTCACCCGCCCCGCTCGGACGCGCACTGGCTGGCGGGCATCGGCACGCCGCTCTGGGTCCAGCTGGCCGAGTGGGCGCACGACGAGCCGGTGCTGCAGGCGATGATCGCGACCTATCGGGACTACAACGTGACCAACCACGACAGGGTGGTGCGGGCCTATCCGGGCGTGGTCGAGATGGTGCACGCGATCCGGGGCCGGGGGCTCCGCACCGGGCTGGTCACCAGCAAGATGAGGACGGGCGCGCTCCGAGGGCTCAACCTGCTTGGTCTGACCGACGCGATGGACACCATCGTCGCGGTCGACGACGTGGCCAATCCGAAGCCGCATCCCGAGCCGGTCACCCGAGCCGCGGCGGTGCTCGAGCTCGAGCCGGCGAGCGTGATCTACGTCGGCGACAGCGTCCACGACATGGCGTCGGGGCGCGCCGCGGGGGCCCGGACGGCGGCGGTGCTCTGGGGGCCGTTCGACCGCGATCACCTGGCGCCGTCCGCGCCCGACTTCTTTCTGGAGCGGCCCACCGACCTGCTGGAGCTGTTGGCCGGGCCCTGACGTTCGAGAGCGGCGACCCTTTCCCACCTGGCGACGGCGATGTAGGCTATTTGTCGCCTCGATGAACGCGCACCCAGCGGCCGTCGGGGCACGCCGGTCACCGCTGGCGCCCGGGACTCACGCGGCGAGCGGCTCCGTCGTCACCTCACGCACCACCGGTACCCCGTTCCGAATCGTCTGGCCCTGAGAAGAGGTGAGCCCGATGGCGAGCGCTCCACCGCCGTCCCTGGTGTCCGCCCTGGCCGACCGCTACCGGATCGAGGGCACTCTCGGCGCCGGCGGGATGGCCACGGTCCACCTCGCCGACGACCTCCGGCATCATCGTAAGGTCGCCATCAAGGTGCTCCGGCCGGAGCTGGCCGCGATGATCGGCGGGGAGCGGTTCCTCACCGAGATCAAAGTCACCGCCAACCTCCAGCATCCGCACATCCTCGGCCTGATCGACTCCGGCTCGGTCGAGGGCCAGCTCTACTACGTGATGCCGTTCATGCGGGGCGAGTCTCTCCGCGGCCGGCTCGAGCGGGAGCGCCAGCTGCCGATCGACGACGTGGTCGAGATCACCGCGGCAGTCGCCGACGCGCTGGCGTACGCCCATCGCCAGGGCGTGATCCACCGCGACATCAAGCCGGAGAACATCCTGCTCCACGACGGGCACGCGGTGGTGGCGGATTTCGGAATCGCGCTGGCCCTGTCGCAGGCCGCGGGGTCGCGCCTCACCGAGACCGGGCTTTCGCTCGGCACACCGCAGTACATGAGCCCCGAGCAGGCGTCGGGTGACACGCTGGTCGACGGGCGGAGCGACATCTACTCCCTGGGTTGCGCGGCCTACGAGATGCTGGCGGGGACCGCCCCGTTCTCCGGACCGACCGCGCAGGCCATCCTCTCCGCGGTGATCACCAGCGACGCGCAGCCCGTCGAGCAGGCGCGGCCGATGGTGCCACCCCACCTCGCCGCCGCGATCCACGTGGCGCTGGAGAAGATCCCGGCCGACCGGTTCCAATCGGCGGCCGAGTTCGCCGAGGCGCTCCGGCGGCCGGTGCCGAAGACGTCGGAGCGGCTGGCGACCGGGGCGACCAAGCGCGCGGCGACCCGGCGGCACGGACTGGTGGCGGCCGTCGCGGCGGCGGCGGCGCTCGCGGGCGGGATCCTGATCGGCCGGACCCTCCGCCCGGCCGCGCCCGACGCTCCGGCCCGCCACTGGAGTCTGATCCTTCCGGAGACGGCGCCTCTCGCGCTCACGGGTCCCGGCCCGCTCGGAGTCTGGCAGCTGGCCGTGGCCCTCGCTCCTCAGGGCGACAAGCTCGTCTACGCCTCGCCGCGCGGCGGCACCACCGTGCTCGCGATCCGGCCGCTCGATCGCGACTCGGCGGTGATCCTCCCGGGGACCGAGGGCGCCTATCACCCGTTCTTCTCGCCGGACGGCGAATGGATCGGCTACTTCGCCGGCAACGAGCTCCGCAAGGTGGCCGCCGCCGGCGGCAGTCCGGTGACGCTCACCAAGGTCGAGCGGCCGGCGGGCGCCGCGTGGCCCGCGGCCGACGACATTCTCCTCTTCCAGCAGGACGGCTTCCAGAGGACCTGGGTCTCCGCCTCCGGCGGGCGGGACTCGACCACGCTGCTCGACTCCCAGTTCGGCGCGCCGGAGGTGCTTCCGGACGGGAAGTGGGTTGTCGGTCACCTGAGCTCGGGGCAGCTCGCGCTGCTCTCGCTCGAAGACGCGACCCTGCTCGCGATCACCCGTCGCGGAGTGATCCCGCTCGACTCGGTCCAGCCGGCCGACCTGCTCCTCGGCCACAGCCCCAAGTACGTCGCGACCGGGCACCTGGTCTACGGCGCGGGAGACGGGGTGCTGATGGCGTTGCCGTTCGACGCGGGGAGTCGCCGGGTCCTGGGAGGGGCGGTGCCGGTGGTCTCGGGGATGCGGATCGAGGAGGGCTTCGGCTTCGCGCAGTACGCGGTCGCGGCGGACGGGACCCTCATCTTCGTTCCTGGTCGGAGCCAGCTCTACGGCACGGTGGCGTCGCTCGCGGACGGCGGCGCGCTCGATACCCTGCCCCTGCCGCGGGGGAATTACACCCAGCCCCGCATGTCGCCCGACGGGACCCGGCTCGCGGTGCACTCGCGGATGGAGACGGGGGGCTGGGAGATCCTGGTGGTCGACCTGGAGACCGGCGTGCCGCAGCGGGTCACGGTGCCGGGGAACTATCGCTCCTACCCGGGGTCGTGGACTCCGGACGGCCGGTCGCTCATGGTGGGGCTCTTCCACCCGGTCAAGAACGTCTTTCTCGGCGCCAAGCTCTACTCCTTCGAGAGTCGGAGCTTCGAGGAGCTGGCGCCGCTCGACGGGTCCTACCTCACGATCGCGCCCAACGGCCAGGATTTCGTCTACTCGAACTGGCGGACGGGCGACCTGTTCATCCGCTCGCTCCGCGGAGACTCGACCAGCCACCCGATCCCCGCCCGCGGCTTCGCGGCGAGCTTCTCGCCGGACGGGCGCTGGCTCGCGTGGGGCGGCGCGGACGGCGGCGTGGAGGTGTCGCCGGTGCCGCCGACGGGCGCGATCCATCCGGTGGCGGAGCGGGGGCAGCAGCCGATCTGGACGCAGGACGGCAAGGGACTGATCTACCGGGACGGGCGGCGGTATCTCGCGGTGGACATCGACCGGAGCAACGGGTTCCGCGCGGGGCGGCCGCGGCTGGTGGCGGAGGGGCCGTTCATCCGGACGTTCGCGTGGAACCACACGCTGGGGCCGGATGGGCGGATCGCGGCGCTGGTCTCGATGGCGGGGGACGACACTCGGCAGCTCGGGGTGATGACCGGCTTCGATCGGGTGCTGAGGAGTCGGGCGCCGGCGTCGGCGCCGTGACCGCGGGATGACAGGCCGCGCTCCGACTCGACATACGGCGGCGGACCGGGGCGCCCCCTTGCACTGTTCTCGCAATCGAGCCCGGCAACGGCGCTGCGCGACGCGCGAGCTGGAGGGCGGGCTCGCTAGACGCGTTTGATCACACCGGCGGCTGGCTCGCCTTCTTCCCGGAGACCTCATGCTCACGACCCTGTGGCACCACGCGATGCTCACCGTGGCAACATCCGCTGGACTGGGTCCGCTCCCACCGGCCGCGACCGCCGCGCCGGATCCGTGCGCCCTGGTCACGGTAGCCGAGGTCGAAGCGACCATCAGCCGAGTCAAAGGCACCCCGAAAGCCGACAGGGAAGGCGCGGCCAGCTGGTGCGACTACCAGTTCGTCAACGGCACCGACGCGTTCGAGGTGTGGGTGCTTCCGGCGGACGGGATCGAGCGGGGCCGGAAGAAGTCCAAGAAGCCGATCGCCATCAAGGGGCTGGGCGACGACGCGTTCCTGGACCGCGGGATGGACGGGCTCGACTACGCCAACCTGTTCATCAAGAAGGGCGACACCACGATCCAGCTCTCGCTCAAGGAGAGCCCG
>JAWKQJ010000028.1:0-66041 GCA_041390205.1 Gemmatimonadales bacterium
GCGGTGCTAAACGAGTTGGAGACGCTGAGACGTGTGAGCGGGAGGTTCGAGAGCCACTGCAGGCTGCGATCGTTGCTCCTGAGCATTCGGAGGTCCAATTGAGCCAGGCCCTTGAAGGCTGCAAGGGGCCGTAGCGTCGGCACCTGAAGGGGATCGCGATCACGAAGTGGGGCGATCGCCAAGCCCCGGAGCTGAGCCGCTTTGCCGAGTTGGGCGAAGTTGAACCGGCCGGGGCCGCGAACCTCGAGTAGGACCGTGCGCAGACGCGGGAGCCGCGCGAGAGGGCGGAGATTAGCGCCCGCCGTGACTTCCATCTTCACGTGGGTCAGCTGGGAGAGGCCACGGAGCCCGGCGAGCGTTCGAACTGGACCGCCGAGCACGAGTACGCGGAGCTTCGGGAGGTTGGCGATCGCCCTGAATAGGGTGCGACTGACCGGCCGGACGCAGAGGACCTCCAGGTGCCGAAGCCGCTCTACCTCGGGGAGGTCCGGGGCCTGCCCTTGGAGGTCAAGAAACTTCGCCGAGGCTGGTACGTCGCCGACGACACTAGCCGGAAAGTCATCGTAGAACGACCCGGACACGCCATCGCCCGACTCGCGGACCCCAATTCCGCCCCAGACGTGCTCATGGGCCATGGCCGCAGCCCATCGTCGTGGGCCGCCGTCCTTTGCCGACCGAGCCAGTTCCCGCCGTACGGCGGCGGGTACACCGAAGAACGTCGCCTTGTTCACCTTGCTCAACTGAACAGCTCCCCGGTGGTGGCACGATGTCCGTCGGAGCATCCGCCTAACGATTACTGCTTCAGCGGCGGGCGCCCAGCGGAACTGAGCGGCCGCGCCAGTCCTCGGACAAACCTGGGGCGCGGCCGCGACTCCAGCAACGGAGCCCCGGGCGCCCGGCCGCTGCAAGCAGGGGTTCGGCAGCACGCGCGAGGGAGCGGCGCCCTGGAGTGGAGACACACCCGGATCTGGAGTGGCTGGCGCGGCATCCCACGGAGGGCAGGCTCGCCACGCCCGGCGAGCGGCCGGACGAGCGCCGCCCTCATCGGAGCCCGCTGGCTCGGGGGCGGGTGCTGCGGCCGGAGCCGCCCGACGGACGGCCGGCGGACCGATGGTCGGGCCGGCAGCGTTCGCCCCGACCGCCGCGGCGGCGCTCGGCATCCCGGCGCTCGCGCGTGGCGAGCGGGAGCGGGCGGCGCCCGTCAGGACGGGTGGCGATCGTCGCCTGCGGACCGCCTCGCATACACGAAACGACCCAGTAAAGAGAAGGAGAAGATCGAAAACGGTCGGCTGCCGAACGTATAGGGCGTGAGCTGCGAGGCCGCTTCGTGCCGGCCCGGCCGCGGCCTCGGAGAAACATGGAGCGGCCGGGCCGGCGACGCCACGTGAATGCCAAGATGGTTAGCGGCCTCGGCAGCTCCACGCCCGGGTTAGACAGCAGGCGCGCTCTGATCGCTGCTGCCGCCGGTGCCATCAAGCCGCAGCTGCACGATCGCAGGGTTGGTGCTCCGAAGGACTCTCAACGTTACCACGATCCACGGAGATGGAGGCCCGAACCCACCCTCGATGCGTTGCACCTCCCGGGCGCCAAACACCCAGAAGCCATGCTCATCCAGCTCGCCAACAAGAGTTGTGAGATCGTGAAGCAAATGAACGCGCTGCCCGGCATCCATCTCCGCTGAGAAGTCGCCAAAGAACTCGACCTGGTCAGCGAATCGTGCAACAAGGTCGACTTCCGCCTGCGAGGTGAGCTCGTCATTGCTGAAGCTGTGCGCTCGCGCGCCCTCCACGATCGATGCAACGTCAGTACCTGATCGAAGCCGTAATAGATATGGGGGCTCGTTGCCCTTGATGCGCGTGACTCGTATCGGAGCCGGTGAAGGCTCGTCTTCTAGTTGTTCCGAGACCCAGCCCTCGTGGTTCGCCTTCAACTCCCGGAGGAGCGCGGCAGTATAGGTCTCGACTTGGTCATCGACCATCTTGTGATGCACGCGACACAGGAGAATGAGGTTCTCGATGTCGTCCGGGACTAGGACGCTAGGATCATGGCGAGGACCGCCGGGACGCGGGGATGTGATATGACACTCGTCACCGACTACCGACGCGGCGTCTGGACCTGCGGCGTCGACGACAAGCTCGACGCGGCATATCGCGCACCGGTTCCCAGACCGGCCCCAAAGGATCTTCCTTGTTCGTTCAGAGATGCCCATTGCCTGCTGTCTAACGGCCATGAAATCTGCCGCGAGGCCGCCACGTGCAGGCGCCGCCGCGACCCAAGCTCAACATCGGGCGGCGGCGCCTGCGACGCCACAGCATGGCAGGATACTTTGGCGGCCTCGTCGGCAGCATTTCTTGGTTAGCCAGCTCCCTGAAGGGGCCTACCACCTGCCGGTGCACCTGCGCTGCTCGGCTCGCCGCTCCAGTAAGAAGGCTCCGTCACTGACGTACGGCAACCAACCTAATGATCTGGGCGCTGTCGACATCGAAATTGGCCGAGCCGCGCTCGAAGCGTCGAATTCCAGGAGGCACGAGGCGGCCGGCATACAACAGAGTGTCGCCTTCGCGTACCGTCTCAAGTTGAGCACGCAAGTGAGTTCCGAAGAAGACCGCAACGTCTGCCTCGTGGCCATCCTCCGAACTCGTGGTGGCAACAAGAATGTCGTCACTCCGTCGGGCGATACCAGCGACAACACCCCTCCAGCGTACCCACGCGCCGACATAGACGCTGTCAAAGGTCCGCTCCCTGGTCAGGGGCGGGAGCGAAAAGAGATAGCGAGCAAGCTGGTGGGGGGTGGCCTGCGGTAGCCAAGACCGGCCCGATTCATCGTATGAGGGCGAAGGGTCGCTCTGGGGCGAGCTGGCGGACGCCGGTTGGGCATGCTGTGGAATCGGGACGGGCTGCGACGAGTTCCGGTCTAGCACCTTGTCAACGACCCATAGTACCACGGTCAGCAAGACGCCAATGGCAGTCAGCTTGCTCGGCGTGGACCATCGAGCCCACTGCCTCCGGGACGGGATTATGCCCACTTTGGGAAGGTGCCCATTCTCGAGATCCAGAAGGCCTTGTTCGTTTCGCCCGATGTCGACCCAGTACGATACAAGAGACCGGGGGAGATGAAGACAGGCCAGGGATAACAACCCCGCCGGGCGCGGTCGCCCTCCGGGGGCGACCCGACGTCGGTCCGGCGGCTCGATTGATCAAGGGGGTGGCCGAGACTGGCTAGCGGTCAGGAAATCTGCTGCGAGGCCGCACGTGCAGGCGCCGCCGCGGCTCACAGCCAATATGGAGCGGCGGCGCCTGCGACGCCATGTCACAACGATGCCCGGGGCGGCCTCGTCGGCAGCATTTCTTGGTTAGACCGCACGGCTGAGCGCGACAGCCAGCGCATCACCCTTCGGACCCATACCGGTGAGCCCAACGCCGCAAGAGCCTCCCTCCGTTCGCCTGCGAGCCTCCGTGGGACTCCAGAGGGTGTCGGCGTTCGCGTAGCGGTATTCGATGCGTGGAAGGAGCTTCGCCCCAAGCTCGTCGGGGAGCGACCGCGCGAAGGCGATCTCGTGCCGATGCAGACACGCTCCACCCGAATGGCCACGTTCGGAACGTACTCGGCGCCTGCCGCATCGATCCGGGCATGCGTAACCTCATGGACGATCAAGACCGCGACATCTAGGGGCGTGGTGGTATCCCGGCCGAGGAACTCGGCGGATGTAGACATACGGACCTTCGGCATGGAAGGCGCCGTGCACGCCCGGGTGGTTCTGGACCAGCAAATGGTCGACATGGCGTGCGAGCCAGCGCCAATAGAGGGGCCCGTGGGTCCGCAGTGCGACCGGGCCGTCGCGGAGACGGTCGAGGGCATGGGCGTCCGCGAGTCTTCGATGAAGGAAACTGCGTATGGGGACTCCGACAAGCTCGGTGCGCGACGCCCAGATGCCGCGAACGGCCGAGGCGGTGCGAAGCAGTGCACTGACCGAGTTCGTCGGAGCATCTTGAGCAAGGTTGCGCAAGTGTGAAACTCGTCGCCGTGCGGTCTAACGACCAATCTTCACTGGCGGGCGCCGCTCGGGGCTGAGCGGCCGCGCCATCCTCCAAGCAACATTGGGGCGCGGCCGCGACCGCAAACCGGAGCGCCGGGCGCCCGTCCAGTGCAAGATTTGGTTAGGCATCAGCTCGGCGGGAGGTCGCCCTTTCGAGCCGACGAATGGCCGTTGCCTTGGCCTTGGTCTCGTACTTTCCAGCCTCCGTGGCAACGACCCGCAGCTGGTCGAGGGCCTCCGCCCGGCCAAATCGACCGACAGCCTCGATAGCGTGCCCTCTAACCGTACCGTCATCCAGCCCGGCGAGGGCGGCCTCATAGGCTGCCTCCGTTCCGATTCCTGGCAGCAAGCCAAACAGCATCTGCCGTGCGATGCCCAGGCGCTTGTCCCCGCAGAGCGTCACCACTGTGCCAAAGGTTGCCGGGTCCCGGATCGTTGCAAGCGCATTTCCGACCGCCCAGCCCTCCATGGGTGTAAGCGACCGGTCGGTCGCCATCAGCGCAGCGAGAACTGGGCCGGCCTTCGGCATGCCACGCTCCGATAGCGCCCGGATGACCATCTCGCGCTCCATTCCGACAAGTTGTGGCAATGCGTCGAGCAGCAGGGCGGAATAGGGCTTTGCGGACACGCCGGTGTTGACCAAGGCGGCGACAGGCCCCGCGCCGGTCAACTGCACGCCTGAGGCAGTCTTCGACCATGCCGCAGGCGCGCCGGCGGCAATCAGGGCAGCCTCAAGAGCCTCGTAGTGAACAGAACCCATCGTTGGATGCCTAACGTACGATCTTAACTGGCGGGCGCCGCATCGGAGCTGAGCGGCCGCGCCATCCTCCAACCAACATTGGGGCGCGGCCGCGACTCGGCAAGCGGAGCGCCGGGCGCCCGTCCAGTTCAAGATTGGGTTGGGCGGCGGTTGCACCGGGAGGCGCGTCTACGGCGTTACGGTGACCGGAATGGCGCCGAGCTGGCCCAGGCTCAGGAGACCACCGCAGCTGGGTTGAGCCAGGCGCTCGGCCGGTCGCGACCTGCCCGCCAGGAGTCGACCACGAGAACGAGGGTGTCGAGTGCCTGCCATGTAACCGGGTCGGTCAGGGTCGATGTCCGCCGCAGGTTGTGATCGTCACCCTCGGGGTGAATGACTCACCGACGGAGAGGGTCTGCGATGGTGGCTCGAACTCCTGCCGGATCTCCAGCGTACAGACCACCGTGACGAGGGTGGAGTCAGCCAGCGTGCCGGCCGGCCGCACCAGCTCGCCGATCAGGTAGGCCGCGCCGGCATCAATCGTCGTGACGAGGCCGGACGAATCGACGGTCATGACGGTCGGATTGCTGACGCGGAACCGGACGCCCTCGGAAAGCGGAACCAGCGTGCCGCTGCGGGCTTCGCTGCTGGCGCGGAACTGAATCTCAGCGTCCGGGAAGGCAGCAATGGCCCCAGCTGGATCGAGGCGGAGCGCGATGAGCGGGTCGGTTGGCGGCGCCGGCTGGGCCGGTTCGGCCTGGCATGCCCCGAGAGCGAGCGCGAGTAGAAGGCAGGCACGAGGGACCGACTCATGCCTCGAACCTAGCCGGGCACCACCAGGGATGCTGTGCGATTCGACACAGCCCGGCCGGCCGCCCAACGACCAATCTTCACTGGCGGGCGCCGCTCGGAGTTGAGCGGCCGCGCCATCCTCCAACCAACATCGGGGCGCGGCCGCGACTTCGCAAACCGGAGCGCCGGGCGCCCGTCCAGTGCAAGATTTGGTTAGCCAGCCCGAGCGTGGCACAACGGCGCTACCGCCCTCCGAATGCGCGCTGCCACCGCCTCTTTGGGCTAGAGAAGCGGACCTTCGCCGGATCGAACCGTGCTGGGTCGAAGTCCTCAGGCGCCCATTGGCGGAAGTCGTCGTGCTCTGGATGGCCAGGGTCCACGAGAGCGGCCAGCAGGAGCTCGTAGCCGGGCGGACCACCGCAGTCCTCTGGGGGGCACGCGCGACCACCCGCCGCGCACCGTGGGTACTTGGCTCCGGTCTTCCGGGGCGCGATGTCCTCGAGGACCACGTCGTGGACCCAGCCGTCACCGAAGTCGTACTCGTACTCAAAGTGCTGGCCGGGCTCCCGAACGTACGCCAGCACCGGAACCTCCCACCCCGGCAAGAACGCCGGCCCGAACCCTTCCTCGTCAGGGATGCCGATCTCAACGCTGGCGCCGATCCGTGGTTCGCGAATACGGAAGGCGTGCAAGTGACAGTCCTGCCAGCCCATCGCATCCTGCAGCGCGACGTGAAGATCCCAGAACGTGTATGCATCGGGCACTTCGAGGCGGCGCCACACGGGCGGTTCGACCTCGCGGAGGGTCACCTTGAACCGAAGGGTGAGACGTCTCGCGGCCACGATTGGTGATCTCCGGGGGCTGGCTAACGTACGATCTTAACTGGCGGGCGCCGCTCGGAGGCGAGCGGCCGCGCCATCCTTCAAGCAACATCGGGGCGCGGCCGCGACTCGGCAAGCGGAACCCTGGGCGCCCGTCCAGTTCAAGATTGGGTTGGGCGGCAACCCGGAAGAGTTCAGCGACGTCGAAGGCGGATCCTGACTCCCATGAGGAAGGACATGGCCTCTTCCCCGTGCCAGCGGTAGTCCCCAGCCACGTTCAGGCGCTGTCGTCGTACGAGGGACTGGACGCGCGCCTCGAGTCGCAGCGCCACAGGCCGCCGATTGAGAATCTCGATCCCCGCCCGGGCATCGGGCAGGAACGCAAGCTGACCGTTCGGCCCCCGGAGGCCGGCCGCACCCGCGCCCACGTAGATGCCCGCGGGAGCTGTAGGCGGCAGTAGATGGCGCACAAGCGCCGCATGAACGGACAGACCGACGGGTTCGCATCTAGCGCCGACGATCGCGGGACATCCGATTATGAAGTTCCATACCTCGACACCGACTTGTGGGCGCCACGGCCTGGTGGTCGTCGGCTCGAAGTGGATGCCGAGGCGCACCGCGTCCGGCCCGCGTTCGAAAACGGGCTCCGGACGGAGTGTGCCTGCCGTAAGTGCAATGGCCGGCGACGGTGAGACTGCCTGCGCCGAGACTGGTTGGCAGAAGGCCGCGGCTAGGACGCCGCCGGCGAGAACTCGTACGACAGGTTCCAAGTAGCCCACGATGCCCCGCACACGGTGATCTGCCAACCTACGGCGCGGGAAGCCGACACGGAGTGCGCTACGTCACATCGGAGGGACTTGTTGCCGCCCAACGGTAAAGGGATAAGCTGCCGCGCGGCCGCTCGGGGGTCAACGGTGCACCATTCGGCTGGGCCGCGCGGTCAGTCTTCATCCCTTTGTTAGGCAGCGTCGGAGGGCGGTCACTGGCCCACTGGTTGCGCGCCCGCCAGCGCAGGTATTTGGCTCGCCCTAATCCGGTGGCCGCCAACCCGCCGCTATCCGCTCAGCCAGAAGTGTGTCGTTCCAAACGCCCGTAAGTACCGGCAGGGCAGCGAGTTCCGGAGTCAGCTGCTCGACTGGCGTTTCCCGCCGGCCATCCCACACGAACCAGCGCCTCACGTGACCGCCCGGACCGGCGAGCCCCCTGCGGAAGGTTGGGAAGGCTTGGGCCCATGACGGGACGGCGAAGCTGCTGACAATGGCGACGAGGCCACGCTTGCATGCGGCGCCCAGGGGAAGGAAGCACATGAACGCCTCGGGTTCCGCCACAAGCCGCTCGAGGTCTGCTGGTCGTTGCGGATAGCAGCCCGGCAAGGCACGGAGTAGGGACCCATAGACTGGCGGATCCCGGTGCTCGTGGATGTACTGCGCGTAACCGAGACCGCCGGGCGTCGGATCTCAATCACATCCCCGATCGTCGGCCGCTTGCTTGGCATAATTGGGGCTTGAGGACGGCTGCTAACGACCTAATGTTCAGCGGCGGGCGCCCTCGCGGAACTGAGCGGCCGCGCCGGCCTCAAAGCCAATATGGAGGCGCGGCCGCGACTTGTCAGGCGGAGCTACGGGCGACCGTCCGCTGCAACATTTGGTTAGCCGGCAACCGGCGTGATTCTTAGGTTGGGTAATGAAGCCCGATACGCCTCGACAGCTGCAATCACGACGTTCGCCTGCTCATTCAGCGGCAAGGATACGCCAGGACACCGGCTCGTTGGTGAACGAGGAGTTGAGCCGCGAATGCACCAACCGCTGCCTGCTCCGCCGCGGGGTCTCGAGGGCGAGTCGCGAACGCGCTGAGGAAGGCGGCGAGATGCCGCTGGAGCTCCTCAATGGCGTTGATCCCCCAATCGTCTTCGAGCGCATCGGAAAGGCTTGTGGAGAAGCGCTTTGAGGCTCCGAGAAGAGTCGCTCTGGCCTGCTGCGCCCGGTAGTTGCCGAGCCGAGCCTCCGTGCGTTCGAACAACGAGCCTGCGCGCCAGAGGATCCCGTTCTTCACGGCAAGGGCTAGCAACCGATCGGAACTCACATTGGTGACCCGAGCCAACGCCCACAGGCGCCATTGGGGAGCAACGAGCGACCAGTAGGCCCAGGTCGCCGCGAACACGATTGAAGGGGCCATATGCCGCGGCCGAGGACGAGCGCGAGCGCAAACGCGCTGAGGGTGGGCAGCGTGAGAGCTAGGTGGCCTCCGAGCAGCGCGATCCTCGCGGTCGTCTCGATCTCCGCGTTGCCGGCTAACGAACAAATGTGCTGCGAGGCCGCCTGACGCAGGCGCCGCAGGTGGCCCGAAGGACAATATCGACCAGCGGCGCCTGCGACGCCACAGCATGCCCACATCGCCGGGCGGCCTCGTCTGTCACCATTTCGTTGTTAGGCCCGCACGGGACAGCGGAGCTGCTCGGCGCCCGGAGTCCGCCGCACCGACCGCCAGTGGCCCACCAGGCATCCCACGGGGGCCGGGCTCGCCGCGCCGGCACCCCGACCGACGAGAGCGCACCGACCTCCCCGCCCCCGTCGGGTCGGTTGCTGCGGCCCCGCACGGAGCGTCGCGTGACCCGGCGGGCGGCCGGGGCCGTCAGCGTTCGACCGCGCTCAACGGTGGCGCTCGGACCCGGAGGTCGCCGTGGCGCGGCGAGCCATGGACACGGAAGGCGCCCGTCCGAACGCGCGGTCGGAGCGCCGCCGATCCTAAAGAGAGGGCGACCAGCCTCAAGAGCCTCGTAGTGAACAGAACCCATCGTTGGATGCCTAACGTACGATCTTAACTGGCGGGCGCCGCATCGGAGCTGAGCGGCCGCGCCATCCTCCAACCAACATTGGGGCGCGGCCGCGACTCGGCAAGCGGAGCGCCGGGCGCCCGTCCAGTTCAAGATTGGGTTGGGCGGCGGTTGCACCGGGAGGCGCGTCTACGGCGTTACGGTGACCGGAATGGCGCCGAGCTGGCCCAGGCTCGAGGAGACCACCCGCAGCTGGGTTGAGCCAGGCGCTCGGCCGGTCGCGACCTGCCCGCCAGAGTCGACCACGAGAACGAGGGTGTCGAGTGCCTGCCATGTAACCGGGTCGGTCAGGGTCCGATGTCCGCCGCAGGTTGTGATCGTCACCCTCGGGGTGAATGACTCACCGACGGAGAGGGTCTGCGATGGTGGCTCGAACTCCTGCCGGATCTCCAGCGTACAGACCACCGTGACGAGGGTGGAGTCAGCCAGCGTGCCGGCCGGCCGCACCAGCTCGCCGATCAGGTAGGCCGCGCCGGCATCAATCGTCGTGACGAGGCCGGACGAATCGACGGTCATGACGGTCGGATTGCTGACGCGGAACCGGACGCCCTCGGAAAGCGGAACCAGCGTGCCGCTGCGGGCTTCGCTGCTGGCGCGGAACTGAATCTCAGCGTCCGGGAAGGCAGCAATGGCCCCAGCTGGATCGAGGCGGAGCGCGATGAGCGGGTCGGTTGGCGGCGCCGGCTGGGCCGGTTCGGCCTGGCATGCCCCGAGAGCGAGCGCGAGTAGAAGGCAGGCTACGAGGGACCGACTCATGCCTCGAACCTAGCCGGGCACCACCAGGGATGCTGTGCGATTCGACACAGCCCGGCCGGCCGCCCAACGTATAGGGCATAACCTGCGGCGCGGCCGAACGGAGCGCAACGGGGCCGGGAGGACCGGCCGGGCCGGCAGGTTGATGCCCGGGTTAGCCCGCTGGCTTCTCGGCAGCCGCCTCAAGCCGCTCAAGAACGCGCAGTTCGGCAGCATCGGGCCGGGAAGGGCTACCTGGAGCGATCGAATAGGTGCCGTCGGCGGCTTTCGCAAGAACGCGCCGAAGGAGTTCGCGGAATGACGCGTCGGCCCGCTCACTGTAGGCGTGTATCACGCCAAGCTGCCGTGGCGTAAAGATCGTCAGGTCCGGATGACCGGAGTCAAAGCCGTTTCGGAGAACAAGAGCTGGGATGAACTCCGACTCAGTTGTGGCCTCAGAGTAGCCAAGGACAACGAGGCCCGAGCGAGCTGCGTCAAGGGTGCGCACGTCCTTGCCAGGCGGGAAGAGCACCTCAAGTACCTTCGCGTAGTTCAAGACTGCTTCGGCCAAGAACTCTCCTGGCGTCGATGACGCTGCTGTCAAACGGGCGGCGGTATGGGCATAGTGCACGGCCGCGAGCAACCGTCGGCGACTCGGGTCGGCTACAACGCTTAGCTGGCCCAACGCCGAGGCTACAGCTTGCTCTTGCTCCTCCTGTGTCGTAGTGGTGAACTCGGCCGACCACTCGCTCAGCTCCCACCGGAATTGCACTGTTCCAATTGTGCCGCCTACTCGTTCGACATAGGGCGGATCGACAAAGTACAGGCCAAGCAACATCGGCGCGACAAAGTAGTAGCCCTCGACGAGCTCGTGGAGGTCCTTGAGGGTCGCTACCTCGACGTCAATAGTCAGCGCGTTTCCGCGCAACTCAACGCGATCGTTGGGGCCGACAATCGTCACCTCGAGTGGGGTCAGAGGCTCCTTGGACTCGATATAGTGGTGGCCGGTATTAGCGTTGAAGCGTACGCTGGCTGCCTTGGCTCGTACCGCCGTGCGTCCACCGCCGGCCTCGATGCCGAACGGTTGCATCGGCTGGAAGTGGAACGTAACGCGCGCACGGGCGGGGAACGCGAGGCTGGCGTCATCCTTGAGCCGGAACACTCGTGGCCGTACTCGATAGGTGAGCATAGGGTTCGCTGGCGAGCTACAAGTGTCTGGAAGGCGGGCTAACGGCCTACAAATCAGCTGCAGACGGGCCGCGCAGCGGCACGGCTGTCAGTCTGCATTTGTTGGTTAGGCATCAAGCGCGAGACTGCCAACGCCGTGGGTGACTGCGCGAATGGACACAGGCCACCACGGTGATTCCGTCCGGGTCGATGCGGTAGAAGACCGAGTACGGAAATCGGCGGACCAGCGCACGCCGGACCCCGCGAAAGACGACCGGGTACAGCTCAGGGCTCCGGACAATTGAAGCGAACCGCGCCTCGACCGCGCGAAGGAACTCGAGCCCGAGGCCCGCGGCCTGTTCCTCGTACCAGAGGAGGGCGTCAGCAAGGTCCGCCTCCGCGCCGCTTTGGAGCCGGAGCTCCGCCATCTAGCGAAGGCGGTCCAGAAGCCGTCGCCGAACCTCGGACCAGGGCGCCGTATCGGACGGGTTAGCCTCGAGGTCGGCTAACCGCTTGTCCAGCAATGCCTTCTCGTCGTCGGAAAGCGGCAAGCTGGTGGCGTCAGCGTCCTCGGCGATGCTATCCCAAATGTCCCCGACGAGCTCCAAGCGCTCGGCGATGGTCAGGTGGCGGTAGTCGAAGGCGGGACTGGACATGGGGTGAAAGCTTCGCCCCTAGGTTCTGCCGCGCAAGGGACGGGCATTCGGAAGGCAAGGAGGCCACCCGAGGCGCTCCGTCCACCGGCCGCGCGCGGTACACAGATAGCCGGGCTTGATGCCTAACGGCCTAGTGTTCAGCGGCGGGCGCACCTCGCGGAGCAGAGCGGCCGCGCCATCCTCCACCCAACATCGGGGCGCGGCCGCGACTCGGCAAGCGGAGGTCCGGTGCGCCCGTCCGACTGCAACACTGGGTTAGCCGGCGCCAGCGCACGACGGGCGACCGTGCTCACATCCGCACATGGAGGCCGGTCCGGACGACGACCAGATTGGCACTTCGAGGTTGGTATGGCTGCCCCGCGAGCCGGCTGCCCGCAAAGACATGATAGGCGAGGCCGATCTGCCAACCGAAAGGGCCGCCGAGGCCGGTCCGAGTCTCGATCGCGACACTCGGCTTCCAGACGCCACGGTCAGACGTATA
Organism: Gemmatimonadales bacterium; assembly: GCA_041390205.1. Lineage (GTDB taxonomy): Bacteria > Gemmatimonadota > Gemmatimonadetes > Gemmatimonadales > GWC2-71-9 > SHZU01. The sequence goes on from JAWKQJ010000028.1 coordinate 12,259, forward strand.
GACCAGACGGCCCACGCTGGCGGCGATGGCCAGCTCCCACGAAGTCCTCCGCGGGGTGAGTCGGGCCGCGACGGTAAGGTCTCCGGCCCACGCCGTATCGTCGCAGGACGCCCCAATGATGAGGTCGCAGCCGACGACGAACCCCCATCGACTGGCACCGATCGACGCTGAGACCCGCCCCGCGACTGGGACGCGAAGCTCGACCCCGAGCATGCCACCATCATCGGCATCGGGGCCACCGAAGCCGAGCCCGATGACCCCCGCTATGGCAGGACGGTCGAAGTCGGTCTGGGCACTCAGCAGCGATGCTGATGCGACTGAGGCGAGAAGTGCGAGCTCAAGGCGGATCGCTGCAGTGGGCCGCATGCCTACAGTATTGCAGTCGGAGCCGTGCAAGGATGTGGCACGCATCACTCTGATGCCGGCGGCGGCCGGCTAACGGCCTAGGGTTGAGCCGCGAGGCCGCCGCGTGCCGGCTGGGCCGCGGCCTCCAACAAACATGGAGCGGCCCGGCCGGCGATGCCACCGGCATGCCCACATGCCCGGCGGCCTCGGCGGCTCCAACCCTGGGTTAGGCCGCTCCAGGGGATCGAACCCACACTGCAAACTCTTCGCGGGACATGATTTGCGATCGCGTCAGCGCCGCGAGCTGCTCCCGTCTGCCGTGATTGATGTATGCCCGCGAGTCGGTAGTGACGAAGATGTCCCGTCCTTCTCTGGCGTGCGCCTCGAGGATCATCGCGTCGCGCAACTGATGCCGTTGCCGGTCGGTCAGATGGTCTCGACCGCCCGGCGCAGGAAAGCTCCCGCTGCCAATGACCTTCAGGAGATCTTCAGAGTCGCAGTCGAGGGGTTGTCGTCCCCGAAGACGGCCGAGCCGAACTCAGACTCGTCGAAGACGCCGGCTTCTGGCACACTGCCAAGGGGTGTGAGATGCACGGCGAACGACGTTCCCGCGTCTCACGATGGGTCACCGACACTGCGGCGAAGCTGACATCCCGCGCTGCAGCGGCCGTGAGCAGGTCGCCCGCTGGCAGAACTCCGGTATCAAGGGTCACTCGGATCATGAGGGCCTTGGTGGAGCGGCCTAACGGCCTAGTGCATCAGCGGCGGGCGCCTCTAGGAACAAGCGGCCGCGCCTCCAGCCAGAGGGAAATGTAGTGGCGCGGCCGCGACTCAGTGCACCGGAGCCTAAGCGCGCCCGTCCGCTGCATGCATTGGTTAGGCAGTGGCCCTGCGATCTGCGAGGCCAGCCAGTTGCTCCTCAGTGAAGGCGCCGTACCGTCGGGCGGTGGGACTGACCGCGATATCGGCATCCGCCGGCGGCACAGCCGCATCAAGATATCGATAGCGCGAACCCAGTGCGCCAACGCCCGCCCCTTCGACGCGATGTCCTTCGGCCCAAATTCCTTGATCTCCTCGATGTGGAGAAAGAGTCCATTAATATGGTCCGCGCCCAGGTGGAACGACTGTAGAGCGGTCTCGGCAGCATCGGCGAGTGGGCCGCCGAGCGGGGCAGCAAGGTCCAGGAACTCCCGAGCCGCCTGCTCGACTGGATCAAGGACGCCGCCGTACCGATTCGAGCCACCCATTCTCGGAGCAGGCGGCCGCCCACGGAGTTGACTCGTTCGACGAGCATCCGTCGCGCAAGCCGAGCGGCGACACGCGCACGCCGGATTGACGCGAGTCGACCGCTAAGCTGCCCGTGCACCTGGGCAGCGCCGAACCCGAGGCCCCTAGGCCACCTGCCGCGGCGAGCAGTTCGGATGCGAGTTCCGGGGCGAATAGGAGCCCGACGGCGGAAGCGCCGGCCAGCAGCCCAGCAAGCACACCGCCGACACGGAGAGCGGCGGCGAAGACCGGGAGCATAGCTGTCTCGGCCGTGAATACCCGGAGTCGTCTACGCTTGACCGGCGGCGGCGAAGTGCAGTCCCGGTGGAGCTGGCGAGGCACGGAGGGCGGCGCCAACCCCCTGGCGATTGCGTTGCGAGGCCGCCCCGTGCAGCGCCGCCGCGGCTCAAAGGCCGGGCGGCGGCGCCTGCGACGCCACATGGCACGATGCCTGGGCGGCCTCGGCAGCAGCATTTCCGGGTCAGACCGCATCTGGTGAGATATCGACGGCCAGAACGAAGAGCGACGGATCATCTGTCAGCGCCGAAACGACAGCCATCTGGGGTCATCGCACGGACCGATTGAAGCAACAGCGGCAAGGCCAAGGGGAAGAGCCAGGTGTCGTACGATGGAAGGTCGAGAGTGAGCGGCCCTGTTGGGACCAGGTTGTTGCGAAGGGCAACGACCATGGACGGGACCCCTACCCACGCACCTGCGCAAGAGAACGAGAAATGAAAAGGTGCCAGGCAATCGCGCCATGAGCAGCCGCCACACCGCCGTGGGGCAGGCTGTTGGCAACCGGACCGCAGTCGAACGGTCACAAGGGCCCGCGGTTGGAGAACAACGCTGATGTCGAACCACGTCCTGATCCCCTGGTTAGGAGTGGTGATGCGGCGACCAGATCGCGCAACGACTGGCGTGAGCAGGCACGGCTGGCCGAAGGCACCGTCGAACCAGGGTCGGCCGCATTGACCGTCTCGAGTAGCTGCGCGGCCATCGGCGCGCCCTTCTGCGGCGAAGGCACCCAGGACGTTTGCCACCTTGCGAAAGCTCTGGATGGGTTCTGAACCGGGCGGTGACTAGCCACGCGAGTCGGTCCGCGGCTCGCCCTCGGAGTAGGAGGCATTCAACTATCCGCGCACGCGTCGGCACCTTCGTGCATAGCCGCAAGGTGAACCGGGCCGGCACCCAGGGCCTTCGCCTGGACAATCAGTCGGGCCTTCGGCAACCCGGAGCCTGTGCGCTCGGAGGAGGCTGGCTGAGCTACGAGGTTCCCGGCAAGACTCACGGCCCTGGCTTTGGTGTCTGTACGCCGGCCTTCCGCTGCTCACGGCCGCCGACCAACCGCCCGCCACCGTTGGGACGGCCGCAGTCGGCAGAAGTCCATGGTGAGGACGCCACCGCCGAAAGCGACGAAGTTGGTCTGGCTCGGCTGCATCGGTATCCCGAATGCGGTCTAACAGATCTTGGGCCTGCAGAAGCGGACGCCCCCGCCGCATTTGAACTGCATACATGCTACAAGCCCGCAGTCTAATCCGCTAATCCAGCGAGAGGTCCGAGAGGCCCGCCATGTCCGCTGGGCTCCGAACACCCAAACCTCCCCGATTCAATACGTGGGTGTAGAGCATCGTCGTCGATACGTCCCGATGCCCCAGCAACTCCTGAACCGTCCGGATGTCCGCCCCGCTCTCCAGCAAGTGCGTGGCGAACGAGTGCCGCAGGGTGTGACAGCTCGCACGCTTGGTGATCCCGCTCGCCGACACGGCACGGGACATCGCCCGCTGCATGACCGTCTCGTGAAGGTGATGGCAGCGAAGCTGGCCGGTGGCCTACGCGCGGCAGATGCAGACCAACGGCGAGAAATGGGACGTGGTGATGCTCGCGATACTTGCGCGCCAGCGCGTCCGGGAGCGAGACCCAGCCCCCCGCAGGGTCCTGCCGATCGGACTTGTGGAGCGCCTGGACCCGCTCGAGCTGGCGCCGAAGGGGCTCCACCACCAGCTGCGGGAGCACGGTCACCCGGTCGCGAGCCCCTTTGCCCCGCCGGATCCGAAACTCCCGCCGCTCCAGGTCCACGTCCTTCACCCTGAGGCTCAAGCACTCGCCCAGCCGGAGCCCGGCGCCGTAGAGCACCAGGCCGATCACCCGGGTCACCCCCCCGAGCTGCCCCAGCACGCGACGGACCTCCTCGGCCGTCAGCACCACCGGGATCCGGGTCGGCGACCGCGGCCTCGGCAACGGCCCGAAGTCGCCGAGCGCCTCGCCCAACACCTCGCGATAGAGAAAGACCAGCGCGGCGACGGCCTGGTTGAGGCTGCTGGCAGAGAGCTTCCGTTCGTCCGCCAGATGGACCAGAAAACTCCGAACTTCGGCCTCGCCCATCTCCGCCGGATGACGGACCCCGTGGAAACGAACGTACCGGCGAACCCAGTCGAGATAGGTGGCCTGGGTGCGGGGACTGTAATGCCTCACGCGCAGATTGGCCTGCAGACGACGCAGTAGCTTCGATTTGGGCTGCAAGGAAGTGGCTCCGGAGCTGTCACCACCCAACCTAGCGCCGTCACCGAAGGAACCACGGACCAGGACAACGCATCCCGAGCCCAGTACAACCGCGGTACGAGGTCCCGGCGACAGCCGAGTCGACAGCCTACGCGCGCGCCCGTCGACTCCGCCTCCCGAAGTCTCGGCGCGGAGGCCAGCGATGCGAGCGAAGGGTCGACAGCACCCTCCGGTCGGGCGACTATTCCACGCCCCGAGCGATCCCGTGACACCGGAGGTCGGTTTGACGCTCGACGTCGAAGACGGCGCCATCGGCAGCACCATCTCCTTTCCCCCGGAGGAGCCGCTCTCCGCGCGCGAGCAGCGGGTGGCCCAACGGTTGTTCCGGGGCCTGCCCGAGCAGCTCGTGGCACGTCGCTCGTTTCCACTCGGGCCGACCGATCTGGTCGCCACCATGGGGCGGGTGCTGCCTCACCCGCCCTTCGACCTGCAGCTCTGGGAATGCTCCACCGGCGACCTGGCGCTCGGGGGCACGATGCTCTTTCGGGTGCGGCCGTGGTCCGGCACGCCCGGGCTCGACGACCGGTTCTTCTTCCGGTGGAGACTCCACGCCGTGTTCGTGGCGCATCTGCTGGTGGAGCTCAGGCCCGAGGGTGAGGACTGGGATCGGTCGGAGCTCGCGATCACCGCGTACCTCCGGAAGGAGCTCCGGGTCGCGGTCCGCTGGCTGCCGCGAGTGGCCGCGGTCGGCGCCGCCATCGGGGCCGCCGCGGCCGCGCTCCTCGCGACGGCGCTGAAGCTGGACTCGCCGCTACTGCCGCTCGTCCTGGCGGGCGCGTTGGTCGGCTGGGTCGGAGGGCGCGCGGTGCTCGGGCGCGCCGGACGGACCGCCGTCGGCAAGGCCCGACTCCAGCTGGAGCGACTGCTCGACGCCATCGCCGCCGGCTGATTCCCGCTCGAGCTCGGCGCGCAGCATCTCGCGCTCGCTCGGCGACATGGCTTCGGCGCCCCGAGTCAGGTGGGTCTCCGCCCGGGCGAACGCCCGTGCCGCGTCATCGGGGCGCCCGAGCTGGCGAAGCCCCAGGCCCCGCTCGATCTCCACGGCGACCTGGGTCGCCGGGAACGGGTGGTCGGGCCGGCCGTCCCCATCGCCCGCGGTGAGGAGACCGAGCGCCGACTCACGCCACCCGCGGCGCGCGAGCCCGAGCGCCGCCGACGCCAACGCGAGTCGCTCGCCCAGCGCGGCCGGCGCGGGCGCGTGGATTCGGCAGTCGTAGACCGGAATCGCCGCGAGCGCGCGCCGGGTGTCCGGGTCGTCCGCCTCGACCAGCAGGCTCCAGAGCTCCTCCTGCACCAGCTCGGCGTGATGCCGGGCCAGAGCGGGACCGAACCTCCCCCCGCGGAGCGCCTCGATCCGGAGCGTCAGCTCGGCGTTCGCCACCAGCTGGCTGCCCGAGACCACGCGAGTGTAGCTCACGCTCAAGGCGGTGAGCACGATCGAGACGAAGCCGAGGTTGAGCGCCGAGCGGAAGAGCAGCGTGAGGGCGCTCCCGAGCATCGGCTGATGCTCCAGCGTCGGCACGGCGATCCCGAAGATGTCGGGCGCGCTCAGAAAGAGCTGCAGGCGGAGCAGATTGGCCGCCACGAAGCCGGCGACTGCCGAGCGGTCGGGAACCGCGCCCAGCGGAGCGAAGACGTCGGCCGCCGCGTGCGCGGCGGCGGCGAACGTGAATGGCGCGGCGAGTACCAGCGCGAGCGCGAGCCCGGCCGACCAGAGCACGGTCACCCCCGCCAACCGCGACGGCCGACACGCCGGTACGACGCCGGCGTCCATGCAACGCTCCAACGAGCGGCGGGGCGCCACCAGCCAGAGTGCGAGCCAGACCAGCACCGCGACGCCGAACGCCAGGCCGACCCAGCCGGGCACGAGCGCCGTCGCGATCACGCCAGTCGCGAGCAGAGCCAGCGTCGCCACCGCCCGGAGGGGACGAAATCCGGCGTCCTTCGGCTCCGGAGGGGTGCCGCCCGCCGGAGCCGGTCGAGCAGCGGGTCGGGCGGGGTCGGCGCCGGCTCGGGTGGAGGCTCCGAGTTGGGATCGAGCGCGGTCGCCGCCGCTGCCAGCGGGCGCTCCAAGTAGGGAATCGCCCACTCCCGCAGCGCGAGCAGGCCGCGCGCCGCATCACCCTCGGGAGCGGCCCGTGCCCGCGCCACCAGAGCCTCGATCGTGCCGTCGAGCCCCGCCGAGAGCGCGTCTCCCACGTGACGGACCTCGGCCAGGTCGCTCTTCCGCCGCGGTGCGGAGCGCGGCCAACAGATCCACGCCGCGGCCGAGCCCGTGGGCGCGGAAGTACGCCGCGCGAAAGAGCTGGACGATCACCCGGATGAACGCCACGCTGAGGACGCCGCGGGTCAGGAAGATCAGGACCTGGCCGAGCCGATGGTCGGGATCCGGAGCCAGACCGAGTCGGAAGACGTCGATGACGTCGAAGAAGATCTCCGAGAAGAGGAGATTGTTGAGCGACACCATCCAGGCGTCGGCCCACCCCGCGCCCGGCAGCGCGCCCGGCACCCGCTCCATCACCAGCTCGAACAGCACGGTCTGGCCGGCGACGAAGAAGGGCAGCGCCGCGGAGCTCGATCAGGGCCGGCAGGTAGGTGACCAGCGCCGGCCCCTCGCGATCTCGCAAGCCGAGCTGATCGTCGACCCGCGCGGTCCGGGCGATGATGCCGGGGAACAGCATGAGCAGCCCGAACGCCGCGAGCCCGATGGCCTGCAGCACCAGCGAGAACCGACCCAGCGGCAGCAACCCGATCAGGGAGAGCGGCACGAACATCAACAGGAGATAGAACCAGAACATGGCCGAGGTCTGGCGCACGATCCCGACCGTGGCGGCGATCTCTTCCTCGAAGGCCGCGCCAGAGCCGGCCAAGGCCGGCGCGCCCGCTGGGAGGCAGGTTCACTCGGCGATTGTCGCCTGGAGATGGGTCGAGACAAGATGGCCCCGTGCGGCCGATCATGCGAGCGCCGCACGCGCTCATGAGACCGACGTGGCCGAGACCGACGGGCGTCGGGCTCCCGATTCCCCGCGGTCCGGTTCGATCGCCGCACCCGAGCCGACCCGGGAAGCCGGGCCCCGATTGCGCGACGACGGCCGGGGCGGGGACATTACCCGCCCGACGCCACCCGAACTCCGAGCCCGACGTGCCCGCTCGCCGCCGCATCAAGTGGACCCTCTTCGCCACCCAGTCGTTCGGCTCGGCGGGATTCCTGATCTCCTCGACCGTCACGCCGATCGTCGGGGCCGCCTCTCCGGGCGGCCGAGCTGGGCCGGCGTGCCCGCTTCTTCTACTGGAGCGGCGGCGCCGCCTGCGCCTACCTCTGGGGCCGGCTGATGGACCGGATCGGGCGGCGCCCCACCATCACGCTCGGGCTCCTGGTCGGGATGGTCGGGGCCCTGGTGGCGGTGCTGGCGATCCGCGCCGGGACGTTCTGGGGCTTCACGGCCGGGCTGGTGATGATGGGCGGCGCCAACACCGCGGTCCAGCTCGGCCGCTTCGTGGCGGCCGAAGTGCACCCGGCCGCCGAGCGGGGCCGGGCGATCGCCACGGTGGTGATGGGCGGCACGGTCGGCGGCATCCTCGGACCGCTCCTGGTCGCGCCCGCCGCCAAGCGCGCGCTCGAGCGCGGGCTGCCCGAGCTGCTCGGTCCCTACGTGGCGAGTCTCGGCTTCTTCGCCCTGGGCGCGATCGTGGTCGGCGCGATGCTCCGTCCGGAGCCGAGAGAGCTGGCGCTCGCGCGGGAGCCCGAGGAGGGGTCGCCCACCGGCGAATGGGAAGGCGCGCGGCCGCTCGGCGTGATCCTCCGCGACCGCTGGGTCCAAGTCGCGATAGTCTCGATGGTGATCGCGCAGGGCGTGATGTCGATGCTGATGGTGATCAGCTCGCTCCACATGAAGGACCACCGCCACTCGCTCGGCGCGATCTCCGCGGTGATGTCGAGCCACGTGATCGGGATGTACGGCTTCTCGATCGTCACCGGCCGACTGGCCGACAGCTGGGGCCGGGCCCGCTTGATCGCGGCCGGTGGCGGGCTGATGCTGCTCGCCGGGCTCGGCGCGGCGCAGTCGGTGGCCTTCGTGCCGATGGCGGCGGTGCTGCTGCTGCTCGGGCTGGGCTGGAACCTCTGCTACGTCGGCGGGTCGACCCTGCTCTCCGACCGGCTCGGACAGCGCGAGCGGGCCCGGGTCCAGGGACTCAACGACTCGCTGCTCACCACCGCCTCGGCGCTCGGGAGCCTCTTCTCCGGCGTGGTCTTCGCGGCCGTCGGCTACCCGACCATGGGCGGGGCCGCCGCCATGGTCGCCCTGATCCCGCTCACGCTCGGCTGGCGGTTCCGGCGGCGGACGACCGGCGCGACGGAGACGGCGGTCGGAGCTGCGCCCGGGCAGCGAGCCGTCTCCGAACGCTAGCCGGCAGCCGCGCTACAGCAGGTCACGACCCCACACGCGGCATCACCCGGCACACCGCGAAGAGCAGAGGCCCCGTCGACCCGATCGAATCGACGGGCGTGCGCGGGGCGCCGGCTCACTCTCCGGTTTGCGGGGCGCCGGCCTGGAGCTGACGCTGGTACTCGGCGTCGTCGTAGTGCCCTTCCGACACGGCGATCAACCCGTCCGCGCCGATGGTCCACTCCTCCCTGCCCGTCATGTGCACCGCCGCGCCGGTGCCGCCCGGGCCCGTGTTGGTCCCGGTCCAGATCCAGCGGAACACGACCCGGTCTCCCTCACGAGAGACGCTGTCCAGGCGCACCAGCATGTCCGGAAAGCCCGCCATGAAGCTCCGCGCCGTCTCCGCGATCGCCGCGCGCCCCACCGCCGGCGCCCCGGCGTTGACGCTGAGCGAGCCGTCCTCCGCATAGAACGAAGCGAGCCGCGCCGGGTCCTGGCTGCTCCAGGCGGCCGCGTAGCGGGTGGCGAAGTCGGTCAGCTCTGCCTGGGTCATTGCCGGGATCCTCGCGGTACAGGTGGCCAGGGTCAGCAACACGCCCGTCACGAGCAAGGCGCGAAGCGGTTTGCTCCGGTCGCGGGCCGGTCCGATCGCGTCCACGGGATCGGCTGGCCGGCGTCGGCGATCCATGTCAGCTCCGGTCGTCGGTGTGGCGCGTCGGCCGTTGCGGTGGAGAGCCGGCGGGCGCGAACGCGCAGTCGCCCGGGCTCAGCGCTCCCGGGCGACCTCGAGCGGGCCGGCGCCCGCGATCCGGTCCGCCGTGACTCACGCCGCGGGGCAGGCGCAGTCGGGGCCGCAGGCGCAGGCGTCGCCGCAGCGGCAGCCGGCCCGGCGCCGCGAGGAGGTCTTCGACTGGCAGCCGCAGGTGCAGCTGGCGCCTTCGCAGGAACGGCAGGAACAGGTGCTGGCGGTGTTCGACATGGGATCCTCCCTTACCGATTGGTTGCGCTCCGATCGAGCGATCGTCGCCACCCTGGCGACGCGACCAGTATACGGAGCGGCCAACCCGCCGTCTTGAACGTAGCGGCTGACCCGCGCTTCCGGCACGTCCGGCGGGCGGTAACTTATCGGCCACGATGACCTCCTCGGTTCCAGCCGAGCTCCGTGGACCCGGGGCCGGACACGGCAAGGTCTGCGTCTGGAGCGGCGGCGTGCTCTGGATCGGCGCGGGAGCCGACCGGGCCGGCGACGTCCACGCCCACCACGCCCTGCAGCTCTCCTTCAGCGACGAGCCGGCGCTCGCCTTCCGGCCGGGCGACGCCGCCGTCTGGACCAGCTACCCCGGTTGCCTCATCCCGGCCGACTACGCGCACGCGATCGACGCCTCGTTCCGGCCCTACGCCAACCTCTTCGTCGATCCCGAGTCGGCGGAAGGCCGGAGCTTGGGGCGGTTGGCCGCGGAGGGCGAGGGGGCCAGCGGCATCGTGCGGCTCGACGAGGGCGAGTCCCGCGCGGCCGCCGAGTTGCTCTATGGCGCCTGGGTCGGAGGGGCGGACCAGGCCGGGCTCGAGGGGGCGGCGCGCGAGGTGATCCGGCGCTTCGCCGGCACCGCCCCGCCCCACGCGCTGGCCGATCCGCGGGTGCTCGCCGCCATCGCGCTGATCCGGGACCGTCTCGACCAGCGGGTCTCCCTGACCGACGTGGCCCGCGAGCTCCACCTGAGCCCGAGCCGGCTCCGGCACCTCTTCGTCGAGGAGGTCGGGCTTCCCTTCCGCAGCTTCGTGCTCTGGGAACGGCTCCGCCGGGTGATAGAGGCGATCGGCACCGAGAGCCTGACTAGGATCGCGCTCGCCGCGGGCTTCGCGGACGCCGCGCACATGACCCGCACGTTCCGCCGGATGCTGGGCTTCGCGCCGAGCCTGCTGCGGCAGCTCTGAGAGCCTCGCGTCAGGGCAGGAGCGGCAGGGTGACCCGCGAGGGCCGCGCCCGGTCGCGCCAGACGGAGAGCACCGGCCGGGGCGACTCGGGAATCACCCAGATGGCCCCCTCGTCGGCCAGCGCGATGGTGACCCGGATCCGGTGCCCGCGCGGGAAGCGCTGCGCCGCCGGGTGGAGCGCGAAGCGGATCTCGGTCGGCGCCTCGCCCAGCGGCGCCGCGCCCTCGACGTCGGCCGCGAGCGAGCTGGTCCATGGAGTGCCGTTGGTGGACCAGGGCGGCTCCCAAGCCGTTCGGTGCGAGGCCCGGAGAAACCCCTGGGTGACCAGGGTCGAGCGCCCGCTCGGGTCGACGTCCTCCAGATAGACCACGAAGCTCGGATCGGGATCGCTGGAGGAGACGTGCATCGTCACCACCGGAAACCCCGCGAACTGGACGTCGCGATCGAGGGGCGCGGTGGTGTAGCTCAGCGCGCGGGCGTCGTTGGGCGCGAGGTCGGGATAGGAGATCGGGCCCGCGCCGGTGGCGTCGTGGAGCCGGGTGTGCTCGCCGGTGGTGAGACCGTAGTCGGCGGTGTAGCGGTCGCGCGCGGGCTCCGCTCCCGGCGCCCGGCGATCGAGCAGCCCGTCGTGCGGCGACTCGAGGCTGCCCGAGGGCCCAGCGCGGAAGTAGAAGTCGGTCTGGGCGGCCTCGGGCGGCGGGAGGGTGCCGCTGGTGCGCCACTCCCAGCGGGCCCGGTCCCGCATCACCGCGTAGGTGACCTTGGGCTCGCGCTCCACGCCGTTGTCGACGCCCCGGAGCCAGCGATCGAACCAGCGCACCAGCTCGGTGCCCATCAGGCGGAGCTGCGCGTCCTCGCGCGGGTCGTCGGGCTCGCCCGCGCCGTGCGACCAGGGCCCGATGGTGATCCGGGTCGGGCCGGTGAGGTTGTAGTAATAGAGGAGACGCTCGGAGGGCATCGGGTCCTGCCAGCCGTCCCATAAATAGGTGGGGACCGCCGCGGCGTTCAGCTGGGCGATGAAGCCGCTCACCAGGTCGACGCTCTGCGCGGGCTGCGGCCACTGCGCCGCCGCGAGCCGGCGCCGGAGCCCGGGGCGACCCTCGAGCGCACGATCGAGGCTGTCGGCGAAGAAGAGGGTGTTGATGACTTCGTCGACGGATTCGAGCCCGAGCGAGTCGGCCACCGCCTTGACCTCGGGGTGGTTCACGATCCCGTCGATGTACCCGGCGAACGAGGCCGAGCCGTGCTTCTCCCGGGCCGAAGTCCGGAGCGAGCCGTCCTGGTCTTCGTCCACCCGGGCCGGCCCGACCACCCGCTTGCCACCCGCGACCCGACCGTAGGTGGAGCCGGTCTGCCCCTGGTCCTTCACCTCGGAGAGGCCGACCAGCGTCTTCCGCATGGTGAGCGCCGCGCCCTTGATGTAGACGCCGCCCGGGCGGAGGATCCGATAGGTGTCGATGAAGTTCGGCACCGCCGGGAAGATCGCCGCGAGCGAGGGCGGCTTGGCGATGGCCGCGATCAGCTGGATGATGCCCGGCCACGAGGCGCCGAACATCCCGACCTTGTCGGTGGTCCAGGACTGCGCGGCCAGCCACTCGATCACCTGGCGCATGTCGGACGCTTCGGCCGAGAGGCCCGGCGACTGCACCCCGAAAGAGACGCCGGTGCCGCGGCTGTCCATCCCGACCACGATGTAGCCGTGCCGGAGCAGCTCGCCCGAGACGGCGGCCCAGCCGCGCTCGGAGCGATAGTCGGCGGTGTCGAGCAGCGGCGCCCAGCGCTGGCCGGGCGGGATCGCGCCCGGCATGGTGCGGATCGAGCCGTCCTCGAGCTCCGACGCGCGCCAGTAGCGGGTGACGTAGAGCGCCACCGGGAGCGGCGTGGCGGCCGCCTCGCCGCCCACGGCCGGACGATAGATGTCGATCGCGATCCGGGTGCCGTCGTCGACCGGGACGTAGCGGGACTCCCGCACGAAGCTGTCGTAGCGGGCCTGGCTGTAGCCGCGATAGACGCCGAAGGCCGACTCGCGGGCCGCCTGGGCGAAGGCCACCGTGGCGAGCAAGCCCGAGCCGAGCAGAGACGACAAGAGGGTTCGTGCGAGAGGTTTCATCGGAGAGGCTCCCGGCGGGGTGAGCTGTCGCGCGTCGAGCGGCGACGACCCAAGTTATCGACCCCGCGCCTCCGCGGCAGCCTCCGAATTGCGTCCCCGGCCCGGTGGGGGTACTCTGGTCGGCGCACCCCCAATCCAACCGAACTTCCGGAGCCAACCATGAGCGGAATCAAGGACACGGCAGCACGCTTCTTCGACGCCTGCGAGACGGGCAAGGGCTGGGCCGGGTGCAGCCAGTACTGCCACCCGAACGCCAGCTTCTCCGCGCAGGCCGGCGCGCTGGCCGGGGTCGACACTCTTGCGGGGTACACGGACTGGATGAAGGGCATGTTCACCCCGGTGCCCGACGGCTCCTACGAGCTCAAGTCCTTCGCGGTCGACACCGACCGGAACAAGGTCATGGCCTTCGGCGTCTTCAGCGGCACCCACACCGGCGAAGGCGGCCCGATCCCGCCGACCGGCAAGAAGGTGGCCGCCGACTACGTCTACGTGATGGAGTTCGACGGCGACAAGATCAAGCACATGACCAAGATCTGGAACGACGCCTTCAGCCTGCAGCAGCTGGGCTGGATGTAGCGACTCCCGGACCCGCCGCTATTCCCGCGGCAGGGTCGCGAGCCACTCCGCGAGGCGCCCGTCGAAGCCGGCGGGCTCCTCGAGCTGCGGGGTGTGGCCGCTCCGCTCGAACACCGCCGCGGAAGCGCTCGAACGGGACCGCTGATCGTCCCAGAGCGTGGGCGGAACCACGAAGTCGAAGCGCCCGAGCGCCACCGCAGGCCGGCGGCGCGCGGATCGGGCGCTTGGCAGGCGATACGGCTTGGAGAAGTCGAACAAGCCTGCGCGACCAGAGCCGGGTTCGGCTCCATTCCCTCCCAGAGCCAGCGCCCGCGTCGTAGCTCGAGTCCGCTCAGTGCGCGCCCGATTAGCCACGTAGGTCGCGATCATCTGCTCGCCCGGACTCAAGCGGGCCAGCGCGAGCTGCGAGTTCCGCCAAGCGACTCCGCTCGACCGCGCCGCCCCGCGCTCGCTCTGCCTTCCCAGTAGGCCGCCGAGATCGCCGAGGCTCGAGTCAAGGCCGGCGGCGAGCTGGACGCCACCACGCCGATCACCCGGCTCGGATGCGCCAGCGCGTAGGCGAGTGCCACCGTGCCGTGCATCGAGTGCTCGACCAACACGAAGCGATCGAGCTCGAGCGCCCTGCGCGCGGCCTCGATGTCGCGATGGCGGCCGCCACGGTGGAAGCCGCTCGCGGGCGCGCCAGCGGTCGGGCAGGAAGCCGCGCTGATCGAGGTGCACGCAGCGGACGCCGCCGAAGTCGCGCCGAGAAGGTCCGGGGATAGTAGATGTGGCTGCCGAAGACCAGGCAGGGCAGCCCCTCGCCCTCGGTCACGAGGGGGACCGGTCGCGCCACCGAGGTCGAGCGCACGGGAATCCGGGAGCCAGCAGGCAGCGGAGCGTCGGCCGTGGAGCAGGCGGCGAGCAGGACAGCATGGAAGAGAGCGGTCGCATGGTGGCGATCCTACGAGCCGGTCCCATGACGCCAACCGATCCGTCAGGGCGCGGGCGCCTCTCCCGGGACTCCGGCGCGTGAACCAACGAACCAGCGTCGGCATGGCAGGAGCGCTCGCCATGGCCGGGTCGGTGTCGAAAGCCTGTCCGGGCGGTTGCCCGCCACGTCCTCGAGCTCCGCGCTCACCGCGAGCCGATGCCGCCCGCCTCCTCAGCCGACCGCTGGCGGAAGCCAGGTCCGTGCCTCGTCGTCCGTTTCGATCGCGCCCGGCACGGGCTGGCACGGGATCGAGCATCGGCGATCAGCCGGCGCGAGCGCCTGGTCGAGCGGCGCCGGAAAGCGGGCTCGAGCGGCGCGACGCTCCTCACTACCGGCCGACCGAGCTGTCCACTGGCCGACCCGCGGCGAAGCCCGCGGGCGCCACGAAGAAGAGCGCCTCACCGGCTCGGCGAGCGCTCGGCCGCCGCGGTCGCGCCACCCTGGCTCGATCCGGAGCGTGAAGCGCCTCCTGCCCGGAGCGGCCGGCCCATCTCGAGGTTGGTGCGGATCCCGCGCTTCACCTGACCCGGATCGAACAGCACGGTGAGTCAGGGTGCCGCTAGATCCCAGAGCTCCTGGCTCAAGTCGAGAAAGGCGGCGCGCACCGGCTCACCCCGACCGTCGAGCAGGCGAGGTGTTCTTCAGCGCCTCGCCCGGCCACATCGGGCTCGCGAACTCGAGATAGAAGCGGGCGCAGGTCTTCCGGGCAGGGTGTCGGCGGAGGCAGATCGCGACCACGCTCGGACCGTCTCCCTGCGCGGATCGCGGCACCGAAGCGCTCCAGCAGCGGCGGGCGCTGGCGGCGGTGTCGACCCGCACCACCAGGGTGACCCCCTCGGTCGGCGGAAACCGCGGTGTGAAGGCCATGCCTGTCTCGGTCGACCGCCAGCGCCCCGCCAGCGCCGGCAGCTCCTCACCGGAGTCGGCCGCTGGCACCGACCCCGCCGGCACGGCGTGCACCCGCGCGGCACCCTCCGACTGGACGCCGTCCAGCCGAACCTCGCCGAAGTCGGGCCGAGCCCTGTCGAGCTCGACCCGGACGGTCACCGGACCGCGCCGCGCCGCGCTGCCGTCGCAGGCCAGCAGCGACAGCGCGAGCAGCCCGGCGACCTGCCCCCTCACAGCCAGGCCTTCTTGAACCCGAACACCTGCACCGCGCCCGACTGGAGATCGCGCTGAAGGACGGCCACCAGCGCCGAGTCGAAGTCGGCGATCTGGAGCACGCCGGAGCTCGCGATCGCGAGATAGCCCACGCCCGACGGCTCGTACGCCTCGGAGACCGGCGTGGTGAGGCCCGGCGCCTTGGCGACCTTCTCCGGGTCCATCCGCATCATGGTGCGGTTGCTGTTGGCGATCAGCAGCCAGCGCTTGCCGTCCTTCTCGTAGCCGACGATGTCGATCGGACGATTGCCGCCGCCCAGCTCCGCCACGGTCCGGCCCTTGAGATGGCGCGAGCCCTCGAGCTTGCTCCGCTCGAAGACCGCGATCGGCGAGCAACCGTAGCCCGCGATCACCATCGGCACCCCGCCGATCGTGATCGGGAGGAACGCCTCGATCGGCGAGGCCGTCTCCCAGCGGTCGTGACTGGTGTGGTAGATCTCGACCGTGTTGACCGAGCCGCCCTTGCCGAACGGAAAGGGCACCCGCCGGAGCGCCGAGGCGAACTGCTCGTTGGAGAGACCGGCCACCCAGAGCTCGCCGTCGCTGTAGCGCAGCTGGGTCACCGCCATCGACCACTGCGGCTGGCCCCAGGGCGTCTTGGCGTCCTTGGCCGGCGCGGCCGGAAGCTCGGTGCTCGCGAACTTGATCTTGCCGAAGTCGACCAGCTCGACCCGATCGCTCCCGCTCACCCGCACCAGCGCTGGCGCGGCGTCGGCGCCGTCGATCCGGGAGACGGAGAGGTAGATCGCATGGCTCTTGGGATGGACCGCCATGTCACCGAAGCGGATCCGGTCCCGGGTAGTGCCGAGCAGGCTCGCGATCTTGCGATCGAGATCGGGCACCATGGTCCGATCTCCGAAGCCGGTCGCCTCGCCCGACTCGGCCGGGTCGAAGGCGTAGAGCAGCCCGGCCCGGGTGTCGGCGCCGAAGAGGGTGCCGTCGGGACCGAAGGTGAGGGCGCCGAGCGACTGGACCGGTGCCGCGCCGAGTCGGAGGCCGCGCTCGTCGGTGTCGACGTGTCGGGCCGCCATCAGCGCCAGGGCCCCGAGGGCCAGCGCCGCGAGCCAGGGTGTCTTTCGCATCGTCATTGGGTCTCCCGAGAAGCTGGTCGAACGGATCCAGGAACGCCCTAACGCTTCCCTCGGGACGGCGGCCGTCCAACCCTTTCGGGACCGGGTGGCGATCGCGGGGACGGGCCGGTGGTGGGAGGGACCAGTCGGTGGAGACCGAAGCGGACGATTGCGGCCGGGCACCCCGACCCCTAGCGTAGGGCCGATGAGCACCGCGCCCGCCCGCCTCGACACCCGCCGGATCACCCTGCTGCTCGCGCTGGGCGCGGTCGGGATCGGCCTGCTCGACACCGCGCAGGTGCGGCTCGGCGTCGGGATTCGCGGGGGGAGCGAGCCGCTCCTCACCTCGATCGTGAGCCAGGGGCTGCCCTGGGTCTGGCTCGCGCTCCTGATCCCCGGCGTGGTGTGGATGACGGTTCGCGCGCCGCTCGACCCCGACTCCTGGCGGCGGAACCTCGCGCCCCACCTCGCCGCGATGGTGGCCTTCGCGCTGCTCCACATCGCGGGCACGGTGGCGCTCGGGCTGCTGGCCATCCCCGGCATGAGCCCGGCCGGCTACGCGACCAAGATGCTGCTCTTCCGATTCCCGATCGACGCGCTGGCCTACTGGGGCGCGGTGGGCGCGGTGCAGGCGGCGAGGGCGACGGCGCTGGCACGCGCGCGGGAGCGGGCGGCGGCCCGGCTGGAGGCGTCGCTCGCCGACGCGCGGCTGGCGGGGCTCCGGGACCGGCTCCACCCCCATTTCGTCTTCAACACCCTGAACGCGGTGAGCACCCTCGCGCTCCGCGGCGACCACGCCGGCGTGGTCCGCACGGTCGAGGCGTTAGGCGACCTGCTCCGCGCCCTGCTGGCCGAGGAGCGGCGCCAGGAGGTCTCCCTGGGCGAGGAGCTCGGCTACCTCGATCGCTACCTCGAGATCGAGCGGCTCCGCTTCGGCGAGCGGCTGGGGCTCGAGCGCGAGGTCGACCCCGCGCTCTTCGAGGCACAGGTGCCGGTGATGCTGATCCAGCCGCTGGTGGAGAACGCGATCCGCCACGGCGCCGCGCGGCACCCGGGCCCGGCGTCGGTGGCGGTCCGGGCGCGGCGGGAGAACGGCGCGCTGGTGCTGGAGGTGAGCGACAGCGGCCCCGGCTTCAGCGCCACCCGCGACGAAGGCGGCAACGGCCGCGCGGCGGGCGCCGCGGGCATCGGCCTCGCCAACTGCCGGGCCCGGCTCGACGGGCTCTACGGCGCCGAGGCCTCGCTCTGGTGCGGCGACGCATCGGACGGCGGCGGGCTGGTCCGGGTCCGGCTCCCCTACCACGAGACCCCGCTGGTCCCCGCAAGCGACGCCCTCACCCCGGCCGAGGGAGTCGGGTCGTGATCCGCACCCTCCTGGTCGACGACGAGCCGCCCGCGCGCGAAGGGCTCCGCACCCGGCTCGAGCTGGAGCGCGACGTCGAGATCGTGGGCGAGGCCGAGGACGGGCTCGCCGCCGTCGTTGCGATCGAGCGGCTGCTGCCCGACCTGGTGCTGCTCGACATTCAGATGCCCGGGATCGACGGCTTCGAGGTGGTGGCACGCGCCGGCCGGGCGCACCTGCCCTCGATCGTGTTCGTGACGGCGTTCGACCGCTACGCGCTCAAGGCCTTCGAGGTGCACGCCGTGGACTACCTGCTCAAGCCGGTGAACGCGGCCCAGCTGGCCCGGGCGCTGGACCGGGTGCGGGAGCACCTCGCGCAGGCGGAGCTGGCCGAGCGGGGGCGGGCGGCCATGGCGGCGCTGCTGAATGAGCGGGAGCGGGCCGAGAAGGAAGGCCCGGCGGAGCGCTGGGCGGTGAAGCAGGGCGAGCGCTACGTCCTGCTCCGGGCCGACGAGGTCGACTGGATCGAGGCGGCGGCCAACTACGTCCGCTTCCACGCCCGCGGGACCAGCTACCTGATGCGCGGCACCCTGAGCGGACTCGAGCGCCAGCTGGACCCCGCCCGCTTCGCCCGGATCCACCGCTCCACCATCGTCAACGTGGACCGAATCAAGGAGATCGAGCCCGAGTGGCACGGCGACTTCGACGTGGTGCTCCGGAGCGGCAAGGTGCTCCGGATGAGCCGGAGCCACCGCGACGCCCTGCTCCGCTGACCGCGCCGGCCGGGTGGCGCGCTGCCCCGATCGCGACCGGCTCGTCCACCCCAGCCGCATCTCACGTTAAGGTTGAGATCCCTATGAGACGACTGGCCACCGTATTCCTCGTCCTCTCCGCCCCGGTCCTCGCCGGACCCGAGCGCGCCGGCGCCCAGACCGGCCCGCTGCCCGAGGGCGCCACCCACACGCTTCGGTTCGCCGGCGTCCGGGCCGAGCTCGGGGTGACCTTTCCCGTGCCGATGGCCGCCGCGCGCGCGGCGGTCCGGAGCGGGCTCGAGCCGCTCCCTTTCTCCTCGCTGGCGGCGACCGATCCGATCGCGCGGCGGATGCTGGAGGCCCGTCCCGAGCTCGCGGAGATGGCCGCCGGGATCCTGGCCTGGGCGTCGATGGACACCGTGCTCCTGGACGGCGCGCGGACCGGATCGGGTGGGCCGGTGACCGTCGCCTTCGTCTGGCTGCCCGTCGGGGGCACCGGCCCGCCGCGGACCGTGACGCCCGCCACGGCGATCCCCCTGCAGGAGCTCGGCTTCTGGAGCGCGGCCCGCGATCTGGTCGGCCCGCTGTCCGGCGATCGGCCGCTGACCGCGCTCGCCGGCGCGACCCTCGAGCCCGATCGGAGCGGTGGCTGGGTCGCCACACTGGCGCTCGACGATGGCACCCGGCTCCGCGCCACCTGCCGGCCCGGCGGCCCCGAGCAACGGCCGACCTTTCCCGACCCGTTCTACCAGGCGGTCTTCGCGCCGCGCCCCGCGGAGGCGGTGACGATCCTCACCGGCGGCGGGCACCGGATCCGAGCCTGCGACGCTACGCTCGGCGGCACGCTGGGCGAGCGGACGCCCTGGGCCGGAGCGCTCCCGCTCTTCCGGGACGTGCCGGTATCGGCCACGCTGCAGTCGGGATGGACGGCGAACGGCGCGAGCTACCGCGCGCCCTAGCCGATCGGAGCCCCGACGACCAGGATCCCGCGCGGCCGCCCCGGCCCGCCGAGACTGCCTAACGCCCGCCGCTGTTGTCCATGTCGGCCGCGATCAGCCAGCGGCCGTCGGGACCCTTTCTGAGCGCGAGCAGAAACTTGCCGCCCGGCCCCCGGGTGTTGGGATAGCGGTAGCCGCCCACGATGTAGCCCACCGTATCGGAAGTCGCGTAGGCGAAGGCCCGAAGCAGCAAGTCGCCGCCCGGACCGGTGAGCTCCGCCGCGATCGCCGCGCGGCCCCGATTCGGCAAAGCGCCGTTGTGGAGCGAGAAGCCGTCCTCGGTGAAGAGCCCGGACAGACGCCGCCCGTCGCCGGCCTTCCAGGCGGCCTCGTAGTCGCGGAGCACCCGGTCCAGCGCGGGCGGCAGGGTGATCGGCGGAAGGCCGAGCGGATCGGGCGTCTGCGCCACCGCGGGGGTGGCCGCGAGCGCGGCGGCGGCGGCGAGCGCGAGGATGCGTCTCATCGGGTCTCCGGTGCGGGGTGATCGCTGCAGCAAGTCTCTCCTCCAGGACAGCCGACGGGAATCGTTCGTTTGTAAGAGGCCCAGCCGCCGGCCGCGAGCCGACGACTGGTGCGGAGCGGACGACCGGCCTAGACTGAGAGCAGCCGGCCGGCGAAGGAGCAGGACGTGGCCTCGATCCGCAGCGAGCTCCCCCAACCCCAGGGCGACGCACGCGTCACCCGACCTCGGTGAAGACTACCGGTTCGATCCGGCCCGGATCGAGCCGCTGGCCGCGTTCCGGATCGAGCACGCCGCCGTCCATTTCTCGAGCGGCTGCTCGCCCTCGACCGCCACCACCGCCTGATCGACGAGGGCGGCGTCACCCTCGCCGTCGGGCTTCGGCCTTCTGCTGGCGCGGCGGGCTTGTTCAGTCGCTCACCAATTCAGCGTGAGGTCCTTCCAGCGGGCGATCCCCAGCGAGCAGGTCCTCGCCGATCAGCGAAGACGAGGGCATCGGCGACTTCATTCCTCGCCTGGTCCTGGGACGACCCGCTCGGCGCCCAGATCGTCGCCTTCATCCGAGCCAACGTGCTGGGTGACGGTACAGGCCCTCGACGCGGTCGGGCTGGCCGAAAGCGCTGCCCGCGCGATCGACGGCGCGCTGCCGGACTCCCCACCATCGACGGTCTCGAGCCGGTCGGCGGCGCGCTCGATCAGGTGCGCGAGAAGGCAGGGGAGCGACCGACCGACGCTGGCGCCAGGCGGCCGGCTCGAGCTGGCCCAGCAGCCCAAGGGCGAGCGCTGGTTCTGGGTCACCACGGGCGGCTCCGCGACCCCGGCGTGCGCCCGACCACTGGTACTATCGCGCCGGGGCCGAGCCGGGCCCGGTCGAGATCCACCTTCCGCGTGGACGCCGGGCTTCCTGCCGGCGGCCGAGCGGCTCGCCCTCCTGGTGAGCTGAGCGATGGCGATCTCGCTCCGCTCGCTCACCTTCCGCCACGACCTCGGGCAACCCGGCCGTGTCGGCGCTGGCCATCCGCCGCAACAAGGACTTCGAGGTGCCGGTGCCTGAGTACGACTCGCCAATGTCGGTGCCGCCCGCCGAGTCCTGCGCGGTCTACGCCATCGAGCCGACCGCCGGACAGCCGGTGGTGGTCCACGCGGTGCTGGAGAGCCCGACCCCGCTCACCGGCGACTACGAGCCTGGCCCGCGGGGCGGGGTGCTCGGCCGGATCCGAAAGACCCTGGTCACCTTCGGGGCGTGGACCAGCGTGAGCGTGGCGCTCCTGCCTGTCCGGCGGCGCTTTCGCTCGGTGGGCCGGCACGACGTGCGTGCGCTGGCACGCTGGTGGATTCGGAAAGTCGGCGGGAGCTGGCAGCCGCTGGTGACGACACGGCACCGGATCTATCTCACGCTCGATGTGCCGGCCGCGCCCTGGAACCAGATTCCGGCGGACAAGCACACCGTCCCTGACCGACCCGTCGACGAGTGCTGCGACGCGGCGGAGGCGCCCGGACCGACGACCGGGTGGAGGCCACGGCGTCATGCCCAGCGGATCCATCTGGCCACCCGCTCAAGTACGACACGCCAAGCGCGCCGCGCTACGGCTTCGGCGGCACCGGCGGCTCCTTCCACCTGACCGAGTGGATCCAGTACGTGCTCCGGGGCCAGGCGCCGCCCACGCCCAGCTTCTGCCAGGGCGACCTGCACGAGTACCCCGACTTCGACATCGTCAACTGCTACGACTGCGCCGCCGCGCTGGCGATCACGGCCTCGGCGTTAGGCACGCCGCTCGGCTATCACTTCCACGGGCCCTTCGGCTACCTCGAGTACGTCCGGCCGATCGGGCGCGGCAAGTGCAACAACCCGTTCCCTTTGCTGCTCGGGCACCGACTTCGCGGTCGGCCTCGACGACAGCCGGACCGGCTTCGGCAACCACGCCTACACCAAGCTCGCCGGTCAGAACACCATGATGCCTGCATGCGGGAGTGGGTGCCCTGGTGGAAGCACAGCTGCTGCTCTGGCTCAGCACTGATCTACGGGCTGAGCTTCGGCCTGACCCGGTGATCTCGCCGCCGCGCCGACGGCTGGCTGGTGGATCTACCGCAACCGGGCTACGAGCAGCGACCATCGACACCAGCGAGCCTTCGAAGCCTCCGCCGCCGGCGGAGCGCCCACGCCGATCGCCGTCGACTCACGGGTGACCCGACCAGCCGGGGCCCGGCGCCGAGCGGAGCCCACCCGGCCCCAGAGCGCCGCGCCGAGCGCCCACCCCGAGCTCAGCGACCCTGAACCTGACACCCTCCCGGCGAAGGGCGGCCAGCGGCTTGCCGCATCTGGTCGCTCGCGGTAATATACAACCATATGGTTGTATGTTCTCCGCTCACTGACCCCCAGCTCGACCGCCTTCTTCCGAGCGCTGGCCGACGCGGACCCGGCGCGACATCGTCGTTCGCCTGTTCTCGGACGACGGCCTGGTGTCGGCCCTGCGGCCCGCTACGACATGTCGTTCGCGGCGGTCCAGGGTGACGTCGCCGTCCTCGAAAAGGCCGGGCTGTGACCAAGCGCTCCCAGGGGCGCGAGCGGATCGTGCGCGGCAACCCCAAGCGGATCGCCCAGGCGCGGGAGCTCTCGCCCAGCTCGAGCGGATCTGCGTCCCGCCTCAACCAGCTCGACGCCGTCCTTGCCGACCAGAACCCGTCCCCGGAGTAATCGTTCCATGCCGATCGACGTCAGCTCCAACCCGCACGACCTCACCCTCACCGTCGTCGCGGACTACCCCGTCCCGGTCGAGCGGCTCTGGGACGCCTACGCCGACCCGCGCCAGCTGGAGCGCTTCTGGGGACCCGAGCATTGGCCCGCGACCTTCACCCGCCACGACATGGCGGTGGGCGGGCGGTCCCACTACTACATGACCGGGCCGGACGGGACGGTCTCCCACGGCTGGTTCCGCTTTCTCGCGATCGAGCCCGGCGTGCGGATCGAGCTCGAGGACGGCTTCGGCGACGCCGAGGGAAACGCCAATCCGGCGATGCCCACCATGCGGATGGTCTTCCACTTCGAGTCGACGCCCACGGGATCGCGGTTCCGCTCCGTGACCACCTTCCCCTCCATCGAGGCGATGGAGCGGCTGGTGAAGATGGGCATGATGGAAGGAATGAAGTCGGCGATGGGCCAGATCGACGCCGTGCTGGCCGATCTCGCCGCCTTCGCCGCCAGCCGCTCGACCGAGGCGCAGCTGCTCAGCGACACTCAGGTGCGAATCAGCCGGATCGTCCGCGGGACCGTGGCGCAGGTCTGGCGCGCGCACCACGAGCCGGAACTGATCCGGCGCTGGCTGCTCGGCCCGGACGGCTGGACCATGCCCGTCTGCGTGGTCGCCGCCCGCGTGGGCGAGGGCTATCGCTACGAGTGGGAGAAGGACGACGGGTCGGAGCGGTTCGGCTTCGAGGGGGAGCTGCTCGAGTCCGCTCCGCCCCATCGCGCGGTCACCAGCGAGCGGATGATCGGCATGCCGGCCCCATGGACCCGCAACGAGCTGACTCTCACCCAGCTCCGCGAGGGAACCCTGCTCAGCCTCCTGATCAGCTATCCGAGCACAAGGTGCTGACATGGTGCTCGAACCGGGATGACCAAGGGCATGGAGACGAGCTACGCCCGACTGGAGCGGAGCTGCTGGCGGCGTGACGTGGCGGGGAAGCGGCCGTGAGCGGATCGCGCTCTTCGGCCGCCGCCGATCCGCTTCAGGCCCGACCGTTCGCCGCCGCCTTGGGTACCTCGACGCCGACCTGGTCGAGCAGGTCCCGCACCCGGTGCATGTAGGTGTGCTTGGCGAGCATCTCGGCGCGGGCCTCGGCCGCCATCGCCTCGGCGCGAGGCGGGTCGTGCAGCAGCCGCTCGGCCTCGATCCGCAGGTCTTCGGGGCTCCGGTAGGTGATCAGGTGCCTGCCGGGCTCGAACCAGCGGGCCAGGTCGGAGCGCTCGTCGACCGCCTGGGCCACGCCTAACGCCGCCAGCTCGAAGACCCGCCGGTTGCAGCCGGCCCGCGCGTCGGCCGCGACCAGCGGAAGGTCGCGATGGACGTTGACGGCCACGGTGGCGCCGGCGTAGGCCTTCGCGTATTCGGGCGTGGTCCGGAACTCGCCCCGGCAGTAGTCCCGGAGCGAGGTCTGCCGCCACCCCGGCCCCCAGAGCGCCAGACCGAACTCGACCAGACCCGAGAGGTAGGCCTCGCGGGCCGGGGTCGGATCGCCGGCGAAGACCACGTTGGCGCGATACTGGTCCCGCGACTTGACCGGACGATAGACGGAGGGATCGGCGGCGTGGGGCAGGACCGGAATGGTCCGGCCGAGCGAGTCCTCCATCGCCCGGGCCACGTCGCTCCCGGTGGCGAAGACGTGGTCGTAGGCCGGCGCCAGCTTGGTGATCTGGTCGATCGAGCCGATGTCGTCCGGAAACCAGTTGACCCAGACGGCGCTCCGGGTCGAGCGGAGCAGCACCACGGCCGACTCGTCGAGCTCGTAGCCGCCGGACACGAGCACCAGGGTCGCCTCGGCCTCGGCGATGGTCTTGGCCAGCCGCTTGTCGAGATCGGCCCCGGTGAGGCGGCCGAGGAGCCCGGGCTTCTTGGAGAGATCGAAGGGGGTGACGTCGGCGCCGAGCCGCTCCAGCGCCCGCACGATCTGGGCGGAGTGCGCGTTCTGTCCGTCGTCGAAGTGGGCGACGAAGACGATCGACGGTGGCGTCACGACACCGTCTCCGGGATCTGGAATTGCAGGTCGTGCAGTCGGCGGTAGCGCCCGTTGGCGGCGTGGAGCTCGGCGTGGGTGCCGCGCTCGACGATCCGGGCGTCGTCCAGGACCAGGATCTGGTCGGCGTGCCGCACCGTCGAGAGCCGGTGGGCGACGACCAGCACGGTTCGGTTTTCCATCACGCGATCGATGGCCTCCTGCACCAGGCGCTCCGACTCCGGATCGAGCGCGCTGGTGGCTTCGTCGAGTATCAAGATCGGCGGATCCCGGAGCAGCGCCCGGGCGATCGCCACCCGCTGCCGCTGGCCTCCCGAGAGCCGGGTGCCGCGCTCCCCCAGCAAAGTATCGAACCCGGCCGGCAATCGCTCGATGAAATCGAGCGCGTTGGCCGCACGGGCGGCCGCCACCACCTGCTCCCGGCCAGCCTCGGGTCGGGCGTAGGCGATGTTGGCGAAGACGGTGTCGTTCAGCACCACCGTGTCCTGACTGACCCAGCCGATCGCGTCCCGGAGCGAGCGGCGCGAGAGCCGGGAAAGCGGCACCCCGTCCAGCAGGATCTGACCGCCGGTGGGCTCGTGGAATCGGGGCAGCAGCTCGGTGAGCGTGGTCTTCCCGGCGCCCGACGGCCCGACCAGCGCCACCACTTGCCCCCGGGGGATCGTGAACGACAGGTCCTCGAGCACCGGGTCGCCCTCGGGAAAGGCGAAGCTCACCCGGTCGAACACGATCTCCCGCTCGAAGCGCGCCTCGAGCTCGCCTGGCTCGGTTCGCTCCACCGCGGGCAGGTCGAGCCAGCGAAAGACCCGCTCCGCGCTCCCGAGCGCCACGGCCATCGCGCTCGGGAACTGCGAGATCGACTTGATCGGAGACATCATCTTGAGCGCCACGCCCAGGAAGACGATCGTCACCTCGGGGCCCAACACGACGCCGCTCACCGCGGGGTTGGCGGCCGCCCAGATGATCAGGATGATCACCAGCCCGCCGAAGACCTCGCTGGCCGGCGAGCTGAGCGAGGCGAAGCGCTGGGTTCGGATCACCCGCTTGCGATAGCGATCCGCTTCCTGCTCGGCGAAGCGCTCGCTCTCCAGGTCCTCCGCGCCGTAGGCCCGGATCAGCTTGATCGCGGCCAGCCGCTCGGTGACGGTGGCGGTGATCCGCCTCGCGCCCGCCCACTCGCGCGTGCGCCTCGAGCCGTTTGAGCAGCTGCCGGATGCCGAGCACCAGGATCGGCGCCGAGGCCAGGGTGAGCAGGGTGAGCCGCCACATGTCATGATCGCGAGCGACACGATCAGCACCAGATTCTGGAAGAAGCGGGCGAGCGCCGCGGTGACCGCCTCCTTCGACTGGTCGGCGTCCGCGATCACCTCGGCGATCAGCTGCCCGCCCTGGGCCGCTGGAGAAAGCCGAGATCGACCACGAGGAGGTGCCGGCAGAGCTTGATCCGGAGATCGCGCACCAGCCCTGCACCGCGATCGAGAGCTGGTTCGAGGCGTAGGCGAAGACGTTCTGACCAGAGCGCCACCACCGCAGGAGCACCAGCACCGTGGCGACGCCTCGGGGCTCCGGCCCGCGGTGACCGGGTCGAGCAGCCGCCGGGTGATGGTCTCCAGAGTGGTGCTGTCGGTGGAGAGCGCCTCGGCGGTGCCGAAGAGGGCCTTGAGCAGCGGCACCAGCACCACCATGGTGACGCCGTCGAGCAGCGAGGCGAAGAGCGTGGCCAGGAGCCCGAGCACGAAGAGGCCCGCGTAGGGACGGGCCGTGTCCGAGCCGGAGCGCGACGTGGCGGCGCATCTGCAACAAGCCAACGACATTACACTCGCCGTGCCCGCCAGCGAAGGCGCCCTTCGTCCCCACCCGCCGACCGGCCGCGGATCCTGCTGGTTCGGTTCTCCGCCATGGGAGACATCCTGCTCACGACGCCCCTGCTCCGGGCGATCCGGCGCCGGCACCCGCAGGCGCAGCTCACCTATCTCACCAAGCGGACCTGGGCGAGTCTGCTGGAGCACAACCCCCGTCTCAACGAGGTGATCGGGATCGACCCGAGCCGAGCCGCCTGGGCGAGGTGGCCGAGCGGTCCATGGCGACCTGGTCTCACCCACGGCTCGACCCACGTGGAGCCTCGCGGAGCCGTCGGCTCCGCGGCCTCGTGGAAAGTGGCGCGGCTATCCCAAGCACCGGATCGCGCGGACCATGCTGATCAAGACCAAGCGCGATTTCTACCGGGACCAGCGACACGCAGCCGAAGCTACTTCCGACGCGCCCGCGACCTCGACGTCACCCCGACGAGCAGGGCTCGAGTACTTCATCCATCGCCCACCCAGACCAAGGCGAAGTTCCTGGCCGCCACCGGTCTGGGCGGCGAGCGGTCGCTGGTGGCGGGTGGCGCCGGGCGCGGCGCACGAGACCAAGCGCTGGCCGGTGGCGCACTGGCAGCGGCTGGTGGGCCGGCTGGTGAACCACTACGACGTGGTGGTGGTGGGCGGCCCCGGCGAAGTGGCGTTGGCCGACGACGTGGCGGCCGCCGGCGGCGAGCGGGCGGCGAGCGCGGCCGGCCGGTTCGATCCCCGGCAGCGCCGCGCCTCAGAATCCCGCTGCACGGTGAGCGAGTATGACACCGGCCTGATGCACTCGACCGCGGTCGGCACGCCGGTGGCGCTCTTCGGCCCGACCGTGCGTAAGTTCGGGTTCACCCCTTACCGGGCCCGGGCCACCATCCTCGAGCGAGACCTTCCCTGCCGACCCTGCAGCGCGCACGGCGGACCGAGCTGTCCGATCGGGACCCACGCCTGTCTCACGGAGATCGAGCCGGACCTGGTGTTCGAATCGGTGCGGAGGCTGCCGCGATGAGCGCGCTGACCGCGACGGGCCGCTCGATCGTCGAGCGATGGCCGGGCGGGCCCGAGCGCGACGGACTTCGCGCTCTGGCTGGTGGTTCGGATGGTGGAGGACTCGAGCGCCTCGATCCGCCTCTTCGCGGAGCGGGCGGTGCGGCGACGGATCGAGCTGCTGCCGACCCGCCGGCTCGGAAGCTCGATGGTGGAAACGCGCCTGCGCGCTCTCACGAGCGCGCTCAAGTCGCTGGACGGCGCCGGACCGGCCGAGGCCGCCAAGGAAGTGCAGTCGATTTGTCCGGCCGTCCGGCTACGACGAGCAGCGCTGGCTGAGTTGCTGACGCGGGCCGGCTCTCCGGGAAAGGAGCGCCGGCCTGCGCCAGCCGTCAGCGCGCGAGAAGCCGAAGCCCACCGCCAGGGAGAAGACCCGGTTCCGCACCTCTCCAGATCGCCGGCCAGGTCGTTGACGTTGCTGAAGCCGTGGGTGCGCCGCGCGGAGATGGTGGTTTCGAGACTCGACGCCGACGCCGAGCACGCCGTTCAGATCGGTGCTCTTCAGGGGGATGAAGTCCTCGTCCGGGTCGTCGCAGTCGAACTCGGCGGAGATCGTGCCGGCGTCGGCCTTCACTTTGCACGAGGCCTTGAAGCCGATGGAGGGGCCCGCGATCAGAACGGCACCGCGTTGCCTCGAGGTCGGGAACCGGAACTGAGCCAGCACCGGAACCTGGATGTAGTCGAGCTTGATCACGCCGTCCACGTCCTCGAGCGGAATCTGGCCCTCGCTGCGAGTAGGAAGCAGCCGGGCTGAATCGCGAACCGCCGGGAGACCTCGTCTACGAAGCCGCCGAACAGGAAGCCGTCCGCCGATTGATGTCGGTGATCTCGTCGAGGTTCGACACCGGACGTCGGCCAGGTTGAGGCCGACCACCGGTCCGAACCGAATCGGTTTCTGGGCGGCAAGGCTGCCGGAGCGAGCGCGAGGAGTGCCGCGGGAAGAACCACCCACGTCGGAAAATCACGACCTCCAAAGAGAGAAGGAAAAAGCCGAACCCGGTGCCCCGGGGACCGACGTCCATGCGTCTCCGACGGGCGACAATGAATCGACCCGTCCGCGCAAGCGCCGGCGGGCCGCTCAAACACTCGGCCTTGCGGGCCGACCCGATGTTTCGATCTTCCACCAGTCGACCCTCCCGGAGCCACGAAGCCATGCCCTGTTCGGCGCCAGCCCTCCCGCTGCTCTCGTCTCGACCACCCTGGCCGCGCAGCCGGTTGCTCGACGCCCGGTCGAGCTCGAGGATCTCCATCGTCTGAGACCATCTCCAGTTTCGTGCGATCGCCTGGCGGAGGCCAGGTCGCCCTGGTGCGCACCGTGACGGTCGAAGCCGAGAACGCCCGCCGGAGCGAGACGATCTGGCTGGCCCCGAGCGATGGTGTGGCTGATCCGATCACCAGCCTCGGCTCGAGCGCCACCTCGCCGCGCTGGAGCCCGGACGGCTCGACCCTCGCCTTCGTCTCGGCGGGGCCCTGACGACCGGACCGATCTGGTTCCTCCGGCTCGCGAGCCCGGCGAGGCCTATCAGCTCGAGGTGGGCGGGCCGCCGATCTGGAGCCCTGACGGCCGCACCATCGCTCTTCACCGCCGGTCCGACCGGCCACCGAAGAGGAGACCCCGCTCTCGGACCTGAGCGGAAGATCCGCGAGCGCTTACCTGGCCGAGCCTCAATATGGATCCAGTATCGCCGACGGCCGGGGTTATCTGCCCCGACCCGACCGATCCGGATGTCGCCGCCGCGGGACAAGGTGGTGCCCGATCGGTGCGGCGCTCCCGACAGCTCACCCGGCTCGGCGTGGACGTGCGAGGCCGTCTGGCTCCCGGACGGGAGCGGTCTGCTCGCGATCGCCGACTCGGCTCAGCGGGACGAGCACGTTCACGGCCGCGCCGACTGGCGGTGACCTCGACGGCCAGGTGACCTCGGCTCACCGACGAGACGGGTACGACTACCGCGCCTGGCCGTCTCGCCTCGATCGGCACGCCGCCCTGATCCGCCAGCTCGGGCCTTCCACCGTGATCGCCGAGGGCCGCCCGGGCGCGCCAATGGACCTCGTCCTGCTTCGCCTTCGACGGCGGCGAGGCCGTGCTCACCGCAGAGTGGGACCCGCCGCTCCGGCGCGCTGCACTTCGACCCGACCGGCGCGTGGCTCTACTTCTCACCGCCGATCGGGGGCGCCTCGCACCTTCCGGATCGGCACGGCGGGCGGAGCGGTCGAGCAGGTGACCCGCGGCGACCGCCAGCTCGGACGACGCGTCTCCTTCTCCGCCGACTTCGCCCTGATGGCCTACACCGCGGGCGACGCGCTCCACTTGGAGGAGGCCTTCGTCGCCCGGCCCGACGGCCGGAGCGAGATCCGGCTGACCGGCTTCAACGATCCGCTGCTCACGGGCCTCACGTTAGGCAGCGTGGAGCGGGTCGCGTACCGGAGCCGGGACGGCACCCTGATCGAGGGCTGGCTGGTGCGCTGCCGGCCGAGCGCCGGGGGCGGATGCCGCTGGTGCTCGCGATCCACGGCGGACTGCACGGCGCCTACGGCTGGAGCTTCTCCCTGCCCTTCCAGCTGCTCGCGGCCCAGGGCTACGCCGTGCTCTACGCCAATCCCCGCGGCTCGACCGGCTACGGCGAGGACTTCCTCTGGGCGACCTGGGGCGGCTGGGGCAACAAGGACATGGAGGACGTGTCCTGGCGGGCGTCGATCCACGTCGCGGCCCGCTACCCGATCGACCGCGACCGACTCGCGTCACCGGCTACTCGTACGGCGGATTCCCGGACCAACTGGATCATCACCCAGGACCATCGCTTCAAGGCGGCGGTCTCCGGCGCGGGGATCTCCAACTGGGTGAGCGACTACGCCACCGCCGACATTCCCCGCACCAAGGAGAGCGAGTTCTTCGGGCCGCCGTGGGAGCCCCGGAGCGCGGAGCTGCTGCTCGCCCAATCGCCGGTGATGCACGCCAAGGGCGTCACGACCCCGACCCTCTTCGTCCACGGCGAAGCCGACTACCGGGTGCCACCCGAGCAGGCGGAGCAGATGTACCTCGCGCTCCGCAAACAGCGGGTGCCCGCCCGGATGGTGCGTTACCCCGATACCTCGCACGGCGGCTGGACGCCCTGGAATCAGGTCCATCGCTACCACGAGGAGCTCGCCTGGTGGCGGCGCTACCTCAAGGGGCCCGACATCCCCTGAGCCGCCGCCGCGCTCGGGCCCCTTGCGCCAATATATCGTCGTGCGATATAGTGGGGCAGCACCCGCTCGAGGAGCCATGCCGTGCCGCCGGAGCTGCCGCTCTCACCTCAGGTCTTCCATATCCTGCTCGCCCTGGCCGAGGGCGACCGGCACGGCTACGCGATCATCCAGGACGTCGAGCGGGAGACCGAGGGACGGATCCGACTCGGTCCCGGCACCCTCTACGGCGCGCTCAAGCGACTGGTCGAAGCGGGCTGGGTGCGGGAAACCGCGCGGCGGCCGGACCCGGCGGACGACGATCAGCGGCGCCGCTACTACACCCTGGCGCCCCCGGGCCGGCGGGTGCTCGCATCGGAGTCGGAGCGCCTGGCGAGCGCGGTGGCGCGAGCCCGCCGCGCCGGCATCCTCCGAGCACGAGGCGCCTGAACGGTGGCGGGCCTCCTCGCGCGACTCCTGCTCGCGCTCCACCCACGCTCCTTTCGCTCCGAGTACGGTGACGACGTTCGGGCGCTCTTCCTGGAGCGCTGGCGCGACGGCCGCGGGCCCGGCGGGCTCCGCCTTCGGGCGCACCTGATCTTCGATCTCCTCCGCAGCGCGGTCCGCGAGTGGCGCGACGCGCTCGGCGGCTCGCGGCGCCCCGGACGAACCAGCTTGATCGGCACCGACGTCCGCCACCTCGCCCGCTGGCTTGCGCGGACCCCGGGCTTCGCTCTCTCTGCCCTGGCCACGCTCGCCCTCGGGGTCGGCGCCACCACGGCGATCTTCGCGCTGGTCTACGGCGTCCTGCTCCGTCCGCTCGCCTATCCCGAGCCCGACCGGCTCGCACTGATCGCGCGGGAGGGAATGGTCTCGCTGCCCGACGTCGAGGACTGGCGCGCGCGGGGCCGGGCCTTCGCCACGATCGGCCTCTACATGCCGGGATGGAGCCTCGACCTGACCGGTCTCGGCGATCCCCGCCCGGTGGCGACGATCGCGGCCGAAGCGCAGTACCTCGAGGTGCTGGGACTCGAGCCGATCCGCGGCCGCTTCTTCGGCGAGGACGAGGACCGTCCGGGCGGCGAGCGGGTGATCGTGCTGACCGAGCGATTCTGGCGCGCCGAGCTCGGCGCCGATCCCGGCGCGATCGGCCGGACGCTCACCCTGAGCGGCAACCCCACCACCGTGATCGGCGTGGTCGCGGACGCGGCCGACTTCGACGAGATCGACGCCATCGGCGTGGTCCCGCTCACGGTCGAGCTGCCCTGGACCGAGGGCCAGCGCGGCACCAACAACCTCGACGCGATCGGGCGGGTGGCGCCGGGGGTGCCCTTCGCCGACGCGGCCGCCGAGCTGACCGAGATCACCCGGCAGCTGGTGGAGGAGTATCCGCGCACCAACCGCGGCAAGATCGTCGAGCCGGCGCCGCTCACCGAGGTGCTGGTCGGGCCGGTGCGCCCGGCGCTCCGCGTGGCGCTCGGCGCGGTGGTGACCCTGCTCCTGATCGCGGCGGTGAATCTCGCCGGCCTGCTGCTCGCCCGGGTGACGGCCCGCCGGCGCGAGCTCGCGGTCCGGAGCGCGCTCGGCGCCGGCCGCGGCCGGATCGCGCGCCAGCTTCTGGTCGAAGGGCTCGCCCTCGGCGTGGTCGGCGGCGGACTCGGCTTGCTGCTCGCCAACCTGCTGCTCACGGCGGTTCGCGGGATGCTGCCGGCCAGCGTGCCGAGACTCGAGACCCTGAGCTTGAGCGGACCGGTGCTGCTCTTCGGCTTGGGCGCGGCGGTCTCGGCCGGCTTCCTCTGCGGGGTGTTCCCCGCGCTCCGGGAGCTTCGAAGCGACCCGCTCGCCGGCCTCGATGCCGGGCGTGGCACCGGCGGCCGGGCGCGGCACCGAGCCTTGCGGAGCATTCTCGCGACCGAGATCGCGCTCGCGATGGCGCTGCTCGCCACGTCCGGCATTTTGATCAAGAGCTTCGAGCGCCTCTGGAGCGTGCCGCTCGGCTTCGAGCCCGCCGGCACGCTCTCGGCTCGCCTGGTGCTGCCGGAGTCCCGCTACGGCAACGATCGCGAGGCGCAGACCCGCGCCTACGGGTCGATCGTCGATCGCCTCCGGGAGACGCCGGGCGTCACCGAGGCGGCGTTCGCGCTCTCGGTCCCGCTGGTGCCGGGCGGCGCGGTCGGCAACGTGATGCTGATCGCCGGACGCGACGTCGAGGCGAACCGCTGGCCCGGCGTTCGGGTCCGTCCCGTGCACGGCGACTACTTCTCCGCGCTCAAGCTTCCGCTGATCCGGGGCCGGGTGTTCGACGAGACCGACCGCGAGAGCACCCAACCCGTCGCGGTGATCAACCGGACCCTGGCCCGCGACTGGTGGCCCGACGGCGATCCGATCGGCGCCAGGGTCGCCCTCCGCGACTGGCACCAGTTCAGCGACGGCCCGGTCTGGATGACGATCGTCGGGGTGGTCGACGACGTGAAGGCGCTCTCGCTGGCCGAGGGCGACGAGCCGGCGCTCTATCAGCCGTACGCGCAGCGGCAGGTCACCTGGCAGCGGTTCGGCAATCTGGTGATCCGGACCGCGGGCGATCCCGAGGGATTCGAGCGCGCGCTCAAGGAGGCAGTCTGGGCGGTCGACCCGCTGCTCGCGGTGAGCCAGATCCGGACCTTGAGCGACCGCCGCGCGGCCTCGGCCGGCCGGGAGCGCTTCCTCGCGCTCACCACCGCGCTCTTCGCGGGCTCCGCGCTGCTCCTGGTCGCGCAGGGACTCTGGGGACTGGTGGCCTACTCGGTGGCGGAGCGGCGGCGGGAGATCGGAGTGCGGGTGGCGCTCGGCGCCCAACCCACCCGAGTGATCGGGCTGGTCACCCGTGATCTCCTGCTTCCGACGCTGGTCGGCTCGGCCGTGGGTCTCGGCATCGCGGTCTTCTCCGGCAAGTGGCTCGAGTCGGCGATCTTCGAGGTGAGCCCGACCGATCCCGGCGTGCTCGCGATCACGGTGCTGGTGTTGATCTCGGTGGTGGCGCTCGCGAGCGCGATCCCCGCGCGCGGAGCCACCCGGGTCGATCCTCTCGAGGCGATTCGCGAGTAGGAACGCCCGACCGTCGTGAGCTCCACGGGCTCGGCTCGCAACCTCGGGGTGCGGGAGCGACCGTTGGACCGGCGGTCCGGACCACCCACCGCACCCTGGCCGAGAAGCGTGAAACCCGCCGGGGTGGCGGGCGTACGAGTCTCCATGCATCGCATCCTCGCCGCCTCCGCACTCCTGGTGCCGGTCTGTGCCTCCGCCCAGGCGCCCGAGCGGGTCGCCCCGTCGGTGGTCGCCACCGCCAAGAACGAGACCTTTCCGAGCATCGACCCGAAGACGGGCGATCTCTGGTATTCCGTCTACGACCGGAGCTTCGACGCGCAGACCATCATGGTGGCGCGGAAATCCGGCACCAGCTGGCGCGAGCCGACCGTGGCGCCCTTCTCCGGCAGCCACGGCGATCGCGCTCCACGCTTTTCGCCCGACGGGGCCACGCTCTACTTCACCTCGAACCGCCCCGCGCCGGGCAAGCCCGAGCGCGACCTCAACATCTGGTCGGTGTCCCGGACGGCGACCGGCTGGTCGACCCCGACCCTGGTCGCCTTCCTCTCGACCGAAGCCCGCGACATGCACAACGCGCCGGTCGTGGGCGGAGCCCATTTCGTCCTCCTATCGCGAGGGCGGTCTCGGTCGCGCCGACATCTGGCGGGTCGAGGCTGACGGATCGGCCACGCCGCTGGGCGAGCCGATCAACACCGCGCGGACAGACCGACCTCTGGGTCAGCCCGGACGGCTCTGGATGGTGCTGGTGGTGACCGATCCGCCGGGCGGCCTCGGTGGCGACGAGCCTGATGGTGAGCGAGCTCCGCGACGGGCGCTGGACCGCGCCCCGGCTCCTCCCGGCGTTACGATCAACTCCGACGAATACGAATACGGGCCTCGGGTGGCCGATGGCTGGCTCACTTCACCAGCCACCGCGGCGGCAACGCGGACACCTGGCGGGTGAAGCTCTCGGCCATCCGTCAGGTCCCGATCGGCCCTTTCGGCCCGTCCGATTCGCTGAGCCTGGGCCGGCTCGGCGAATCGCCCCACGATCCGGCAACCCGCCACGCCCTCCGCACGAACGGAATCCGTCACGCGACTGACCAGCCGACCGCCGCGTGTCCTTTCCCGATTCCGGGAGGCGCTCGTGCGACAGCTTCTCAAGCTCACGTTGACCGTGGCGGTGGCCACTATGCTCCACCGCCGAACCGACTCCAGCCGCGGCCCGACGCCGCTATCTTCCGCGGCGACCCGACCCATCACGGCACCTCGACCGGCAGCGGTGTGCCGGCCCTGGGACGGATCGCCTGGCGCTACCGGACCGGCGGCACCGTGCGCTCGAGCCCGATCCTGGTGGACTCGACGCTCTACGTCGGCAGCTCCGACGGCGCGCTCTACGCGCTCGCGGCGTCGGACGGCAGCGCCCGCTGGTCGTTCGACACCGGCGGGCCGATCGGCTCGGCGCCGGCTGCCCGAGGCGGCACGGTCTACGTGGCCAACCGCGAGCACACCCTCTTCGCTCTCGATCGCGCGAGCGGCCGCGAGCGCTGGCGGGTCGAGACCGGCCCCGACCTGCCGCTCGCCTGGGGTTGGGAAGGATGGGACTACTTCACCTCGTCTCCCACCCTCGCCGACAGCCTGCTCCTCTTCGCCAGCGGCGACGGGACCCTCTACGCGCTCGATCCCGAGACCGGCGCCGAGCGCTGGCGGGTCGAGACCGAGCGCCGCTTCCGGGCCACGCCGGCGGTCTCCGGTGGGGTCGTCTACCTGGGCGGCGGCGACGGCATCTTCCGCGCGCTCGACCTCGCCACGGGCCGGGAGCGCTGGCGCTTCGAGACCAAGGGCGCGACCATGAGCGCCGCGGACTTCGGATTCGATCGGACCCAGATCCAGTCGTCGGCCGCGGTGCTCGACGGCACCGTCTACTTCGGCTCCCGCGACGCCTCGCTCTACGCGCTCGACGCGGCCACCGGCACGGAACGCTGGTCGTTCGTCGACGGCTCGTCCTGGGTCTCGGCCTCGCCCGCCGTCACCCAGAGCCTGGTGGTGAGCGCTCGGTCCTCTTCCACCCGGGTGCGCGCCCTCGACCGGACCTCGGGCGAGGTCCGCTGGATGGTGACGACCGGCGCGCTGGTGCTCACTTCGCCCGTCGTGGCGGGCGAGACCGTCTACGTCGGGAATGGTGGAGGCACCCTCTTCGCCCTCGACCTCGCCACCGGCGCGGAGCGCTGGCGCTTGAGACTCGGGTACGGGATCTACGGCACCCCCGTCGTGGCCGAGGGTCGGATATATCTCGGGGACGACGACGGGATGGTCTACGCGATCGAGACCACGACCGCTCCTCCGCCGCGCCGCGCGGTCTATTGGGACGAGCGCCACGCCAAATCGTCGATTCTCGGCAGCCAGTCCAGCCACCGCGCGATCGTCGACTATCTGACGCAATGGGGCTATCGCGAGGTCGACGCCGACGGCGCGCTCGCGCTGATGGACTCCTCCCGGGCGGACGGCGCGCCCTCGGTGGTGGTCTTCGCGATGGACTATCTACCGCCCCTGCTCGCGGGCGCTGAAACCGAGACCGGCCCCTTCCGTAGATACCTCGACGCTGGCGGAAAGGTCGTCTGGCTGGGCTTCAGCCCCCTGTTCCTGAAGCTCGACCCGGAGACGCGCGGCTTGATCGACTCCGACCGCGAGCGGCCGGCCAGGCTGCTCGGTGTGGATCACAGTCGGCTCGACACCGACACCTACCAGGTGCGGCCGACCGACGCGGGGCGCCGGGTCGGTCTCGAGGAATGGTGGCGCGGGAGCCCCTCGGTCGCTGCCGACGCGCCCACCGAGGTGCTGGCGCTCGACGAGCTCGGCCGGGCGGCCGCCTGGGTCCAGCGCTATGGCGGCCCGCTCGGGACTGGATTCGTCTACCTTCCGATCCGCGACCCGGCCCGCGCCCGGGAGATCCGCGAGGTGGCCGACTACGGCATCATCCGCGCGCCTTAGCACCCAACATTTCGGAGGATCATGCTGGCAGCCGCGGAGCGACCCCATCCCCTGGAGAAGCTGCGCGAGCTGCCGGTTGCCCTGGTGGTGGCCGCCGGTTGGACCATCGTCGGCCTGACCGGCGGGCTGAGCCAGCTGCTCGCGCTCCGGCTCTCGGGACACGGGGCGGCGATCGGGACGGCGATGAGCGGGCCGGTGCTGGCCGCGTCGATCTGGGTGCCGCTCACCTTCGTGACCCTCTGGCTCGGCGCCACGATCCCGCCGCGCTCGCCCGCGCGGGTCGCGCTCCATCTCGGCTTCGCCGCGCTCGCGAGCCTGGTCCTCAACGCGCTCTTCCAGCTGGTCTCGGCCCTGGTGTCACCCGCGGGCGCGGCGTGGGAGCGGGTGCTTCCCGACGCGCTCGTCTTCCTGCCGATGAACGCGGCCACCTATCTCGGCATCCTGGCGGCGCGCGAGTGGTGGGTGCGTCGACCCGCGGCCGAGGCCGAGGGCTCGTCCGCCGCTCCGGAGACGATCGACGCCAGGCTCGGCTCGAAGCTCTCCCGGATCCCGGTCGCCGAGGTGGCCTGGATCGAAGCGCGGGGCGACTACGTCAAGCTCCACACCGCGACGGGCGCCCACCTCGCCTCGCGCCGGATGGGCGAGCTGGCGGAGCTGCTTCGGCCGCTGGGATTCGTCAGGATCCACCGCTCCGCGATCGTCAATCCGAGCCGGGTGCGGGTGGTGGAGCCACGGAGCCACGGCGACTCCCAGGTCACGCTCGACGACGGGACCGAGCTTCGGGTGAGCCGGCAGCGCCGGCGGGAGCTGCTCGCGGCGATCGACTCGAGCCGCTCGGAGGCGCCCGAAGGCTAGACCCAGAGGAAGGCGGCGAGGTCGAGCCCCGTCGCGTCGGCCACGATCCGCTGATAGACCTTGGGCCCCGACGACCCGTTGGTGAAGACCACGATTCCCCGACCCGCGTCGGGCTCCGCCACCACGAAGGCCTTGAAGATCCCGTTGTCGCCCCAGTGCCAGCAGTAGCGAGCGGCGTCGCCGGTCTCGAGTCCCCAGCCCAGGCCCCACGACAGCACCCGGTTGAGCTCGACCCGCGGGGTGAGCATCGCCACGCGGCTGGCCTCGCTCGGGCCGTAGGACGCTTCGCGCCGCGCCATCATCAGCGACACGAAGCGGGCGTACTCGCCGACGGTGCAGATCAGACTCCCGGCCACGTTGGGCACCGCGAAGTTGGGCTGGCGCGGAAGGGTCGGCGCGGCCTGCTCCATCGCGGCGAAGGTGTCGGCGGCGGTCCATTCGGTCATCGGCTTGCCGGTCGTCTTCGCGTGCTCGAGCAGCGGATCGGACATCCGGCGGTTGAACTGCTCGGCGAGGTCGCCACGGCTCCCGTGCCCGAACACGGTCCAGCGCTGGTGGTCCTCGGACCAGGCGTAGGTGGCTCGGGCCATCCCCGCCGGGCCGAAGAGGCGGTCGCGCATCACGCGGTCGATGCCCCGGCCGGCGACGGTCTCGACCGCCCGCTGCAGCCAGAAGAAGCCTTCGCCGGAATACTGGAATCGCTCGCCGGGCTCGAAGCTGGTCGTGAGCTTGGTACCGGAGGCGCGTGGCCGCCAGTTGGGGAGACCCGTCGTGTGGCTGAGCACGTGACGAGCGGCGATCCGCTCGAGGCGAGGATCGTCGGCGAGATCGTCGGGCCTGACGTACGCGACCAGGGGGCGGTCGAGATCGAGCAGTCCGTCTTCGACCAGATCGAGCACCACGGCGCCGAACACCGGCTTGCCGAGCGAGGCGGCGGGAAAGACGCTCTCGATCTCGACCCTGGCTCCGGTCTCGGCGTTGGCCACGCCGAACGCCCGGCGCCAGACGACCTCGCCTCCATCGAGCACCGCGACCGCGGTGCCGGGCACGGAGGCCAGCTCCATCAGCCGCGGCAGCCCCGCCAGGAAGCCGTCGCTCGGAATCCAGGGTCGCTGGGCGGGCGGCCGCGCGAGGCGCCGCCGCCAGGGGACAACCGCTCCGAGGGCGGTCGCGAGCACGAAGTCACGACGCGTGGTCACCAGTCACCTCCCGAAGACGCGGACCGAAGCTCGATCTGGTACCCTACGCGCCGCCGGGCCCGAATGGTGACGGGCGCCCCGGCCGCCGCGAGCTTCTCGCGCAGGTTCGAAACGTGCACGCTGAGGGAGGCGCTGGCGCCGGCGTCGACGCGCTGGCCGGGCCAGAGCAGGTCGATCAATGCCTCCCGGACCACCGGTTGGTCAGGACGACGCATCAGCTCTCGGAGCAGCTGGAATTCCGTGGCCGTCACGTCGATGGGCTCGCCGGCCAGCTCCGCCACCCGTCGCTCGCAATCGACCGTCAGCGGGCCGAGCCGGAAGAGCTCGCCGGCCGGCCGGCGCGGGCGGCGCGCGATGGCCCGGATCCGGGCCACCAGCTCGTCGGTGTCGACCGGCTTGACCAGCACACCGTCCGCGCCGGACTCGAGGGCCTCGATCCGATCCCGCGGGTCGGCGCGCTCGACGAGGGCGATCGCCCTCGCCAGTCCGCCGGCCGCGCGATACGAGGAAAGCGCTTCCAGGCCGCTACGTCCGACAGACCCGTGGCCAACAGGAGGATCTCGGATCCGCCCCCGCCGAAGCAGCCCGTCGGCCTGCGCGAGTCGAGGCCGACGCCACGACGTAGTTCCTCCGTCTGAGCTCCTGGCGGAGCGAGATCCTGAGGGAACGATCGGCCTCGACCAGGAGAATCTTCATCGGCGGGGGGCTTGGCTGTGCGGATGGTCGAAGCGGCCTCCAGCGAGCCCGGGCGACCGAGGATTCCTGAGGTTAACGAGCCCCGGACTCGGGCGACAAGCCCCGTCGAGGCCGCGAGGACCGTCCCTGGAGGGTGGCGGCGTCAGCTCTGGCGGCCACCTTCGCTCGAGTCAGCCGGCCGCGGCGCCTCCGACCACGGCCGACTGGCGGGAGGCGACGGCGGCGTTGGCCCCCGCCGGCACCAGGACCCGCACCAGCCTGCGTTGCTTGGTCTCCGGCAGGTTCGCGGCCCGCTCCACCAGACCGACGCTCACCTCGTAACCCCGAGACGCCAGCAGGATTCCGTCGTCGGTCCTGAGGTCCTCCGCCAGCACCATCCCGACGCACAGATGGGCCAGCGGGATCTCGTGCAGCACCGGAGCACCCGATCCATCGGGCGCGTCCGGATCCACGATCCGGGCCAGGGCCGCCAGGGCGACCTGCGGGTAGCGTCCCGTCCGGCTGCGCATCCCCTCGAGCGCGAGCAGCGGGGAGTCTCCCCGGGCGGTCATCAGATCGAAATCGGCCGCGATCCGGAGCAGCCCCGCCCCGAACGGCTCGGCCTCCTCCGGGCGAGCCGCGCCGAGCTTGCGGGCCGGATCGGCGGCGGTGGTGA
The DNA here is from genome assembly GCA_041390205.1 of Gemmatimonadales bacterium. GTDB lineage: Bacteria > Gemmatimonadota > Gemmatimonadetes > Gemmatimonadales > GWC2-71-9 > SHZU01. The sequence goes on from JAWKQJ010000028.1 coordinate 52,434, forward strand.
TCATCACCCGGACCGTGTCGAGCCGGGGAATGTTCTTGAGCAGGGCGTCGGTCACGGCGGGGATCCGCCGGACCATCGCGGCCTCGCTCGCCTCGAGCGCGCGTCCGCTGAGCAGCGCTTCCTGTGTGTCGTGAGGCAACGAGATCCACCCGAGAGGCGCGAGCATCGCGGCGACCTCGACTTGCCACCGGCCCGTGAGCTGGAGCTGCTCGGCCAGCTGGGTCACCATGGCCTTGACCCGGCTGGCATGCCCGAAGGAGCCCGGGTTCGCGAGCGCCAGCACGTCGAGCAGGGCCTTGAGGCTGCCGTGGAGCGTCTGCTCCAGCAGCACCCGCTCCGCCGTCACCAGGCGATGCTGCTCCGCCGCGAGCTCCACCACCCTCACCAGCTCGGGCGCCGGGCACGGCTTGGACAGGAAGCGAAACACCTGGCCCTCGTTGACCGCCGCCACCGCGGCGGCGAGGTCAGCGTTCCCGGTGAGCATCAGCCGGATCACGTCCGGGTGGCGCTCGCGAACCTGCCGCAACAGCGTCGTGCCGTCCATGCCGGGCATTCGCAGGTCCGACAGGATGACCATCACGTCCGGCCGCTCGTCGAGGCGGGCCAGCGCCTCCTCCCCGCCGGTGGCGGTGAGGACCTCGAAGCGACGCCCGAGATACAGAGCCAGGCCTTTCAGGATCGACGGCTCGTCGTCGACGCACATCACGCACGGCAGCTGACGGGCGCCCATCTCAGCCTCCGCGCACCGATTCGGCCTCGACCGGACTCGCCGCGAGCGCGGCGGCTGCCGCCTCCCACTTCGGGAGCCGCTCCAGGAAACCGGACCTCGCGAGAGCGGCCCGGTCGATCGTCTTGGGACCGCCATAGCCCGGCCCGCCGATCAAGGCGTCGGCCACGTGCACGATGGCGACGGCCTCGCTCGGTCCCTCGGACGCCAGCCCGGGTTGATGGTGGAGCGCCACCGCCTCGACGATCCGGAAGGGCAGTCCCCAGATCCCCAGGAGGTACGCGCCGGCCTCGGCGTGCGCGACACCGAGCACCTCGCGCTCGGCCGCCGGCAGCGAGCGCCCGCCGGCCACCAGCTCGAGGGCCCGGTTGTATTCGCGCGGCAGCTCGGCCGCCAGCGCGAGGATCCCGATGTCGGCCAGCATCGCGGCCGCCGCGGCCGCGTCGCCGGCCTCCCGATCGCCCGTGAGCCGGGCGGCGAGGGCCGAGCGGGCCAGGGCCCGCCGCTGCAGCTCCTCGACACCGAACCCCCGGGGCAGGTCGAGGTTGGTCGACGCGAACACCTGCGCGCTCGCCACCAGCCCGACCAGCACGTCCGCTCCCAGGTACATCACCGCCTGCCGCACCGAGGTCACCTCGCGGGCCGTCCGGAAGAAGGCCGAGTTGGCCAGCTGGAGCAGCTTGGCGCTCATCGCCGGGTCCCGCTCGATCACGGCCGCGATCTCCTGGGCCCCCGCTCTCGGATCCGCCACGGTCGCGGCCAACGCCCCCACGATCTCCGACGGCGAGGTGAGCCGCGCCGTCCGGGCGACGACCCGCCGCACGGCCGCGTCCTGGAGCAGACCCTGCAATGCGCAGGTGCGCGACACCGCCCGCCGAAGCGTCTCGGCATCGCACGGCTTGCTCAGATACTGGTGCGCGACCGGGAGCGCCAGCACCACGGCCCGCTCCTCGGCGTGACCGGAGAGGACGATTCGAGCCGCGCTGGGATGGTGATCCCGCACCCAGGTGAGGACCGCCGCGCCGTCCATGCCCGGCATCCGCATGTCGCAGACGACCACGTCGAACGGCGCCCGCTTCATCTCGGCGATCGCCTCGGCGCCCCCGGGCGCGAACACCATGTCCCAGCGATCCCGCTCCCGGCGGAGCAGGTCGCGGAGCCCGTCGAGGACCGCGGGCTCGTCGTCGACGAACAGGACTCGCCTCCGCGCCGTCGTCACCCGACCTCCCGCACGCTGCCGGCCACCGGAATCGAGACCCTGATGGTCGTTCCCACGCCGACCGCGCTGTCGACCGCGATCGAGCCGCCGTGGCGCTCGACGATCACCGTGTGGGCGATCGCCAGGCCCTGGCCCGTGCCGCGCCCGACCTCTTTGGTCGTGAAGAAGGGATCGAAGATCCGGTGCCGGATCGCCTCGGGAATCCCGGCGCCGGTGTCGGCCACCTCGATCGAGACGATGGCTCCATCGCAGCGGGTCCGCACCGTGATCAGCCCGCGCTCGCCGTCGGGGCCGTTGCGCTCGGCGATCGCGTGCGCCGCGTTGATCAGCAGATTCAGGACCACCTGGTTGACGTCGCCGAGGTGGCAGGTCACCAGGGGCAGCGTGCCCAGCTCCGTGGTCAGGTCGGCGACGTACTTGTACTCGTTCCGCGCCATGACCAGGGTCGCTTCCACGGCCTCGTTCAAGTCGGCCGGCTGCATCTCGTGATCGTCCGGGTGCGCGAAGGCCCGGATCGATCGCACGATCGTCGCGACCCGCTCGAGCCCCTCGAGGGCCCGGTCGAGCGCGCTCGGCAGGTGCTCGGCCAGATAGTCGAAGTCCGCCGTCTCGGTCAGCTCTCTCGCGGCCGCGACCGCGCCCTCCACCGGGAGTCCTTCGGACACCAGACGATTGAGCGAGGCGGAGAGTCCCAACAGGTCGGCGGCGGCGTCCCGCGCGAAGTGCACGCTGTCCGAGACGAACTGGACCGGCGTGTTGATCTCGTGCGCGATGCCGGCGGCCAGTTGGCCGATCGACTCGAGCTTCTGGGCCTGCTGCGAAGCCTGCTCGCGCTCCCGCCGCTCGGTCACGTCCTGCGACACCCCGATGATCCGCCGGGGCCGCCCCTCGGCATCGGGCTGCATCAGCCCGCGCGACTCGACGTGGCGGATGGTGCCGTCCGGCCGCTGGACCGCGTAGCCGCTCACGAACTCCCCACGGGTGAGCGCGGTCTCGAGGTCCTCTCGAACCCGCCCCAGATCCCGGGGATGCACCGTCGAGAGCCAGTCCTCGAGCGAACCGGAGAGCGCCCCTTCGCCGTGGCCGAAGATCTCGCGGATCCGGGCATCCCAGGCGAGGTCGCCCGAGCGCACGTCGTAGTCCCACGCGCCGAGGTTGCCACCCCGGAGCGCGAGGCGGAGCCGCTCGGCGGTGGCCGCGAGGCTCCGCCGGAGGGTCACCTGCTCGGTGATGTCGCTCTGAATCGCGATGAAGCCGCTCAGACCGTGCTCCCCGTCGAGCGGCTGGATCTCGGTGTCGATCCAGTAGAGGCGTCCTTCCTTGCCCCGGTTCAGGATCTCGCAGCGAACCCCCACCTCGGAGCGGAGCGCCGTTGCAATCCGCTGGATCGTGGCGGGGTCGGTCTCCGAGCATTGCAAGAACGAGCCCGGCACCCGACCCCGAACTTCATCCAGCGTATACCCAGTCATCCGGGTAAAGCCTTCGTTCACCCACTCGATGCGTCGTGACGCGTCGGTGATGATCACGGAGTTCCGAGTGCGCTGAGCGACGAGCGCGAGGCGCCTCGCCTCGTCGCCGTCAGGGACGGTCGCGCCGGGTAAGGGCACGACCTGGTCCGATGTGCCCACGATTGACCACCCTCGATCAGACTCGTCCGAGTATCGGCTCTCCGGCACGTGATTTGAGCCGGAAGCGGGATCGACCGAAGCTCTGATAGGGCCGAATGGCCCTGACGGCGCGGCGCCTGAGCATCCCATCTTAGGACCGCTCGTTTCCATCAACCGACTTGGAGGAGCGATGCGCGGAGTCTCGCTCCGGATCCGACTTGCGCTGGTGGTGGTGCTGATCCTCCTGGGTGGCGTGCTCACCTCGGGTCTGCTCGCCTACCGCTCGGCGCGACGCGAGGCGGTCAACGCCGCGCACCTCAGGCAGATCAACGCCGCCGCCAAGCTCGCGGAGACGGCGGCGCCGGGCCTGGCCGCCGGGCTCGCCGCCATCGACAGTCTGGCACGCTCCCCCGATCTCGCGCTCGCGCTCCGGCGATCGGACACCGGCGAGGCCACCCGCCGCCTCCTGGCCCCGATCGCGCCGAGTGGACGCACGATGGCGGCGCTGGTCCTCCGGGACCTCGAGGGGCGCGCCGTGCTCACCCTCGGCGAGCCACCCGCCCGCGCGGTCCTCCAGGCGCCGCAAGAGGCCGAGGTCGGCCCGATCTTCACCGCCGACACGAGCCTCTACTTCGAGCTGGCCGCTCCCGTCCGTTCGGCGGACACCGTCGTCGGCCATCTGGTGCAGGTCCGCCGGATCTTGGGATCGCAGGCGGCGGTCGACCTGCTCACCGGCCTGATCGGGTCGGGAGCCACGCTCCTGGTCGGCAACGTCGACGGCTCCCTCTGGAGCGACTTCGAGCGGGTGATCGAACGGCCGCCGCCATCCTTCAAGGGCTCAGCCTACACCAGAGACCGGGAGGCTCGGATCGCCGGGTCGGCGCGGATCGCCGGGACGCCACTGGCCCTCTCGGTGGAGATGCCCGAGAGCCAGGCACTCGCGTCCGTGCGCTCCCTGTTTCGTGACGACGCGGTGGTCGCGACCGTCGTGGTGCTGCTCGGCACCCTGGTCGCCTGGTGGATGGCCGGCACGCTCGCGGCGCCGATCACGACGCTCACCCGGGCGGCGGAGGTAGTCGCGAGAGGAGAGAACGTCCAGGCGCCCCTCCCCACCGGCCGCGGCGACGAGCTGGGGCGACTCGCGCGGGCGTTCGAGACCATGGCGGACAAAGTCCGCCAGGGACGGGAGACCCTCGAGCAGCGGGTGTCCGATCGCACCGAGGAGCTCGCCACCGCCTTGCGCCGGCTCGAGACCGCCCAGGAGGAGCTGGTCCGTCGCGAGCGCCTGGCCACGCTGGGCCAGCTGTCGAGCAGCGTGGGGCACGAGCTCCGCAACCCGCTCGGCGTGATGACCAACGCGGTCTACTTCCTCACGGCCACCCAGCCGGACGCGACCCCGAAGACCAAGGAGTATCTCGAGCTGATCCGCAACCAGATCCGGATCGCGGAGAAGATCGTCGCCGACCTGCTCGACTTCGCCCGGGTGCGACCGCCGCAGTGGGCCAGCGTGACGCTCGATGCCTTCCTCGACGGACAGCTCGAGCGGGTGACGCAGCGACCGGGCGTCGAGGTGGTTCGCGACCTGTCGGCCGGGCTGCCTCCGGTCCGCGTCGACCCCGTGCAGATCGGCCAGGTCGTGCTCAACCTGGTCACCAACGCCGTGCAGGCCATGGAGGAGGAGGGCGGCGTGCTGACCATCGCGGCGCACCACGCCAACGGGAAGGTCGCCCTCGAGTTCGCCGACACCGGACCGGGCATCGCGAAGGAGAATCTGGAGCGGGTCTTCGAGCCCCTCTTCACGACCAAGGCGCGCGGCATCGGGCTCGGCCTCTCGGTCTCGCGGACCCTGGCGCGCGCGAACGGCGGCGAGCTGACCGCCCGGAACGGCGCCGATCGCGGGGCGGTCTTCGTCCTCGACCTGCCGGTGGACTCGCCCGCATGAGCCGGCGCATCCTGGTGGTCGACGACGACAAGGCCATGGTCGCCACCCTGAGCGACATTCTGGCCCTGCACGGCTGGGACGCGATCCCGGCCCACGACGGCGAAGATGCGATCGCGATCGCCGCGGAGCGCGACGTCGACGTCGTGCTGATGGACGTCCGGATGCCTCGGGTCGACGGCGTGGCCGCCCTCCGGGCGATCAAGGCGAGGCGCGCGGACACCCGCGTGATCCTGATGACCGCCTTCGCCGCCCACGATCTCCTGGCCGAAGCGGAGCGCGAGGGCGCCCTCAGCATCCTGCGCAAGCCGGTGGACGTCGGGCCGTTGCTCGCCCTGCTCGAAGCGGCGGGCCACGCCCGCCGGCCCGTGTTGGTGGTCGACGACGAGCCGTCGTTCCTGCGCTCGCTCTGCGAGGTCCTCTCCGCCCGCGGCGTCTCGGCCCTCGAGGCCCGGAGCCTCGCCGAGGCCCTCGAGCGGATGAACGAGGACCAGCCGTCCGCGGTCCTGCTCGACCTCAACCTCGATCACCTCGATCCGCAGCCGGGCCTGCTCGCGATCCGCAATCTGAGCCCCGCGATCCTGCTGATCCTCTACAGCGGCCATCCGAGCGCCCTCTCGCAGGCCGTCGAGCGCGCCCCGCCGGGAGTGATCGACGCCGCGTTCACCAAGCCGCTGCCACTCGAACAGCTCCTGGAGCTGCTGAATGATGAGCCCGCTGGCTAGCGAATTGCCCGTGCTGCTCGTGGACGACGACCTTGCGCTGACCCGAACGCTCGAGGACATCCTGCCGCTCCACGGCTTCCAACCGCGCGCGGCGCAGACCGCCCGGACCGCCCTGCAGCTCATGGGCACGCCGCCCCGCCCGGTGATCGCGGTGGTGGACCTCCGGCTGCCGGACATGGACGGCCTCGACCTCGCCGCCCAGCTCCACACCCATTCCCGCGAGCTCGAGGTGGTGATCCTCACCGGCAACGGGTCGATCGAAACCGCGGTCCGGGCCTTTCGCGACAAGAACTGCGACTACCTGCTCAAGCCGGTCGACCCCGAGCAGCTGGTCCGCGCGCTGCGCACGGCCGAGAGCCGCTGGCGCCTCCGGCTCGCCCAGAACGAGCTCAAGAAGACCCAGAGCCTGCTCGGCGGCGTGTTCGACGCGTCGCCGCTTCCCATGGTGGCCGTGGATCAGGAGTTCCAGGTCCAGCTCTGGAGCAAGGCGGCGGAGACCGTCTTCGGGATCGGCGCCGAGGAGGCGATCGGCACCTCGCTGATCGACTGGGGCCTCGCCCCGCGGAACGAAGCGGGCGCCGTGCTCTCCGCGGCGAAGCGAGGTCGCTCGTTCACCGGGATCGACCTGATCTTCGCGCGACGGGATGGACGGTCCGTCGACCTCCGTCTCAGCGTGGCGCCCTTGAATGGCACCGCCAACGGCGCGGCGGGGCTGGTGCTGGTCTACGAGGACACCAGCGAGCGCCGCCGCATCGAGGAGCGGCTCCAGGACGCGCAACGGCTCGACGCGCTCGGACGTCTGGCCGGCGGAGTCGCCCACGACTTCGCCAACCTGCTCGCCGTGATCCTCGGCGAGGCCGACGTCGCGCTCGCCGATCCGACCCTGCCGCATCCCTTCGTCGAGTCGCTCACCGCCGTCCGCGACGCCGCCCATCGCGGATCGGGGCTCACCCGCCAACTGCTCTCCTTCGCCCGGCGACAGCCCTCCGAGCCCACCCTCGAGGACGTCAACGAGGTCGTCACCAACGGCCGCCGGCTCCTCCAGCGGCTCGCCGGAGGTCAGGCTCGCGTCAAGATGCACCTGGTCCCGACCCTGGCCGGTCCGGGTCGACCGAGGCCAGCTTCGAGCAGGTGCTCACCAACCTGGTGGTGAACGCGAGCGACGCCATGCCGGACGGCGGCACGATCACCATCGAGACCGCCAATCTGTCCGTCCACGCCGAGCTCGAGGAGCAGGAGCTGGATCGGGGCGACTGGGTCCGACTCTCGGTCGTCGATACCGGGCACGGGATTCCGCCGGAGATCCGGGCGAGAGTGTTCGAGCCGTTCTTCACCACCAAGGCCCGGGGCGAAGGCACCGGACTCGGGCTCGCGACCTGCTACGGGATCGTCGACCGCTGCGGCGGCACGGTGACCCTCGAGACCGAGGTCGGTCGTGGCACCACCTTCCACGTCCATCTCCCCCGCGCCGACGCGCCGGCGGCCCAGCCCGCCGCCGATGGCGAAGGAGCCGAGACGATCCTCCTGGTGGAGGACCAGGCCGCGCTCCGCAACAGCGCTCGGAGCGTGCTGGTCCGCGAGGGCTATCAGGTGCACGCGGTCCGCGACGGGACCGAGGCGCTGCGGCTTTCGGCCACGATGAGTCCGCCGCCCGTCCTGGCGATCGTCCACCTCCAGCTGCCGGACATGGACGGTCGCGAGGTGGTCCGCCAGCTGCTCGAGCGCTTTCCCGGCCTCCGGATCCTGGCAACCTCGGGGTCCTTCGTCCCGGCCGAGGGCGACCAGCGGGTCACCATGTTGCCGAAGCCCTTCGGGGTCGAAGCGCTGGCCCTCGCCGTGCGTTCCCTGCTCGACGACGGCGAGCGCTGACCAGCCCCTGAAGAGGCGGCGCCCCGGGCTTCGGGACGCCGCCCCCACGAAGGTCAGGAATCCTCAAAACCTGCCGATCATCATACCAGGCCCCCTCGACACCGGCTCGGCGCCGGGGCCGGACCGACCTGTCTATCTGATTGCTCGACAAGGGGTTGAGAGACGATGGCGATTTGCGCCGTGGTCGCGGACGATGACCGAGCGTCACGAAAGATCGTCAGGCGGCTGCTACAACAGCTGGGCGTGGATGCCCTCGAGGCGGCGAACGGCCTCGAGGTTCTCGCCGCCCTGGAGACGGGCGACGACGTCGATCTCCTGATCCTCGACCTCGACATGCCGGTCCTGAACGGCGTGGAGACGCTCAAGGCGATCCGCTCGGCGCCCCAGTACCGCGAGCTGCCGGTGATCTGCGTGTCGAGCGTGGACGACGGCGACATCGTCTCGAGCGTCGTGTCCCTCGGCGTCGCGAACTTCATCCTCAAGCCGTTCAAGCCCGACGACGCGCTGGCCCGGATCCGCCAGACGCTCGCCGCCCGGTGCGGACGCCGCCACCGCGGACCGAGCGACACCAGCGAGCTGCTGGTGGTCGATCCCGATCCCAACTTCCTGGCGATGCTCAAAGCCCTCTTCGAGGGCCGGCACGAAGTGATGGAGGCCGCGTCCGGCCCCAGGGCAGCCGCGCTCTTCCAGCGGCGGCGCTCGCCCCCTGGCCTCGTGCTCGTCGCCGAAGGCCTGCAGGTGCTCGACGAAATCCAGCTGGCGAGCACCCTCCGCGAGATCGCCGAGCAGCGCAACGCGACCCCGCCCGCCATCTATCTGATGATCAACGGCGAATCCGTTCCCGAGGAGCGGGCCCGGCACTTCACCGGCGTGATCCGCAAGAGCTTCGTCCCCGAGCAGTTTCGTTCCACGTTCGAGCGCGTGGTCCTGGGAACGGTGCCGGTGAGGGAGAAGCTCGAGAGTCTGGTCGAGGGCGCGATGGACGGCGAGCTCGGATCCGCGCTCCAACAGGCCATCGGGATCATCCTCGAGCAGGAGCTGACCCCGCTCCCGGCCGAGGACCTCCAGGGTCTCGAGCTGACCGTCAAAGCCAGCCTCACCCTGGGCGGTGGCGTGCACGACATGGGCCTCGCCGTCGCCCTGCTCAGCGACCCCTCGTCGGTGGCCAACGCGTCGGCCAAGATGCTGGGCTCCGAGGCCGGTCCGGAGGACGGCGGAGCCGACGTGCTCGGCGAGCTGGCGACCAACGTGGCGGGCCGGATCCGGGCCTCCCTGGTGAGCCGCGGCGTGGACCTGAAGCTGGGCCAGCCTGCGGCCGAGATCCTGGACGCACCCGCGGCGCTCTCGGAATGGGGGCGGTGCCTCGGCTTCCGCTCGCCAGGAGGAGACACCTTCGTCGTCGGCCTGACGCCGATCGAGACCCCGCCGGCTCCGGAGGCGGAGCAGACGCTGGAACAGGGACAAGAGCAGGAGCAGGAAACCGAGCCTGGCCCCGAATCCGAGGCCGCCTCGGAGCCCGAGCCTCAGGAGTCGGCACAGTAGGGCCAAACGGCCCTACTGCCCTATTTGCCGACACCACCCCAGTCCTCAGCACGACGTCGAAGCCCGGCGCGGCCGGGCTAACACCTGGCAAAGCCGACCGTTAGCGCCACCACCTCGGCGGCGGATCCCAAGCGCGTCACGCTCCGTCTTCGGATCGAACGGCTCGAATTGTATACCGCTGCCACGGTCGCCTCGACCGATGCTCCCGTTAGTTAAAGCCAGAGAAAAGAGCCAGGTTTTCTCCTAGCTTGACCGTCTTTGCGCGTTTACACACCTTCGCAAAACCCAGGCGAAAGCCGACCCTTTCCACCCCGGAATCCATGCGGGTACTACTAGTCGAAGACCAAGCGAGTCTTCGCGGCCTGCTTCGGCACGAGCTGCGACGACGCAACTACGTCGTGTCGCAGGCCTCGTCGCACGCCGAGGCGGCCGAGAAGATGGGTGACGGCCCGCTCGACATGCTGCTGATCGAGCGAAAGCTGCCCGACGGCAACGGGCTCAACCTGATCGCCTCGTACCGGGCGCGCGGCGGACACGCCGGCGCCATCGTCATGACCGGCCGAAGCGAGCCGTCCGATCGGGTCGAGGCGCTGGACCACGGCGCCGACGACGTGATCGTCAAGCCGTTCGACTTCGACGAGCTCTTCTCGAGGATCCGGGCCCTGGCCCGCCGCCCCCGCGAGTGGAAGTCCGAGGTCTACCAGTTCTCCGGGCTGGTCGTCGACTGCGAGCAGCAATCGGCGTTCGTGGACACCAAGCGGCTCGAGCTCACTCCCAAGGAGTTCCTGCTCCTTCGCGCCATCGCGCAGCGGCCGGGCCAGCTGGTTCGGCGGGAGGACCTGATCCGCCAGGTCTGGGGCGACCACGCGGACCAGGGCAGCCGCTCGCTCAACGTCCACATTCGGAATCTGCGCATCAAGCTGATGAACGAAGCGGCCACGGTCGTGATCGCCTCACGCCGCGGCCGCGGGTACGGCATCTTCGCGATGTCCCCTACCAACTGATCGCGATCGCCCGGCCCCTGGCTGGCCGCGGCGATCCGCTCATCAGGCGTGCGAGCCCAACCCGAGGACCTCGACCTTCGCCTGCAGCGACTCCTTCATGAACGGCTTCATCAGGTACTCGTTCGCCCCGGCCTCGATGGCCCGGGTCACGTGCGAGAGCTCGGTCTCGGTCGTGACCATCAGGATCTTGACCGAGGCGTACTTGCCCTCGGAGCGCACCGCTTTCACCAACTCGAGCCCGTTCATCTCGGGCATGTTCCAATCGCAGAGCATCAGGTCGGGCAGAGGCTCCGACTCGAGCTTCGCCAGCGCGGCCTTGCCGTGCTCCGCGTCGGCCGTCTCGAACCCGAGCTCCTTCATGAAGCGGCTGAGCATGATCCGCATCGCTCGCGAGTTGTCGACAATCAGAGCGCGCACCTTCCTACTCCTTGGGCGTAGACGGGCCAGGACCGGGACCCCCGGCGGGAGCCGTTCGACTCCTGATCCTATTCTCGACCCCTGCGCCGATTTCGTTAGCCGCGGGCCCGGAATCGGGTCGCGGTCCGGCCGACCCCGCCCGGGGCCGCCCCCCACCGAGTGCCGGCCCGGGCACCTGACCGGAAATCGGCCACAGCGGGAGAGCTCACGCGCCGTCGGGTCGGAAGGTGTAGCACCAACAGAGGCCCTCGAGCACTGCTTCGCCGTCGCCGCGGCGGACCTCGGCCCTGAGTCGGCTCACCGGCTTCCCGGATGGGCCGAGAGTGATCCGACCCTCCCGGTGATGGTGTCGCCGACGTAGACCGGCGCCAGATAGCGGAGCTCCTGGCTCATGAAGACGGTGCCAGGACCGGGAAGGTCTTCCGCGACCAGAGCGTTCAGCACGCCGGCGGTCAGTCCGCCATGGACCACGAGCCGTCCGAACCTGGTGCGGCCCGCGAAGTCCGGATCGAAGTGGAGCGGGTTCCGGTCGCCGGTGAGCGCCGCGTAGCTCGCGACGGAATCGGCCGTGAAGGTGAGCGACCGTTCCGCCGTCCGACCCACGAGGTGGCCGAGCGGACCGGTCGCGGCCGGGGCGGCGGCGGCCACCCGGACGTCCTCGAGCGTCACTGGCGCCGAGCCGCGGACCGTGCCCTGCACCTCCGCCAGAACATCGGTCCGGCGGAGCAGCTCCGTCACCCGGGCTGCCGGCGCCGGGCTCACGGCGTCGACCCGGAAGCGGACCCCGCTGGCCGGGTCGCCGGGACCGTCGAATTCGCCCTCCGCTTCGACCACGAGCGAGCCGACCGGAATCCCCGCTTTGGCGGCCTCGCGATGGACCTCGTTGCAGTAGCCGGTGGCGAGCGAGAGCATCAGCAGCTCGCCGCCGCTCACCGCCGACCCGGCACCCTCGGCCCGAGCGGGGATGGAGAGCTCGCGCGTCCGGCCGTCGGTCTCGACGATCGCTCGGTGCGCGCCGGGCTGGTTCTCGACTCGGGCACGGATCTTCATGGTGTCTCCAACGCTGATGGTCGACGGCTCGTGGGACGGCTCGAAAGGAACGACTCGCGCCCTGGTCGTCGCAAGCGCTTCCGCTAGATTCGGCGATCCGCCCTCCGACCCGAGCGAGCCGATGCCGAGCGCGACCTTCACTCCGCCCACCGCGCACACCGTCGTGGGGCAGACCTTCACCTCCGACTGGCTTCTGGTGGACCAGCGTCGGATCAACGTCTTCGGCGCCAACACCGAGGATCCCGATCCCCACCACGTCGACCCGGCCTATTGCGCGGAGCACAGCCCCTGGGGCAAGCCGATCTCGTTCGGCTTTCTGACCATCTCGCTGCTCGCGCCGATGATGTATCAAGTCTGCCGCTACCCGCTCGGCGGCGACCCCAACGAGGGCTACCCGGCGAGCTACGGCTTCAATCGCTTGCGGCTGGTGGCGCCGGTGCTGGTCGATTCGCGGATCCGCGGCCACTTCACGGTTCGCGACGTCCGGGAGCGGAAGCCGGGGCAGCGTCTCATCACCATCGAGCTGTCGGTCGAGATCGAGGGCGGCGACCGGCCCGCCCTGGTGGGCGAGTGGGAGATGCTCTGGATCACCCCGGGAGCCGCCGCCTAGGACCGCCCCCCCCCCGGCACCGAGCTCGATCGAGCCGCGCGGTGCCACGCACCCGCCAGCCTTGACGCAGCCGGACCAGCGCCCTAATCTCCCCGGAACTGTTCCGGGGAAGAGAATGTCGCCGCGCGAGTCGCTCGAGCTGTTGCAGGGAACGCTGGACGTGCTGGTCTTGAAGGCTCTGGAGGCCGGACCCCGCCACGGCTACGCGGTCGTCGCCTGGATCCGGGAGCGGAGCGACGGCGCCTTCGCGGTGGAAGACCGGGCCCTCTACGTGGCCCTCCACCGGCTCGAAGCCCAGGGACTGATCGACTCCAGCTGGGGCCAGTCGGAGAACAACCGGCGGGCCAAGTACTACGAGCTGACCCGCGCCGGGCGCCGGAGCCTGAAGACCAAGGAGCGGCACTGGGCCGACTACGCGCTGGCGATGGCCCGAGTCCTGGGGCCGGGCGAGCGGTGACGCCGCGACGTCGGGACTGGCTCCGACTCGGCCGCCGCGTCCGGCACGTGGCGGAGGAGGTCGACGAGGAGATCCGCTTCCACCTCGAGACCCGCGCCGCCGAGCTGGAGCGGCTGGGCGCCACGCCCGAGGAGGCGCGGGCCCGCGCCCTCGAGGAGTTCGGCGACCCCCGGGCGGCTCGGGAGGAGCTCGAGGCGATCGACCGACCGATGGCCCGGTCCCGCGATCGGCTCCAGTGGCTGGCCGAGCTGTACGCCGATCTCCGCCATGCGGGCCGTCGCCTCGCCCGCGACCGCTCGTACGCTCTGATCTCCGTGGCCACGCTGGCGCTCGGACTCGCCGTCAACCTCACCATCGCGAGTCTGGTCCACTCGACCCTGCTCCGGCCCCTGCCCTACCGGGACGCCGACCGGCTCTTCCATTTGTGGGAGACGAAGGCCGG
>JAWKQJ010000029.1:0-65205 GCA_041390205.1 Gemmatimonadales bacterium
GGTGATGCTGGTGGCCGAGGGCGACTCCGAGATCGGAGCCGGCGAGGTCTCGGTCGGCAACTTCGCCGACATCCGCGAGGCCTCGAGCGCCTACGGCGCGCTCGGCGCGATCTACTGGGAGAGCTACAACCTTGCCGACGGCGACCGCCCCGAGCGGGTGCTCGGGGCGCACGCCACGGCCGGCTACTTCCAGGTCTTCGGGGCGGTGCCCTTGCACGGCCGGATCTTCGGCGCCGAGGAGGATCGCTTCGGGGGGCCGAAGGTGGTGGTCTTGAGTCATCGGCTCTGGGCCCGCCAGTTCGGCGCGAATCCCGCCGTGGTGGGCACGACCATCCGGCTCAACGGCGTCGACCACGAAGTGCTCGGCGTGATGCCGGCCAGCTTCGACTGGACCAGCGGCACCGAGGAGCTCTGGGTGCCCGCGGCGTTCTCCCCCGAGGAGCTGGCGGAGCACGACAACCACTTCCTCACGGTCTACGGCCGACTGGCTCCGGGCGTCTCGGTGGCGGCGGCCCGGTCGGAGCTCGCCGCGATCATGCGGCAGCTCGCGGAGCGGTTTCCGGAGGACAACCTCGGGCGCCCGGGCGTGGTGCGGCCGATGTTCGAGCTCTTCGTCGGGAACGCGCGCGACCGGCTCCTGGTGCTGCTCGGCGCGGTGAGCCTGGTGCTGCTGATCGCGTGCGTCAACGTGGCCAATCTGTTGCTCGCCCGCGGGGCGGGTCGCGCGCGCGAGCTGGGCGTCCGGGCCGCGTTGGGCGCCGGCACGGCCCGGCTGGTTCGGCAGCTGCTGACCGAGACCGCGGCGTTGGCCGCGCTCGCCTCGCTGCTCGGTCTCGGGCTCGCGGCGCTCACCATCCGCGCGCTGGTGGCTGCCGCTCCGCAGGACGTGCCCCGCCTCGACCAGGCGGCGGTGAACGGGCCGACGCTCGGCTTTGCGCTCGGGCTCGGGCTCCTGAGCACGATCGTGGCCGGGCTGCTGCCGGCGGTCCGGACGGCGCGCTCGCCGCTGGTCGGCGCGCTCCGCGACGGGGTCGGCGGCGCGTCGCCGCGCGAGCTGCTCAAGCGAGGCCTGGTGGCGGCGGAAGTCGCGCTGGCGGTGGTGCTGCTCGCCTTCGCCGGCCTGCTGATCCGCACCGCGCTCCATCAGGCGCGGATCGACCCCGGCTTCGTGCCGGAGCGGGTGCTGTCGGCGCGGGTGACGCTGCCGCGTGACACCTATCCGGGCGACGAGCAGACGGTGGCCGCGTTCGTTCGACTGGCCGAGCTGCTCGTGCGCGCGCCGGGCGTCGAGGCGTCGGGGCTCAGCTCGCAGGTACCGTCAGGGCCCGGCGGCAACTCCAACGGGCTGATTCCCGAAGGGCGGCCATTAGAGCTCGCCAGCACGATCTCGACCCGGCTGCGTCTGGTGACGCCCGGCTACCTCCCGGCGTTGGGCGTGCCGCTCCGCGCGGGTCGGGACTTCGAGGCGACCGACGTTCGCGGCCAGCCGCGGGTGGCGATCGTGAGCGAGTCCTTCGCCCGCACGGCCTGGCCCGACCAGAGCGCGATCGGCAAGCGGTTCGTCTGCTGCGAGGGATCCGAGACCGACCCGGCGTGGAAGGAAGTGATCGGCGTGGCCGGCGACGTCCGCTCGCAGGGCGTCAACCGCGACGCGCCGCTCGAGTTCTACCTGCCGATCGCGCAGGCGCCTCCCGGGTCCTGGGACTGGATCCAGCGCTCGATGACGCTGGTGGCGCGAGGCCGCGATCCGCGGGCGCTGGCGGACCCCGTGCGGGCCGCCGTGCAGGAGCTCGATCCGAACGTGGCGCTCTACTCGGTGATGACGATGTCCGATCGGATGGCGAGCGGTCTCGCGCCCGCCCGCTTCACCACCCTGCTCCTCGCGGCGCTGGGCGGCCTCGGCCTGGCGCTCGCCGCGATCGGGATCTACGGGGTGATCGCCTTCCTGGTGCAGCGGCGCACCCGCGAGATCGGGATCCGAATGGCCCTCGGCGCCAGCCGGGCCACCGTGGTGCGGCTGGTGGTGCGGCAGACTCTGGCGCCGGTCGGCGTGGGTGTCGCGATCGGCGTGTTGGGCGCCGCGACCGGCAGTCGGGCCCTGCAGAGCCAGCTCCAGGGCATCTCGGCCGCGGACCCGGTCACCTATCTCGCGGTGGTCGTGGTGCTCTCGGCGGTGGCGCTGATCGCGGCGGCCGGCCCGGCGCGGCGGGCCAGCCGGATCGACTCGACCACGGCCCTCCGCGCCGACTGAGCCCCGGCCCACTCGCCGGGCCACCCCGCCGCGCCGCAACCCGAGGCGACGACGGGTCCGGCGCGGTGGCGGCGCACATCGACCCTTCCAAAGCGGCCCGCGCCGCTCCATGATACCAGCCGTCGCCGGGCGCCAGCCCGGCATCGAGCTCGACGTCACTCTTCACGCCACCCTCGAGTCGCCAATGCCGTCCACGTCCAGGTCCTCGCTCGCGCTCGCCTTCGCCCTCTTCCTCGCCGGGCCAGCCGTCGCCCAGCCGGCCGGAGACCCGGTCAGGAAGTTCGACGCGCTCGCCGCGAAGGCCTTCAAGGACTGGGGAGCGGTGGGCCTCGCCGTTTCCGTGGTCAAGGACGGGCAAACGGTCTTCGCGAAGGGCTACGGGGTGCGCGAGCTCGGCAAGCCCGACCCGGTCGACGAGAACACGCTTTTCGCGATCGGGTCGACCACCAAGGCGTTGACCGCGGCCGCGATCGGGATGCTGGTGGACGAGGGCAAGCTCGCCTGGTCGGACCCGGTCACGAAGTGGCTTCCGGGCTTCCAGCTGATCGACCCGTTCGTGACCCGCGAAGCGACGGTGGCCGACCTGCTGACCCACAACCTGGGGCTCGCCAACGGCGACGTCCTCTGGTACGAGACGGACCTCTCGCCCGAGGAAGTGCTCCGGCGGGCGCGCTTCATCCCGATCGCCTATTCGCTCCGCGGCGGGTTCATCTACCAGAACATCATGTACGCCGCCGCCGGCGCGGTGGTCGCTTCGGCGAGCGGCATGCCGTGGGAGCGCTTCATCAAGGAGCGGATCTTCCGCCCGCTCGGCATGAGCGGCGCGGTCACCACGCTCGCCGAGACCCGGAGCAAGCCCAACGTCGCGTCGCCGCACGACGTGGTCGACGGCCAGGTGGCGGTGATCGACAACGCCTCGGTCGACGCCGTCGCGGCCGCCGGCTCGATCTGGGCCGGCGTAGCCGACATGGCGCGCTGGGCGCGGTTCATGATCGACAGCGGCCGGGTCGACGGCAAGCGGCTGCTCCAGCCCGACACCTGGGCCAGCCTGCTCTCGCCGCAGGTGCTGCTGCCGCCCTCCGGGTTCTATCCCTCGGCGCAGCTGATCAAGTCGCCCTGGAACGCCTACTCGCGGGGCTGGTTCATGACCGCGTACGGCGGCCATCAGCTGCGCTTTCACACCGGCAGCATCGCCGGCATGGTGGCCATCATCGGGATCATCCCCGAGGCCGGGTTCGGGGTGTACGTGCTGGGCAACCTCGATCACGTGGAAGTGCGTCACGCGCTGATGCTCGCCGCGATCGACACCTGGCTCGGCACCGGCACCCGCGACTGGAGCGCCGACCTGAAGACGATCTACGACGGCATCGCCGAGCGGCAGACGGCGGCGATCCGCCGGGCCGAAGAGCGCCGGGTGACGGGCACCTCGCCCTCGAGACCGCTCGACGCGTACGTCGGCAGCTACGCCGACTCGCTGGCCGGCACCGTGCGGGTCGAGCGCCGCGGCGAGAGCCTCCGGCTGATCACCAGCTCGAAGCGCGAGGCCACGCTGGAGCACTGGCACTTCGACACTTTCAGGGGTCGTTGGGAGCGCCGCGGCGGAGGACGCTCGACCGTCACGTTCCATCTCGACGCCAGCGGCGCGGTGCGCTCGCTCGAGATGGGTGGCCGCACGCTCGGCCGCGTGGCGGGGACCCACTGAGACGAGCGGCCCCGGTCGCCGCCCTGGCGCTCTTCGGGGCGGGGCCGGCCGCCGCCCAGACCGTCCGCGGCTCGCTCGCCGCCCAGGCCGTCGTGCTCGGGGTGAGGCAGGACCCGACGCCCGACCACCGGGCGGCGAGCGAGCTCTATCTCACGCAACCGCTGTTGATCGGACGGGCCACGCTCGGCGGCCGGTGGTGGGGTCGGATCTCCCTCAACGCCGAGGGAGCGACCCTGGCCGACGGGGAGCTCACGCCCGGCGCCTGGGGCGAGGGCTGGTACGACCGCCGCCATCCCCACACCGTCGTGCACGAGCTGATGCTCGGCGGCAGCACGGGCGGTCGCTGCGGCCGCGCCCGTTGCGAAGCGGCGGTCTTCCTCGGCAAGGGCTTCGTGCCGTTCGGCTCCGACGATCCGATGGGCCGCTGGCTCACGGCCTACCCCGTCAATCACCACCTGGCTCAGATCCTCGAGCGGGCGTTGGGCGGCGTGGCGCTCAGGGCGGGACCCTTGCTGGCGGAGGCCGCGGTCTTCAACGGCGACGAGCCGGAGCGGCCGGCCCAGTGGCCCAAGCTCTCCCGCTTCGCCGACTCCTGGTCGGCGCGCCTCACCGCGACTCCGCTCGCGGGCGTGGAGCTCGCCGCCTCCTACGCCGAGGTCGCGTCGCCCGAGGCGCGCTCCGGCGTCGGACCAGACCAGCGGAAGTGGCACGCCGGGCTCCGAGTGGTACGAGCCGCCGGAGCCACCGAGCTCTCGGGCCTGGCCGAGTGGGCGCGCACCGACGAAGTGGGCGGCTTTTTCCGCTTCGAGAGCCTGCTGGTCGAGGGCAGCGTCGCGACGGGCCGTCACCGCATCTCGGTCCGGGCCGAGCGAACCGACCGTCCGGAAGAGGAGCGGAGCGAGAGCTTCCGCGCCCTCCGGCCGCACCTCGACAACTCCCTGGTGGGCGTCACCCGCTGGTCGCTGTGGACGGTTCAGTATCGGCTGGCGCTGCCGCTCGGCGGGGTCACCGTGGAGCCGCTCGCCGAGCTCACGCTGGGCTCGGCCAGGGAAACGGCGGGCGGCTTGTTCAGCGTCGAGGGAGCCTACGGCAGGACGACGGTGTCACGGCTCGCGATCGGGACCCGGATCGCCTGGCGGCTCCGCGGCGACCACCGCATGGGCCGCTACGCCGGAGCGCCGGAGCACGCCCACTAGTCGGCCAGCGCGGCGACGAGCGTGGCGTTGTCGCGGTGCCGCTTGAGGTCGACCAGGAAATCCTCCATCGCGGCGACCGGCGGCCGCCCGGCGATCCGCTGGCGGACCTCGTGCGCCGCGCGGAGGGTGCGCTCGTCGAGCAGTCGCTCCTCCCGGCGGGTGCCGCTCGCCACGATGTCGATGGCCGGAAAGACCCGCCGATCGGCGAGGTCCCGGCTCAGCACCAGCTCGCTGTTGCCGGTGCCCTTGAACTCCTCGTAGATCAGCTGGATCCATCCGGCTGCCGGTGTCGATCAGCGCCGTGGCGACGATCGTGAGCGAGCCGTTCCCGCTGGCCGGGTCGACCTGGCGGGCGCTGCCGAGGAACTTCGCTGGGGCTGCCTCCAGCGCCGGCGTCGACGCCGCCCGACAAGGCGTCCGGTGCCCCGGACCACGCTGTTGTAGGCCCGGGCCAACCGGGTGATCGAGTCGACGATCAGACCACGTCTTCGCCCAGCTCGACCAGCCGCCGCGCCCGCTCGAGCACCAGCTCGGCGCAGGCGACGTGGCGGGCCGGCGGGTGGTCGAAGCTCGAGGCAATCACCTCGCCGAACCCGGCCGACTCCATCTCGAAGACTTCCTCGGGTCGCTCGTCGACCAGCAGGATGAAGAGCCGGGTGCCGGGATGGTTGGTGGTGATCCCCTCGGCGATGGCCTGGAGCACCATCGTCTTCCCGGCCTTGGCGGGAGCCACCACCAGGGCGCGCTGGCCCTTGCCGATCGGCGCGAGCAGATCGATCACCCGATTGGTGTGATCCAGCTGGCCGCGACGAACCAGCGGGCACTCCAGCCGGAGCTGGGCGTTGGGATGGATCGCGGCGAGCCGCTCCCAGGCGGGCCGGAGGCCGAGGTCGGTCGGCTCACGGCCGTTCACCGTGCGGACCTCGCTCACCCGCGGGCCGCCACCGCCCTGGCCACCAGGCCGCCCGCCGCCCCGCTGCCCGCGCCGCCGACCCCGCCGCCGCCGACCGCGCCCGCCGCGTCCCTGCCCGCCACCTCCACCTCCGTCGGCGGGAGCCTGCTCGCCCGACCCGGCCGTCACCTGGGCGACGATCTCATCGCCGGCTCGGAGGCCAAGGGTGCGGACCTGTCCGGAGCCGATCCGGGGATCGCCCGGCGCCGGCAGGTAGGCGTTGGCCTGTTGGCGGAGGAAGCCGTCGCCTCGCGAGTCGAGCTCGAGGACGCCGGTGATCGTCGTCGGTTCGGGGACCTGATCCACCTACGGGACTCCTTGGGCGAGGAGACTCGCGACTGCCATCGAGATCGGAGTGGAAGCGAGCACCGCGGAGCCGTAGGGTAGCAGCGTCGGGGGCGGCGCACCATCCCCCGAGCCACTGATGACGCCCGAAGGGCCACGGTATCTTGGTGCCATGCTCTCGGTCACCTCGGCCGCCCTCCTGCTCTTCTTCGTCATGGACCCGCTGGGCAACGTGCCGCTCTTCCTCTCGGCGCTCCGCGGGGTCGCGGCCGAGCGCCACCGGATCGTGATCGTCCGCGAGCTGGTGATCGCGCTCGGCGTGCTGGTCGTCTTCCTCTTCTTCGGCCCGCAGATCCTGGCCGGACTACACGTCTCCGGCACCGCGCTCACGGTGGCCGGCGGCGTCGTCCTCCTGCTGATCGCGCTCCGGATGGTGTTCCCGAGCGCGGACCATTCGCTCCGGGAGGAGGTCGGCCAGGAGCCCTTCGTGGTCCCGCTCGCGATTCCCTACGTGGCGGGTCCGTCCGCGCTGGCCACGGTGCTGCTGCTGACCAGCCGTGAGCCCGACCGCTGGCTGGAGTGGCTGGCGGCCCTGGTGATCGCCTGGATGGCCAGCGGCCTGGTCCTGTTCTTCGCCTCCGGCTTCGCCCGCGTGCTCGGCTCGCGCGGCCTGCTCGCGGCCGAGCGGCTGATGGGCATGCTGCTCGTCGTCGTCTCGGTCGAGATGATCCTGAGCGGGCTTCGCGACTATCTCGCCACGCTGAGCTAGACCCTCACCGGCCGCCACGCTTCGCGGCCTCCTTCGCGCCTGCCGACGAAACGGCGGAGCGAGGTAGCGCTCGTCGTCGTCGGTCGAGCCGCTCGATCGCCCGCGAGCCGGTCGTTCCGCCGATCGTGCACCTCGCCGGACCCCTCGAGGCCGCTGGCCGCTCACCTCCCGGCGCACCGGGCGCGTATCGCCAGGCCGCTACCTCGCTTACCGCTCCCAGGCGCGGCGCTTCCCACGCGGGCCTCAACCTTGCACGCGAGAGTCGGGCTGATCGCGAATCGGTCATCGTCCTTCGAACACTGCCGAACTTTGCGCGGAGCCTCCGTCCATGTCTTCGTTCCTGAAGGGCTTTCGCCGGGACCCCGAAGAGCGCGCCAAGCTGGAGGCCCTTCGCACCGACCTCGAGACGCGGGCCACCCGGCTCGAGCAGATGGTCAAGGTCGCCGACCGCTCGCTGACGCGATTCCAGGAGCTGGCGGCGCTCGAGGAGCGGCTCCAGCTGGTCGAGCGTCAGCTCGCCGCGGCGGCCGGGGTGGCCGAGCGCGTCGCCCCGGCCGTCGCGACCGCCGAGCGCCTCGACACCGATCTCGGCGGACTCGAGCAGCGGCTCGACGCCGCGCGGGAGCTGCGGGACGGGCTCGAAGGGTTTCTGCAGCTGGAGAGCCCTTTCCGTCACCTCCAGTCGGAAGTGACCGCGCTGGGCACCCGACTCGAGGCGTACGCCGCCCTGGTGCCCCGCCTCGAGGGCTTCGACGCGGAATGGAAGCGCGCCACCCGTCAGCTCGGCGAGGTCGAGAACCGCCTCGCCGGCTTGGAGCAGCTGACCGGCGATCTCGGGCCGATCGCCGAAGGCGTGGCGCAGGCCAAGCGTCAGCTGGCCGCCACCCGGACCACCGTCGACGAGCTGACCCGGAAGACCGGCGTGCTCGACGAGCGGCGCGATGAGATCGATCGCGCGGTCGCGAGCCTCGATCGGATCTCGGCCGTCGCCGCAGGGCTCGAGGCGAGCGAAGAGCGCCAAGCGGAAGCCGAGCGTACCCTCGCTTCGCTCGCCGAGCGCCTCGACGCGACCCGCGAGGCGATCGGCCAGACGAGCCAGACGGATGCCATGGCCCTGGCTGACCGGGTCGACGGCCTCGCGGACGCGGCCTCCCGAGCCGAGACCGCTCCAGCAGGCGCCGCTGGAAGAGCGGATCGAGCGGCTGAGCTCCGCCTCGAGGTCGACGAGCGGACGATGGAGCAGCAGACCGCCCGAGCCACCATCCTCAACGACACCTCGCCGGGTGCCGAGCCGTCTCGGCACGCCATCGAACAGCGCCGAGCGCCGGCGGCCGCCGGCTCGAAGACCGAGGTGATCTCCCGGCAGGTGAGCTGCTCGAGGCGGAGCTGAGCCGGTCATGAGGACTTGGCTCGGTGCGGAGCCAGGCCGCCACCGCGCTCGCCGCGACCCTGGCCGAGCTCGGCCGGGTGGTGACCCGGCTGGAGAGCGCCAAGCCGTCGATCGACACCGCAATCGAGCGGCTCGACTCGATCACCACCAACGGCGACGCCATGCGTCGCGCGGCTGAAGAGAGTGCCTCGGCCCGCGCGGAAATCGAGCACGGCCGGGCCGAGCTGGCGCAGAGCCGGGGAGCGCTGATCGAAGCCGGGCAGACCCTCGCCTCCCTCAAGAACGACGTCGCGGCGCTCGATCGGACCCGCGAGACCGTCGACGCCCTCTCCCGCGAGCTCGACGATCTCGGGCGCCGCCAGGCGCAGGTCGAGGCCCGGGCCCAACAGGTCGAAGCCGCCCGCCAGGCGGCCGAGGGAATGGCGATTCGGATGTCGGCGATGGAGACCCGCGCCGGACGCCTCGAGGAGGGCCTGATCAAGGCCGACGAGCAGTTGGAGCTGATCACGCCGCGACTCGGAGAGGTCGGGCGGGTCGCGAGCCAGCTGGTGGCGCTCGGCGCGGACGGGCGGGCGCTGTCGGAGCGACTCGAGGAGAGCCGGGCCGCGCTCGACCGGCTCGCGCCGCGGGTCGAGCAGGCCGAGGGGCTCGCCGAGCGGATGGATTCGCTCGCGGGCTCGATCGACGAGAAGCGCCGGGCCGTCGAGCGCGTCGCCGCCACCTGGAACGACGCCGCCCAGCTGCAGGAGCGAGCCACCGAGATGGTGGAACGGCTCGGCCGCCAAACCGCCGAGCTGGCAGGTCGGCTGGAGCAGGCGGAGGGCCGGCTCGAGACCGCCGACGGGCTGGCCACGGACCTGGACGAAAGAACGGCCGGGCTCCAAGCCGTCGGCGAGCGGCTCGACGCCTTCGAAGGCCGACTGGCCGAGTGGCGCAGCGTGGAGCAGCAGCTGGAGCAGGCGCTGGAGAGCGCGGCCACCCGACGGGGCGCCATCCAGGGCCTCGAGCGGCAGATTCGCGAGCTCTACGACCAGGCCGAGCGGGTGCTCGGCGAGGTCGGGGCCATCAGCGAGGCCCAGCCGACCCTGGCGCGGGGCCGCGCGGAGCTCGAGCTGGTGCTGGCCCGACTGCGGGATACCGATCGGCTCACCGAGACGGTCGCGACTCGAAGCCGGCAGCTCGATCGGGCCGAGGAACGGCTCGCCCGGGCCGAGCCTCTGCTGGCGGACCTCGAGGGGGCCCTGGAGACGCTGGTGACCCAGAAGATCGAGGTCGATCGCCTGCTCGAGCGGGTGGCCGACCTGCCCCAGGAGGCCGCGCGGATCGAGGCCCTGCTGCGAGCGCTCCGCGACGAGCGGCGCCTGTCGCAGCGGGTCCGCGACGCCGTGGCCGAGCTGCGGAGGCCCGACGAGGGCCCGGATTCCTCCCAGACCGCGATCGAGCTTCCGCCCGGCATCGGCTCGACGGCCAAGACCACCGGCTGAGCCGGCGGGTCGACTATACTTCGCGCTGCCGGGCACCGCTCGGCCGCACGAACCCGAGTCGACCGAGGTCCGCCCGCCGGGGCCTCCAGCCCGAGCACGATGTCAGCTTCCCCGTCGGCGGTCGGGAGCGCCCCCCAGGTCCCCCGCGTGATCGCCGAGTGGGGCGCAGCGACCGCACAACCCACCCTGATCGCGATCGGCTCGCTGCACGGCAACGAGCCCGCCGGCGTGCGTGCGCTCGAGCGAGTCGCGAGGAAGCTGGCCGAGCACGAGCCGGCCTTTCGCGGGCGCTTCGTCGCCCTCAGTGGCAATCGCGCCGCGCTCGCCACGGGCCAGCGCTATCTGGCCGCCGATCTCAACCGTTTCTGGACACCGGAGACGATCGCCCGGCTGCGGAGCGGCGCCCCCGCCGACCACGACCCCGCCGAGCTCCACGAGGCGGCCGAGCTGCTCGCGACGATCGAGCGCTCCCGGGGCGAGGGCGTCACCTACGTCCTCGACCTGCACACCGCCTCGGGCGCCTCGGCGCCATTCGCCGTGCTCGCCGACACGCTCGCCAACCGCCGCTTTGCCAGGCTGCTCGGGCTCCCGATCATCCTGGGCCTCGAGGAGCAGCTCGACGGCACCCTGCTGAGCTACCTCGAGACCCTCGGCTTCGTGACCACGGGGTGCGAGGGGGGTCGCCACGACGACCCCGCGGCAGTCGATCACCTCGAGGCGGCGACCTGGCTCGCCCTGGCCGGCGCCGGCATCCTGGCCCCCGGCGAGGCGCAGGCGGAAGTCGAGCGTGCGCGGGCGCTGAACCAAACCGCGGGCCGGGCGCTCCCGGCGGTCTCCGAGATCCGTTATCGCCACGCGATCGTTCCCGAGAACGAGTTTCGGATGGAGCCCGGCTTTCAAAGCTTCCAGGCGATCGCGGCCGGCCAGCTGCTCGGCCAGGAGCGCTCGGGCCCGGTCGTGGCGCCGTTCGGGGGCAGGATCATGCTCCCCCTCTATCAATCGCAGGGGTCGGACGGGTTCTTCCTCTCTCGTCCCGTCAGACCGGTCTGGCTGGAGATCTCCGCCCTGCTCCGCCGGACGCGGCTCGGCAGGCTGGCGCACCTGCTGCCGGGCGTCTCCCGCGATCCGGAGCGCCCCGACGTGCTCCTGGTCGACCGGCGCACGGCGCGGTGGCTGGCGCTGGAGGTCTTCCACCTCCTGGGCTACCGACGCGAGCGCGTCGAAGGAAACCTGCTGGTGGTGACCCGACGGAACGAGACGCCCTGACCGCTACCGGCGCGCCGGGCGACCTCCGGTGGTCGTCGCCGCGATGAAGGCTCGGATGTCCTGGTTCGAGCTCGCCAGGTCCTCCTGGCGCAGGTACATCATGTGCCCGCTCCGGTAGCCCTTGAAGCTCATCCGATCCTGGAAGCGGCCGGCGGGATCCATGTTCCACATGGTGTACTTGGCGTCGAAGTAGGGTGTGCCTCCGTCGAAGTACCCCGACTGCACCATGACGTGGAGATACGGGTTGGTCGCCATCGCCTCCTGCAGGTTGGCGCCGGTCTGGTCGCCGCTCCGATTCCAGGGATGGACCGGGCCGAAGAGCCAGTACTGGAGATCGGTCTTCCAGCCCAGCTGGTCGCGCAGGTAGTAGTTGATCGCCGGCGCGAAGGCGTGGTTCCAGGAGGTGAGGGCCGGGTCGAAGTCGGGCGACTGCCCGGCGTCCTCACGGTCGAGCCCGCGATAGCGGGAGTCCAGCCGGCCGACGGTGAGCCCGCGGGTACGGAGCAGCTCCTTCCAGAAGAACGAGGTCGGGATCGCCATCGCGTGCTGCCGGATCACCGCGCTGTCGAGCCCGCTGAAGCGCGCCATCTGAGCCACCAGCCTGGCGCGACTGGCCTGATCGAGCGAGCCGCCGCGCACCAGCCCCGGGATCAGCTCGTTGACCGTGAAGCGCTCCACCTCCGGCAGGAGATCGTCGAGATCACGCTGCTGCAGGTCGGGCGGCAGCGCCTTGTGGTACCAGGCGGTCGCGGCGTAGTAGGGCAGCTTGAGCGCGTCGTCCACCGGGCCGCCTCGATCGATGCCGAGGGGCACCGGAGAGACCAGGATCACCCCGTTCAAATACATCCAGTGCGAGCCCTGGAGCCGTCCGGCGAGCCCGGCCACGCGGGCGGTGCCGTAGCTCTCGCCGATCAGGTACTTGGGGCTGGTCCAGCGCCCGTGCCGCCCGACGAAGGCGTCGATCCAGCGCGCCAGGTAGGCGATGTCCTCGTTCACGCCGAAGAACTGCTCGCGCTTCTGCTCGCCCACGATCCTCGAGAAGCCGGTGTTGACCGGATCGACGTAGACGATGTCGGCCACGTCGAGGATCGAATGCGGGTTGTCCTGCACCCCGTAGGGCTGGATCGGGAACCCCTCGGAATCGATCCGGAGCAGCTTGGGACCGGTGTAGGCCACGTGCATCCAGACCGAGGCCGAGCCGGGGCCGCCGTTGAAGGAGATCACCAGCGGCCGGCTGGCCTTGTCGCTGACGTCGGTCCGCTCGTAGTAGGTGTGGAAGAGCGTCGCGATGGTGGCGCCCTTGTCGTCCCAGACCGGCTGATAGCCGGCGGTGACCCGATAGGGCACCTTCTGCCCGCCGATGGTGACCACGGCCTCTCGCTGGATCGTCGAGTCGGTGGGGAACTTGGCGGCCGACTCGTCGGTGGCCGCCGGCGCGGCGGGGCGGCGTTCCTGGACCGGCGGCGTGGTGGGCCGGGCCTGACTCGCCAGCGGGGTCGCGAGGGTGAGCAACAGGGCGAGCGCTCGGAGATCGATCGTCATCGTGGGCCTGGACGGGTCGGGGTCGTGGTGGCGGATTGTACGAGAGCCCTGCCGGACGAGCAACACGTCGCCCGCCGACTCACTTCGCGTCGGGACCGGCCGCGAGCGCCAGGTCGACCAGCGCCTGGAACTCGGCCACCGGGTTCTTCCCTCTCGGCGTCTGGGTGAGCACGAGCCCGAACAGGCTCCGCGCGGGATCGACCCAGGCCATGGTGCCGTCGGAGCCGTTGTGGGAGTAGACCCCGTCCGGGGCCACCGACCATCCGTAGCCGTAGGCGTGGCCTTCGGCGTAGCCCGCGACCCGCTCACCGAGGTCGTGCCGGGTGAGCGGCGACGTCATCCGCTCGACCGTCTTCCGCTCCAGGATCCGCCGACCGCCGTAGCTCCCGCCGTTCAGGAAGGTCTGCAGGAAGATCGCGTAGTCCCACGCGGTCGAGATCATGCCTCCGGAGGCCCGGACGAACGGCACCTGTGGCGGATCGCCGGGCGTCCAGCCCGGGACCCACTCGCCGTCCTTCTTCTGGTAGTAGACGACCGACATCCGATCGAGCTTGCCGTCCAGCTTGTCGGCCGTCTCCATGTGGTAGCTGTCGACCATGCCGAGCGGCCGGTAGATCTCGTCCCGGAGAAAGACCTCGAGGGGCTTGCCGCTCTTGATCTCGACCAGGGCGCCGAGGGTGTTGTACCCGGGGTTGCTGTAGCTGAACGAGGTCCCCGGCAGGACCGCGGCTCCGACCGTGCCGAACCGAGCCGCCTCGGACTGGAGGGTGCGGACGGCGTTCTTGCTCGCCCCCGGCTCCGGTGGGAGGAAGAGGGTCCCGATCCGGAAGCCGCTGGTGTGGGTGAGCAGGTGGTGGATCTGGATGAACCCGGCCCGGTAGTTGTCGAAGCTCGGGATCGAGGCTCGGACCAGGTCGTCGTAGGCGAGCTGCTTCCGGTCGGCGAGAATCCCGATTGCGGTGGCCACGACGGGCTTGGTGTTGGACGCCATCCGGAACATGGTGCCCTTCTCCATCGGGATGCCCCGGGCCTTGTCGCGCCAGCCGAGGGCCTCGTGCAGCACCACCTTGCCGTCCTTGGCGACGAGCAGGACGACGCCGACCAGGTCGCCGGCGTCGACGGCTTCCTGGTATCGGGCCACCCCGCCGGCGAGCATCCCCGCCGACATGCCGACCTCGGCCGGTTTCCCGACCGTGAGGGTATGCTCCTGCGCGGTGCCGACGCCGGTCAGGCCGAGGAGGGCGAGCCCGAGTGCCGATAGCAGCCGTTGGGAGCGGCCGGCGGTGGTCGAGAGCATGATCGTCTCCGCTTGGGTGGTTGTCGTGCCACGAGGCAGCTCTGGCAAGGTCGGCGGATCGGCCCCGACGTCACGGGCCGCGCCGGTGGCGCGCGGCGGGCCTCGCCGCCCCGCGAAGTGTGCCGCCGCTTCGCCGCCTCGGCAAGCGGCCGAAACTCGCTCCGGAGCCCGCGCGTCCGAGTAGGAAGTGGTGGTGCGCGGCCCGTTCCGGCGTAGATTGGCCGGAGCGGGCGACCGCCGCCCTCCAGCCACGCTCCCTGACGCCCGGAAACGAAACGGAGACACCGTGTCCCTCACTCGCCGCGACCTGCTCACCCATCTGGGCCGCCCGGCGCCCCTCAAGATCCTCTTCATCGGGGGCACCGGGTTCATCGGACCCCACATGGTGCGACGCGCTCTGGCGAACGGCCACCAGGTGACCCTCTTCAACCGGGGCCGCACCAACCCCCACCTGTTCCCGAACGTCGAGAAGCTGGTCGGCGACCGGGACGGCGGCCTGGCGCCGCTCGAGGGTCGGAAGTGGGACGCGGTGATCGACACCTCCGGGTACATCCCGCGGGTCGTGCGCGACTCCGCGAAGCTGCTCGCCAAGAACGTCAACCGGTACCTCTTCATCTCGACCGGAGACGTCTACGCCAGCTTCTCGAAGGTCGGAATCGACGAGAACGAGCCGCTCGACGTGGTGGACGACCCGACCACCGAGGACGCGGCCAAGCACTACGGGGGCCTCAAGGCCCTCTGCGAGAAGGTGGTCGAGGAGACCTATCCGAATCGCAGCACGATTCTCCGCCCGGGCTGGATCATCGGCGCCGGCGACTACAACGACATCTCCTCCTACTGGCCGATGCGGATCGACCGGGGCGGCGAGATCCTGGCCCCGGGCAGCCCGGACGATCCAACCCAGATCATCGACGCCTACGACCTGGCCCGCTTCGTGTTCAAGTGCATCGAGGAGAACATCAACGGGATCTACAACGCGGTCGGGCCCGAGCAGCCGCTCCGGTGGGCGGAGTTCCTCTACGGGATCCGCGCGGTGACCAGCGCCGAGGGCAGCTTCACCTGGGTGGACGCGGACTTCCTGGCGGAGCGCGGGGTGCTGCCCTGGACCGATCTGCCGATCTGGTGGCCCCCGCGCGACGACTACAAGCAGCCGCCGATGTTCGAGCCCGGGGGCAAGGGCTTCGCCCAGATGAGCGGCCGGAAGGCCGTCGCCGCCGGACTGGTATTCCGGCCGCTGGCCGAGACGGCGCGCGACATCATCGACGAGTATCGCTCGCGGCCGCAGGCGCCGGCGGCCCGCCGCAGGGTCATGTTCGGCCTGACCCCGGCCAAGGAGGCCGAGACGCTGGCCGCCTGGCACGCCAGGAAGGCGAAGTAGCCAGAGCGG
Source organism: Gemmatimonadales bacterium (assembly GCA_041390205.1). Taxonomy (GTDB): domain Bacteria; phylum Gemmatimonadota; class Gemmatimonadetes; order Gemmatimonadales; family GWC2-71-9; genus SHZU01. The sequence continues at coordinate 15,522 of JAWKQJ010000029.1, forward strand.
CCGACTTCGTAGTATCGTTGATCGATGCGGGCTTGGCGCTGCTCCCGACGATGGCTGCTGGCCACGGCCGCCCTGGTGTTCCACGTCTGGGCGGCCATCCTGGTGCCGGTGGCCCACGCCGAGCGGGAGGTGCTGTGGACCGCGGCCTCCTGGGAGTCGCACCACACCAGCAGCTGCCCGATCATCCACTCGGACGACACCTGCCCGGCTCTCGGGCACGTCCCGATGCCGCTGGTCGCGGTTCGGGGCAGCTGGTTCGCCGAGCTGGACGCGCCGAGCGCGGGGCCGGCATCGACCGCTCCGCTCCGCTCCGATTCGCTTCCCAACGCCCACAGGACCCGCGCTCCGCCTCTCGCTTGAGCTTCACGTTCCGGGCAGTCCCGGCAATGGTCGAACTCGAGCTGAGAGGAGAACTCACAGATGCGCGGATCAACCGCCGTCTTCATCGCGCTGGCCGCGATGGGCGTCGGACTTCAGAACCAGGCAGTCGCTCAGACCCCGGAACAGCGCGCCGACTCGCTGGCGCGTGAGCTGTCGCGGCTCAAGGCCCGGATCGACTCGCTCGAGCGGGTCGTGCGGCTGCTCGCCCCCGCGGCGCGCGACACGGCCCAGGCCGTCGACGAGCTCGCCGCGCTGAGGGCGGCGGCCGCGGCCGCGGCGCCGGCGGATTCTGCGGCCGAGGCGCCGACGACCTTCGTCAGCAGGACCAGGAGCCAGCCGCAGCTCAATCCCGAGATCAGCGCCACCGGCGACGTCCGCTTCGTGGTGACCGATCCCGGCCCCCAGGAGAACAACTTCCAGGTGCGCGAGTTCGAGTTCTCGATCCAGGCGCCCCTCGATCCCTTCTCGAACACCAAGATCTTCCTGGGCTGGGAAGAGGGCCATCTCGACCTGGAAGAGGGCTACGGCTATTGGACCGGCCTGCCGGGCCACCTTCGGCTCGACGTGGGGCGGATTCGCCAGCAGATCGGCGAGCTGAACCGATGGCACCTGCACGCGCTCCCCGAATCGGAGTACCCCCTGGTGCTCCGGGAATACCTGGGCGAAGAGGGTCTGGTCGGCGACGGGTTGAGCCTCTACTGGCTGGCGCCGCCGACCGCCAAGGCGCTCGGCACCCAGGAGTTCCACGCCCAGGTGACGCTGGCGAACAACGAGACGCTGTTCGAGAGCGGCACCCGGCTCTCCTATCTCGGTCATTTCCTGAACTTCTGGGAGCTCTCGCCGAGCACGTTCCTGCAAGTCGGCGCCACGGGCCTCTACGGCAAGAACCCCGACGCCGACCTCTCGAGCACCGTCTTCGGCGGCGAGTTTCGGCTGACCTGGAGACCTCCGGCTCGGGCGAACTACCGGTCCTTCACCGTTCGGGGCGAGGGATATCGGGTCAAGCAGACCGTCGCCGACGTCGGCGAGCCGCGCTACGGCGGCTACCTCGGCGCCCAACTCCAGGTCGATCGACGGCTCCACCTCGGGACCCGCTTCGACTTCGTCGAGCCCCTGGCCGGCGGCGACCACATCTGGGCGATCGTGCCCAGCCTGACCTGGTGGCAGAGCGAATGGGTGTATCTCCACGCCGAGTGGGAGCACCAGTCCAACCCCGACCTCCTGGGTCGCCTGGCCAACAACCGCTTCTCGATCCGCGCGGTCTGGTCGGTGGGCCCCCATAAACACGAGAGTTACTGATGAGCCCGACCCTGTTGTTGCTGCTGCTCGCCTCCGCGCCGACCCCGCCGCCTCCGGCGGCGGCGGCCGAGCTCCGCGTGGTGACCTCCCTCTCGACCTACGCCGCCATCGCCCGCGAGCTGGTGGGCGACCGCGGCACGGTGGTCTCGATCGGCCAGGGAAACGAGAATCCCCACTACGTCCAGCCGCGCCCGAGCTACGCGCTCGAGCTGCGGCGGGCCGACCTCTTCGTCTCCACCGGGCTCGATCTCGAGCTCTGGGTGCCCGCGCTGCTCGACAAGGCGAACAACCCGAAGGTGAACGACGGCGGGCCGGGCCACGTGACGGCCTACACCGGCGTCCACCTGATGGACGTGCCGACCTCGGTGAGTCGTGCCGGTGGCGACATCCACGCCTTCGGCAATCCGCACATCTGGGCCGATCCGATCAACGCGATCGTGATCGGACGGAACATCACCACCGGGCTCAAGCGGGTCTCGCCCGGCGACGCGGCCTACTTCGACCGGCAGTTCACCGCGTGGCGGGACCGGGTGCTCGAGGCGATGGTCGGCCATGAGCTGGTCGCGATCCTGGGCGCGGACGTGGTCTACAACCTGCTCGATCAGGACAAGTTCTGGAGCTTCGTGAAGGCCCAGCAGTACCAGGGCGCCGCGCTCGAGACCCGGCTGGGCGGCTGGTTCAAGACCGCTGCCGCGTTCCGGGGCAAGGCGATGGTCTGCTATCACAAGGAGTGGGACTACTTCTCCCGCCGCTTCGACCTGCCCTGCATCGCGTTCGTCGAGCCGAAGCCGGGCATCCCGCCGACGCCGGGGCACGTGGCGGAGCTGATCGCGCTGATCCGCAAGGATCGGATTCCGGTGATCCTGAGCGCCAACTTCTACGATCAGGGGCAGACCAAGTCGATCGCGGCCCGGACCAACACCGCCGCCGTGATCGTGCCGGCGAATGCCGGCGGCGAGCCCGGCACCGACACCTACATCACGCTGGTCGACTACTGGGTGAAGGCCCTCGCCGCCGCCTTCATCCGCGGGGCCTAGGGCTCGGAGAACGCCATGCTCGAAGTGATGCTGCCGGCGCTGGTCGCGGCGCTGATCCTGGTCGGGATCCACGGCTATCTCGGGATCCACATCATCGCCCGGGGCGTGATCTTCGTCGATCTCGCCCTGGCCCAGGTGGCCGCCGTCGGCTGGACGGCCGGCAAGCTGGGGCTGGCCGCCTGGCTCGCGGGCAAGACCGGGCTCTCGCCGGAGACTTCGGCATACCTGCTCGGCTTCGGCTCGACCCTCGCGGCCGCGGGGCTGATCAGCATCACCCGGATGCAGGGCACCAGGGTCCCTCAGGAGGCGATCATCGGGATCGTCTACGTGGTCTCGTCGGCGGCGACCATCCTGCTGGCGTCGCAGGCGCCGAGCGGAGCCGAGCACGTGCAGGACCTGCTCACCGGAAGCCTGCTCTGGACCACCTGGCCGACGATCGCCAAGACGGCGCTCCTCTACGGCGCCCTCGGGGTGGCGCACTGGATCTTCCGCCACCGCTTCTTCACCATCTCGCTCCACCCCGAGGAGGCCCACCAGCGCGGGTGGCGCGTGGCGCTGTGGGACTTCCTCTTCTACGCGCTGTTCGGTCTGGTCGTGACCTCGTCGGTGGACATCGCCGGCGTGCTCGTCGTCTTCAGCTTCCTGGTGATCCCCGCCGTGATCGCGTTCCTGTTCACCGACAAGCCGAGGCTTCTGCTGGTCATCGCGTGGACGGCGGGCACGCTCGCGACGGTGCTCGGGCTCCTGGTCTCCTACGCGGCCGACCTGCCCACCGGCCCCCTCGTGGTCTGCGCGTTCGCGGCGGCCCTGCTGGTCGCGTTCGCGATTCGGGCCCTGTTGGGCAAGCGGAACGGAATCGCCCCGGCCGCCTGAGCGCTCCTCCTCCGCCCGCTCCGTGCCTCCGATGACACCGGTCATCGCGGGCGCGGAACGTTGGTCCCACCTTCCCGAGCGTCGGTGACCGCGCCGGGTTGGTCCAGGTCATTGCCCGTGACGACCCGCCGGCTCGAGGCGCGCCATGGCGACGCGCGCCTGGCCGTGCCACGCCGCGAATCGGCGTTCGGCCGGGAGGTTCGGGCCCCGCCCTCGCTCGTCTCGGGCAGCGAACGCACCGCGCTCCGCTCGAGCACCGCGAGCGGCCGGCCAGGCTGCAGGGGCTCGCCGAGCGGCGATCGCGTTGCGCGGGCTCGCCGTCGGGCTATCGTTAGCGAGCCGGCCCCCCGCCGGCTCGCGCCCAACGTGACCCCGAGGCTCCATGAAGGCCCGCCCGCTCCGGCTGGTTGGACTCCTCTCGCTCGTCAGCTTCCTCGGCTACCCACTCCGGACCAACATCACCGTCGCCGCCAAGACGATGATGCCGGACCTCGGGCTGAGCCAGGTCCAGATGGGCAACGTCTTCTCGAGCTTCCAGCTGTTCTACGCCCTGTTCCAGATCCCCGCCGGCCTCCTGGGCGACCGCTATGGGGCCCGCCGGATCCTCACCCTCGCCCTGGTGATCTGGGCGGTGAGCTCGATCGCCACCGGCCTGGTGCCGGCCGGCGCGACCATCGGCGTCACCATCGGCACGCTCTACGCCGCTCGCGCGCTCCTCGGCATCGGCGAGGCGGCCACCTACCCGGTCGGCGGGCTGGTCATCCAGCAACACGTGCCCTTCGGATACCGCGGCCGCGCGACCGGCATCTTCATCTCCGCGGCGGCCGCCGGCTCCGCCCTGACGCCCCCGGTCATCGCCTGGGGGATGACCGCCCATGGCTGGCGATCCACGTTCGTGGTGGCAGGCGTCCTGGCCCTGCTGGTCGCCGCGCTCTGGTATCGGGCGGCGCCGCCTCCGCCGCGCGGCACGACCACCGCCGAGGCTCCGTCGGCGGTCTTCCGTCGTTCGCTGGCGCTGCTTCGCGACCGCCACCTGCTGCTCCTCTCGGTGAGCTATCTCCTGAACGGCGCGGTCTGGTTTCTCTTCGTCTACTGGTTCTACCTCTACCTCACCGACGTCCGCGGCTTCACCGTGCTGGCCGGTGGGGTCTTCGGCGCCCTGCCCTTCGTGGCGGCGGCCCTGATCGGACCGACCGGCGGGGTGCTGGTCGATGCGCTCGCCCCCCGGCGCGGCGTCGCGCGGGCCCGGCGTACCGCGGCCGTGTTCGGCCTGCTGGGGTCCGCCACCTGCGTGGTGATCGGGGTCCAGCTGGCCAACCCGTTCCTCGGCATCGCCGCCCTCTCGCTCAGCTCGGCGCTGGTCAACTTCGTCGAGTCGCCCTTCTGGACGGCGGCGGCCGAGCTCGGCGGCGAACAGGCGGGGCTGGCGTGCGGGGTGCTCAACACCTTCGGCAATCTCGGCGGGGTCTTCTCGACCTTCGCCGTGCCCAGAATGGTCGAGGCGTGGGGCTGGACGGCCACCATCGCGACCTTCGCGGGAATCGCCGTGGTGGCCGCCTCGCTCTGGTTCGCGATCCACCCGGCACGGCCGGCCCAGGCGGCCTAGGCCGTGGCGAGCTCCGCGAGCGCGGCGACGAGCCGATCCGCGTGGGCCGGGAGGTTGTAGAGCGCGGGAGTCACCCGGACGCAGTCGCCGCGATCGAGCCCGGTCCGCCACACCGTGAAGAGCCCGTAACGGTCGAGCAGACTGGCCACGACAGCCTGGTTCTCGGCGCGCCCGGTCCGGCCATTGAGGCGGAACGAGGTGATCGCGGCCACCAGACCGGGATCGTCCGGGGTGAGCACGTCGATGCCCCGACGCTCTCGGGCGCCTTTCACCCAGCGATCCCGGAGATAGCGGACCCGGGCCGCCTTGTGCGCGGGACCGACCGCCGCATGGAAGTCGAGCGCGCTCGGCACCGTGAGGAAGGTCGCGAAATTGGCCGTGCCGGTGTGGATCCGGCTCTCGATCCGCGAGCGGTCGCCGCTCTCGTCCTCCAGCATGACGTCGATGTCGTCGAGCCGGCCCTCGCGGATGTACATCGCGCCGACGCCGACCGGGGCGCCGATCCACTTGTGGAGATTGAGCCCGACGAAGTCCGCGCCGAGGTCCTCCATGCGGAGATCGACCTGGCCGAAGGAGTGCGCGGCGTCCACCACCACGTCCGCGCCTCGGGCACGGGCCAGCGCGACGATTTCCTTCACCGGGATGATCAGCCCGGTTTTGTTGTTGAGATGGGTGAGCAGGAGGAGTCGGGTCCGCGGCTCCCGGTCGAGGGCTTCGCCATAGGCGGCGAGCACGGCCTCGCGGCTCGCGGGCTCCGGAATGGCCAGCCGCGCCACCCGGGCGCCCCGTTGCCGGGCGAGGGCGTTCATCGCGAACTGCATCGCGTGGTAGTCGAGGTCGGCGTACATCACCACGTCGCCTCGACTGACGCCTCGATACTGGACGATCAACCGCTGCAGCGCCTCGGTGGCGCCGCGGGTGAAGAGCACCTCGGCCGGGGTGGTGCCGAGAAAGCCGGCCAGCCGATCGCGCGCGGCGGCCAGCTCGCCGTCGTAGCTCCGCCTCGCGAAAAAGGAGCTCTCGAGATTGACCCGGTCGATGGCGCGGTGGTACGCCGCGAGCACCGGCGCCGCCATCATGCCGAAGTACCCGGCCTCGAGGTTGGTGTAGCGATCGGAGACCCGGTAGTAGGCGGCCACCCGACCCCAGTACGCCTCGTCGCTCGCGACCCGATCGGGCGGCCCGACCGGGCGATCGAGCGGGGGGAGCGGCTCCTGCGGGCGTGGAGGGTGCGCCGCGGCCTCGGTCCCGCCGCGGGCGGCGGCCACCAGGCCGATCAGGCCGCTGGCCTCGAGAAACGAGCGTCGGGAGATCATCCGAGCAACCTATCCCCCTGCCACGGCCTTCGCACGAAGGAGCGCACTCGAGCGACCGGCGGGCTCCAGCCCTCGGCTGGGGCCATGCCGTCCGGGCTCGGTCAGGCGGCCTCGCCCCCACGGGTGCCGGCCGCCAGCCTCGAGTGGCGGCGCCCGTAGCCGAAGTACACCACGAACCCGAGCGCGAGCCAGACCAGGAGCCGGAGCCAGGTCCGGAGCGGCAGGAAGTACATCAGGTAGAGACAGGCCACGATCCCGGCGGGCGCCACCAGCCACACGGCGGGCACCCGGAACGGCCGGCGGAGCGACGGCTCCCGAATCCGGAGCACCAGCACCGCCGAGCAGACGATCACGAACGCGAGCAAGGTTCCGATCGAGACCAGCGACGCGGCTTCGCGCACGGTCAGGAATCCCGCGGGGATGGCCACCGCGACGCCGATCGCGATCTGGGTGATCCAGGGCGTGCCGAACTTCGGATGGATCCGGTTCACCACGGGCGGCAGCAGGCCGTCCCGGGACATGCTCCAGAAGACTCGCGCCTGCGCCATCAGCTGAACCAGCATCACCGACGAGAGACCGGCGATCGCGCCGAGCTCGATCAGCCGGGTCATCCAGCCGAGCCCCGCAGCGTCGGCCACCTTGGCGATCGGGTCCGGCATGTCGAGCTGGCCGTAGGGAAGCACGCCGGTCGCCACGGCGGACACGGCCAAGTAGAGCACCGTGCAGATGGCCAGCGAGCCCAGAATGCCGATCGGCATGTCGCGCTTCGGATTCTTGGCTTCCTGCGCCGCGGTGCTGACGGCGTCGAACCCGATGTAGGCGAAGAAGACGATCCCGGCCCCGGCGACGATGCCCGACACCCCGAAGTGTTCCCGCGAGCCGGTGTTGGGTGGAATGAACGGCTGCCAGTTGGCGGGATCGATCGCCTGCGCGCCGAAGGCCAGGAACAACAGGATCACGCCGACTTTGACGAAGACGATCAGATTGTTGAGTCGGGCGGACTCCCGGATCCCCACGACCAGCATCACGGTCACCACCAGGATGATCAGCACCGCGGGGAGATTGAAGAGCGCGGTGACGGTGCCGCCGTCGGCGAGCGTCACGACCGTGCCCCGGGCGGCCGACAGGCGCGCCGGCAGGTCGAGCCCGAGATGGGAGAGGAAGGAGACCACGTACCCCGACCAGCCCACCGCCACCGTGCTCCCCGCGAAGGCGTACTCGAGGATCAGGTCCCACCCGATGATCCAGGCGAACAGCTCGCCCAGCGTGGCGTAGCCGTAGGGTGTAGGCGCTCCCGGCCACCGGGACGAGGGCCGCAGACTCGAATAGCAGGCGCCGAAGACCGACGCGAGGCCCGCGAGCACGAAGGAGATGGTGACGGCCGGCCCCGCGTTCTGCGCCGCCACCGTGCCGGTGAGCACGAAGATGCCCGTGCCGATGATCCCGCCCACGCCGAGCAGGGTGAGGTGGAGCGGGCCGAGCACGCGACGCAGCCCGTGCTCGTCGGAGGCCTCCGCCTCCAGCGCGGCGATCGACTTGCGGCGGAAGAGGCTCATCGGACCAGCTCCGCGGCCCCGGCCGTGTGGTCGCAGAGCGCCCCCCGCCGATCGATCACGCTCAGACCTCCATCGCCTGGAGGAAGGCGTAGCCGACCCGCGCCGTTCGGAGCGGATCGGGCGTCGAGTCGTGCTCGACGAACCAGTGGCGCACCCCGGCCAGGCGGGCGAGCGGCAGCAGGCCGCGGAAGTCGATCGTCCCGCTCCCGGGGTCCGTCATCCCCGCGCGCTCGAGGCGTCCATGTCCTTCACGTGGACCATCGCGTAGCGCCCGGACGCTCCGGGAGAACAGGCCGGGTCCCGCCCCGCCCGGGTGATCCAGTAGAGATCACATCGAAGCCGACCAGCGCCGGATCGGTATGCTCCAGCAGCAGGTCGAACGGCACCCGGCCTTCGACGGGGGAGAACTCGAAGTCGTGATTGTGGTAGCCGAACCGGGCCCGACCCGGCGCGCGGCGTCGCCGAGCGCGTTGAACTCGTCTGCGAGCCGGCGCCGATCGGCCGCCTTGCTCGCTCGGCGGCAGCCTGCCTCGAGAAGCAGGGTTCGTCTGTCGAGCACGACGGTCCTCCGTCGGTCGAGCGGGTGGGCCCCTACTTCACCTTCTCGCGGGCGGCCTTGGCCCGAGCGTTCTTGGGATCGAGCGCGAGGGCGCGATCGAGCTCCCGGATGCCGGCGTCACGCTCGCCCTTGGCGAGCAAGGCGCCAGAGCCGCGTGAGGCCCGAGCGATCCGAGTGACTCGATGGCCATCGGAAGAGTCGCACCGCCTGGGTCGTATCCCGCATCATCGCGATCTGCCCCAGCGGGGTCATCCTCCGGCAGTTCACCCGATACCCCATGATCGTTCGAGACCTGCTGGAAGTGCTCACGCGCACGTAGTCAGGCTCCTCCAGGCTCAGACCGAGCTCCAGCTTGTAGCCGTCGAAGATGAAACGGGCGCGTCGCCGTACTCCGCGATCAAGGGCACCGATCCGTGATCGTCCTGGTCGTAATACTTGTAGGCGTAGCGGAGCCCGGTGGTTGTAGGTCTCGAGGATGCTGTTCTGCGGAACTGCACGATCGAGAAAAGTGCGTGGCTTCGTGGTCGACTCGGGCTGATCAGTGGCCTGAGCCACGTAGAGCGCGACCCTGAGGCCGGCTTGCTGACGACGTCCTTCGCCTGCTTCAGCAGCAGCCGATCACCACCAGAGGCTCGGATCGATCGCCACGTAGGCGTTGAAGAGCTGCGGCCTGGTGTAGAGCGCGTTGATCGTCGTGATCCCGCCCAGCGAGTGGCCCACGAAGACGCGGTACGGCGCCGTCCGATACTCCGACTCGATCGCGCAGGAATCCAGCTCGGTCTCGATGAAGTCGAAGAACTTGCCCATCCCGCCGCTGGTCTTGAGGAATGGCGCGAGCTTTGCCCTCCAGGTCGAGCGCTCGGTGCGACGGCGTGAGGTCGCGGGTCCGGTCGGTGTTCGGGATCGCCACCACGATCATCTCCGGCACCACGAAGGTGCCGTTGACGCCCGTGCCCAGAATCTGGATCAGGCCGGTGACCGAGTGGAAATGGGCGTCGCCGTCGAGCAGGTAGAGCACCGGATATCGCTGGGGCGCGTAGACGGTGTCGTTGTACGACGGCAGGGTGTAGATCAGCAGGCGCCGCGTCTCGCCGAGCACCTTCGAGCTGAGCGAAGGTCGAGCTGGCCGATGACGGTCTGATTCCGCCCAGGATCATCTGCGCGACCGCCGGAACCGGGGACAGGAGACCGACGGCGAGCAGGACGCGAGCGAGCTGGTTGAGCATCGAGACCGGGCGGGTTGAAGGTGGATCGCACGTTACGGGGTTTCGCCCCGCTTGTCCAGCTGGCCCGCCGGGACGGTCGGCCCGGCGCCGTGGCTGGACCCCGCTCGACCCGCCAACCGCGATACTCGGCCGGCCGAAACAGGGCGACCAGTCTCCGGAACCAGCCGACGCTTCCCGGCCAGAGCGTGGGGTTCCGCCCGCTCTCGTCCAGATACCAGCTCCGGCAGCCGCCGCGGGCCACGGTCCGCTGCATCGTCGATCCACCTCGGCCCGACGGGCCTGCGCCTCCACGGTCGGCTCGATGGCGGTGAGCCCTCCCGCTCAGGGGTGTCGCACCGCTCCGACGACGTGCTCGATCTGGGCTTCCTGGATCAGGATGACCGAGGAATGGCCGAGCGGTGTGCGGGCCCTGGAGGACGAAGAGGTTCGGAAGCCGTGGCCGTGGTACCCAGGTGCGCCCGTGGCGCTCCGGCCCCCAGACGTCGGTCAAGCTGCAGCCGCCTCGCCCCCGCACGTAACGCCCGTAGGGAAAGTCCGAGGCATGAAACCCCGTGCAACAGACGATCGCGTCGACCTCATGGGCACGCCCCTCGGCGTCGACCACCGCATGCTCTTGAACCAAGGTGGCGCCGCCGGCCGCCACCGCGACGTTCTCGCGGCAGAGCGAGGCCAGGTAGTCGTCCGAGACGATGATCCGCTTGCAGCCGATCAGATAGTCGGGCGTGAGCGCCGCCCGGAGCGTCGGGTCGGGCACCGAGCGCCGCAGATGGAGCCGCGCGACGCCCTGGAGCAGCGGCATCAGCGCCGGCCGCCTGAAAGCGACGCCCAGAAGCTCACGATTGGCGTGGATCAGGCCCGGTAGAGCCGCGCGAGCTCGGCCATCGCCGGAAGAGCCCGCGCCGCCGCTCGCTCACCGGGCGATTCCATCGCGGCACCACCCAGGCCGGCGTCCGCTGAACGAGACGACCTGCCTGGCGACCAGCTGGATCGCCGGGATCACCTGGGCCGCCGACGCACCCGAGCCGATCACCGCGACCCGACGCCCGCGAGGCTCGAACGCGGGGTCCCAGCGCGCGGAGTGGAATACGGGACCCGCGAACGAGCCGAGCCCCTCGATCGAGGGCAGCAGCGGCTCGGAGAGGGCGCCCACCGCGAGGATCACCGAATCCGGCCGTGAGCCGCTCGGCGCCGAGCCCGATCGACCAGCGGCCCGCCCCCTCGTCCCAGTCGAGCCCGGTCACCTCGCGGCGGAATCGGATTCGGGGCCGGACTCCCTGCTCCGTCGCGCAGCGCTCGAGATAGTCCCAGATCTCCCGACCCGACGCCGCGCTCGGTCCAGTCCGGGATTGGGCAGGGCGGCGTACTGATAGAGATGGGATTGGACGTCGCAGGCGCAGCCGGGGTAGACGTTGTCCCGCCAGACCCCGCCCAGCTCCGCCGCGCGCTCCAGGATCACGAAGTCCTCGATCCCGGCCCGCCGGAGCGCGGCGGCCGCCCCGATGCCGGCGAACCCGGCACCGACGATCACCACCCGATGGTGGCTCACGGCGACGGCCGAAGTGGTCATGCCGCCGAACGTAGGCCGGAGCCGCCGGGCGGGCAATCACCACGCGGGCCGTCGCTTGCCGGACCCGAGCCGGTTCCCTACAATCCGTTCGTCCCCCGGGCACGCCAACCGCCACTGCATCGACCATGTCCCACGAGGAGCCCGACACCCTCGCGCTGATTCGCGCCCGCCGGGCCGGCGACGGCAGCGTGGTCGACGCGCTGTTCGCGCGGATGTACGCGGAGCTTCGCGGCATCGCGCAGCAGCGGCTCCGGGCCTTCCGCCCGGGCGACACGATCGATACCACGGCGCTGGTGCACGAAGCGTACGTGAAGCTGATCGACCAGGGTCGGGCCGATCCGCAGGATCGGGCCCATTTCCTGGCGCTCGCCTCGCAGGCGATGCGCTTCGTCCTGGTCGACTACGCCCGGGCGCGGAGCGCGGCCAAGCGCGGGGGCGGCGCCGCCCCGGTCGAGCTCGATCGGGTCCAGGTGGCGGCGGGCGAGCGCGCCGAGGAGCTGCTCCAGCTCGATCAGGCCCTCGAGCGCCTGGCCAAGCTCGATCCTCGGCTCGCGGAAGTGGTCGAGCACCGCTTCTTCGGCGGGCTGAGCCACGAGGAGATCGCGACCGTCACCGGGCGATCGGTGCCGACGGTGAAGCGCGACTGGACCCGGGCGCGCACCTGGCTGCACCAGTCGATGCGCGACGAGGCGGGAGACGCCTGAGCCGCGTCTCCCGCCTCGCGCACCGAGGTGCGCTCCCTCGACCAGACGATCAGCGGCCGAGGTTGGCGATGATCGAGTTCGCCATCTGGGTGCTGATGCTCATCACCTGGGTCAGGACGTCGAACAGCTCCGCGTTCCGCCTCGTGAGCGGCGAGAGCCAGGAGGCGAGCAGCTGGGCGCTCGGCGCGTAGGCGCTCTTCAGAGCCTGGGCCGTGGCGAGGAGCGTCGCGCCCCCGCTCTTGATGGCGCTCGCCGCCTGCGCGCCGGTCGCCGCGTAGCGCTGGCGGAGCGCCGAGGCCACCGCGTTGGCCGACGCGCCCTGCTCCATCGCCCACTTGGCGGCCTGCCCCATCGCGAGATTCGCCTGCTTCGCGGCGAGGAACCCGTCGGAGACGCCGAAGAGCTCCACCACGGTCACGAAGGTCTGCTGCGCGCTCAGCTGGAAGCCCGTCACCAGGGCGCCGAAGACCTGGGTGGCGCTGTAGCCGACGTTCTTGAGCGTCGCGCCGGCCACCGACGCGGTCTGATTCCACGCCTGGCCGAGCGCCCGCGCGACGTCCGCCACCGCGAAGCCGGCGGCCTTGAGCGCCTGCGCCCCGGCGGTCGCGGACTGCCCCGCGCCCGCGAGCGCGTCGGCGACCTCCATCACCGCGTAGCCGGCGCTCTTCATCGCCGCGCCCACTTCGATCGCGGTGTGCCCGGCGCCGATCAGCGCCTGACCCACGGCGACGGTCGCGTAACCGGCGGCGCGGAGGCCGGTGGCGGCCTGCTGGAGCGACAGTCCCGCGCCGTCCAGGGCCCGCGCCACCTGGGTGGCCGTGCCCCCGGCCGACTTGAGCGCCAGAGTGAGCGGCACCACCAGCGGGCCGTACGACCGCACCAGGGCATTCGCCATGGTGTTCATGTCGTACCCCATCCGTCGCAGCTCCGCGGCCGTGGCCGCGAGCTCGAGACCGATGGCCTTGAGCGCGCCCGCGATCTCGATCGCGTCGTAGCCCGCCGCCTTGAGCGCGCTGCCGATCTCGACCGTCTTGTAGCCCGCCCGCTGCAGGGCCCGCCCCGCGTTGACCGCGGTCGAGCCCTTGGCTCGAAGATCGGCGGCGAGCACCGCGGCCGGCGAGGCGCCCTTGCTGGAGCTGGACGCGATTCGACTGCCCCCGCTGGTTCGAGATTGGGCCTGGCCGAGACTCGGGCCGAGGATGGTGAGCGTCGCCGCAAGGGCGACCAGTCCGACGCGTGACATGAGCTCCTCCCTCCGAGGTGCGGTTCTCCGGGGTCGACTCCCCGCTCGACCAGGTCTATCGGAGCCGCGCCGGATTTCGTATCACTGTCGGGATCCGGGCCCGACCTGGCCCGGGCCGTGATCCGCCGGGCGGCCAGGAGCCGATAGAGAGGAGTGATGCTGAACGCCGAGCGCTTCCGGAAGATCGACGCGATCTTCGACGCCGCCCTCGACCTGCCGGAGGGCGAGCGGACGCGCTATGTCGACCAGGCCTGCGAGGGAGACGACACCCTCCGAGACCAGGTCGTGGCGCTCCTGGCCGGCGTCCAGACCGCCGAGCGCGCCTTGGGCGAGCACGTCGGCGACTTCGCCTCGCCCGTGGTCGCCGGCCTGACCGGCGACGACGACCCCCCGCTGGCCGAGGGTGCCCGCCTCGGGCCCTGGCGGATCCTCCGCGAGGTCGGGCGGGGCGGGATGGGCGCGGTCTATCTGGCGGAGCGCGCCGACGGCGAGTTCGAGCTGCAGGTGGCGATCAAGGTGATCAAGCGGGGGCGCGACACCAGCGAGGTGCTCCGCCGCTTCCGCGACGAGCGCCGGATCCTGGCCAGCCTGGAGCACCCCAACGTCGCCCGCCTGCTCGACGCCGGATCGGCCGAGGACGGCCGGCCGTATCTGGTGATGGAGTACGTGGACGGCCGGCCGATCACCGCCTGGTGCGCGGAGCAGCAGCTCGACACCAGGGCCCGGGTCGCGCTCCTCCGCGACGTCTGCGGCGCGGTGCACGAGGCGCACCGGCGGCTGATCGTCCACCGCGACCTCAAGCCCTCCAACGTGCTGGTCACCGAGTCGGGCTCGGCCAAGCTGCTCGACTTCGGGATCGCGAAGCTGCTCGACCAGAACTCGGAGGACACCGGCCCCGAGACCCGCCTGCTCACCCCCGACTACGCGGCCCCCGAGCAACGCGCCGGGCTTCCCGTCACCACCGCCACCGACGTCTTCGGACTCGGGCTCCTGATGCACCAGGTGCTCACCGGCGAGCGACCCTCGCGCGACCGGCCGGTCGAGCAGTCGATCGCGGGCGACCTCGGCACCATCGTGCGGCGAGCGCTCGCCGAGGAGCCCGCTCGGCGCTACGGCTCGGCGCTCCAGCTCGGCGAAGACCTCGATCGCTGGCTCGACGGGCTCCCGGTCCTCGCCAGAGGCGACGGGGTCGCCTACCGGATCGGCAAGTTCGTGCGACGGCACCGCGGCGCGGTCGCCGGGGCCGCGCTGGCGGCGGTCCTCCTCGTGGCACTGATCGTCTCCCTGGTGTTGGGCGAGCGCCGGACCCGGGCCGCGCTGGCCCAGGCCGAGTTCGAGCGCGACACGGCGGAGGAAGTGGCCCGGCTGCTGGAGGGGATCTTCTCGTCGAGCAACCCGACCGAAGGCGGACGGGAGCGGCTCGACACCCTGCGCGTCGCGGCGCTGCTCGATCGCAGCGTACGCCAGGTCCAGGCCGGTCTGGCGGAGCGCCCGGCGGTACAGGCCCGCATGCTCCGCGCACTGGGCGACGCCTACCGCGGGATGGGGCTCTTCGACGCGGCGGAGCCGCTCCTCGCCGACGCCGTCGCGGCGCACCGAGGCCTCACCGACACGATGGCGCTCGCCAACACCCTGAACTCGCTCGCCCTGCTCGAGCTGAACCGGGGCCGCCCCGCAGAGGCCGAGCCCCCGCTGCGCGAGGCGCTCGAGCTCTACCGGTCGGCCGCGCCGGAGAGCCAGGGCTACGGACGGGCGCTCGCCAACCTCGCGGCCGCGCTCGCCACGCTGGCCAAGTTCGAAGAAGCCGGCAGCCTGTACGACGAGGCGATGACGGCGCTGGAGCGAGCGCCCGCGCCCGACAGCGGTCTGCTCTCCTCGGTGCTGAACGGCAAGATCGCGCTGGCCGGCCGACTCGGCGACTTCGCGACGATGGCCACCCTGGCCGAGCAGAATCTCGAGATCGACGTGGCCCGGCACGGCCCGGTCCATTTCCGGATCGGGATCGACTACGGCAACCTGGCCTTCATGCGCGCCAGGCTCGGCGAGCTGGACGCCGCCGACACCCTCTACGGACAGGCGGTCGACGTGTTCCGCCAGACCGTGGGCCCCAACCACCCGGCCTACTACAAGGCTCTCGGGGCGCACGGCAATCTCGAATGGCGGATGGGTCGCGGGGCCGAAGCCAAAGCCAAGCTCCAGGCCTCCGTCGACGGGCTCCGGGCGAGCGGGGCCGACGCCGACCTGAGCGTCTCGCTCTCGCAGCTGGCGGACGCCTTTGCCGAGCAGGATTCCCTCGTCACGGCCGAGCGATTGGCGCTCGAGGCGCTCGAGATCGAGCGCCGGGTCGACGGCCCCGAGCATCCGAGCTACGCCGCGACCCTCGCTCAGTTGGCGACCATCCGCTGCCGGATGGGGAGGATCGCGGAGGGAGAGGCGGGACACCGCGAGGCGCTGGCGCTGCTCGACGGCGTGCTCGCGGCGGACCATCCCCGCGTGCTGGACGTCCAGAGGCGTCTGGAGATGTGCGGCGGCGCCACCCCGCCCTGACGGAGCGTCAGCTCCTCGGTCGCGGGGCCGTGAGGAAGCCGGTCGCGAGCCGCCGCACCGAGACCGAGCCGCCATAGCGAAGGTGGGGACAGGCGCTCGCGATGGCGACCGCCTCCTGATAGCTCGTCGCGCGGAGCGCGTACATCCCCACCAGGAACTCGGGCGACTCGACCACCCGCTCCGAAACCGAGACCGGCACCGCGTCCGGACCGAGCTTGCTGCCCGCCTCCCAGCGGAGATCGCCGGCGGCGATCAGCACCGACTCGGCTTCGAGCGAGTCGGCCCAGGCCCAGTACTCCGCGGCGCGGCGCTGCCGCTCCGTGGCTGCGACCGTCGCCGCGTCCGGCCATCTCCCCTCCAGCACCAGGACGAAGCCGCTCTCGGGTCGGGACGCGACCGGCTGCAACGGCTCGGTCCGCAGGTCGGTCGGCGGAGCGCCGGCCTGCTCCGCCGCCCGCCAGGCGAGCGGCGCCGTGATCGCGATCGCCGCGGCCGCCGCCGCGGCCACCCACCAGGGCGAGACCCGCCGGGGAGCTCGTCCTCCCGGAGGCGCCAGCGGATCGCGACCCACCCGAAGCGACTCGGCGGATGCCCAGCCGACGGCGGCGGCCCGCAGCTCGGCCGCGAGTGCCGGGTCCGCCTCGACGCGATCGAGCAACGCCGTCTGCCGCTCGGGGTCGAGCTCGCCCTCCAGGAAGGCGAGCAGCTCTTCATCGGTGGGACGGTTCATTCGACGACCTCCAGATGCCTCTTGTCCAACAGCTCTCCCAGCCGCTTGAGCGCGCGGAAGACCCGCGACGCGATCGTGCCCTGCGCCGTGCTCGTGATCCGGGCGATCTCGGCGTACGGCAAGCCCGAGATGAACCGGAGGGTGATCACTTCCCGCTGCTCGTCCGGCAGCTGCTTCAGCGCTTCGGTCACCGCCCGGCGCGCCCGCTCCGCGTCGACCGTTCGCTCCGGCCGCGGGGCGTCGGTCAGCTCCGGATGGCCCGCGGCCGCCTCGAGCGGGAGATCGCGCGAGCGCCGGCGCCGGCGGCGCAGCTGATCGCGACAGAGATTGAGGGTGACACGGTAGACCCAGGGCCGGAGCTCCCCGGCCCGCTGGAACCCGGGCAGCGCCGCGCTCAACCGGAGCATCGCGTCCTGCGCGACGTCCTCCGCCTGATCCCGGTCGCCCAGGATCCCCACGGCGATCCGATGCGCGAGCGGTCGGTGGATCGCGACCAGGCAGTCGAGCGCGCCCCGGTCGCCACCCACCGCCCGCTCGAAGAGCCCCTGCTCCTGGCTCACGTCGCCGGCAGCTCGACGTCCGCGGGGTCCACGAACTCCTCCATGATGATCACCACCGTGGCGAGGGGGTGGTTCTGGTACGGTCCGACGAACGGAAACTGCTGCCGCCGTGGATCGCCGCCGATCGAGGCGTTGCTCGCATACGGCACGTAGAGCATGAAGTGCGGCTTGAAGCTGCCACCGCTTTCACCGAGCCGTTGCCCCTTCGACAACATATAGGCGTAGGCCGGTCCCGACGGCATCGGCAGCCGCCCGTCCCGCCAGCGGGCCTGCATCTCGCCGTCGATCGCCTTGCCGTCGAGCCCCCGCGCCTGCAGCGCCCCCTCCAGCAGCAGCGAGGGCAGCACGGTGGCCTCGGCCTGCGGGTTGAGGCAGTGGGGCGCCACCTGGCCCTTCTGGGTCGCCGACCGGACGACCAGACACGCCCAGCCGTTGCTGCCCTCGACCGCCTTCTCGAAGCCGTTCGGGCCCATCAGGTACACGTCGGCCTTGCTGGAGACGGTGAGGGGCCCGGCGCTCATCGCCAGGCGCAGCTCGCTCTCCCGGCTCAGCTCGGGATAGCCCGGGCCCTGGGCCAACAGGGGCCGCCCGAGGGCGACCACGCCGAGCGCGCCCAGGGAGAAACGGAGCAGGAAGGAATTGCGAAGCATCGGTGACCTCCGGACCGGTTGGGTTTCGACTGCGCTGCCGGAGAGACAACGTCCGCGCCCCGCGGTCTTTTCCCTCCGCCGTTTCCCGGAGGCGCCCGAGCCTTGTAACCCGAGCGGCGCCGGTCGATCATTCTGCCCCAACTCACTCCTCGAGTCGCTCCAATGACGCGGACCGTCTCGCGCCGTCCGTGGCGCTGCTCCCTTGCAGCGCTCCTGCTCGCCGCCTGCGGCACCCGAGCCACCCCCGATGGCGCCGAGCCCCCCGATTCCGCGGCCTCCGACCCCAACCTGCAGGGCGAGGTCGACGAGGCGCCGCTCCTCGCGGCCGCCGGACCGGCGGTCTGGCGCGAAGGTGGCCTGCTCGTGATCCGCCCGACCGGAGGGCCGCCGATCGAGCTCCGGGACGACTCGAGCGACGTCAGCGAGGGCTACCGGATTCACCGTTACGACGGCCGGATCGAGCGGACCGCCTTCCATACGGTTCACCTGAGCCTCTGGGAAAGCGCCGCCGCGTTGCTGGTGCACGACAGCACCGGGCGGGTCGCCGTGCTCGCGGCCAGGCCCCTGCCCTCGCCGAGCGGCGCCCGACTCGCGGTAGGCCAGCTCGACCTGGAGGCGCAGATGATGCCCAACGTGCTTCAGCTCTACCGGGTCGACGGCGACCGGCTGGTCGAGGAATACGCGGTCGAGCCGACCGATTGGGGCCCGGCCGAGCTCGCCTGGGTCCATGAGGACACCCTCGCGCTCGCCCGGATGGTGGTCTCGAGCCGGGGCCCCGGCGACTACGACCGGGTGCCGGCCCGGCTGGTCAGGGGCGCCAGGGGTTGGACCCTGACCGATCGCAGCGAGCAGTAGCGGCGCGCGGCCCCGCTCCGCGCCGAGCGCCGGGAGCACGCCCGAGGCGCCTCGGAGCGCCGGAGCGGATACATTGCCTCGACAGGGCAAAGAAGGGAGTCGAGGATGGACGAGCACGACGCGCTGATGAAGACCCACACCCGACAGGACCTGGAGAACGCCCGCACCAAGGGCCAGATGATCGGCTTGATCCAGGGCGCCGGCGCCGTGGTCGCGCTGGGCCTGGTGCTCAAGCTGGTCGGATGGATCCCGGTGCTGGCGGTCGGTGCCGCCGTCGCCTACCTGGGCTACCGCCTGCTCTTCCGCAAGCGTCAGTAGTCGGTCTTGATCGAGCGGTCGATCGGCAGGCGGAGCTGGTAGCCGATGCTCTCGTCACGGGTCGCGTCGGTCACGTCGAGTCCGTACACCACCTTGGCCGGATCGTCGTAGACCAGGGTGCCGAAGATCCGATCCCAGAGCGAGAAGATGTTGCCGAAGTTGGTGTCGGTCCACGGCCGCTCGAAGTGGTGGTGGAACTTGTGGATGTTCGGGGTGATGAAGAGCAGGCTGAGCGCCCGGTCGAGCCCGGGTGCCATCCGCACGTTGGCGTGGGTGACGTAGGTGAAGAAGACCGTCACCAGGCGGTAGAGCACGAAGTAGCCCGCCGGAATCCCGAAGACGATCACCGTGGCGATCGCGAAGACCTCGCGGATCAGGAAGTCGCCCGGGTGGTGCCGGGTGCCCGTGGTCGCGTCCACCTTGGTGTCCGAGTGGTGCACCATGTGGAGCTTCCACATCCATTTGACCCGATGCAGGATGTAGTGCGCCACATACTGCGCGAAGAGATCCAACGCCGCCACCGCCACCAGCAGCTCCGCCCAGACCGGGAGGCTCACCCGCTGCAGCAGCCCGACCCGGCTCTCGTGGATCCAGACGAACACCCCCGCCGTCGAGAGCCGGACCAGTAGGCTGACAACCATCGACATCCCCAGGAACGCCAGATTGACGGCGTCGTGGCGGACCTTGCGATAGTCGTGGTCGAAGAGCGGGACCAGCGCCTCGAGCACCCAGACCACCAGGAGACACGCGACGACCCAGAGAAAGAGCTGGAGCGTCGAGAGCGAGTCGAAGAACCCGGCGATCGAGTCCATCCCGCCGCCCTCAGGGCGTCCGCGGCCCGCGGTTCCGGGACGCGAGGAAGGTCACCCCCGCGACAGCCAGCGCGATCCCGAGGGCGACGACCTCGCGGAAGGCCAGCGTGGTCATCATTCCGACCACCAGCGCCGTCGCAGCGAGCGGGATCAGCGGGCCGAAAGGCAGCCTCCAGCTGAGGGTCGCCTCCCCCACCTTGCGGCGCTGCAGCACCAGGGCCGCGGTGCACGAGAGCAGATAGATCACCAGCAGCGCGCTCGACGCCAGCGCCGTCAGGGTGTCGAAGTCGGCGATGATCGCGAGGAGACAGGCCGCCACCGCGTGGGTGACGATCGCCACCGCGGGCGACCCGAAGCGCTGATTGACCTGAGCCAACGCCCGCGGCAGCCGACCCGCCGTCCCCATCGCGAACAGGGTCCGGGGCGAGGCGAGCATGTCGGCGGCCAGGAAGCCCAGGGTGGAGATCACCGCGCCGAGGAGCAGCAGGTTGCTGCCCGCCGGGCCGAGCACCACGGCCGCCGCGTCGGCGAGCGGCGCCTCGGTGTGGCTCCCGAGCGCGGGCCGAGGAGGCCCTGCGCCGCGAACTGCACGCCGAGATAGACCACCGTCACCACCGCGAGACCGCCCAGGGCCCCGCGCGGAACGGTCCGGGCCGGGTCCTTGAGCTCGCCCGAGACCGCGAGCACCGCCTCGACCCCGGCAAAGAGGTAGAGCAGTCGCATCGCCATCCGCCCGAGCTCGCCAAGGGGCGGGATCGCCTCCCAGCGCACGTACTCGGGCCGGAAGGCGATCAGCCCGATCGCGACCAGCGCGAAGAGCGGCAGCAGCTTGGCGAAGGTCACCCCCTCGACCACCCGGGCGCCGAGCTTGGCCCCGCCGCGGACGTTGATCGTCGCGAAGGCCACGTAGATCGCGATCAGGAGCAGCGCCCGCGGCATCCCGCTCCCGACGCTCGGCACCAGCACCGCGAGCGACCCGACGAAGACCGTGGCCACCACCGCCGAAGCGATCAGCTGAACGCCCATGTAGATCAGGAGACCCACCACCCAGGCGGCGAAAGGCCCGTAGGCCGCCTCGACGTAGGCGTAGGTGCCGCCCGACGCGGTCACCCGCCCGCCACTCTCCACCAGGCTGAGCACGATCAAGGCCATCGCGAGCGCGGCGACCAGGTACGCCAGCATGCCTGCGGCGCCCAGCGCGGCGCCCACGATCGCCGGAAAGACGAACACGCTCGAGCCGATGATCACGTTGATCACCGTGGCGGCCAGGCCGAAGGAGCCGATCGCGCGGGGAAGCCCCTGGATCTGGTCGGGTGGAGTCACGAGCACGCCTCGGGTCGGGGATGGAGTAGGGAAACTCGGGCGGTAGAGAATACCGCCCGCGGGGCCCGAGGTCGAATCCCTCGCGCGAGGGCCCCCAGGAGGCTCCGCTCGAGCGGCCGCCCTAACGGCGGGCGTCGTGGAGCGCGGAGCGGAGCCGGTCGGTGACCTTCTCGGAGGCGTAGAAGGCCAGCTGATCGAGCGAGCGGGCGATCTCCTCGACGGAGAGCGACGACAGCATGGCGGCCGTCACCACGTCGCGAACGGCCGACCGGCCGAAGATCGCCGGCGAGATCGGGTCCTTGGCCCGAACCCTGGTCTTCCAGATCGCCCGTCGATCGCCGGCGTCGAGCAGCCAGACCTCGGCGTCGACGAAGAAGTGCGCCGCCGCGTTCCAGTCCTTGGCGTCGATCCCGTAGTCCCGGATGTCCACCTCGAGGATCACGTCCGCGCGGTCCTCGTCCGGCACCAGCCGGGCGCCCAGGTAGCGGGACGCGCGCCGGCCGACCCGGTCAGTCACCTCACCGACCACGTCGACCATCGCGGCCGCGCTGTCCAGCCGCGGGCGGACCCGCTGCGCTTCGATCTCCCGCGCGATCCTGGAGCCCGCCCGGACGATGGCATGGATCGGGTCCTTCGGGTGCCCGGGGAAATAGGGGCCGCTCAGCACCTCGGGACTCGGCGGGAAAGTCGTGGCGAGCGCCAGATCGAGGCTCCGGAAGTCGTACTCGCCGAGCCGGTTGACCGAGCCGCACCCGGCGCTCGCGGCCACCAGCAGCGCCGCGGCCGGGAGCCTGATCCAAGCCGGAAACCCGCTGCTCGCGATCCTGCGCGGCCAACCCATCGCACCCTCCTCATCAGAGGTAGCGCGCGGGGCTTGAGTCGGACGTGAAGGCCGGGTGAATCGTCTAGCGGAGGCCGGAGCGCCAGGCGGCCAAGTGACCGCCGAGCAGGATCGCGAGCAGCGCCAGCGCGATCCAGGGATGCCGGCCGATCGAGACCCGATGCAGGCCCCAGATCGCCAGGGCCAGGGTGGCCACCGGCAGGACGATGCCGAGCGCCCAGGCCATCGCCACCGGCCAGGGGGCGCCTCGCTGGATCGCCGCGTTGGCGGCCTCGAGGCCGCGGTACGACGCGATCCCGAGGGCGAGGTGGGCCAGGAGCACGATCGCGGTCTGGACTCCGCGCGAGCCCGGCAGCTCGGCGAATCCGCCCCGCCAGGCGCCCACGCCGAGGGCGAACGCCAGGGCGAGCCAGCGAATCGGCATCAGGAAGATCACCGCTCCGAGCCCGGCCAGGGCGCTCTTGTCGCCATCGAGGGGATAGGTGGCCAGCTCCGCCCAGGCCAGGGCGAGGTTGGCGCTCACCAGCAGCGCGACGGCGAGCGCCAGATCGGCCAGGACGGTCATCGGATGCGCGGGTCGCCAACCGCCGGCCGCCGCCGGATCAGCGGGTCCCGGGCGGCTCGAGCCGCCACCACCACTGCGTCGGCAGCGCCCACTGCCGGGGCCAGATCTCGGTGAGAGTGGCCGCCTCGTAGAGCCTGCCGTTCTTCATCACGTACCGGATCGAGTCGCTGTTGTGGAGGTCGTCGAGCGGGTTCCGGTCCAGCACCTGGAGATCGGCCAGCTTGCCGGGCTCGATCGAGCCCAGATCGCCCGCGAGCCCGATGGCGTCGGCGCTGTGCAGGGTGGCCGCCCGCAGCGCATCGTGCGGAGGTATCCCGCCCGAGCCGATCATCCAGAGCTCCCAGTGGGTGCCGAGACCCTGGACTTCGCCGTGAGACCCCAAGCCGACCCGCCCCCCGGCCGCCACCCACTTGGCCAGCTGCTCGGCATGCAACCCGAAGACGTACTGGTCGTCGCGGAAGTAGCGCAGCTCCTTCCACTTGTCGAGCTCGTCGTGGGGCGTGAAGAACTTGAGCCGCTGCTCCCGGTCGACGTCGACGTGGGTCAGGTAGTACTCCCGCCCGATCGGGCCGCCGTAGCTCACGATCAGCGTCGGGGTGTAGGTGAGACCGCTCTCCCGCCCCAGCTCCACCACGTCCTTGAAGAAGGGGCTGATCGGGAGCGAGTGCTCGAGCCCCGCGTAGCCGTCCTGCATCAAGGTCAGGTTCATCGTGAAGTTGGAGCCGCCTTCGGTGGTGGGCGTGAGCCCGAGCTCCCGGGCGGCGGTGATCACCCACTGGCGGACCTTCCGGTCGCCGGCCAGATACTGTTTGATCGTCTGGGTCCCGTAGTGGTCGGCGTAGCGGCGGAGCACGTCGCGCGCGTCCTGGAGACTCTTGATGTTGTCCGCCGCGAAGATCCCCGGTCCGGTCGAATAGAGCCGCGGGCCGATCATCTCGCCCAGCTCCATCCGGTCGCTGTAGGAGAGCACGTCCTCGGCCGACGTCTGCGGGTCCCGCTGGGTGGTGACGCCGTAGGCCAGCTGCGCCAGGAATTGCGAGACCTGATTGCGGTGCACGCCCCAGGACACCCAGGTGTGGGCGTGGATGTCGACGTAGCCGGGCAGGATCGTCTTGCCGGTCACGTCCACCACCCGCGCCCCGGCCGGCGCCTCGACCGAGCCGGTCGGGCCCACCGCGACGATCCGGTTGTCGCGGACCACAACGTCGCCCACCGGGATGACCTCGTCCCCGCGCATGGTGATGATCCGCGCGCCGCGGAGCACCACCGTGCCGCGGGGCTTGTCCTTCAAGGCCCTGATCTCGACGTCGACCCGCGCCGGCTGGTACGCCACCCTCCGTGAGCCCTCGGCCGCCGAGGAGTCGGCCCCGGGTCCCGCGCGCCGGCTCGCGGCCGTGGAGTCCGCTCGAAGGGAATCGGCGAGCGCCACGTCGTGGCGGAAGAAGCTCCGCCCGATCGAGTAATAGGCCGTGCGGCCGTCGCCGCTCCAGCCGATGAAGTCGCCGCCCACCGTGGTGAGCCGCCAGGTGGGCACCACGGATGCCGTCGTGACCGAGACGGTGGCCGGCTCACCGCCCACCGGCGGCACCGTGATCAGAAAGACGTTCCGGTTGACCCGCACCAGCGCCCGCTGGCCGTCCGGCGCCAGCAGCACCTCGTCCGGCGTCGACGGTCTCGGATCGCCGAAGAAGCCCGCCGTGGGCGGCCCGCTCACCTTGAGCACGGTCTGGAGATCGGTCCCGTCGTAGCGCATCGAGAGCAGGCCTTCGTCGCCGGCCCAGACGTACACCCGATCCGCCTCGGGCCCCGCATGCGGCGCGTTCCGTCCCTCCTGGGTCGCCCCCCCGCCGACCCAGGTGATCCGGGTCGTCTCCCCGCCGTCGGCCGGCAGCCAGACGTACTCCAGCTCGGCGCTGCCGCTGTGGGAGCCGAAGTCCTCCAGCAGCTTCATCCGGTGGAGCGCCGACCCGCGGATCGCGAGCAGTCGGGTGCCGTCGGCGGAATAGTTGAGCTTGTCGTAGAACGCGCTGGTCCGGGTGAGCCGCTCCGGCTGCCCCGTTCCATCGGTCCGCACCCGGTAGATGTCGCCTCCGGTCGAGTCGCTCCAGACCACGTAGGCGAGATAGCGCCCGTCCGGAGACCAGACCGGCGCGTGCTCCACCAGGGCGGAGCTGGTGAGCCGGCGCGCGTCCCGAATCGTCGGGACGGGAGCGTCCCCCGCGGGAGCGCCACCCCGCCCGGCGGGAAGCGACCCGACCCAGAGCCGGTCGAGCGCCGCGAAGGCGACCCGCCGACCGTCCGGCGAAGGACGGGCTCCCCGAATCTGCGAGACCACCAGGGTGGAGTCGTCGATCGGGTACTCGAACTTGACCAGCGGCCCGAGCGGCTGCTCCACCCGGGCCGTGAAGGGGATCACCGTCGAGGCGCCGGTCGCCAGCTCCACCCGATGGATCTTGCCGCCGTAGCTCGTGATCAGGGCCCGCGAATCGGGGGTGAAGGCCGAGCCCGGATACACGTCGCGATCCCGCGGCCCCCCGCCCTGGTGCTCGTCGCGCTGGACGTCCATCACCAGCCAGCGCTCCGCCCCGGTGGCCAGCTCGACGACCTTGAGCGCCTCCCGCGCGTCGAATCGCGTGGCGTAGACCAGCCACTTCCCGTCCGGGCTCGGCATCGGCCGGAACGCGCCTTCGAGCTCGTGGGTCCGGATCATCACCCGACCGGTCTCGCGATCCAGCATCCCGATCTGGTACGCGCCGATCTGTCGGGCCGAGCTCCGGAGCTCGAGACCGGGATGGATCGCCTCCTCGAGCCGGGCCTCGGCCGAGAGCCCGTCGGGCACGTTGCCGCGGACGTTGACCCAGAGATACCGCGGATCGGGTCCGAAGGCCGCGCCCAGAAAGGTCGGCGTCTGGGGATTGCCGAAGCCCGCCGGCGCCGGCGCGCCGCGCTTTCCGGTCAGCTGGACGCCCGAGCCCCCGTCGATGTGGTAGAGCCAGAGCTCGCTCCCCTTGGTGGCCACCACGTAGCGGCCGTCCGGGGTCCAGGTCGGTGAGACGTAGTTGTCGCGCTCGCCCGTGGTGAGGGCCCGGGCGTCCTGCCCGGAGGCGTCGGCCACCCAGAGGTTCTCCGAGCCGTTCCGGTCGCTCACGAATACGATCCGCCGTCCGTCCGGCGAGAACCGGGGCTGCATGTCGTAGGCCTGCCCGCTGGTGATCCGGGTCGCGCTCCCACCCCCGATCGGCAGCGTGTAGAGATCGCCGAGCAGCTCGAAGACGATGGTCCGGCCGTCGGGCGAAAGGTCGAGCGAGATCCAGGTGCCTTCGTCGGTCGTGAAGTCGAGCGTCCGCGTGGTGATCAGCGGCAGCGACTTGGCCTTCGCCGCCGCCTTGGCGGCGCTGTCGCTCTGGGCCGGCGTCTGCGCGGCGAGCGGCGAGACGCCGGCGATGAGGACGAGGAGCGCTCCGAGCGCGGGTCGGGTCATCGAGCGATTCCGGGATCGAGGGGCACGCAGAACATGGCGCGTCGGGGCCGATCCGACAATCGGTCGGCCGGTGGCGGGGGCGCGCCTAACGTTGGTCCGACCGGCCAAGCGGAGCGCCCCGGCTCGTTGGGAGACGGGGCGCTCGGATCCGGCTCGGGACCGGGGCTTCAGCGCGAGCGGAGCAGCGAGATGCTCCCGTTGCCCGAGGTCAGAACCAGGCGGCCCCCACCCGAGCCGATCGTGCCGCGAAGCCGGGAGCGCTCCAGCCGCCCCGCCCGGACCTCGATCGGGAAGTCGACGCTGATCCGACCGTTCCCGGTGCTCGACTGCAGCTCGGCGTCGAAGCCCTCCGGCACCCGGACCACGATTTTCCCGTTGCCGGTGGTGAAGCGCATGTCGGGCGAGCCGGACAGCCGGTCCATCGAGACCTCGATGTCGCCGTTGCCGGAGTTGGCCGAGACCGGCCCCGACGTCGTGGCCACCCGGATGTCGCCGTTGCCCGTGGAGACCTCGACCGGTCCGCCGGCCCCCTCGACCGTCACCCGGCCGTTGCCGGAAGAGGCTTTCACCTCGCCGGTGGTCTCCGAGACGTCGACCCGCCCGTTCCCGGTGGACGCGACCACCTCGCTCACCCCGCCGGAGACGCTCACGTCGCCGTTGCCGGTGCCGGCCCGGACCCGGACGCCCGCCGGGACCTGGACCGTGAAGTTGATCCGGATCTGCCGGTTCCGGGTCCAGCCGGAGCGGCGGCTCCGGTACTCACCGTCGGCGGTGCACTCGTCCTCGTCGTCGTACACGGCGCAGACGGTGAGCCCGCCCCGCCCCTGCCGGACCACGAAGCCCACGTCCTCGATCGACCCGCGCTGGACCTCCTTCTCGGCCCGGATCTCGACCCGCCGGCCCGAGCTCTCCGTGATCCGCACGAAGCCGTTCGGGGAGGCGATCCGGACCCAGTCGCCGCGGTCCACGACCTCGTCCAGCGAGAAGGTCCGATCGTCCCGGCCGACGATCCGCTGGGCCCCGGCCTGGCTCGCGACGAGCAGACTCAGGGCGGCGAGGGTGATGACTCGAGACATTCGGTGACTCCTTCCCGGGCTGGTACCCCCTTGGATACCGCCCGAAGCCCGGGCGTTGCAGAAGCGAACGCCGCGGCTTACTCGACCCGCATCACCGCCATCATCCCGGCCCCGAGGTGCTCGGCGATGTGGCAGTGGAGCATCCAGGCCCCGGGGTTGGAGGCGTCGATCAGCAGGTCCACCGTCGAGCCCACCGGAATCAGCGCGGTGTCCTTCCAGACCAGGTTGCCGGTCGGCACCCCGTCGCGGCTCACCACCAGCATCCGCTGGCCGTGGAGGTGGATCGGGTGCTGCATCGGGTGGAACGACTTGGGATCGTTGAAGATCCGGAGCTTGACCACGGCGCCCGGCTTGACCGTCCACTGGATGTCCATGTTCTCGCGCCCGGTACGGCGGTCGCGCAGGATCCAGCGGACCTGCTTGGTGGTCGAGAGCCAGTTCATGTCGGGCATCCCGTCCACCCACTCGATCGGCGCGAAGTACGCCGTGTCCACCGTCATGAACTGCACCGTGGCGAGCGGCAGGGTGTTGACGGCGACGGTCAGCACCAGACTCAGATCCGGCTCCCGGTCGAACTCGGCCCGGTAGCGGTCGATGTCCCGGGTGACGGCCGCGTTGGTGCGGAGGGTGGCGAACTCCTTGCCATAGTCCTTCTGGACCGCCGCCGTGCCGACGGTGACGGTGCCGAGGGTGTCCACCTCGGCCTCGAACTCGCCGATGAAGTGGTTGATGGCCTGGACCGCGTTCACCAGGTGCGCCCGGCCGGGCTGATCGAACCGGACTTCGATCACGTAGCGCTCCGCGGGGGCGAGCACCACGCTCCGGACCCACTCCTCCCGCTCGAACTTGCTCACGTCGGACGCGATCACCTTCATCCGCGCCCCGCCGAACGAGAGGTTGTAGGTCCGGGAGTTCGACGCGTTGGTGAGGTAGAACCGGATCACCTCGCCCCTGGCCACCGATTTCGACCAGTGGGGCTCGCCGTTCACCAGCATCACGTTGCCGACCCGGCCCATCAGCGCGAAGTCGTTCTCCTCGGCGCCGAAGGGGATCAGGCTGTCGCCGTTGATCAGCAGGTCGCTCAGGATCAGCGCCTGCTCCTGGTTCACCGGCGAGTAGTAGTCGCGGGCCGGGTCGTCCACCAGCATGTTGCCGTAGAGGCCCATCGACTGCTCGATGTCCTCGCGCACGTGCGGGTGGTACCAGTAGATGCCCGTGTCGGGAAAGCGGAGCCGGTAGACGAACGTGCCGCCCGGCGGCACGGCCGGCTGGGTGAGATCGGGCACCCCGTCGAACTCGTTGTCGAGCCTGAGCCCGTGCCAGTGCACCGTGCTCGGCAGCTCGATCCGGTTGTGAAAGCGAACCGTGATGGTCGCCCCACGGGTCACCCGGATCATCGGCCCCGGCGACTGCCCGTTGAAGCCGTACATCGCGAACGACTTCCCGTCGATGGTCCGCCGGACCAGCATCGCCGTGAGATCGAGCGTGTCACCGTCGGCGAGCGCGGCGACCGTGCTCGGCACGGCCTCCGGCAGCGTGGCGAGATCGACTCCGGCGCCCGGCAGGAACGGGCTGACGTCGGGCGTGAGGCCGACCAGCCCCGGCATCATGATCATGCCCTTGGGCATCGGGATCGGCATCCCCGGGCCGTCGTGGCCCTGGTGCCCGGCGTGACCGCCCGAGTCGGCTGGCCGGGGCCGCTGTCCGAGGGCGCTCGTGGCGGGCGCCAGGGCGAGCCCCAGCACCACGACCGCGCGGAACACGGCGCTCATCCGGGCGGGATCCCGCGGAACAACGGATGGCTCAGGAACGACTGCAGCCAGGTGCTCGGCGAGGGCCCGTGGAGGATCGTGGGCCCGGTCCGAGTCGCGGCCAGCGAATCGGCCTCGGCCGTGATCACCAGCAGGAACTTGTTGAGCTCCGCCTGCCCCACCGTCGAGGAGCCGTTCCGGACCGTGCCGAGTCGGTGCCACTCCTTGAGATCGACCGAGGCGGCCCAGGCCACGTAGGCGCGGTAATCGCCCAGGCTCGCCGGAGCGGGGAGCCCTGACAGCTCGAGCTGGACGTCGTAGCTCGCCACGCCGTCCGCCGTGACCGCCACGCCGAACGGCGAGGCCGCATACACCAGCCGCGCCGTCCCCTTGGCGGTCGGCGCGGTCTCGGTGTTGCGGAGCGGGATGTCCCAAGTGCTCGTGGCTCCTCCGATCAGGAGGAGCCCGGCAAGCCAGCCCGATCGCACCAATCGAGCTCCCTTACGGCACCGGCCGGGTGGCCGGCCCGCGGTCCCAGTCCTGAACGCTCGAGATGTTCGGGACGCCGTGGTCGCGGCCGTTCCAGCCGTCGAACCCATCGACCTTGAAGGTCCACAGCCCGGTCCGCATGTCGCTGATCACGACCAGGCCGTCGTAGTTACGCACGTCGACCCCGAAGGCGCCCTGCATCACGCTGTGGGTGCCCTGCCAGCCGTTCTCGACCGAGCCGCCGAAGCCCTTCTCGTGGGTGCACTCGCAGGTGTACCACCGCCCCACGGTGACCGGGTTCTTGGGATCCTCGAGGCTGAACACCTGGAAGCCGTCCTCGTAGCCGGAGACGAAGACGTAGGGCCAGCGCACCTCGTGGTTGTGCGAGAGCGCGCGCCAGTCGGCCGCCCAGGCGCTGATCGGCTGATCGATGTTCTGGACCTGGCCCGACTGCCCGGGCGCGAGATCCCAGATCCGGAGCGGCGTGTACTGGTACTCCGTCTCGGTGATGGCGTACCGGCCGTCGGGACCCGGCGTGAAGGTGTGGGCCAGGTCCATCCCCAGGCTGGTGATCGTGAACATCTGCTTGGGCGTCTCCGGCGTGGTCACGTCCCAGACCGAATAGCCGCCCAGCCCGGCGCCGTAGAACTTGTCCTGGCGGCTCGCGGGATCGTACCCGATGTAGAAGTCGTGATAGCCGCCCGCGCCCATCTGCCGCATCGGCGTCGGGTTCGGCACCTCGCCGATCAGCCAGCCGCTCTCCGGATCGCCCTTGACGATCTTATCGAGGTCCCAGATCAGGGCCATGTTGCCGTTGATCGTGGTGAACAGCAGCGCCCGCCCGGTCGAGTGCTTGTAGGCGAACATGTTGTGGAAGCCGCCCGGCGAGGCCGCGTACTTGATCCGGGCCACTTCCTTCACCTTGCTCGCGTCGGGAAGCCCGGTCACGTCGAAGATCACCGCGCCGAGGTCCTGATCCGGCGTGCCCTGCTGGAACTGGAACGACTGCGCGTAGTAGTAGCGCCCGCCGATCTTGAAGTACTTCCCGTCCATCGCGCCGATGCCGCGATGCAGCTCCGGATTCTCGATCTTCCAGGACCAGATCTTCTTCGGCGACGAGGGATTGCTGATGTCGTAGATCTGGCTGTCGTAGTTGACGAAGCCGGAGACGTAGACGTAGGGACGGTTGCGATCCTGCTCGATCTCGATGTCGGAGGCCTTCCACGGGCCCGGGTTGTTCGCGGTGTGGTTGACCATCTTCACCTTCTCGCTGCCCCCCCTCTTCTGGTCGAAGGGCGGTGGAGCCATGCCCGGATCCTGGGCCAGCGCGGCCGTGGTCGAAGCAGTGCACAGGGCCGCCATCAGAAATCGGCGCATCGGACCTCCAAGAGCGAGTGAGAAATCGCGCGAAACCGGCTCGTCGAGCCTCTGAGTATGTCTGCCGCGGAGCCCCGAGGCAAGCCGATCCGACCGGCCGCCCGAGGGACCTCCCAGGTATCAGAACGGCCAATCGGCCGCGACCGATTCACCAGCGCTCCCCGGTCCTGCCGGATGATCGGAATCGGGCCCGGACTGCGTGGCTCCTGTTGAGACCACCCACGTCCCGATGGCGGGACAGCCCCCGGGCTCGGACCGCCGAACAGGAGGCACCATGTACAGGACCACCGTGAGAACCGGCTTCGTCGGACTCGGGCTCGCCTGCCTCGTGGCCGGCACCGCGGCCGGCCAGCGCTCGGTGACCCCGCTTCGGGGCACCACCTCGGGACCCACCGTCAGCGGGATCGACCTCCAGACCCTGGAGGTCCAGCCAGGCTCGTCGATCCAGTTCAAGATCCAGGGCACCGGCCTCGCCCTGGCGTCGGAGCTGCGCTTCTACGTCGGCATCCACCAGCTGGGCGACCCCGCGGTCCAGGCCCAGATCCTGAGCCCCAGCAGTACCCAGGTCACGGTCAAGATCGTGGCCGGCCCCTCGGCCAACACCGGCAAGACCTACGCGCTCAAGCTCGCGGTCGGGCACGACGAGATCGCGCTCCCCAAGAGCCTTTCGGTGGTCCCGGTGCCCGCGGCCTCCGTGACCGGCGCCCAGCCGGCCTCCCTCCAGGTCCCGCTCGGCGGAACCGTCGCGGTCGTCCTGAGCGGCGACCACCTCGACCTGCTCAACTCCGCCGTCGTGAAGCTGAACGGGGCCCCGGCGAACGGCGTCACCGCGACCCTCAAGCCGACCTCGGCCAACGGCAACCGCAAGGTCGAGATCAGCTCGACCCAGATCCCGAGCGTCCCGATCGGAACGCCATTGGCGCTGCTGGTCTCCGGCCCGCCGCCGAGCACCACGACGCAGGTGCAGCTCCAGCTCTCGCTCACCGGCAACGCGGTCCGGGTCCACGAGGACGATCTGTTCGGGCCGATCAACTCGGCCCTCGCCACGGCCATGACCTCGTTCGTCTCCTGCGGCGCGACCGCCTCCGTTCGGAGGCTGAAAGTCAACGTCGCCGGCTACCAGGCGGACGTGGGCGTACCCCGCTTCGAGTACGCCGTGACCACGGCCGAGCGTCTCATTTTCCTCGAGCAGCACAGTCTCGACCCGACCGACACCTTCTCGCCGCAGGACTTCCTTTCCCTGCCCAAGAACGCGCATCCTTCGCCCGTGCCCCACTCGGTCAGCTCGGTTCGGCTCTGCGTCGTGCCGACCATGGGCGCCGGGAATTGGAAGGTGACCGGCGTGCACCCGCAGGGAAGCGACGTCGAGGTCGTGGTCAGCGTGAAGTACCCCGAGGTGCTCTTCCGCGCGCGGGCCATGCCGGTCCATCACCTGCTCCAGATCGAGGCGCTCGCCGTGGGCATCGGCTGGGGCAACGTCATCACCGACGCCGAGCTGCCGGACCTCGAGTACACCGCGCCGCAGATCGACGCGCGGCTCAGGTTCACCGCGTCGGGCGGCGTGATCAAGTACAGCTCGGTGCAGACCAGCATGAAGTACTCCAAGCGCTGGTGGTCGAGCGTCTTCCTCGGCCCCAACTCGGTGAAGAGCAAGATGGATCAGCACGCCCAGGCCCGGATGCAGCAGCTCGAGTCCGAGATCGGCAAGGCGCTTGGCTCGAGCCCGGTACGGTCCGCGATCACGAATGCGATCAAGAGCCAGCTGGCGTCGATGCATTCGGTGCCGGCCGTGGTCGCCCTGACCCACGTCTCGGGTGACATGTGGGAGGTGGTCTACCCGTAGGTCCCGCGGTGGGGGGCCGGGCCTGCAGCCCGACCCCCTGCCCACGCGGCTCAGCCGCCCGACCTGCCGCCGTTGACGAAGCTCACCGAGGTGCCGTCCGGCGCCTCGATGGTCATCCGGGTGCCGTCGGCGGCAGGCTCGAACCGGTAGCGGGTAGCGCCCGAGCCCGAACCGCCGGCCGCCGAGCGGCACCAGGGGCTCGGGAAGCGCGCCGCGGCGCCGGGTGTAGTAGACCACGCCGTCTTGCACCGTGACTACCCGACCCTCGTAGTCGCCGGCCAGCCCGTCGAGCGGCCCCGGCGCCACGGGCCGGAGGCGGGCCCGCACCGTTTCCGCCAGGCGTCCCAGGACCTCGGCCTTCGCGCCGCTCGCGCTCGCCGCGACCGCGACCAGCGCGGCCTCGTGCGCGGCGTCGAGCGCGGCGGCGGGATCGACGTCCAGGTCCGGAATCACCCCGGTGCCTTCCCATTCCTTCCCGCTCCGCGCGTCCATCACCCGGGTGATCGAGACGCTGATCGCGAAGCCGCGGCTCAAGGGCACCCCGGTCACCATGTGCCCGGCGCCCGCCGTGCGCGACCCCACGATCCTGGCCCGACCGAGGTTCTTGAGCACGAAGCTGAACTCCTCGGCGGCCGAGCCGGTGCCCTGGCTGGTCAGCACGAAGAGCGGCACCTCGGGCCGTCGCGGCCCCGGCACTTCGGCGAAGCTCTCCCGCACGATCGGCTCGCCCTCGCGGCGCTTGATCCGAATGGTCGGGACCGGATCGGAACCCAGGAAGTGGCTGAAGACGAGATGGCTCATCTCGCCGCTGCCGCCGCCGTTGCGACGCACGTCGATGATCAGCGCGTCGGTGCGGGAGAGGAAGCGGAGCGCGTCGACGACCGCGTCGCGGTAGCCGGGCGCGCCCATGAAGCCGGTGATCTCGAGGTAGCCGACGTTGCCGTCGAGGATCTCGGCCCGGCCCATCCCGAAGTTCCGCTCGGAGGGGTCGCCCCGGCCGAGGGGCGAGGGGCCAGACGGCTCCGGGCTGTAGCGGAGGCCGAGGTGCAGATCGCCGTTCACGCTCCGGAGATCGCGGGTGACCTGGTCGGCGAACTGGGCCGGGTTCTCGAAGCGGTCGTAGCCGCCGCTCGCCAGCCGTTTCCGAATCACCGCGGCGATCAGCTGCCCGGTGTCGGCCTCGACGTAGGTGCGCTCGAGGGCGCCGGCCGCCTGGTCGATCACCTCCGCGCGGCTCGCGCGGTCGAGCGTGAGGGGCGGGCGCTGCCCGAGCGCCGGCCCGGCGCCGGCCAGCGAGATCGTGGCGAGCGCGGCGAGGAGATGGCTTGGGTTGCTCATGCGAGACGGACGAGCCGGCCGGGCCGGTGGTTTCGAACGCGAGACCCCGTCCCGCATCCGGGAAGCCAGAAGCCCCCCGCCACCTCCACGGAGGCGGCGGGGGGCCCTGGATCTGCCGGAGCGACGCTCGGCTACGGCTTCTGGGTGACCACGACGCCGCTGTTGGCGTCGATCGGCCCGCCCGTGTTGCCGTTCAACAGCGTCTTGATCACGTCGAGCAAGCCGGCGCCCGGCGACTGCTGCTCGGCCGCGACGCCGGCTTCGCCGTTGTTCGAGGAGTTGGAGTGCTTGAGCGTGGCGATCAGCTCGCCGTCCCCGTTCTCGTCGAACTTGATCCCGTCCTCGACGTTCCGGAGCGCGACCGCCCGCTCGACCGAGGCCCGAAGGTCGCCGGCGGCGTCCTCGCGGATCTCGATCCCGCCGATCTGGTTGTCGTTGGTCTCCGCGCCCTTCACGGTGGCGTCGATGCTGCCGTCGCCCCGCTCGCGGATCTTGAGCCCGGCGTCGCCACCGGGGCCGTTGCCGTTCGCCTTGACCGCGATCAGAGTGGTGATCAGGTCGCCGCCGCCCTGGAAGTCGTCGTCCTCCTCGAAGTCGATCCCTTCCTCGAGGTTCCGGCTGGCTTCCACGAGCGTCATCTCGACCTTGAAGTCGCCCTCGTGGTTCTCGTTGAAGTCGAAGCCTTCCTCGTAGTTGTCGTTGGCCGAGCTCAGGATGACCTTGGCGATCAGGTCGCCCTCGTCCGCCTCGTCCACGTCGAACCCGTCGTCGAGGTCGGCGAGGGTCTGGTCGTAGCTGCCGTTCCGGGTCACGTGAGTGGCGCTCACGTAGAAGCGCACGTCGCCCGGGCCACGCTCGTCGAACTCGATCCCGTCCGCGCCGTTGTGGTCGGCCTGGACCAGGCTCAGCTGGGCCAGCAGGTGGCCGTCGCCGCCTTCGTTGATCCGGAGCCCGTCCCGATCGAGCGCGCCGAACCCGTTGTCGGCGAAGCGGCAGCTCACGACGGTGACGTCGACCGACGCGGCCGAGCCGGCCGAATTGTCGGTGTCCTCGGGATCGACCTGATCGTTGATCAGCACCCCGTGGCCCATGTTGCCGACGATCTCGCAGTTGATCAGCGAGACCTTCTGGGTCCCGGTCGCGCTGGCCGGAACCTGCACGGTGAGCCCCTCCTGCGGCGCGTTCCGGACGTTGAGCCCGACGACGGTCAGGTCGCCGCCGCCGTTGGCCAGGAAGGCCGCGGGGTCGGTGGCCCCGAGCCCGCTTCCGTCGAGCGTGGTCCCGCTGGCCCGGATGTCGAGCGCCTGCTCGCCGGTGTAGACCACCGGGGACGCCAGCGGAATCGAGCCGAGACCGCGCACGAACTCGATCCGCTTGACCGAGCGGCTCGCGTTGGCGCGCTGCACGGCCGCGCGGAACGAGCCCGCCCCGCCGTCGTTGCTGTTGGTGACCCAGATGACGTTGGGCGAGCCGAACCGAAGCTCCGGCTCCGCGGGCGCCAGGGGACCGCTGTCCTCCGAACCGGAGCAGGCGGCCAGACCGGTCACGGCCGCGAGCATCCACAGCGAGAGTCGCTTCACGGGACTTTCTCCTCTGAAGAGTTGGGCGAGCGGGAATCCGAGTCAGTGTACCGGCGTCGTGCCGCGATCCAGTCACGGCGCCGTAACGTCGGGACCACGAGCCCGGTTCGGAGAGGAGAGTCCTGCTGTCCTGCAGAAAGAGCGAGCGGAGTGTTGCGCGGCCGCCTCGCCAGGCGCGAAGTCAGCGCACGATCGCCCGGAGCACCACGGCCGCGATGTTGTCGGTGCCGCCGTCCGCGAGGGCGTCGTCGATCAGCGCGCGGCAGGCCTGCTCGGACGAGCTGAGACCGCCGAGCCGCTCGGCGATCCTGGCGTCGTCCACGTGCTTGGTCAGGCCGTCGGTACAGAGGAGGTAGACGTCACCGACCTGCATGTCGGTCATCGACACCACCGGGCTCGAGCTCCGTCCGCCCAAGCTGCTGGAGAGCACGTTGGCGAACCGGCTCCGCGGCACGTCGTCCGGCTTGAGGATCCCGCTGTCGACCAGGTCCTGGGCCATCGTCTGGTCGCGGGTCAGCCGATCGACCCGGCCCGCGCGGTAGCGGTAGCAGCGGCTGTCGCCGACCTGGAGCACGTAGAGGGCGGGCCAGACGGCCACCAGCACCGTGAGCGTGGTGGCCGCCCCGCGGTCGTCGTCCTCGCGCGTGGCCCGCGCCTGCACCGCCTGGTGCCCGAGCCGCGCGGCTTCCCTGAGCTGCTCGAGAAAGTCGTCCTGGTTCCGCGCGTTCGCGGTATAGTAGGTCACCGTCGCGTGGGTGACGTACCCCGCCAGCGCCTCGATCGCCGCCCGGCTCGCGGCCTCGCCACCCGACCGGCCGCCGACGCCGTCGGCCACCGCGGCCACCGACGCCAGCCGCTGGCTCGGCAGCTCCAGCAGCTCGCGATTCGGCAGACTGCTGCCGCCGACCCGCATCATCTTGTGCAGGGTGCAGTAGAGGAAGTGGTCCTGGTTCTCCTTGCGGACCAGTCCCTGGTGGGTCATCCTGAAGAAATCGAGATCTTCGTCTCTCGGCCGCGGCCTCGAGACGGCGGCTTCCAGCTCGTCGGAGGTCACCTGCCCAAGGTAGCGCCTGCACCCCGGCCCAAACAAGGGCGCTACATTGGTAGGGTCACCACCCCGAGATCAATGGACCAGAGGATGCTCACCCCGCCGCCGATCCTCGCCCTGCTCGAAGCCTACGACGAGCAGGCCTCCGAGCTGCTCGCCCGCCATCGGCAAGCCGACGAGCGGGCGATCGCCTTCTTCCATCACCACCATCCCCGCTTCCTCGATCCCGAGGTGACCTGGAAGCCGCGCGACGTCGCCGAGGGCGAGATCGCGCCGGGCGGCGCTCACGCTCGAGGACGCCCGCCTCAAGCTGTCGCGCGGGGCCTGAGCTTCCGCGATTGGGTCAGTGCGCTCGCCGAGCTGGTGGGCCAGCTCCAGGATCCCGCGTCGCCGGTGCGGGCCTACGAGCTCGCGGTCGAAGCGGTGATCCACGGCGACCTCCCGACCCTCGACCGGATGCTCGCGACCGATCCGTCGCTCTCGTCCACGCGCGGTCGACCCGGTCACCGGCCACGATCCGCCGTGCACGGCGCCACCCTGCTCCACTACCTCGCCGCCAACGGCGTCGAGAACTACCGTCAGCTCTCGCCTGGCAACGCCGTCGCGATTGCCCGGCGGCTCTTCGAGGCCGGCGCCGACCCGAACGCGCTGGCCGCGCTCTACGGAGGACGCTGTGCCACGCTGCCCCTGCTGGTCTCCAGCACCCACCCCGCCAAGGCCGGGGTCCAGGTCCCGCTGGTCCACGCGCTGATCGACGCCGGAGCGGAGATCGATCGGGTCGGCGAGGGGGCCTGGACCTCGCCGGTGTTGACGGCGCTGGTCTTCGGATTCGTCGACGCGGCGCGCGCCCTGGCCGAGCGGGGCGCGCGAGTCGAATCGGTGATGGTCGCCGCGGGGCTGGGCGATCGCGCCGAGACGGCCCGCCTGCTGCCCACCGCATCAGCGGATGAGCGCCACGCGGCGCTCGCGGTCGCGGCCCAGCTCGGCAACGAGGAGGTCGTCGCGCTGCTGCTGGCCGCCGGCGAGGATCCCAACCGCTTCAACCCCGACGGCTTCCACTCCCACGCAACGCCGCTCCACCACGCCGCCCTTTGCGGGCACCTCGGCGTGGTTCGTCTCCTGGTGAACCGCGGCGCCCGCCTCGACCTCGAGGACACGCTCTGGCACGGCACTCCGCTCGGCTGGGCGGAGCACGGCGGCCAGACCGCCGTGGCGGAGTACCTCCGCGCCGCTCAGTAGCCGCGGGCCTTGTCCACCACCGAGAGCAGCCGCCCGCCGGTCGCAAACCGGCGCAGATTCTCCTCGAACAGCACCCAGAGCCGCTTCAGGTCGCCGTCGGATTCGCCGCCGGCGACGTGCGGGGTGATGATCACGTTGGGCATGCTCCAGAGCGGGCTGGCGGCGGGCAGCGGCTCGGGATCGGTCACGTCGAGAGCCGCCCCCCCGATCCGTCCGTCCCGGAGCGCGGCCACCAGCGCGTCCGTGTCGACCGACCGCCCCCGGCCGACGTTGACGAACAGAGCGCCACGCTTGGCCTGGTCGAAGAAGGCCCCGTCGAAGATCCGCTCGGTGGCCTTGGTGAGCGGAACGACGTTGACGATCACGTCGGCCTCGGCGGCCAGCTTGGGCAGCTCGTCGGCGAGACCGACGTACTCGACGAAATCCGGACCGGCGCGGCTCGAGCCGCGGGTCGCCACCACCCGCATCCCCATTCCGTGCGCGAGCCGCGCGATCTCGGTTCCGATCCCGCCCAGTCCGGCGACCAACAGCGTCCTCCCATTCAGCTCCACGAACGGCCCCCCCTGCCCCGAGGGGCCCGCGCCGATCAGGGGCTCGGAATCCCACCGGTGCTCCCGCTGGAGCGCAAGGGCCGTGGGCAGCCGCCGCGCGAGGCCCAGCACCATCGCCATCGCGTGCTCGGCGAGGCCTTCGGCGTAGATCCGCTGCGCGTTGCTCAACATCACGTCGCTTTCTCGAACACCCGGAATCGCCAGGGGACGCTCGACCCCGGCATAGGGCAGCTGGACCCAGCGGAGCCGGGTTGCCTCCTGCCAGACCTCGGGCGAGAGCGGCCCCATCACCGCGTCCGCGTCGACCGCGGCCGCCGCGAGCGCCGAGGCGCTGTTGGCCACCACCACCTCGACGCCGGGCGCCACCTGGGCCAGCTCCGCGGTCCGGCCCGGCCAGAAGTCCCACACCGCGACCTTGGTCGGGGCCTTCCACCCCTGGGCGGCGTCGAGTCGTTCCCCACTCTCGGTCAGACCGAGCGGGGTCGAGTCGGCCGCGGGCGCCGCGGCGGCAGGCGGCGGCGCTTCCGTCGCGGGCGACCCGCGCCGGCCGAGCAGGAATCCGCCGGCGGCGCCGAGCGCCACCAGCACGAGCATGAGGATCGGGGAGCGCTGCTGGCTCTCGGGCATTCGGACCTCAGAAGGGGTTGGTGGCGAAGACGGAGAATTCCGGAATGAAGCCCCGCGGGTCGACCTCGAGCGCGCCCACGATGGCGGCCGCGATCTCCTCGGGGCGGAGCTTCTTGTCCGAGGCTTCCTGGGTCCGGCCGGCCTTCTTCGCGAAGTCGGTCAGCACCTCGCTCGGATTGACCAGCATCACCCGGACGTTGTGCCGGCGGAGCTCGTCGCGCCAGCACTCGGTCATCCCTCGGAGCGCGAACTTCGACGAGCCGTACGCCGTGCTGTTCCGCCCGCCCTTGAGACCCGAGGTCGACGAGACGTTGATCAGCTCGCCTCCGTTCTGCTTCACGAATTGCCGAGCCGCTTCGCGCGCCATCAGGAAGGCGCCGAAGACGTTGGTCCGATAGACCCCCTCGATCTCCTCGAGGCCCATCTCCACCAGCGGCTTGAAGACGCCGAAGCCCGCGTTGTTGACCAGGATGTCGAGCCGTCCGTGCCTGGCGACCACCTCGGCCACGGCGCGGACGGCGTCGGCCTCGCTCCCGACGTCGCCCCTGACGGCTTCGACGCCCAGCTCGGCGGCCGCCTTCCGGAGCCGTTCCTCGTTCCGCCCCATGATGGTGACCCGCCCGCCCTTGGCAGCGAGAGCGGCGGCGATCGCTCTCCCGATGCCCTCGCTGCCGCCCGTGATCAGGGACACCGCGCCCTCGAGCCTCATGATTCGCTCCGTTTGGTCCGACGTGGAATGGGATGGCCAATACTACGGCCTGACCGCCCCGACCTGAAGATCTCCTCATCCGCTAGCGACAATGCAACGCCGACCCGCCGGGCGATGTCATACATGGTGTCCAACCCGCACAGCCGAGGCTTCGATGGGCCCCTACCTCTCCAGCTGGCGTCACGCGTTCCGTGGATTGGCGCGCTCGCCCCTGCTCGCGGCCGTGGCCGTCCTGACCATCGCGCTCTCGATCGGCCTCAACACGGCGATGTTCAGCGTGGTCGACGCCGTGGTCCTCCGGCCCCTGCCCTTCCCCGAGTCGGATCGCCTCGTCGCCTTCTGCGAGCACGACCGGGACGAGGAGGTCGGCTGGTGCTCGGCCTCGGTGCCCACGCTGAACGACCTGGCCCGGCGGAGTCCCGCGATCGACGTGGTCGGGGTCGCGCGCGCCTGGCCGCTGATGCTCCGAACCGACGACGGCGCCGTCGGCGTCCGTGGCGGGCTCGCCACCGCCGACGCCTTCCGCGCGCTCGGGATCGAGCCGCTGCTCGGCCGGGTCTTCGCGCCCGAGGAGTCGGGCGATCCCTACAGCCGGGTGACCGTCCTGAGCTACGAGCTCTGGCGCGATCGTTTCGCGAGTCGCGAAGACCTGCTCGGTCAGGCGGTCACCATCGACGACGAGCCCTTCACGGTGATCGGCGTGCTGCCACCCGACGTCCGGGTCCCGCTCCTCGAGAAGGTGCGTCTCTGGCGGCCGGTCCACGTCAGTCCGGTCGACGACGGCCGCCGCGGCTGGCGCGGCTTCCTCGGCTACGCCCGACTCCGCGACGGCGCCACGCTCGAGCAGGCCCGGGCCGAGGTGCGCCAGATCGCCGCCGAGATCCAGCGCGAGCACTTCCCCGAGAAGGACGGCTGGACCATCGACGTGCGCGGCTGGCAGGACGTGGTGGTCGGCTCGGTGCGTCGCTCGATGTTCATCTTCGCCGGCGCGGTCGCCTTCGTGCTGCTGATCGGCTGCGCCAACGTCGCCAACCTGCTGCTCGCGCAGGCCACCTCGCGCGAGCGCGAGCTGGCGATGCGGACCGCGCTCGGCGCCAGCCGGGCCCAGCTGCTCCGGCTCCTGCTCGGAGAGAGCTTCGTGCTCGCCAGCCTCGGCGCCCTGGCCGGGATCGCGATCGGGACCCTCGCCTCGAAGTGGTTCGTCACGCTGGCGCCGGCCGGCATCCCCCGGATCGAGGAGGTGGCGCTCGACGCCCGGGTCCTGGGCTACACCGCGCTCCTCACCGTGGTGGTGACCGTGCTGGTCGGCATCACGCCCGCCCTCCGCGCCACCCGGCTCGACCCGCACCAGGTGCTGATCGAAGGCGGTCGCGGCGGGCGCTCGCGGCGCAGTCGCCGCGCCGGCGAGATCCTGATCATGGCCGAGATCGCCCTGGCGGTGATCCTGGTGGCCGGGGCCGGCCTCCTGGCCCGGAGCTTCGGCACCCTGCTCGCCTGGAATCCTGGCTTCGAGCAGCAGCACCTGCTCACCGTCTGGACCTTCTCGTCGCCGGGCAAGTTCCAGAATCGACAACAGGTCGCCGATCTGATCGCGCGGGGCGAGGCAGCGCTCGCCGCGCTTCCCTCGGTCAGCTCGGTCGGCTCGGGCTCCGCGGGTCCGCTCTTCGGCGGCGACGGCGCGATGGACTTCACTCTCGACGGCCGCCCCATGCCGGAGACCGGTCCCCGGCAGGCGGCCGAGTGGTTCGACATCTCGCCCGGGTACTTCCCCACCATCGGTCTCCCGATGGCAAGCGGCCGCAATCTGAGCGAGGGCGACGCCGTCGGAGCGCCCTACACCGCCATCATCAACCAGGCCTTCGCCCGCCGCTTCTTCGACGGCGACCCGCTCGGCCACGTGGTCCACATGACCGGGTACGAGACCGACTTCACCGTCGTCGGCGTGGTCAGGACGTCCCGGCGGTCCACCCGGATCAGCCGACGCCACCGGCGATCTGGTGGTCCAATCGGCAGCTCCCGCGTCCCGCCACCTATTACCTGGTGCGCACCGCCGGCGCTCCCGGGCCGGTTGCGGCCTCGATCAGCCGCGCGCTCAAGGAAGTCGATCCCGATCTCCAGGTCTCCGACGTCCGCTCGATGCGGGACTGGCTCGACCTCGAGCTGGTCCGCCCTCGCTTCGGGGTCGTGCTGCTCGGCACCTTCGGCGCAATGGCGCTGCTGCTCGCGGCAGTCGGCGTCTACGGCCTGCTCGCCTACACCGTGTCGGAGCGCACCCGCGAGATCGGGATCCAGCTCGCGCTCGGCGCCCGACCAGCCGCGATCGTGGGCGGCGTGGTTCGCCGCGGCATGCTGCTGGCCGGTGGCGCGGTGGCGATCGGTCTGGTGGGATCGTTGGCGCTGACCCGACTGCTCCGGAGTCAGCTCGCGGGCGTCGAGCCGACCGACCC
The DNA here is from genome assembly GCA_041390205.1 of Gemmatimonadales bacterium. Classification (GTDB taxonomy): domain Bacteria; phylum Gemmatimonadota; class Gemmatimonadetes; order Gemmatimonadales; family GWC2-71-9; genus SHZU01. The sequence continues at coordinate 57,646 of JAWKQJ010000029.1, forward strand.
GCTCACCCTGCTGCTGACGGTGGCGGTCCTGCTCGGCGCGAGCCTCGCGGCCTCCGCGCTCCCCGCCCGGCGCGCGAGCCGGGTCGACCCGCTGGTCTCGATCAGGGCCGAGTGAGTCGTCGGCTCACTTGAGTCGGGTCAGGTCGAAGGTGTGGTCCACGTCGGGATTGTCGCCCTCGACCCAGACCTCCGACCAGCGGAGCCCGAGCCGCTCGGTGGCGGCGCGGAAGCCCTCGTCTCCCTCCAGCTCGTGGACCAGGCGGAAGTGGTCGCGCCCCACGTAGGCCGGGTGGCTGACCGGATCGGCGACGCCCGCGTAATGGACCCGAGCCAGCGCCCGCGGCGACGCGCCGGCCTTGTCGAGCAGCGCCTTGATCACCCGCTGGGTCACCAGCGGCTGATCGCCCAGCAGGATCACGATTCCGTCGGCGCGCGAGTCGATCGCGGCGAGCGCCGCCTTGAGACTCTCCGACAAGGAGCCGTCGGCCGGGGGATGACAAACGCGACACTCGACGGCCACCGCCAGGCTCTTCAGCCGAGGCGCGTCGGCGGGCGTGACCACCACCACCTCGCTCACCAGCTTCGCCAGTCGGGCGTTGGCCGCCGACTCGAGCACGTGCTCGATCAGCGTCCGGCCCCGCCATTCGGAGAGCAGCTTGCTGTGCGGCCCCGCGAACCGGCGGTTGGCGCCGGCGGCCAGGACCACGGCTGAGACCTGCTTGGCTCGCATCGGCCAGCCCCCCGCCGAGGGATCGTCCCACCTGCTTCAAGTATAGACGGCCCCGCCAGGGTTCCCGCCCGCGAGCGGCGGGGTGTACCTTAGCCCCGATCCCCGAAACGCTCCCCGAGCCTCCGGACCACCCGATGCGACCGTTCGCACTGCTCTCGCTCGCCCTGGTTTCCGCCAGCACCGCCGCCGCCCAGCGCCCCAAGGATCCGCTCGCGGGCCTCGATCGCTACGTGGAGAAGGCGCTCGCCGATTGGGGCGTGCCCGGGGCCGCCGTCGCGGTCGTCCGAGGAGATTCGGTGCTCGTGGCCAAGGGATACGGCGTCCGGCAGAAGGGCGGGAGCGAGGCGGTCGACGCGGAGACCATCTTCGCGATCGGCTCCAACTCGAAGGCCTTCACCACGGCGGCGCTCGCGCTCCTGGTCGACGAGGGCAAGCTGGCCTGGGACGACCGGGTCATCACCCACCTGCCGTGGTTCCAGCTCGCCGACCCCTGGATCACCCGCGAGCTCGACATCCGCGACCTGGTCTCCCACCGGACCGGCGTGGCCCGGCACGACGCCCTCTGGTACGCCACCGGCCGCTCGACCGAGGAGGTGGTCCGCCAGCTCCGCTTCGTCGGCACCGAGCTGCCCTTCCGCTCCGGCTGGCTCTACAACAACAACCTCTATCTCACCGCCGGGCTGGTGATCGAGCGCCTGAGTGGCATGACCTGGGACGACTTCGTCACCACCCGGCTCTTCCGGCCCCTGGGCATGAGCCGAGCGAGCACCACCGTCCGCGGCCTCGACCGCACGCCCAACGTGGCCACGCCGCACATGAGCCTCGACGGCACCATCCAGACGGTGCCCTACCGCAACATCGACAACGCCGGTCCGGCGGGCTCGATCAACGCGAGCGCGCGGGACATGGCCCGGTGGCTCCAGTTCCAGATCGACAGCGGGATGGTCGGCGGACGGCGGCTGCTCCCGCCGAAGCAGTTCGCCGAGATGTGGCAGGGGCGGGCGATCATCCAGGATCCGTTCTTCCGGGGCCTCCTGGCCCCCTCGGAGTTGGTGGAGTACGGGCTCGGCTGGTTCGTCTTCCTCCATCGCGACCGCAAGGTGGTGCTCCACGGCGGCAACATCGACGGGATGAGCGCCCTGATGGGCTTCATGCCCGAGGAGCGGATCGGCGTGGTCGTGCTCACCAACCTCAACCAGAGCTTCGCGCACAACGGGATCACCCGGTGGGTCTTCGACCGGCTGATCGGCGCCCCGGACGAAGACTGGAACGCGAAGACCCTGGCGCTCTTCGAGCGCGCCCGCTCGGGCGGCGCCGGCGGGCCGTCCTGGAAGTCGAGCCGGATCGAGGGCACCAAGCCGACGCTCGCGCTGTCGGCCTACGCCGGGAGCTATACGGACTCGCTCTACGGCGGCGCGACGGTGCGGGAGCGCTCGGGCGCGCTCGAGCTCGAGCTCGACCCGGGGCACGTGGCCCGGCTCGAGCACTGGCACTACGACACCTTCCGGGCGCTGTTCGCGGACAAGACCATGAACGAGGGGTCGAACTTCGTCACCTTCCGGCTCGGCGGCCGGGGCGAGGTCGAGAGCGTCGAGGTCGCGGGGTTCACCACCTACGGGCGGTTGACATCGCGTAGATAATTCGTTAATCATCGAATTATCATGACGCCGCCCGATCGCCCGTTCCTCGACGTCCTCGGCCAACGACGGCTGGTGCCCGCGACGATCCTCCTCGTCGCGGCGCTGGCGCTCGTGAACTGGCTCTTGCAGCCGGAGCACCCGGTCCGCTGGCTCCGCGCCATGCTCTTGCTCCCCGCCGTCTGGCTGGGACTCGGTCTCTGGCATCGCGCCACCCTGCGCTCGCTCCGGCAGCGCGGCGTCGAGGACGAATCCACCGTCACCCGCTACTTCGGCTCGGCCATGGCGATGAGCGTGGCGGCCGTCGGGGTCTTTCAGGTCGTCAAGCTGGGCGTGCAGATCTGGGTCGAGGTCGGAAACCACGGCGACCTGGACGTCGAGCGCCGGTTGGTCGGCCTGGCCGGGAGCGCCGTGCTGCTCGTCATCGGCAACGCGCTCTCCCGGCGATTCTCACCCCCCTGGCGATGCCCGGGACCCCAGGCGGCGCTGGTCTCCACGGCCCGCCGCTTCGTCGGGATGACGATGGTCATCCTCGGTCTGGCCTCGGCGCTCGCGTACCTGCGGCGCCGCCTCCCGGCCGCCCGGACCGACGCTCTTGGGCGCCTGGCTCGTCGCCACGGTGGCGACGCTCGGCGCCATCGTCTGGATGAACCTGAGCGCGGCGGGGAGACGGCGTAGCGGGCGGCCAGGCGTTCAGGCCGCTCGCCGCCCCGACGCCGCCCCCCTGAGCCGGATCCGGCCTAACGACTGCCCGGCGGCCGGTCGTGCCCGTCCCACCCGCTTCTCGTCGATCCGATACATCTCCCCGACACCACCCAGTAGTAGTCGCCGAACGGCCGCGCCACCGGCCAGACCTCGTCCAGCGAGCTGGCGTCGTAGAGCGTCCCGCCCTTCATCACGTACTGGATGTTGGCCGTCTGCCGGATGTCGCTCAACGGGTTGCCGTTCAGCACCATCAGGTCGGCCAGCTTGCCCACCTTGATCGAGCCCAGGTCCTGCTCCATCCCGAGATAGGTCGCGCCGTGCATGCTCGCCACCTCGAGCGCGGTCATCGCCCCGGCCACCTTGGCCAGCATCCAGACGTCCCAGTGGGAGCCGAGCCCGTCCTGCTGCCCGTGGGAGCCGACTGCCGAATAGCCGCCCATGCCCACCAGGTCGGTGACGGTCCGGGCCACGATGTCCTTCGAGTAGTCCGACTCCGGCCGCTGGACGAAGCGCCGGGTGTGCGGGATCAGCTGCCGCCACGGGATCCAGCGCTGGAGCTTCTCGTTCTGCCAGACCGGAGTCCCCTCCTGCCAGAACCACTCCTCGTTCCAGGCGCCGTAGCCGCTCACCAGCGGCGTGTGGGAGTAGAAGTACCGGGCCTTCGCGAGGAAGGTCAGGAAGTCGCCGTAGAGCGGCGCCTGCACCGTGAGGTGCTCGCCGCCGGTGTGCCCGTCCATCACCATCCCGAGCTTGTGCTCCATGGTGGCGCTGCCCTCGGCCGTGGTCCGCATCCCCAGCCGGCGGGCCGCTTCGACCACCCACTGCCGTCCGGTCCGGGTCGGCTGGAGGTACTGCTTGGTCATCGGGCTGCCCCACGCCTTGCGCCGGGCCACCTCGTGGATCGCGTCCTCGAGACTGTGGATCTCGTTGGTCGCCGCGTCGTCGCCCGCGGTGATCGCCTCGGCCGAGGCGTAGATCCGCGGCCCGATCATCTCGCCGGCCTCGACCAGCTCGGCCGAGGGGAACGGGTCCGGCGCGAAGGTCGAGGGGTCGTACGTCGTGGTCACCCCGTAGGCGAGATAGACCGCGGTCTCGAAGTTGTGGGTCGGCAGCACGCCCAGGTGCTCCTGATGGAGATGGGCGTGCAGGTCGACCCAACCGGGGATGATCGTCTTGCCCCGGGCGTTCACCACCCGGTCGACCCCGCTGGTGGAGCAGCGCCCCACGCAGCTGATCCGCCCGCCCCGCACCACCACCGTCCCGCTCGAGATCACCTCCTGGCTCTCCAGCGTCACGATCCGCGCTCCGGTGAGCGCGATCGAGCCGCTCGGCCGCGCGCGCGGCACCGTCAGGCTCACCGTGGTCGTGTCGGTGGAGCGGGTGTCGGCGTGATAGGAGTAGACCCGGTTGGCCGCCGTGACCTCGAGGATCCGGTCGTTCCGCCAGCGCGGGTGGAGCCCGCCCTCGAGCGTGACCGCCACGGTGGGCAGACTCCCGCCCCGGCGATCGATCATCGGCACGGTGGCGCCCGCCCCGGCGGCGGGCAGCGGCGCGACGTAGACGTTGTTGCCCTGGCTGAAGCCGACCCAGCGCCCGTCGGGTGAGACCATCAGGCCGCGCGCCTTCTGGACCTGCGCGTGGGTCTTGCGGTCCGACCCGTCCGCGCGGACCGAGACCACCTCCAGGCCGTAGCTCGGCGGGCCCGCGCCGCTGGCGCCGAAGCTCTTGTCGAGGGCGAAGTAGACCCGGCCGTCGCTCCCGAAGCTGGGCCGGACCAGTCCGGGCTGACGGGTGACGCTCTCGGTCCGCCGATCCACCTGCCCCACCACTCGCTCGGCGCCGCCGGCGGCGGGGAGCACCACCACCTCGAAGTACGGAGTCCAGACCAGCGACTGCCCCCGCGCCGTGGCGCCCGCGCCTCTCGCCACGACCAGCTCGCGCCCGTCGGCGCTCCAGGAGGGATTGACGTACTCGCCCGCCGTCGGGGTGACCCGCCGCGGCGCGCCGCCCCGGGCGCTCGTCACCCAGAGCGCGCCGCGCTCGGTGTCGTGCCAGGACACGAAGGCGATCGACTGCCCGTCCGCCGACCAGGCCGGCATGAACTCGTGCGGCCCGAAGCCATCCGGCGTGAGCCGCCGGGGCGTGCCGTTAGGCAGGTCCTGGAGCCAGATCCGCCCCACGGCCTGGAACGCCAGAGTCCGCCCGTCCGGCGAGGCCGTCGCCCAGCGGAGGAAGCGCACGTCGAGCGGCCCGTCCGGAAGCCGGTTGGTGGTCCAGGCCTGCTCGGAGATGGTCCGCTCGACCCGGGCCGAGAACGGGATGGTGCTCACCTCGCCCGACGCGACCTCGACTCGGCGGATCTTCCCGCCCTGATGGAGCACGATCCCCCGCGAGTCGGGCGTCCAGGCGTAGCCGGCGTAGCTGCCGTTGGCCGGGAAGCTCTCCTCCGAGAGGTCCATCTCCACCGGGTCCATCACCAGCCGCTCGGCGCCGCTCGCGAGGTCCCGGATCCAGAGCGCGGAGCGCGGCCCGAAGCGCTGGCCTTTGTAGTTGAGCGTCCCGCCCGGGACCTTCCGGAGGAAGGAGAGGTAGCGCCCGTCCGGGCTGGGCTCGCCCGCGTAGGCGCCGCCGCTCGTGGTGTGGTCGGAGTTGGCCTGGACCGTTTGCCCCGAGGTGATCGGCGTGACGACCCCGTTGCTCAGGTCGAGCCGCCGGAGCTGGATCCGACCCATCAGCGCGTCGTCGCGCCCGAAGCCCCGGGCGCCGGTGCTGGTGTAGACGTCGTAGTAGAGGTAGCGCCCGTCGCGCGACACGGTCGAGCGCCCGGGCAGCGCCTCGGGCTCGGTCTTCACCAGCTCGATCCCGGTTCCGCCGCTCCGGTGGAAGAGCGTGAGCGCCGCGGGGCCCGCCTGATTGCCGAGCTTGAGCGCCACCAGATACTGCCCGTCCGCGCGCCAGCTCGGATAGCGGTACTCGGTCTTCGGGTCGAGATGCACCGGCGTCGGATTCCGCCCGTCGGCGTCCATCACCCAGAGGTTCATCTGCCCTTTGCGGTCGGAGACGAACAGGATGCTCTTCCCGTCCGGCGAGATCCGCGGCTGGATGTTGATCGCGATCCCGCTCGACTGGGTCAGCGCCTGGGCCGTGCCGCCCGCGATCGGCATCCGGTAGATGTGGCCCAGCAGATCGAAGACCACCCAGGTGCCGTCGGGCGAGACGTCGAGCGAGGTCCAGGTGCCCTCGGTCGTGGTGAAGTCGATCGACCGGGTCTGCCCGCGCGGCTGGGTCACGTCCCACGCGGAGTCCGCCGGCTGCTGCGCCAGGAGGACCGGTGGAGTGAGCGCGAGCGCGAGGGTGGCGAGCGTGCGGATCGCGGAGCCGGGCTGGCTCATGGCGTCTCCCGTTTCGGTTTCGAGGTCGATTGGTGGGGCTCAGCATCCATAATACGACCGCAGCCCGGAATCCGCCGTCCGAGGGCGCGGCCGCGGGCCGGAGCCCGGCGTGTCCGATTCTCCCCGGGAACGACGCCAGCTGAAACGAGAAGAGGCACGGCCTCGTCACCCGCGAACCCACTCAGGGAGAACCGACAATGCGTCACGCTCGCCTCGCGGCACTCGCCGCCGCCACCCTCGCGCTGGTCGCCTGCGCCGACACCAGCGGCCCGAGCTCCGATTCCGACCAGGCGCCGCTCGTGGCGGACGACCTGCAGCAACTCCTGACCGACTGGATCCGGCGGGCGCCGAGCGAGGTGCCGCACAACGGCGCGACGGAAGTCCAACCGACCGACCCGGGCTTCGGAGGGTGGGCCTCGCTCCTCCCGACCATCTTCAACTTCCCTGCGACAGCCGTCCAGGCGGCGCAGGCCCATGCCGTCACCCCGACCCCCTGCGGCGTGGACACCGACCAGGGGTACTACCGCTGGGCCGTGGAGCTCCAGTCGGTCAACATCAGCGACATGGACGCCGCCCTCTTGGCGGGCGGGCCCGTGCAGGTCGAGTTCGCGACCGATCGGTCGCGGAGCGGCCAGGGAGCCGGACGGTACGCCGAGGAGGTGAGACTGTTGCACTGGAACTCGGTCACCGACGTCTACACCACCCTCGCCACCGACGGCGCGGCGCAGACGCCGCTGGTCAACGGACGGATGGAGTGGGAGCTCCCGATCACGTCGGTAGCCGGCTGGGTCCAGTTCGACTCGCTGATCGTGGGGCAGTTCGCCGTGGTCAGGGCGATCGACACGGATTGCGGATCGAACATCCACTCCGAGTCGTTCTGGAACAGCGCCGGAGCCCCGCAAGTGAAGGGCTGAGGCCCTCGCTCGAGGCGCGGCGGGCGCGGCGCTGGCGATCTTCGCCAGCGCCGCGCTCTGCTCGAGTCCTCAGTGGCTCGGCGTGGTGTGGGCGACGATCCAGTCCCCGATCCGCTCGAGCGCCGCCGGGTTGAAGGTCTCCTGGATCGTCCGGTACTCGTCCATCGAGCCGGTCCCGGCCA
>JAWKQJ010000030.1:0-63106 GCA_041390205.1 Gemmatimonadales bacterium
GGAAGACTGCCGCTCTGGGCCGTGGCGCTGCTGATGGTGCTGATCGCGATTCCGTTCGTGATGTTCAGCGGCTATCTGCTGCCCCGCTGGCTGACCCAGAGCCGGGCCCATCGGGTGGCCGCGCTGGTGCATCCGGTGCTCCGACCCTGGTCGCGGGTGCTGACCTGGTTCCTCCCGGAGCCGGTGCGCCGCCACGCGGCCGACGTGCGGGCCATCTGGCGCGAGGGCGCGTCGGGGGCGATCGCGCCGACCGAGGAGCTGGTGGTGGTCGGCAACGTGCTCGCCTTCGGACAGCGCCCGGTGCGGGACGTGATGACGCCGCGGACCGAGCTGGTCGCGGTGCCCGAGGAGGCGGGCTACGCCGAGATCACCCAGGCGTTCGCCCAGAGCGGCTACAGCCGGATCCCGGTCTATCGCGGCACGGTCGACGAGATCGTCGGGATGGTGCACGTCTTCGACCTGCTCAAGATCGAGACTGGCGGGCAGGTGCCGATCCGGCCGGTGGCCGCGGCGCCGGCCAGCCGCAGCTGCGGCGACCTGCTGCTCGACATGCAGCGCGAGCGCCGCCACCTCGCCGTGGTGCTCGACGAGTTCGGCGGCACCCTGGGCATCGTGACCCTCGAGGACCTGCTGGAGGCGATGGTCGGCGAGATCTTCGACGAGCACGACGAGGTGGAACGCCCCGAGGTCACCCCGATTCAGCTCTGCGAGACCGAGGGCTCGGCACCGCTCGCGTCGGTCGAAGAGCGCTTCGGCGTGCGCTTGCCCGACGGCACCTCGCGCACCGTGGGCGGCCGGCTGGTCGAGCTGCTCGGTCGGGTGCCGCAACAGGGCGACGAGCTCAGCTTCCACGGCCTCGAGTTCCTGGTGGTCGACGCGGTCCCGAGCCGGATCGTCCGGCTGGTGGTCCGGCGGGCCGGTGCCCGGCCCATTCCCCTGGAGCGCACCGCCGAGTGAGCGAGCGGCTCTCCCCCGAGGAGCTGCTCGCGCTGGTGCGCGACGGCGAGCTCACCGCGTTCGTCGAGCGGGCGGCGGAGCTCGAGCCCGCCGATCTCGCCGACGTCCTGGCGGAGGCCGACGACGACGAGCGGGTCGAGATCGTCAAGCTGCTCCCGCCGGAGCTGTCGGCCCAGGCGCTCTCGGAGCTGCCCGAGGACGAGCATCCGAGCGAGACCCTGGCCGCGCTGGCGCCGGCGGAGGCCGCGGAGATCGTCGACGTCCTCCCGGACGACGACGCCGCCGACCTGCTGGGCGAGCTGGCCGAGGATGCCCAGCGACGGATTCTCGCGGAGCTCGAGGATCCCGAGCAGCGCGAGGACGTCACCGAGCTGCTCCAGTACGATCCGGAGTCCGCCGGCGGTCTGATGACCGCCAACGTGATGACGGTGCCCGAGTCCGAGACCGTGGGTGGGGCGCTCGACATCATCCGGCGGAACGCGGAGGAGCTCGAGGACTTCACCGAGACCTACGTGGTCGACGCGGCCGGCCGGCTGACCGGCGTGCTCTCCTTCCGCGACCTGGTGGTCAATCCTCCGGCGACGCCCGTCACCGGGGTGATGGAAGACCCGGACGTCACCGTCCGGCCCGAAGTCGATCAGGAGGAAGTCGCGCGGCTGATGGCGCGCTACAACGTCTCGGCCATTCCGGTGGTGGATCAGGCCGGGGCGCTGGTCGGGTTGATCACCTTCGACGACGTGACCGACGTGGTGGAAGCGGAGACCACGGAAGACCTGCTCCGCTTCAGCGGCGTGTCGGTCGACGAGGAGCTGAGCGCCGACTGGCACTCGGCGGTGAAGAGCCGGCTCCGCTGGCTGCTGGTCAACCTGGCCACCGCGGCCGCCGGCGCCTCGATGGTCGCGCTCTTCCAGCGGAACATCGACCGGATCCTGGCCCTCGCGATCTGGATGCCGATCGTGGGCGGGCTGGGCGGCAACACCGGAACCCAGGCCCTCGCCGTGACCATCCGGCGGCTCTCGCTCGGGCTGATCTCGCCCAAGGAGTTCCGCGAGGTGGTCGGGAAGGAGATGCTGGTGGGCCTCACCAACGGGCTCGCGATCGGGGCGCTGGCCGGCCTCGCCGCGACCGGGTTCGCCGTGCTGACCGACGGGCCGCCGATGCTCGGCCTGGTGGTGTTCCTCGCGCTCGCCCTCAACCTGCTGGTGGCCGGAACGATGGGGGCCTTCGTGCCGCTCCTGCTCGAGCGCTTCGGGATCGACCCGGCGGTGGCGTCGTCGGTCTTCGTGACGGCGTTCACCGACATGTGCGGCTTCGCCCTCCTCCTCGGCCTCGCCGGCTGGGTTCTGCTCTGATCGCGAGGCCCGTTCCGGGCCCGGTTCCGGCCCGGGCGGGCGGCGTCTCGATCCGGCGTAATTCACTCTGGCGACGCAACTTGCGGTCCGTTCGCCGGGGTGCCACCTTCCAGTCAGCATGGACCCCCGCTCTCTGATCGACGGCCTGGTCGCCCGCCGTCCTGCGGCGCTCGCCCGGGCCATCTCGATCGTCGAGAATGGGCGGGCCGGCTTCGAAGACCTGCTGACCGAGCTCCATCCCAGGCTCGGACATGCCCATCGGATCGGGATCACCGGTCCGCCGGGCGCGGGCAAGTCGACGCTCACCCAGGCCCTGGTCACCGCCTACCGCGGAGCCGGGCTCACGGTGGCGGTGGTCGCGGTGGATCCGACCAGCCCCTTCACGGGCGGCGCGCTGCTCGGCGACCGGATTCGGATGGAGGCGTCGAGCCTCGACGACGGGGTCTTCATCCGCTCGATGGCCACTCGCGGATCGCTCGGTGGGCTGGCGATGAGCACCCGGGAAGTGTGCGACGTCCTCGACGCGGCCGGCTTCGACCGGCTGCTGATCGAGACGGTCGGGGTGGGGCAGTCGGAGCTGGACGTCGCCACGATGGCGGATTCCACCGTCGTGGTGCTGGTGCCCGAGTCGGGCGACGGGATCCAGACCCTCAAGGCCGGGATCATGGAGATCGCCGACTTGTTCGTAGTGAACAAGGCGGACCGGCCCGGGGCAGAGAAGTTGCAGCACGAGATCGAGGTCACCCTGGGGATCCGGAAGGGCAACGCCTACCGCCGGATCCGCTCGCATCACGGGGCCCGGCTCGAACGGGCGGCCCGGAGCGAGCCGGTGGAGGATGCGGGGTGGGAGCCGCCGGTCCTGCTGACGACGGCCTCGCGAGGCGAGGGCATCGAGCCGATCCAGGAGGCGCTGGCCCGGCACCACGGGTGGATGGCCGAGACCGGCGAGCTCGAGCGCCGCCGGCGGCAGCGGCTCCGGCTCCGGACCCGGGCGGTGGTGGGCCGGGCGGTGGAGCGCTGGATCTGGGGCGAGACGGATCTGGAGGCGCGCATCGACGAGCGCCTCGACGAGATGGCGGCGGGACGGGTCAGCCCGTACGAAGTCGCCTCCGACGCGGTGGCGCTGCTCAAGGAGGGAGCGCGGACATGATCAAGCACACGGAAGACCAGGGCAGCGACCTGGCCAGCCGACTCGCGGCCCGCGAGCGGGAGCTGGCGGATCTGAAGCGCGAGGTCGAGGCCTGGCGGCGCGAGTTCGCCCGACTGCCCGTCCGGCGCGACGGCGACTTCACCTCGGTCTCGGGACGGAGCGTCGAGCCGGTCTACACCCCGGTCGACCTGGTCGAGACCCTCGGCGACGAGCACGGGCTGCCCGGCGTGTTCCCGTACACTCGCGGCATCCACCCCACGATGTACCGCGGCAAGCTCTGGACGATGCGGCAGTTCGCGGGCTTCGGCACCGCCCAGGACACCAACGAGCGCTACAAGTTCCTGCTCGAGCGGGGGCAGACCGGCTTGTCGGTCGCGTTCGACTTCCCGACGCTGATGGGCTACGACTCCGACCATCCCCGCTCCGAGGGCGAGGTCGGCAAGTGCGGCGTGGCGATCTCGAGTCTGCCGGACATGGAAACCCTGTTCGACGGGATTCCGCTCGATCGGGTCTCCACCTCGATGACCATCAACGGCCCCGCGGCGATGCTCTTCTGCTTCTACGTCGCGGCGGCGGAGCGGCAGGGCGTCGACGTCGCCAAGCTCCAGGGCACCGTCCAGAACGACATGCTCAAGGAGTACATGGCGCAGCACGCCTGGATCTACCCGGTCGAGCCGGCGCTCAAGATCATCGTCGACATGTTCGAGTGGGCGGCCGAGCACACCCCGAAGTGGAATACCATCTCGATCTCGGGCTATCACATCCGCGAGGCCGGTGCCACGGCCGCGCAGGAGCTCGCCTTCACGCTGGCCAACGGCTTCTCCTACGTGGAGCACGGGATCGCCCGCGGGCTTCCGGTGGACGGCTTCGCCCCCCGGCTCTCGTTCTTCTGGGACGTCCACAACGACTTCTTCGAGGAGATCGCCAAGATGCGGGCGGCCCGGCGGATCTGGGCCCGCTATCTCCGCGAGAAGTACGGCGCCAAGGACGAGCGCAGCTGGAAGATGCGGTTCCACTGTCAGACGGCGGGCGTCACCCTGACGGCGCAGCAGCCGCTCAACAACGTGGTCCGGGTGGCCTATCAGGCGATGGCCGCGGTGCTCGGCGGAACCCAGTCGCTCCACACCAACGCGCTCGACGAGACGCTGGCGCTGCCCACCGAGGCGTCGGTGCGGGTGGCGCTCCGCACCCAGCAGATCCTGGCCCACGAGACGGGCGTCCCCAACGTGGCCGATCCGCTCGGCGGCTCCTACTACGTCGAGGCCCTGACCGACGCGCTCGAGCGCGAAGCCGAGGGCCTGTTCGCGGAGATCGAGGCGCAGGGCGGGGTCGTGGCGGCGATCGAGAAGGGTTGGTTCCAGCGCCAGATCGCGGCGTCGGCGTCGCGCTTCCAGGAGCAGGTCGACGCCGGCCGCAAGAGCGTCGTCGGCGTGAACGTCTTCGAGGAAGACGAAGACGATCACGCGCTGGAGATCCTCAAGATCGGCGAAGAGGCCGATCGCTCCCAGCGGGAGCGCCTCGCCGCGCTCCGCGCGAGCCGGGACCAGGCGGCGGCGGACGCCGCCCTGGCCGAGCTCGAGCGGGCCGCCCGGGAGGACCGCAACGTGATTCCGTCGATGCTCGAGGCGGCGCGCCGCCACTGTACGCTGTACGAGATCCGCGCCGCGATGGAGGCCGTCTACGGCGCCTATCGCGAGCCCGTCTTCTTCTAGGAGCCTCACGCGTGACCAGCGCTTCGCCACCCCACGCCCGGCCGATCCGGGTGCTCATCGCCAAACCGGGCCTCGACGGCCACGACCGCGGCGCCAAAGTGGTCGCGGCGGCGCTCCGCGACGCCGGGATGGAGGTCATCTACACGGGGCTCCACCAGACGCCCGAGATGGTGGCCCGTGCCGCGGTGCAGGAGGACGTCGACGTGGTCGGGCTCTCGATCCTCTCCGGCGCCCACATGACGCTCTTCCCGAGAGTCCGCGCCCTGCTCGACGAGGCCGGCCGCACGGACGTGTTGCTCACCGGCGGCGGGATCATCCCGAACGAGGACATCGAGGAGCTCAAGGACCGGGGCGTCGGCCAGCTCTTCGGACCGGGGACGCCGCTCTCGGACCTGATCGACTACATCAACCGCTGGGCGGCCGAGCACCTTGACCACTAAGGCCCGCGCCAAAGCCAGCCAGCGACCGAAGGCGGAGGGCCCGACCCGCCTCCGCACGCTGGTCGACGAATACCAGGCGCTCGCCGCGAAGCTCCGCGAGGGCGGCGGTCCCGACCGCGTGGCCCGGATGCACAAGCAGGGCAAGCTCTCGCCGCGCGAGCGGGTGGCCGGCCTGCTCGACAAGGACGGGCCCTGGGTCGAGGTCGGTCTCCTGGTCGCCCACGACCAGTACGACGGGCAGGCCCCGGGCGCCGGCGTGATCACCGGCGTGGGGACGATCGAAGGACGCCCGGTCGTGGTCGTGGCCAACGACGCCACGGTCAAGGCCGGCTCCTGGTGGCCGGAGACCATCGGGAAGATCCTCCGCGCGCAGGAGATCGCGATGCGGCAGCGGATCCCGATCGTGTATCTGGTCGACAGCGCGGGCGTCAATCTGCCTTATCAGGGCGGCGTCTTTCCGGGACAGTACGGCGCGGCCCGGATCTTCTACTACAACTCGATCATGCGGCGCTATCTCCACGTGCCGCAGATCAGCGCGGTGATGGGGAGCTGTGTCGCCGGCGGCGCCTATCTGCCCGCTCTGTCCGACGTGATCTTCATGGTGGACGGCACCAGCTTCATGGGCCTGGGCGGTCCCAATCTGGTGAAGGGCGCCACCGGCCAGAGCGTCGACGGCGAGGAGCTGGGCGGGGCCCGGACCCACACCGAGACCAGTGCCGTCGCGCACTATCTCGCCAAGGACGACACGGAGTGCCTCGAGCGGATCCGGGCCTACGTGAGTCGGCTGCCGAAGCAGCCCGGGCTGGTCCAGGCGGCCAGCGAGAGCAAGGATGCGAGCCGGCCGGCCGAGGACCTCTACGATCTGCTGCCGCAGGATCACCGGATGTCGTACGACATGCGGGACCTGCTCGGCTGCCTGCTGGATCGCGAGAGCTTCGAGGAGTTCCAGCCGGCGGTGGCGGCCGAGATGATCTGCGGCCACGCCCGGATCGAGGGCCGGCCGGTGGCGGTGATCGCCAATCAGCGCGGTCTGATCAAGGGCAAGCCCGGCGAGCGGCCCCGCTTCGGCGGGATCATCTACACCGAGAGCGCCGAGAAGGTCGCCTACTTCATCGAGACGGCGAGCCGGGAGCGGATCCCGATCCTCTTCGTCCAGGACGTGAGCGGCTTCATGGTCGGGCCGGAGGCCGAGCATTCGGGCATCATCCGGGCCGGGGCCCGCTTCGTGGAGGCGATGGCGACCGCCGTGGTCCCCCGGATCGTGCTCACCGTGAACCACGCCTCCGGCGCGGGCTACTACGCCATGGCGGGGCAGGGGTTCGACCCCGACTTCATCGTCTCCTGGCCGACCGGCCGGATGGGCGTGATGGAGGGCGAGGCGGCGGTGATGGCCGTTTACGGCCGGGAAATCGACAGGGCCAAGGCCGAGAAGACCCCGCTGCCCGACGAGGTGCAGGCGGCGATCGCCCAGATGCGGGCCGACTACGACCGCGACCTCGACGCGCGCCACGCGGCCGCGCGCGGGCAGGTGGACACGATCGTCACGCCCGAGGAGACGCGCGACGCCCTCGCCTTCCTGCTCCGGGTTTCCTCCGAGTACGCCGGGCCGCACCTCGGCGCGTTCGTGCTCCCGCCCCTCGATGCGACCGGCGGCCGCTAGCCTCCTGCTGCTGTTCGCGGCCGGCTGCGCGGCCGGCGGCGTCGCCACGACGCCGCCTAACGTCGACCCGGCACCGGTCCGGCCGCCCGTCGTCGCGCCGCCCCCGCCGCCGCCCCTCCGCGAGCCCTCGATGGCGCCCGCGGAGGCCAACGGCCGGGGGCTGATGCCGCTCGCCTCCACCAACGCCTGGGCGTTCCGCCAGGCCAACGGAACCTGGGACGGCCGCGGGGTGCTGATCGCGATCCTCGACAGCGGGATCGATCCGACCGTGCCGGGCCTCTCGGTCACGTCGACGGGCGATCCCAAGACGCTCGACCTGCGCGACTTTTCGGGCGAGGGGCGGATCGCCCTCGCGACGATCCAGCCGTCCGGCGACGGCTTCGAGGTCGGCGGCCGGACGCTCCGCGGCGCCAGCCGGGTCGCCGCGCTCAACCCGACCGGGCCCTATTACGGCGGTGTGCTCCGCGAGCGGGTCTTGGGCGAGCTTCCCGCCAACGATCTCGACGGCGACGGCCTCGGCACCGACGTCTTCGCCCTGGTGGTGACCCGCGCGTCGGACGGCTGGGTGCTCTTCGCCGACACCAACGGCGACGGCTCTCTCGCCGACGAGCGGCCGGTGCACGACTACCTGCTGCTCCGCGAGACCTTCGGCTGGCACATCCCCGGCCGGCCGAGCCCGCTCGGCATCGCCGCCAATTTCTCCGAGACCGACGGCGCGCCGACCCTCGACCTGCTCTTCGATACCAGCGGCCACGGCACCCACGTCGCCGGGATCGCCGCGGGGGCCGGGCTCTACGGCGTGAAGGGCTTCGACGGCGTGGCGCCGGGCGCCCAGCTGATCGGCCTCAAGATCGCCAACAACGCCTACGGCGGGATCTCCGTCACCGGCTCGATGATGCGGGCGATGGACTACGCGATCCGCTTCGCCAGCGAGCGCGGCTTCCCGCTGGTGATGAACCTGAGCTTCGGGGTCGGCAACGAGCGCGAGGGCAACGCCCGGATCGACGCGCTGGTCGACTCCGTGCTCGCCGAGCATCCCGACGTGCTGCTGGTGACCAGCGCTGGCAACGACGGGCCCGGGCTCTCCACGATGGGCTTTCCCGCGTCGGCCGGCCGCCCGCTCACCGTCGGCGCCACCCTGCCGGCCGTCTTCCTGGGGCTCGCGGCCGGCGAAGTGGTGGCTTTCTTCAGCTCGCGGGGCGGGGAGCTCGCCAAGCCCGACATCATGGCGCCGGGCATCGCCTACTCCTCCGTGCCCCGCTGGTCCACCGGTGAGGAGATCAAGAACGGCACCAGCATGGCGTCGCCGCACGTCGCCGGCGCCGTCGCCCTCCTGCTCGGAGCGGCGCGCCTGGAGAGTCGCTCGCTGGTGGCGTCGCAGATCAAGCAGGCGATCGTCGCCACCGCGCGCCCCCTCGCCAACGCGCTCGCACCCGATCAAGGGCCGGGGCTGCTCGACGTGACCCGCGCGAACGACCTCCTCCGCCGCCTGCCGGCCGTCGCGGTGATGAACGCCCGGGTCGGTCCGCTCGCGGCCGGAGGCGCCTGGGACGTGGTCGGAAGCGGATCGGCCGACTCCACGGTCGTGGTGACGCTGGAAGGGGGCCTGCCGGGGCCGATTCGGATTCGGAGCGACCAACCCTGGCTCTCCGTGCCGTCGACCGTGCAGAACCAGCCGCCCGTCACCACCTTCCGCGCCACCATCCGGAGCGCGGGCGCCGCCGGGGCGGGCGTCCATGCCGCGACGATCACCGGGTGGGCCTCCGACACCACCATCGGACCTCTCTTCCGCACCACCGCGATGGTGGTCCGCCCCGTCGTGGTGCCCGACTCCTCGATCGTCCTCCGCTCGAGGCTCCCCGCCGCGGCCAACTACCGGGTCTTCATTCCGGCCGACAGCGGACGGCCGTTCCGCGTCGCCGTCGGTCTCGCCGGCGGGCCCCGCACCTCGAGCGTGCTCGCGTTCCTGCACGAGCCGGGTGGCCAACCCAACCGAACCGGCACCGGACTCGAAGGGCACGCCGACGCGCCCGCCGAGTACGAGATCGACGGGCGCGACGTGGTCGCCGGCAACTACGAGCTGGTCGCTTCGGCGCCGCCCGCCCAGGCGGTGGAGACCGAGGTGCGGATCCAGCGCTCGCCGGTCTCGTTCGGGGCTACCCGCAGCCGTCCCGAGCTGATCACGGGTTTGGTCACCAACCGGACCGGCGGTCGGGTCAAGGGCACGGCGCTCTTCGGCTTCCAGGGCGCCGAGCGGCGGGTCGTGTTCTCGCAGCGGGGCGGCGCCGAGCGCAGAGTCGGCTTCCGGGTCCCGGCGTGGGCCAACCGGATCGTGGTGGAGCTGACCCTGCCTCGCGACCAGTGGCCCCTCTTCACCGACCTGGGGCTCACCCTGGTCGACTCGACCGGTCAGGTCCTTCAGGCCGATCCGCTCAACTACGCCGTCGGCCGGCTCGCCATGGATCTCGATCCCGACAGCCATGGCGACGCGCTCGAGGTCGTGATCAGTCCGGGACTCGCCGGCGTGGGCGCGATGCCGCTCTGGAACGGCGAGCTCAGCATCCGCTTCTACGCCGCAGCGCCGGTGTTGATGGAGACCGCCGAGACCCTCGAGTTCGACCTCGCGCCGGGCGCCACCAGTCAGCTGATGCTCCCACTCGCGGAAACGCCCTGGTCCCTCGACCCGACCTTCTTTCCGCTCGGCAGCATGGTGGTCGACGTCGGCGGCGTCCTCTGGGGACGCGAGCTGCCGCTGTCGGACCCCGTCCCGGCCGTTCAGCGCTGATCGGCTGGTCCTCCGCTGTGGCACGCTTCGCGAACGGAACGCGGAGCCTGTCCTGAGGCCCAACTCGCAACGATAGGCGCCGCTTCGGTCGCGGCGCGGTTAGGTCGCCCGGCTGCCACGGCCGCAGCGTGTTCCCATGTCGGCCGAGCCGGTCATCGAGGATCGCAACCTGGCGGACGCAGCGATGGAACGCGCCCGCGCCGTGCTCGCCCGCCACTACGGGTATCCCGACTTTCGCGCGCCCCAGGCCCGGGTGGTCCGCTCGATTCTCTCGGGCCGGGACACCCTCGGCGTGCTGCCCACCGGGGCGGGCAAGTCGATCTGCTTTCAGGTCCCCGCGCTGCTCGGCGAGGGCCTCACGCTGGTGATCTCGCCGCTGGTGGCGCTGATGCAGGATCAGGTCGACGCGGCGCGCGGCCGCGGCATTCCGGCCCGCTGTCTCAACAGCCTGCAGACCCGCGCGGCCCGGGACGAGGTCAGGTCGGAGCTCGCCCGAGGTGCCGTCAAGCTGCTCTACGTGGCGCCGGAGCGGGCCCGGACCCTCGAGCGGGAGCTGGCCGAGGCTGGCGCCCGGGTCACGCTGCTCGCCGTGGACGAAGCCCACTGCGTCGCCGAGTGGGGCGCCGATTTCCGGCCCGCGTATCTCGGCCTCGGCCGGCTCCGGCGCGCCCTGGGCGCCCCGCCCACCGCCGCGCTCACCGGCAGCGCCACCCCGGCCGTCCGCACCACCATCGCCGAGGTGGTCGGGCTGGGCCGGCCCGGCGGGTACGATCTCCACCTGGGTTCCTTCGACCGCCGGAATCTCTGGTTCGGCGTCGAGCGGGTTCGGTCGGAGCGGGAACGACTGGCCAGGCTGCTCGAGCTGCTCCGCTTCGACGACCGCATGGCGCTGGTCTACGCGCCCACCAGGAACCTGACGGAGGCGCTCGCCAGAGTGCTCCGCGAGCACGGCATCCTCGCGGCCGCCTATCACGCGGGGCTCGATCGCGAGCGCCGGGCGCGGGTCCTCGAGGATTTCCTCGACGATCGGGTGGAGGTGATCACCGCCACCTGTGCCTTCGGGATGGGGATCGACAAGCCCAACGTTCGTCTGGTGGTGCACTGGACCATGCCGCCCACGCCGGAGTCCTACTACCAGGAGGCGGGCCGGGCCGGAAGGGACGGCGCGCCGGCCCGCTGCATCCTCCTCTACCGGCCGGGCGACGCGCTGGGGCCGGAGCAGCAGCTCCGAGTCACGTTTCCGGAGCGGAAGCTGGTCGAGGGCGCCCGCCGCGACCCGGCCGCGCTCGGGCGGATGCCCAGGAATCTGCGGCTTTCCGTCGAGCGCCTGGTCGGCGAGCTCTCGCGCGGGGGCCGGTGGGATCGGATCGAGCGGCGGCGCCGCGCGGCGCTCGAGCGGCTGGCCGCGGTCCGGCGCTACGCCGAGAGCGGGGAATGCCGTCGCCGGGCGCTGGTGGGCTACTTCGGCGAGCGTCTGGTCCGCTGCTCGGGCTGCGATCGCTGCGCCAAGCCGCCCACGACGCTCGCAAGCGCCGCGGCGAGAGACCGGACTCGGCGGCTGCTCGCGGTCTCCCGCGCCGCCGCCGCGCCCTGGCCGTCCGGATTGCTCGACGCCGGCACCGTCGCTCGGCTGGCCGCGGATCCGCCGGATTCGATCGAAGGGCTGTCGGCCTTTCCGGGGGTCGGGCCGGCCGTGGCGGCCAGGTTCGGTAGAGCGCTGCTGGCGGCGTTGTCGGAGGGCGAAGAGCGACCGGATCAAACCACGGCCGCGAACGTTTCGCCGGCCGACCCGACCACTTCGTTGCTCGACGCCCTCCTCGTCTGGCGCGCGGCGCGCGCGAGGGACCTGGTCGTTGCCGCGGTCGAGGTGGCGCCGCTCGCGGTGCTCCGCTCGATCGCGGAGGCCAGGCCCACCGATCGCCGCGCGCTCGCGCGTTTGCCCGGGATCGGTCCCCGCTTCCTGATGGCCGACGCCGACCCGGTGCTCGCGATCGTGAGACGCCACCCGGCCGGGCCCCCGGTCGTCGCGTCCGCCGGGCCGGCGCCTGACCCGTCCTGAGTCCACCGTCCAAGCCTTGCTTGCGGCAGCACGACGCGGCCTCCGAGCGTCGCTCCCCGACGCGGCCCCCCTCCGCCGCGCCGGTTGCCGCGGGCCGGCGCCTAACGCGGCCCCGGTCGCGCGGCCCTGCCGGCCGTCTGCCGGCCGGCGCTCCACGTCCCGAGGGCCTCGACTCGGGCCAGCGAGTCGCGCGGCACGGTGAGCGGGTCGGCAGAGAGCAGCACCAGGTCCGCCGCCGCGCCCGGCACCAGCATCGGCGGCCGCGGCGGACCCTCGGGCGGTTGCAGGGTCGCGTTCAGGATCCACGCGAGGCGCCGGGCTGCCGCGTCCGGTCGGTTGGCGCCTGCCGACCCCTTCCGCACCAGCGTCGCCTCGAAGCCGGCCAGCGGCCCCGCCGGCCGAACGAAGTAGTCCGACCCTTCGACCAGCTCGGCGCCCATCCCGAGGAGCCGGTCCCAGGCGTACACCCGGGCGTCGTTCTCCGCTCCCACCCGCATCGCGCCGAAGGTCGGGCTCTCGTCCGGGAACGAGTTGAAGTTGGACTGCACCGAGAGCACCACGCCGAGCCGCACCGCGCGGGCGAAGTCCTCCTCCCGCGCGTAGGAGAAGTGCTCGATGCGGAGCCTCCGCCGATCGAGGTTTGGTCGGGCCGCGACGATCCTCTCGTAGCCGTCGAGCGCCCGGCGGGTCGCCTCGTCGCCGATCGTGTGGGTGGCCGCGCCCAGGCCCGCGTCGAGCGCGCGGCTGGCGAGGGACTCGATCTCTGCGGCGCTCAGCCGCGGTACGCCCGAGGTCGTCGGGTCGTCGGCGTAGGGATGGGTGAGCGCCGCGCCCCGACTGCCGAGCGCGCCGTCCGCGAACAGCTTGAGATGGGTGACCCGAATCCGCGGTGTCGGCTGATACGCGCCGGCGCCCGCCGCGAGCAGCCGATCCGCGAGCGCGGACGGCGCCGGGACCATCAAGTTGATCCTGAGCGGCAGCGGGCTGGCGCGATCCTCGTCGATCAGCAAGGCGAAATACCGGTCCAGGTCGGCCGTCAGGGACACCACGCCGGGGAAGGCGAGCACGCCCGCGTCGTACACCTCCACCACGCCGTTCTCCGCGAGCCGCTCGGCCGCGAGTCGGAACGCCCGCCGGATGGTCGAGTCGGGAAGGGGCGGGACGAGGCGGGTGACGGCTTCGTTCGCCCGCTCGAGCAACATGCCGCTCGGCGTGCCATCGCCCCCGCGCGGAATCGAGCCTCCAGGCGGATCGGGAGCCGATGGCCAGAGGCCGGCCAGCTCGAGCGCGCGCCGATTGGCCCAGCCCGCGTGTCCGTCGATCCGCGCCAGGAACACCGGCCGATCGGGCGCCGCCCGGCTGAGCGGCTCGTGGGTCGGGAGCCGTTGGGTGCCCCAGGCACCCTGACTCCACCCGATGCCCAGGACCCACTCGTCCGGGTCGAGCTGAGCGGCTCGCTCGGCGACCCGGCGGGCCACCTCCTCGATCGAGGTGGCATCCGAGAGGTCCAGAAAGAGGCGGCCGCCTATGGCCTCGTCCAGGAGGGCGAAGCCGACGTTGGCGAGGTGGACGTGGTGATCGATGAACGCCGGTCCCAGCACGCCGGGGCCCAGCCGCACCTGCCGGGTGCTCGGACCCGCGAGCGCGGCCAACGGCGCCGAGTCGCCGAGCGCCATGACCTGGCCCGAGCGGATCGCGACCGCCTGGGCCCGGTAATGGATCGAGTCGAGGGTGGAGACCCGGTCGGCGTACAGGATCAGGTCCGGGGGGCCGCTCGGATCGAGGCCGCAGGAGGCGAGCAGGAGCGCGAGGGGGATGGCGAAGCGGCCGCCACCCGCCCTGACATCCGAGCCGCGAGCGGGTAGCTTGGTGGACCAATGGGTCCATGACCGGCGGGCGAGGGCGCGTCTTCTTCGCATGCGGTGCCGGAGTCTCTCGTCGTCGGGCGCCGCACGCAACGGCGCGGCGGCGGTCGAACGGGGGGACGGTTGAGCGATTCCTGGGGCAAGGTGCTCGAGCAGGTTTGGCGGCCGGCCGTCAGGCTGGCCGGGTACTATCTCCTCCTCCTGCTGGTCCATTTCGCGCTGGTGGCGCTCTTCCCCTGGTTCGGGGAGCAGCTGCGGCAGGTGCCGATGGGCACCGGAGTGCCGGGCACGGATCTCACCGCCACCCAGGCCTTCCCCGCGCCGACCTCCTCGCTCGAAGCCGGAGCGGCCGCGATCCTCACGATGACCGGGGCGCTGGTGCTGGTCCTGCCGGTGGTCTGGGTCTACACCTTCACCCGCCAGCGGCGCGGCTTCCAGCAGTCGCTGGCGCAGACCCTGGTGATTCTCCCGATCGTGGTCGCCGTCGTGGTGATCCTGGTCAAGCACAGCGTGGCCCTGGCGTTCTCGCTGGGCGGCATCGTCGGCGCGGTCGCCTTCAGGCACCGGCTCGAGGACACCAAGGACGCCGTCTACATCTTCGTCACCATCGCGATCGGCCTCTCGGTCGGGATGCAGGCCTACTCGGTGGCGCTCGCCACCTCCGCCTTCTACAACCTGGTTTCGCTCGGGCTCTGGGCCACCGACTTCGCCCGGGCGCCCGCGCCGCTCGCCGCCGAGATCCTGGAGCGGCGGGTGCGGCTCGCGAAAGGGATGGTCAACGACAAGCGCACCGGCGAGTACGTCGCCCAGCTCGATCAGCACCTGCTCCAGTCGATGACGCCGGACCAGCTCAAGGCCCTGGCCGACCGCGCGCTGGAGCACACCTACAAGCGGCAGCAGGAGAGCGACCCCGCCATCGACCCCCGTCTCGTGACTCTGGTGGCCCGCGCCCCGACGTCGGCGGCGGTGCAGGGGCTCAAGGCCACGATCGCGGCCGTGCTCGATCGCGAGGCGAAGGAGTGGCGGCTCCAGCCCGGCGGCGAGGACGACAACGCCCTGGTCCTCCGCTATCAGGTCCGCTGCCGCAAGCGGGTTCCCCCGCAGCTGCTGCTCGAGTCGGTGCGGCTCGCGGCCGGTCCGCTCGACGGTGACTGCGCTCTCGAATGAGCGCCGCCGAGTCGGATCTCGAGCGTCGGCTCCGCGCGGCGCTCGCCGGTCGCTTCGACGTCGGTACCGAGGTCGCCCGGGGCTCGATGGCCCGGGTCTACCGGGCCACCCGGGCGGACGACCCGACGCCCCTCGCGCTCAAGCTGCTGCCGCCGGAGCTCGCCTCGGCCGGCAACGCCGAGCGCTTCCTGAGGGAGATCGAGATCATCGCGGGGCTCCGCCACCCCAGCATCCTCTCGATCGTCGAGTCCGGCGAGGACGACGGCCTGCTCTGGTACGCGATGCCCTTCGTCGCCGGCTCCACGGTCCGCGAGATGCTCCAGCGGGAGGGCCTGCCGTCGCTCGACGACACCCTCGCCATCGCCCGGCAGGTGCTCGAGGGCCTCGGCTACGCGCATCAGCAGGGGGTGGTCCATCGCGACCTCAAGCCCGAGAACGTGATGGTGACCGGGGGTACGGCGCTGGTCATGGACTTCGGCCTCGCCCGGACCATGGCCTCCACCATCCGGCTCACCGGGGCGGGCATGCCCCTCGGCACTCCGGCCTACATGAGCCCGGAGCAGATCACCGGCGCCGACCAGGTGGACGGCCGAAGCGACCTCTACGGGTTCGCCTGCGTGCTCTACGAGATGCTGACGGGCCGGCCGCCGTTCGTGGCCAGCGGCGTCGTGGCGCTGCTCCGGGCCCATCTGCAGGAGCCGCCGGTCCCGCCCAGCCAGCACCGCGCCAAGGTGCCGGCCAACGTCGATCGCGCGATCGAGCGGGCGCTCGCCAAGACGCCGGACGATCGGCCGGCCACCGCGGAGGCCATGCTCGCGGAGCTGCTCGAGGGGGTCGATCCGGCCCGGCTCGAGCTCGGCGCCGGCTCGAGGCCGTCGCGACCGCTCGAGATGCTGAAGCGGATCTTCGGAAAGCGTTAGGCTCCGTCGCCGCCAGCCACCCGGCCCAGCCGGGCGCTGGCGTAGATCAGCCCGGTGCCCGGCTCCGGATAGGCGGTCCAGTGGAGCCAGACGTAGCGGCCGTCCTTGTGCCGGTAACGATTCGAGAACGAGAGCGTGGGGCTGCCGTCGGCCAGCTCCCCGGTCTCGGCCACGGTCGCGTCCCGGTCGTCGGGATGGACGAAGTCGACGAAGGGGCGCGCGAGCAGCTCCTTCGCGGAGTATCCGAGCGCGCGGGAGAAGGCGGGATTCACCACCAGGAAGAAACCGTCCACCCCGGCGATGCAGAGCAGGTCCACGGCGTACTGGAAGAACCGCTCGAAATCGAACGTCGCGTGCTCGCCCGTCGCGGCCAGCGACAGGCTCACCCCGCAGGCGGGGCAGTAGCGCGCGTGTTCCGGAACCGGCGCGCCGCAGCGAAGGCAGACTTTACTCTCGGTCATCCGTCCCGTCGTCGGGAGCGAGCGCTGGAATCTTGGGCCACCCTGGGCACCCGGCGCAACCGCCTCACCGCGGCGCGAGGGGTTGTCGGGCGATCATGGTGTCGGGCGGGGTCGGCTCGCTCGGGGGCAGACCGACGAGACCCTTGGGCTCGAGGTCGATCCGCTCCCGGGCCGCGAAGTCCGAGAGCCGCAGCACCGGCCGCCCCTCCTGCCGCAGGTTGAGCGCGGCCACCGGCTCGCCCCGCTCGGACAAGAGCAGCAGACCGGGCACGCCTCCGGGGGCGAGGCCGAGGTCAAGCCGCACCTGGCCGGTCGAGTCGTACATCGTGAGCGCCACGCCGTCGTTGGTGAGCCCGAAGAGCGCGCGGACCGTGCCCGAGCTGTCGCGCACCATCCAGAGCTGCGACTCGACGATGGCCGGTCGCTCGCCGAGGAGGAGCCACGCGGGGGTGGCGGCGGCGAGGATCACCGCCAGCAGGGCGACCCACCTGAGCCGGGAAGCCCGGCGCTCGAGGGTGGTGAGCCGATCGTCGAGGGAGGCCTGTTCCATGAGCGCGTTTCCGGTCTCTCTGCGTGGATGACGGGGCGGTGCGGGCCTCTGGAAGAGTAACCAGGCCGGACCCCGGGGCACCGCCCCGGCAGAGCCGCCCCCGGGCACGTGGGTTGCTATATTGCGGCACCAGCCGAAACCCGGCTCCAGCCGCGCGCACCTGCCGGCGCGGCCGCCGGGCCTCCAATCCAGAGACGGCCGCCGGCCGTCCAATCCCGAACCGGATCTCCACCCATGGACGATTCCCTCTATTTCGACGAGCACCACCACCAGGTCCGCGAGATGGTCCGCGATTTTGCCCGGACCCACGTCGCGCCGGTGGCCCGCGAGCTCGACCGCACCTCGACCTTCCCCTGGAGAACATCAAGCGGATGGGTGAGCTCGGTCTGCTCGGCGTGCCGTGGCCAACGGAGGAGCTGGGCGGGGCGGGGATGGACCAGATCAGCTACTACATCACCATCCGGATGGCCCGAGGTGGATGCCTCGCGGGCTCACCATCTTCACAACCTGGGCACCTCGCCGATCGTCAGTTCGGCACCCCAGAAGCAACGCGAGACCTTCGTGCCCCTGCTCGCCTCCGGGGCAGGTGTTCGCAGCGGGCGGCTTCGGTCCTCACCGAGCCGGGCGCGAGGAGCGACGCCGGCGGCACCGCGAGCACCGCGGTCGACAAGGGCGACCACTACAGCCGTGCGACCGGCTGAAGATCTTTATCACCATGGCGTAGGCGAGATCTTCTCGGTCACCGCGCGGATGACCGATTGAGCATCGAGCATCCCGCCTTCATCGTCACCAAGGACACCGCCGACCTCGCCGAGTGCAGGAGGTGGGCGTCGGCCACGCGGCGGACCTCCCGAAGATCGAGGGCGTGCGGGCCGAAGCAGAAGGAAGAGAAGATGGGCTGGCGGGCGAGCGACTTTATGACTCCACTTCGACGGCGCCAAGGTGCCCGAGGAGAACGTCCGCAAGGCGAGTTGGGGCAGGGGTTCGTCAACTTCCTGAAGACGCTGGACGCCGGCCGGATCGGGATCGCCGCCCTGTCCCTCGGCGCTCGCCGAAGGGGGCCTACAGGCGGCGCTCGGTACGCCGGCACCCGGAAGCCGTTCGGCCAGTACATCGGGAGGGCCGGGGGCGTCAACTTCAAGCTGGCCGACATGGCGATGGAGATCGAAGGCGGGCACCACCTCCTCTACACGGCCGCCCGGCTCAGGCAGGCGGGAAGCCCTTCAGAAGGAGGCGGCGATGGCCGAAGCTCTTCTGCTCGGAGCTGGCCATGCGGGCGGCGACTCAGGCGGTTCAGGTCTTCGGCGGCTACGGTTATACATCCGAATATCCGGTTGAACGGATGATGCGAGACGCCAAGGTCTGCGAGATCGGCGGGGACCAGCGAGGTCAGCGGATGGTCATCGCCCGCGAGATTCTGGGCGGCGTGGTCAAGGGATAGGCCGGACAGCCTAAACCCATATCTTGTAGCCTTATGCAGGCTCGCCTCCTGGTGCCCGAATTGGGCGACCGTCTCCGACAGGTCGCGGCGCGAGCCTACCACAGCGTTTTCACTCCTTCCGCGAATCGGCCCGCTCCCGTCCCGGCGGCGCCCCGCGACTCGACGTCCAGGTGCCCCATTGGCTGCAGTCGGACCAGCTCCCGGCGACCCGCTCGCCGGCTGGTTGGATCTTCCGTGCGGCCCACCGGGATCAGCTTGGCGCCTCCCCTGATCCCGATGCTCGGCTTGCATCGGTTGGGGGCCGTTCTGGGAGGTCTACTGCGACCCCGGCCCTCCCGGCCAGGCGTCTCAACCTCATTCGGGTCCGTGGGCCCGCGCGCCGACGAGGCGGTGGGGCAGGCCCCGGCAGCAGGACGCTTCTCGTGAAGCGCGAGATCCTCATATCGAGTGGCCCCCGGGGAGACCAGGGTGGCCATTCTCGGAGACGGCCGCCGGGCTTGATGGTGGACCGTCCCGATCATCGCCGCATCGTCGGCGACATCTACCACCTCGGTCAGTCGAAGCGGTGCTCCCTGGGATCCAGGCGGCCTTCGTCGACATCAGGCTGGAGAAGAGCGCCTTTCTCCACGCCTCCGACCTCCTCGAGCCGGACGAAGACGAAGAGCCTGACGCCGAGGACGCCGAGGTCCCCGACGACATCGAAGCGGCCGAGGCCGCGGCGTCAAGGCCAAGCGCGGGGGCGGGGGCAAGAACGGCAACGGCGACCAGCGCCAGCGCGAGGTCGGCCGGCATACTGGCGTCGCCGACATCCTGAAGAAGGGTCAGATCCTGCCGGTGCAGGTGACCAAGAAGCCGATCAGCACCAAGGGCTGCCGGGTCACCGCCAGATCTCGCTGCCGGGCCGCTTCCTGGTCTACATGCCGTACGCCTCGCGGGTAGGCCGTGAGCCGGAAGATCGACGGCCAGAGACAGCGGGCCCGCCTCCGCCGAGATGGTCGCAAGCTCTCCCGAAGGACTCGGGAGGGCTGAGTCGTCCGGACCGTGGCCGAGGACGTGACCGAGGAGGACATCAAGCAGGAGATCGACTCGCTCCTCGCCCAGTGGAAGAAGATCAAGCGGAAGCAGTTCTACGTCCGGCGCGCGCCCGCGGTGCTCCAGCGCGAGGCCAGCCTCACTCGCGGGCTGATTCGCGACGTCTTCTCCGACAAGGTGGACGCGCTCTGGATCGACTCGAAGGAGATCCACGACAGATCTCGCAGTACCTGGAGCAGGTCGACCCCGAGCTGGTGGGCGATCCACCTCTACGACAGCGACCCGCTCTTCGACAAGTTCGGGATCGAAGCCGAGATCAAGCTCTTCCCGGCGCGGGTCGAGCTGCCCTCGGGCGGCTCGCTGGTGATCCAGCCGACCGAGGCCCTGGTCTCGATCGACGTCAACACCGGCCGCTACACCGGCAGAAGGATCCGAGAAGACCATCCTCAAGACCAACCTGGACGCCGCGCGAAATCGCCCGGCGGCTCGGCTCCGCGACCTGGGCGGGATCATCGTCTGCGACTTCATCGACGCATGGAGACCAGGGCCAGCCGGGACCGGGTGCTGCAGGAGCTCGGGCCCCACCTCGGTCGCGACCGGGCGCGGACCCGGGCCTTCGCGGTGAGCGAGCTCGGGTTGATCGAGATGACCCGGCAGCGGATCCGGCCGTCGCTCTGGGCCTCGATGACCACCGAATGCCCCGACTGCCGGGGCACCGGCCGGTCTTCACCCCGGAGGTGGTGGCCCGGCGGTTGGAGCGGTCCATCAAGCGGGTGGCCCACGACCAGAAGGAGCGTCTGCACATCGCGATCGGCTCCACCCCGAGGTGGCGATCTACCTCAAGGAGGAAGAGGGCAAGCTGATGAGGGCCCTCCGCCGGAGCCACAGGCTCGAGCTCGATCTCCGGGACGACCCCACCGTCCGGGCCGACGACTTCCGGCTGGTGAGCCGCCCCTCGGGGCGGGACGTGACCGAGACCTATGCGGTGGCCTGAGCGGGCCCTGGGGCCGTTCTGGACAGGCGTCGCGGGCCGCTCAGCCGCATTTCCCGCCCCGCGAAGCCGCAGCGGGAACACCCCCGGAGCTTGCCGAAAAACCAAGCCGTGGCTAGCTTTACAGACTCGTAAACCGGATCTGAGTAGCGATGTACGCCATTTTCAAAGGCCTTGGGCCACCAGTTCAAAGCTTCCAGGGCGACGTGCTCCGGCTCCCGCTCATGGACGCCGAGCCCGGCAAGGTGACGTTCGACGAGGTGCTGCTCACCTCGGACGGCTTTCCGGTCAACGCCGGCTCGCCCCTCGTCGGGAAGGCCAAGGTCACGGCGGAAGTCGTGGGCGAGGCCAAGGGGCGAGAAGCTCTACGTGTTCAAGTTCAAGCGGCGGAAGAACTACCGCCGGAAGACCGGGCATCGGCAGAAGTACACCGAGGTCCGGATCACCGATGTGAAGGTCAGCTGACATGGCACACAAGAAAGGCGTCGGCTCGTCTCGGAACGGCCGCAACAGCAATCCGCAGTTCCTCGGCGTGAAGCGCTATGGCGGCGAGCAGGTCGTCGCGGGCAACATCTGGTCCGCCAGCGGGGCACCAAGTTCCATCCGGGCAAGAACGTCCGCCGCGCCAACGACGACACCCTGTTCGCCCTGGTGGACGGCGTGGTCAAGTTCGAGTGGAAGGACAAGGGTCGCCGGAAGGTCTCGGTCTATCCGGCGGAGGCGCCGGCCAGCTGACCGGCTGCCCCGGCCGTGCAGATGGTTCGGGCGCCCCTCCGGGGGCGCATCGTTGAAACCTCGGCCAGGGCGGCCCCCGTCAGTGCCAGGGCGCCGGCCGGGCGCGGGACTGACGGATTCTTCAGGGAGCCGAACGCATGTCGGACATCTTCGTCGATTCCGCACGGAGCTCGACCAGCTCGGAGACCGGGTCAAGGACGCCGTCGAGTCGAGCCGTCTCCACCTCGAGCGGAGCAGTCTGGTCGGGCAGCGGAGCAAGCTGGCCTACAAGCTCGGCATGAAGGTCTACCGGAAGGAGCCGGGGCGGGGAGGACAATCAGGCCGAGATCGACGCCCTCTTCTCACCCGGTCGGACGAGGTCTCGAGAAGATCGCCGAGATCGACCGCCAGCTCGACGACCTATCGGGCGAGTCGGTCCGGGTCGACGAGAAGCCGGCCCCGAGGCGGAGACCGGCGAAGCCGAAGTGAGCCGGGCGCGGCCTCCGGCGCCGGCCGCCTCCGGGAGCGCCGCCCTAACGCCTGGGCGGCGGGGTCCGGTAGCGGTCCCTTGAGCTCGTTCTCCCGCGTTCGGAGCGAGGTCTCCACCCCACCGATCAGGACCCGTTCGGCCCAGTTGGCGGGCTCGAACGGGTCCTTGACCAGATCACCAGGTTGGCGCCTTGCCGGCCGCCAGGGTTTAGCTGATCCAATCCGAAGGCTTGGCCGGCCACTGGGTGACCGCCTTGAGCGCGTCGTCCCGGGTCATCCCGTTCCGCACCGCGTTGCCACGCCTTGAAGCGGAGATTCCGCTCGCCCGGGTCGCCGCCGGCCAGGATCACGGTGATCCCGGCTTCGCCGAACGGGGCGGCGGTGTCAGTCGCGCGCGAGGCCGTCGAAGCTCGGGATGTCGGTGGTCGGGTCGACCACGACCGGGATTCGGGCGGCCGCGATCACTGTCGGCCACCTTCCAGGCCTCGACCCCGCCCGCGAGGATCGCCCCGGAGCCGGAACTCGCGCGATCCGGGCGTTCTCGATGTCCATCGCGCGGTTGGCCGTGATCAGCACGGGAAGCTGGCCCTTGAGCGCGGGCAACGGCGCCTCGGCTCCTGCCGGGGCGGAGGTCCTGCATCGCGTCGCGGCGGTACTCCGCGCGCCGGCGGTCATGCTCGGTCGCGTCGGCGAAGAGCTGCCGGAGCCGCTCGATCGCGCCCGCGCGGCCGCGCCGGCGCTCCGGCTGTTCGAGCTCAGGTCGAGGTCGAGCGCCACGGGTGTACACCACCTTAACCCTCGACGTCGTCTCCCGCGAAGTTGATCGCCAGTGATTGGCCAGGGAGGAAGTTCCCACCCAGGCTGACGATCCCCGTCGTGACGCCGCCGGTTCGGGCGACCGGGATCGTGATCGCGGCAGGGTCGAGCCCCAGCCGAGGATTGAACCCGGGGGGTCACCTCGCCCTGGCGCGCCGTCTCGCCCAGGCTGAAGAGGCTGGCCACCGCGCCGCCCGCTCGG
Source organism: Gemmatimonadales bacterium (assembly GCA_041390205.1). Lineage (GTDB taxonomy): Bacteria > Gemmatimonadota > Gemmatimonadetes > Gemmatimonadales > GWC2-71-9 > SHZU01. The sequence continues at coordinate 22,764 of JAWKQJ010000030.1, forward strand.
GCCTCGGAGTGGATGAAGCCGGGGTCGCGACTTTGCCGTTTGCGTCGATCACGGTCGCGCCCGCAGGAACGGCGACGTTCGCGCCGACGGCCGTGATCCTGCCGTTCTGGATCAGCACCGTAGTGCCCCGGTCGATCTTGGCCGACGAGACCGGTAAGATGGTGCCGTTGGTGATGGCGACGGTCTGCGCGCCGCCCGCGGTAGCCAGCGCGACCGAGGACCGGCGGCCACCAGGGTGCCCTTGATCGACGCGGTCATCGTCCCACCCCCGGCTCGGTCTGGCCCGCGTTGAAGTCGGTCTTGAACTGGTGCGAGGGATCGCTCCGGTCGAACGCCAGCCAACCCTCGTTCCATACCTTCTCCGCCTTGCTGTAGATCGAGAACGGATCGCCGCTCCAGAGCACCACGTCGGCGAGCTTGCCGGCCTCGAGCGTCCCGGTCTCTGTCGTTGCCACAGCACCCACGCCGGGTTGGCGGTGATCCACTGGATCGCCTGCAGCCGGGTGACGGGGATGCCGGCGCGATTGCCGGCGTACATCGACTTGGCCGCGTCCTGGTTCATCCACTGGATCCCGTTCGGGTCGTCGGTGTGGAGCGGCCAGGCTTCAGCCTGGTGATCAGACAGGATTTCGGTGATCTGGTCGTACGCTTCCATCTTGAAGCCGCCCCAGTCCGCCCAGACCGAGGCCGCGGTGCCGGCGCCGCCGCCAGCAGGTCGGCGATCTTGTAGGCCTCCACGCCGTGGTGGAAGGGCGGATCTTGAAGCCGGAGCTCGCCAGACGGTCCGATCGCGCCATCCTCGTCGGCCCGGTAGCAGTGGTTCTGCACCGAGATCTCGCCCGGAGCACGCCGAGGAATACCATCTTGAGATCGCGAGCGGCGGATCGCCTTTCCGATCGGCCAGCCACTTGTCCCAGCGCTGCCGATACTGCTCGGCCTGGATGTAGGCGGCCCGATAGCCCACCATGTTGCCCATCCGGGTCGAGGGGCCGCGGTTCTGGTAGACCAGCGGGATTCTCGCCGCAGGCCGCATCTTCACACCGTAGGGAGCGCCCGGTGCCATCTCCTGGACCGTGCGTGCGTGGAACAGACGGATCGTGGCCGAGCGGCCGCCGATCAGGTTGGCCGATCCGGGGAGGATCTGGGCCACGGTCACCCCACCGGCCACCGCCAGCGGGATCTGCGGATCGTGGGGCCAGATCGAGTGCTCGGCCCAGACTTCGGCCGTGACCGGGTTGGTGGCCTCGTTGCCGTCCGACTCGGCCTGGGTGCGCCAGCGCGGCGCGGGCGCCGATGTGCCGGAGTGGGTGTCGATGATGCCCGGCGTCACGAACTTGCCGGTTCCGTCGATCACCTGCGCGTCGCTGGGCGGGGTCCCGATATTGGCGCCGACCGCGACGATCTTCCCGTCCCGGAGGAGGATCGAAGCCCCGGTCAGCTCCGGTCCGGTCGCGGTCATGATGGTGGCGTTCCGGATGAAGACCGGCGGATTGGCGCGCCGCTTGTAGGTCGACGGGTACTGGGGCCTGTCGAAGCTCCAGGGTGTCGGTGAACGCCGGCTTGGCGGCCAGCTCCTGAGCGCTGGCCGTCACCGCCGGGGTCGGGGTGGCGGCGGGTGACGGCTGGGCGCCCGCGGACGCGCACGCCGCGACAGCACCCAGCGCCCAGGCTTCCGGACTACGAGTCTTTCCATCCGGGACCTCGGGAGGGGTTGGCACGGATCCGCCGGCGTCGGAGCAGAATATCGACAAATCCGGAGCGAAAGAAGGTAATCTATATGCTCGCAAACCCCTTGTTTGTCAATCAGTTAGGCGTGCGCTCTTAACGGAGGGCGCCAGTCTGCGTCTACCGGTGGCCGATGACAGGCGGACTGATGCCGAACTGGTGGGCGCCTACCGCGCCGGGGCCGAGTCGACACAACCGAGCTGGTCCGCCGCCACGCGAGTCCGTTGGGCCTTCTCCGCACGGCTCGAAGACCGTCACGGCCGAGATCGACGACCTGGTTCAGGAGGCCTTCTTTCGTGCCTTCAGCAAGCTGGAGACCTGGCGGGAAGAAGCCTCCTTTCGAAGCTGGCTCCTTCGGATCGGCGGCAACCTGCTCAAGGACCAGGTCAGACGGCGGAGAGGGGTGGTCGCGGTGCCGATCGAGGACCACGACGTCACCGACGGCTCGGACCCGGCCGGAGAGGTCCGGGCCAACGAGATGGAGGAGCGGCTGGTCGACGCGCTGGGCCGGCTTCCGAGACTGCAGCGAGAGGTGTTCGTGATGCGGGTGCAGCAAGGGCTCGAATACTCGGAGATCTGCGACGCGCTCGGCACCACACCGGGTGCCGCCCGGGTCCACTACCACCACGCGGTCAAGCGGCTCAAGGAGTCCGTCCAGTGAACGGGTGCACGGCGCTCTCGGACCGGATGATCGACGTGGCCCACGGCCGAGCCGAGTGGACCGCGGTCGAGTCGGCGCACCTCGTGGACTGCGCGGACTGCGCGGCCGAGTGGCGGTTGGTTCGGGCGGGAGCGACGCTCGGCGGCTCGGTCCGGATCGACGAGCGGGCGATCGCAGGGCGCGTCGCTTCGCGGCTCCGGGCGGCGCCTCCGGTGCCGCTCGCTTCACGGCGCCGTCGGTGGGTGGCGTCGGCTCTCGGGCTCGCCGCGGCGGTGCTCCTGTCGGTGGCGGTGTGGCGCACCGTGCCGCGCTCGCCGGCCGCGGAGCCGGTCCGCTTCGCGAGCGAGCTCGACGGGCTCGACGCCGACCAGCTGGCGATCGTGCTGGAGGCCTACCCGGAGCCGCTCGGCGCGGTGATGCCGGACGGCGCGGTTGGGATGAGCGACCTCGACGCGGACGAGCTCGAGGCGGTCCTGGACTCTTTCGAGGGATAGACGATGATTCGAATCAGCATGCTGGTGATGTCGCTGGTCGCGGCCGGGACGACGCTGGCGTCGGCCCAGAACCCGGGGCAACCCCCGAGGGCCGAGCGGCTCCGCCAACAGATCGAGATGCGGGTGGCGGAGCAGCTCCAGCGCCAGCTCGGCCTGACCGACGCCCAGTACGGCCAGACCCGCAGCGTCCTGCTCACCTGGGCGCGGAAGCGGCGCGACCTCGAGCGCGGCGAGCGGGAGCTGCGGCAGACGCTGGCGGCCCAGATGCGCCCCGGGGTGGCCGCGGACGAGGCGGTGGTCACGCGGACCATGAACGAGATCCTGGACGGTCGAATCGCCTACGTGCAGACCTTCAAGGACGAGCTCGCGGAGCTCTCGCCGATCCTGAGCCCGGTGCAGCGGGCGCAGTACATGCAGCTCCGGGACCGGCTGATGCAGCGGGTCCAGGAGATCCGGGGCGCCCGCGGCGGTCCGCCGGGGCTAGAGCGCCAGTAGCGGCCGGTCGAGACGGCGGTTTGCGACGCAGGGTCGGCCCCCGGGCCGACCCTGTGCTTTTCTGGCCTGGTGGCTACACTTCCAGGGGTAACCTCGGATCGGTGGACGACCATGCTGCGACGGGCAACCCTGCTGAGCCTCGTGTTGGGCGCGACCGCTCTCGTCCCGGGCGACGGGCGCGCGCTCGCCGCGCAGGACGTGGTCTTCCGGGTCGCCGTGACGGGGACGATCGAGAACGGGCTGGCCCCGTACATCGCCCGGGCGATTCGGGAGGCCAACGCGGGCGGCGCCAAGGCGGTACTGCTCGACATCGACACGCCGGGCGGCCGGATCGACGCCGCCGAGCGGATCGTCGACGCGGTCCGGGCGAGCGCCGTGCCGGTCTTCGCTTTCGTCAACCCGCGGGCCTACAGCGCCGGCGCGATGATCGCGCTGGCGGCCGGGGGCGGGATCTACATCCGCGAGGGCGGGGTGATCGGCGCCGCGACCCCCGTGGACGGCCAGGGCACCAAGGCGTCCGAGAAGATGGTGAGCGCAATGCGGGGCGAGTTCCGCGCCCTCGCGGAGGCGAACGGCTACGACCCGCAGCTCGCCGAGGGCATGGTCGACGAGACGCTCGACATTCCGGACGTCAAGCCGGCCGGGCAGCTGCTCACCCTCACGGCCACCGAGGCGGTGGGGCACGGCTTCGCCAAGGCGATCGCGCCCGACCTCGGCGCGGTGTTGGCCGCCGAGGGCTTTTCGGGCGCGGCGGTCGAGACGGTCGGGATCAACTGGGCGGAGTCCGTGGTCCGCTTCCTGACCAATCCGATGGTGGCGCCGCTGTTGCTCTCGCTCGGGATGCTGGGGCTGGTGTTCGAGGTCAAGGCCGGCCAATTCGGCGTCGGCGCGCTGGTGAGCGTAAGCTCGCTCGGGCTCTTCTTCGGGTCCCACGTGCTGCTCGGTCTCGCCGGCTGGGAGGAAGTGATCCTGCTCGGGCTCGGCCTGCTGGCCGTCGGGGTCGAGGTCTTCCTGCTGCCGGGCTTCGGCGTGGCGGGCGTGCTCGGCGGGCTGCTCCTGGGCGGGGCGGTGGTGCTTTCGCTCCTCGGCGCCGCGCCGACCGTCAACGACTTCGTGCAGGCGGGCGCCGTGATCGGGGCCGCATTGGTGATCTCGGCCTCGGTGTTCATCGCCTGGCTCCGCCATCTGCCCAACAGCAGCCGGTTCAAGGGGCTCTTCCTCAAGGACTCGACGGGCAAGGACGAGGGCTTCATCTCGGCGCCGATGCGCGCGGACCTGATCGGCAAGACGGGCAGCGCGCTCACCGATCTGCGCCCGTCCGGCGTGGCGCTGGTCGACGGCGAGCGCCTCGACGTGGTCACCGAAGGCGACTTCATCAAGAGCGGCGCGCCGGTCAAGGTGCTGCGCTCCGACGGCTATCGGCTGATCGTGCGCGCCGCGGACGCGCTCCCGCCGGTCTGACGTTCGATCCCCCACGCCCGGCCGGATCGGCGGGCGGTGTCTCACCCTAACGACGAGCACGATCTATGGACACCTCACAGCTCGGGCCCGCCATGCTGCTCGCGCTGGTCGTCATCGGGCTCCTCGCCCTGACGATCTTCTTCCGCTTCATTCCGATCGGCCTCTGGGTCACGGCGCTGGCCAGCGGGGTGCGGGTCTCCTTCCTCAACCTGTTCGGGATGCGGTTTCGGAAGGTCAATCCGTCGGCGATCGTGAATCCGCTGATCAACGCCTACAAGGCGGGGCTCTCGGTCCCGATCAACGCGCTCGAGGCCCACTACCTGGCCGGCGGCAGCGTGGAGCGGGTGGTGCGCGCCCTGATCTCTGCCGACAAGGCCGGGATCCCGCTCGACCTCAAGCAGGCGACGGCCATCGATCTGGCCGGCCGCGACGTCTTCGAGGCGGTGCAGGTGAGCGTCAACCCGAAAGTGATCACCACGCCCAAGGTGGCGGCGATGGCGCGCGACGGGATTCAGCTGCTGGCGCTGGCCCGGGTGACGGTGCGGGCCAACATCAACCGGCTGGTCGGTGGCGCGGGCGAGGAGACCATCCTGGCGCGGGTCGGCGAGGGCATCGTGAGCACGATCGGCTCGGCGCAGAGCCACAAGGCGGTGCTCGAGAACCCGGACATGATCTCGAAGACGGTGCTCGCGAAGGGGCTCGACGCGGGCACGGCGTTCGAGATCCTCTCGATCGACATCGCCGACGTCGACGTCGGCAAGAACATCGGCGCGGAGCTCCAGACCGATCAGGCGGAGGCCGACAAGCGGATCGCGCAGGCCAAGGCCGAGGAACGGCGGGCGCTCGCGGTGGCGATGGAGCAGGAGTATCGGGCGGAGGTCCAGCGCGAGCGGGCCAAGCTGGTGGCGGCGGAAGCCCAGATCCCGCTGGCGATCTCCGATGCGTTCCGCGCCGGCCACATGGGCGTGATGGACTACCAGAAATACCGCAACGTCGAGGCGGACACCCAGATGCGGCGCTCGATCGCCGGGCCGGGCGACTCGTCGCCGGCCCCGTCGGGAGGCTAGTCGGTGGAATTCGTCGTCCTGCTGGTGGTGATGTTCGCGCTCAACGCGATCAGCCAGGCGATCCAGAAGAACCGGGGCCAGGGGCGCGGGGCGCGAACCGGTCGGCCGCGGGAACGGGTCGCGAGCCGGACCGGCGAGGCGGCGGGCCGGAAGCAGCCGCAGTCGATCAAGGATCTGCTCGACGAGTTCCGCCGGGCGATGGAGGAGGCGGAGCGGCGGTCGAAGGGCGAGGACGTGGTGGTGCTCGAGCCGCCGACGCCCGTCGAGGAGGACTACGACGAGGACCTCGACGCGATCGAAGAGCGGGAGTCGCTCGAGGTGGTGCCGGAGGTCCGCTCGCTCGAGGCGCCGGTCCGGGTGGTCGAGCGCCCAGTGGTCGACCTGGACGACGAGGCCGAGGCGGCGATCCGGGAGCGGCTCGAGTGGGCGGAGCGGACCGCACGGGGCCGCCGCCCCGGCGATCACGCGGCTTTCGACGAGCGGATCCGACGGAAGAAGCCGAAGGTCGAGGAAGAGCCGGAGGCCGTCCGCCCCGACCTCCGCCAGGCGATCATCTGGCGCGAAGTGCTGGGCCCGCCGGTTTCGCTCAGGGACGATTAACCCGAATAGCTGGCGCGGTAGCGCTCCATGCAGGCGAGCACGTCGGCGCGGGCGGCCTCCGCGCCGGCGAACCCGTTGCTGATCTGCTTCAGGGTGCGGGCGCCCTCGAGGTCCTTGTAGACCATGAAGAAGTGCTCGATCTCGAGCAGCGCGTGCCGGGGCAGCGCGTCGAGGTCGGTGATCTCGCGGGTGAACGGGTCGGAGACCGGCACCGCGAGGATCTTCTCGTCGTTCTCGCCTTTGTCGACCAGGGAGAAGATCCCCACCGGTCGCACCTCGATCAGGCAGCCGGGGAAGACCGGCACCGTCATCAGCACCAGGATGTCGAGCGGATCGCCGTCCTCGGCCAGGGTACGGGGGATGAACCCGTAGTCGCCGGGGAAGCGCATCGCGCTGTGGAGGACCCGGTCGAGCCGATAGAGGCCGGTGGGCTTGTCGAGCTCGTACTTGTTGCGGGAGTCCTTGGGAATCTCGATCACCGCGGTGAGCAGCTCGGGTGGCGAGGGTCCGGCGGGAAGGTCGTGCCAGGGGTGGAGGCGCTGGGGAGGCGTGGCGGTCATCGGGAGCGCGGTCGGGCCGCGGAAGAGATGGCGGCAATCTAGCGGGGAGGACCGGCTTGTGGAGGCTGGAAAGCAGCGGACCCCGCGATTTTCGAGCACGGGGTCCGCTTGCTTCGGTCTCTGGAACCGACCGTCAGGGCTCGGTCGGGGCCACCGAGACCGTGGCGTCGAGGAACGCCTGGCTTCCCCGATCCCGCCCACGGAGCGCGAGCTCGTGAACGCCCGCGCCGACGGTCAGGCGGAACACGAAGCTGTCGTACGAGGGACAGCCTTCGTGCCTCAGATACCCATCGAGGAAGTCATGTTCGCCGATCGCCGTGCTGGTGATCTCGACGCCATCGAGGAAGACCCGCACGTCGTTGTCCACAGCAATCGCGATCCTGACGGTCGTGGTGGTCGGGACGGTGAAGTACTTCTTGGCCAGGATGTCGCTGTCCGTGGGCCAGGCGGTGTTGACGCCCTCGCCGTTGAGCGAGCAACCGGAGTTGGCGGTGCCGAAGCCGGCGCCGCCCAGCGCGAGCCCCGTCAGGCCGCCCGCCGGGAAGCCCGGATTGGCTCCCTGGGGGACGACCTGGTAGAACCAATCCGGCGAAAAGGGCCCGATCGGCAACGTCGCCGGCGTGAGGCCGGTGGCGCCGAACTGCACGGAGCCGGTCGCCAGATCGACGGGCTGTGGGTTCGCTACCGGCGGGTCGAACGGCGCCTGAATCGCCATGAAGGGATCGACGCCGGATCGAGGTCCGTTCAACAGTGTGCCCGCGATGCCGCGGCCGCTGGCGGCGAGCTGGTTGAGGCCCGAGGCGATCGTCCAAGTGGTGCTCGCGAGCCCGCCCGCGTTGGTCACGGCCGACGGGGTGCCGACCGAGCCGCCGGCGCTCGCGGCGAACGAGACGGTCGCGCCGGCCACCGGGTCGCCGCCCACGTCCGTCACCCGAACGGTCGGGTTAGACGGAAGGGTCGCGCCCCCGGTCCAGATCTGACCATCGCCGCTCACGATCTCGAGCCGGCCGGGCAGGGCGAACTGGAAGTCGCTGAAGCCGAAGGTGAGGCCCCCGCCGCCCCGATCGAGGGCGTGGAGTCGGGCGGGCCCGAGGAGGTCGAGCGCCTGCTCGCCAGCCATTTCCCAGCGACGCTCCGCCAGGTACCGGATCATCCCGCGCAGCCGATCGCCGGTCGACGCGGACGGGGCGATACAAGCGTGGTCGGCGTGCGGAAGCGCCTCGACCACTCCGGTCGACTTGAGCCGATGCAGGGTCACCCGGTGACGCTGGGCGTGGGTCAGCGAGGAGACGTCGGGAGGATAGTCGCAGACGAACACGGTGGCCGGATCGACCAACGGGGCCTGGAGCGCCGGCTGCACGGTGATTCTGAGGCAGGTCCCGAAAGTCGGCAGGTCGATGACCCGCGGATTGAAGTCGGCACAGGTCTGCACCGTGACCGTGACGGTCTGGGACTGGGGTTGGGGCGGCACGGCGACGCCGCTCGGCGCCTGCAGCGGATCGGTGACCAGCGAAACCGTCCCACCCTCTCCCAGGTCGATGTCGGCCGAAACGCAGGGCGCGGTGCCAGCCGGGTCGTCGCACAGGGCGCGGCGCTCGATCCTGAACTTGATCGGCGCGACCGTCCCGTCCTTTCGGGCGATGAACTCGCCGGTATTGACGTTCTTGAGGTCTTTTCCGCTCTCGACCGAGTGCAGGTCCGCGAAGCCGAGCTGGACGGTGCCCACCAACACCCGAATGCGGAAGAACACGTCGGATGTGTTGGGGACCTTCCAGTTCGCGTGGTAGTGGCCGCCGTCACCATCGCCGGCGCCGTCATCCGGATCGCCGCCCCCGGGTCCGTGCAGCCGGACCGTCGGGCCGTCGGTGCCGAATGGGTAGGTGGCCAGGTACCCGCCGGCGCGGCAGGGTGTGCTCGGGAGCACGGCCGACTCCGGCGCGGACGCAGGCAGGTCGAGCGCACAGATCGCGAGGGACGGCCGGAGGTTGCCGTTGAAGCCTCCCGGTGTCCAATTCGGGCTGTCCTGTCCCCGCTTGACCAGAGGAGGGAGGAAGAAGAACTCGGGGTTGCCGGCGTTGTTCGCGCCGTCGGAGATCACGAAGGACGGCGCGGCCTCCTCCACCGGGCCGACCCGTTCGCCCTGGCACGCGGCGGTCAGGGCGAGAGCCGCCAACGCCGCTGGCTTGACACGACTGAACATGACGGAACGCCTCTTATTGGGGGGTGCCGGCTGCGGCGGTAGGGCCGTTCGGCCCTACCACAATAGTCCCGGCGTCGGCTTCCGCCAGGTGTGCAGCGACGCAACACCCCCCTGAGGGGTCAGCGACGGGCCAGGAGGGCTTGGAACTCGGGCCGACCCTGCAGGCCTTCCCACCACCAGTGCACGTTGTCGCCGACCTTGAAGGAATGGTCCGGGTTGACGCTCACGTAGCGGCGCAGCAACTCGGTAGCTTCATCGAGGTCGCCGCTTTGCGCGCGCATGATGGCTTCGTAGCCGAGGAGCTCCTGGTGGGGGTCGAGCTGCAGGTCGGCCCGGGCGGCCCGAAGGACTCGGTCGGCGCTGTCGGCGAGGGCGCGGTCCGGCGCGCCGGGTGACCCGGTGCCCTTGGCGAGCCGACCGATGACCCCGCCCACGATCAGCTGGCTGAGCCGGCTCGCGACCGGGCGGTCGGCGGGCGGAGTGAGCGAGTCCACCCTGGCCTTGATCTGCCAGGCAAGGGCGACGTCGGGTGCGACGTTGGGTGGAAGGAGGAGCCAGAGCTGGCATTCCGTGAACCGCGGGTCGGCGGGGAAGCGCCGCCGCCCCTCGTCGCACCAGCGGGCGGCGTCGGCGAAGAGGTTGGTGTCGTACGACGACCAGAACAGCCGGTTGAGGATCAGGTCGGCGTAGCTGAGGAATGCGTCCGCCTCGTAGGCCTTGCGAGACGCATCCAGCGCGTACGAAACCGGTACCGACTTGTCGGCATAGTAGACGAAGCTGAGCTGGGCGAAGGCCGACGCGAGGGTCGGGTCGAGGCGGGTCGCCTGCTCGAGACTGCCTCGGGCCGAGTCGAGGAGTGCGGCACGGGCGACAGGATCGACCGTCGATCCCATGTTCCACTCGGCGAAGGCGACGACGCCGCGGAGCCCGAGCGCGGCCGCGCTCCGCGGATCCCGCGCGAGCGCCTCGCGGGAGGCCTCCCTGGCCGTCTCGAGCCAGCGGGCGCGCTCGCCGGGATCGGCGACAAGCCGAGCGTGGAGGTAGGCGGCCTCGCCTCGCTGCACCACGGGGTCGACCCACTGCCGATCCTCGGCCGCCGCCTCCGCGAAGAGGCTGTCGGCCCGCGCGAGCAGGTCTGCGGCCGCAGCCGGGTCGCGCCGCGCCAGCTGCTCCGCGTCCTTGAACTCGGTTTCGGCCCGATTGGCCAGGCTCCAGGCGGCGAGACTGCTGGTCCGGGCCTGTCCCTCGCGAAGACGCACCTCGTCGCCGATCCACTCGCGGAGGGTGTTGGAGACGACGACGGCGACCGAGTCCTCGGCCGCGAGGAGCTGACTCTGCGGCAGCTCCAGCTGATCGCGGCGACCCGTCTCGTTCCCATGGTCGAGCAGACGCGTCGTGATCCGAACCCGGTCCGTTCCGACGGCTTCCACCGTGCCGACGATCACGGTGCCGGCGCCGAGGGCTCGAGCGATGCTGTCGGCTGGAACGTCCGAGCCGCGGTAGGGACCGACGCCGTTGCGCGACACGACGCTCAGCTCTCGGACCTCGGTCAGGCGCCGAATCAGCGCCTCGGTCAGGCCGTCGGCGACCGGCTGGAGCGGCCGCCCCTCACTTCGATCCTCGAAGTAGAGCACGGCCACCCGCCTCGTCGTCGGGTCCGCCGAGCCGACGGTCCTCGGCGAGGCGCCCGCCAGTCGCCACGCGGTGAAGGCGGCCGAGGCGGCCAGCACGGCAGCCGCCGTGCCGAGGGCGACGGGGCGCTGCCACCAGGGGCGCGGCCTCCGAGCGGTGATCGCGGCCTGGGTGGGCACCCGTCTGGTCGCGGTGGCCCTGATCGAAGCCCGGCGGCTGGCCGTCGCGCCGAGCGGCGCCCCGAGCAGCTCCGCGAATTCGGCGGCGGTCTGCGGTCGGTCCGCGGGGGTCTTGGCCATCGCGGCGAAGATGGCGTCCTCGACCTCCTCCGGCACCGTGTCCCGAACAATTCGGATGCTCGGTACCGCTTCCATGGCGTGGCGTGCCATCAGACCGTGGGCGTTGCGGGCTGAGAACGGAGGGTCGCCGGCGAGGGTCTCGTACAGGACGCACCCCAGGCTGTAAAGGTCGGACGCCGGGCCGACCTTCTCGCCGGCAGCCTGCTCCGGCGCCATGTACATCGGGGTGCCGACGGCCATGCCGGTCTGGGTGAGCTTTTCGCCGCCGCCCTCAGTGACGGCGCTGGCGATCCCGAAGTCCGCGACGATCGCGCGCCCACCGGAGAGCAGCACGTTCTCGGGCTTGATGTCCCGATGGACGACGCCTTGCTGGTGCGCGAAGCCCAGCGCGTCGGCCACCTCTCGGACGATGCCGAGCGCGTCCTCGAGCGGCAGCTGCCCCTCGCGGTCGAGTCGGTCGCGCAACGACTCGCCCTCGACGAACGGCATCACGTAGTAGAGGAGCCCGCCGGCGTCGCCCGACTGGAAGAGGCCGAGGATGCCGGGATGCTGGAGCTGGGCGGCCAGCTTGATCTCGCGCTCGAACCGATCGGCGGAGATGGTGACCGAGAGATCGGGGTGGAGGACCTTGATGGCCACCTTGCGATCCTGGTCGAGGTCGGTGGCCAGATAGACGGTAGCCATCCCGCCGCGACCGAGCTCGCGCTCGATGACGAAGTGATCGGCCAGGTGGGCTTGTAAGCGGTCCTGAATGCTCGTCATCGCGGAGGGTCTCGGTCGACGCGCGGGGGCAAGCCCAAATATGGCGCGGGGCCGCATCTCGGCCAACCGGACCGGAGGGGCGGCACGGTCCTGGCAGGCTCCGGGCTGGACCGGTTGGTCCGCTGCAGCCGCTTGCCGTGGGGGTGCTCAGTCAGCAATCTTGCGACTGGCCCGAGTGGCGGAATGGCAGACGCAGCGGACTCAAAATCCGCCGGGGGCAACCCCGTGCGAGTTCGACTCTCGCCTCGGGCATGGTCCTTCCACCGAATCCACGGGCTCTCCGAGGCCGTCCAAGCCCCGTGTCGTTGCGCCCCAGGTAATCGAAGAGCTGCCGACTTCGGTCGGGCCCCTGTCCGACGAAGGCGAGCCCGGCGAGCGTCCCGCTCGCCGGGCGACGACTAACTTGCGCCGATGATAGACCGGCAATCATCCTGGCTCCGGCTGCTCGAGGCCGCCGGCGCCCTGTGGGTGTCCGCCTGCGCGGGTGTGCCTGGCTCGACTGTCGATACGGGGGCAGGCGGACGAGGCCCGAGCGGCCTTCGAGAAGGTGCTCACGGTGCATCCCTCACGCGATCGCCTGCGGGCCGACACCGGCTTTCGAGGCGCGGCCGCGCGATTGATCGACGAGGCGGACGCGCTCGATCCCGCGGAGTTCGTCGTCCGGGTCTACGACCTGCTCGCCAGGGTGGGCGACGCCCACACCGTCGTGATCCCTTACACCATCCAGCTGCCCGAGTTCGAGCGTCGCTTGCCGATCGAGGTCGGCCGGTTCGACGACGGGTACTACGTGGTTGCAGGAAGCGGCCCGGCGACGACGCTGGTCGGGGCTCGGCTCCTGTCCGTCGGAGGCGTGGCCACCGAAGAGGTCGTGCGACGATTCGCGGCGGTGCTGCCGGCCGACAACCCTGGCTGGCCATCCCGCTGGGCCCACCTCGCGTTGACCACCCCGGGGTGGCTGCGGGGGCTCGGGGTGATCGCGACCGGGCTCGGAGCGCCGGTCGAGGTCACCGGCCTCGCGGCGGGCGGCGATACGGTGCGGGCGCTGGTCTTGGACGGCGCTCCCTCGGACGGAGAGCGTCGCGTGTCGCGCTCCCCGACGCTCGTGGAGCGGTGGCTCGACGAGGAGCCGAGTGAGAACTTCGTTCGAGTCCTGCCGCACCGCCGGGCGCTGTACGTCTCGCTCGCCTCGATGTCGGACACCGATGGCCGCAGCTTCGCGACGTTCGACTCGCTCTGGCGCCGTGCGATGGAGGAGCCGGGGATCGAGCGAATGGTCATCGACCTCCGCGACAACGGCGGCGGCAACAACATGCTGGTGGAGCCGATGCGACGTCGGATCGTCCGCTCCCGCTTCAATCGGTTCGGGCGCCTCTACGTCCTGATCGGGCCCGTGACCTTTTCGGCCGCCCAGAACTTCGCGACCCGCCTGGAGCGTGAGACGGATGCGCTCTTCGTCGGGGAGCCGACCGGCGGTCGGCCGAATCACCTGGGCGACCCCGAGCTTCTCGTGGGCGCGGCCACGGGTGGGACCTACCTGGTCTCGACCATGCGGTGGCAGGACTCGCCCCCCTACGACGAGCGCCCATGGATCCTTCCGGACCTGCCGGCGCCACCCGGGTTCGGCGACTATCTGGCCGGAGTGGACGAGGCGCTCGACATGGCCCTCGACCACCAGGCGACCGGACCGGAGAACGTGGACCGCTGGGTGCGCCCCTGGGCCCGGCCCAGCCAGAAGGCGGCCTGGCGCTTTCCATGGCAGGCTGGCCAGTAGGTCTGCCGCCAGGGTCGAGGCAAGCCGAGGCGGCGACGCGCTCGTCGATTCCATCGTAGACCTTGGGCTGCGAGCGCTCACGCAAGAAGAGGCGGGTCTAGGAGCCTCCGGCCCGTACCCGGGGAAACGAGCTGGTCCGTCGCCGTCGATTCAGCCTGGTCCGCTTGAACGATATTGCGCTCCCCGTCGGAAACCGGAGCTGGCCACCCTGCCGTAGAGAAGTGGAGCATCCGAGCACGGGGACACGTGGCGATGGAGCGAGCACCACGGCGGGATCAGGTGACGGTCGACCGGGCGGCAGCGCTGGGTGGCATCGACGTCGTCCGGGCGCGCTTTCGTCGGCTGGCCACGCGGCCCCATTCCCATCCTGAGTACGAGATCGGCGTGGTTCGCACCGGGCGCCGCCTGGTGCGCTGGCGCGGGCGCGAGCTGCAGGTCGGCGAAGGCGCCGTGATCGTCTTCCGCCCCGACGAGGTGCATGCCGGCGCCCCGCTCGATGCGGAGGGCTCCACCTATTGGGCCTTCCTGATCCCGCCCGACCTGGTGGAGCCGATCGCCGGGTGGCCGAGGGGGGCCGGGACGAGGAGCGCTCCGCCGCCGGCCGATGGGCCGGTGATTCACGATGTCGGGCTGGCGCGGCTCCTGCTCGCGGCCCACGCGGACCTGGCGTCCGATCCCGTCTGCAATGGCGGGGCCCGGCTTCGCGACGCGCTGGCGGCGCTCGGTCCGTTTCTGCAACGGCCCGGCGACCGGAGCGGGCCGCGCGTCGAGCACACGGCGGTGGGCCAGGTGCGCCGCTATCTCCAAGCGCACTACCGAACCCGGATCCGCCTCGCCACCCTCGCCCAGCTAACCGGGCTCAGCACCTTTCACCTGATCCGGGTCTTTCGCGAGGCGACCGGGATCCCACCCTACGCCTATCTGGAGCAGATTCGGGTGAATCGGGCGGCGACCTTGCTCCGCTCGGGCTCTCCGGTGTCGGCGGTGGCATACCAGACCGGGTTCTCGGACCAGAGTCACCTGACCCGCTTCTTCAAGCGCTTCGTCGGGGTCACGCCCGGCCGCTATCAGCGGAGCGCCCTCCTCGCCGCCGGTCGCGGCGAGCGAGCCGCCTCGTAGCCGCTCAGGTTGCGGCCCGGCTCGGGCGCGGGCAACTTCGCGAGACGCGCCATCCACTCTCTTCCAGACGGGACCGGAGCCGATGTCTCCTCGACGGAGCCTGATCGTCTCGACCATCGCGACTACCGCGATGACGGCCGCTCTCTTCGCGCAGGCGGATTCGTCGCGCCGGAGCGCGGGCAAGGACCTGCCGCTCGAGGCCGCCCGCACCATCCGCTTCGATCAGACCGAGGCGTCCTGGCTCTCGGTGGACGTGAGCCCCGACGGCTCGACCCTGGTGCTCGACGTGCTCGGCGACCTGTACACTCTGCCGATCGCGGGCGGGACGGCGACGCAGCTGACCAAGGGGATGGCGTTCGATGCCCAGCCGCGCTTCAGTCCGGACGGCAAATCGGTGGTGTACACCAGCGACGCCGACGGCGGCGAGAACCTCTGGGTCATCGACCTCGCCAGCCGTGACAGCCGCCAGATCACCAAAGGCAAGGCCAATCGCTATCAGTCGCCCGAGTGGACGCCAGACGGGCAGTATCTCGTGGCGTCGCGGGCCGGGCTTCGGAGCGGGGTGCCGCAGCTCTGGCTCTTCCACAAGGACGGCGGCTCCGGCATCGCGCTGATCAAGGAGCCGCAGGCCCTGCGCTCGAGCGGCGCCGCGTTCGGACCCGACGGCCGCTACATCTGGTTCGAGCAACGAACCGGCTTCTGGCAGTACAACGCGATCTTTCCCCAATACCAGCTGGCGCTCTACGATCGGGAGACCGGTCGCCGCGAGACCCAGACCGCCCGCTTCGGCTCCGCGGTCCGGCCGACGCTCTCGCCCGACGGACGGTGGCTGGTCTACGCCACCCGCTTCGAGACCGGGACCGGCCTCCGGCTCCGCGACCTCCGCTCGGGCGACGAGCGCTGGCTCGCCTATCCGGTGCAGCGCGACGACATGGAGTCGCGCGCCTCCCGCGGCGCCTACCCCGGGATGAGCTTCACGCCCGACTCGAAGGAGCTGGTGGCCACCTATGGCGGCAAGCTCTGGCGGATTCCGATCGACGGCTCGGCGCCGCGGGAGATTCCTTTCCGGGTGATCGCCGATCTCGAGCTGGGCCCGCTGGTCCAGTTCGAGTACCCGATCGCCGACAGCCAGCAGTTCACCGTCAGGCAGATCCGCGACGCCGTGCCTTCGCCCGACGGGCGGCGGCTCGCGTTCAGCGCGCTCGGTCACCTCTACGTGATGGACTGGCCCGACGGGACGCCCCGCCGGCTCACCGATGCCGGCGAGATCGAGGCCGAGCCGGCATGGGCGCCGGACGGGAGCTGGCTCGCGTACGTGAGCTGGAGCGACGCGAGCGGTGGGCGGCTGATGCGGGTCGAGACGGCGGGCAATCGCGCGCCCGTGGTGCTGAGCCGGACGGCGGGGATCTATCAGGACCCGGCCGTCGATCCCACCGGGCGGCGAGTGGTGGCGGTGCGCGGACCGGCGCGGGCCTATCTCGAGGCGACCGGCCCGTTCGCCCCCGGCTCGGCCGACGAGCTGGTCTGGGTGCCGGCGGCGGGCGGCGAACTCACCTTGATCGCGCCGGCGCTTGGCCGTCGTGCGCCCCACTTCGCTGGCGACTCGACCCGGATCTACTTCTTCGCCGGCGAGAGCGGACTGGTCTCGATCCGCTTCGACGGCACCGACGAGCGCCATCACCTCAAGGTGACCGGGGCCACCGTGCCCGGCGAGCGCGAGCCGCCCGACGCGAATCTCCTGTTGATGAGCCCCGATCGGTCCCGGGCCATCGCGGTGTTCGGGAGCGACATCTACACCGTGACGGTGCCGATGGTCGGGGCCGAGGCGCCGACCGTCTCGGTGGGGAACCCGGCCAACGCGGCGGTGCCGGTCCGGAAGCTCACCGACATCGGCGGTCAGTTCCCGGCCTGGAGCGCCGACGGGCGCCGGGTCCACTGGTCGATCGGCAACGCGCACGTGGTCTACGACCTCGACTCGGCCAGCGTGGTGGAGCGCCGGGTCCGCGAGGCCGCCGATTCCGCCCGAGCCCGCCCGGATTCGACCCGGCGCGATTCCACCCGCTCGGCCTATGCGCCCCTCGAGCGGCGAGTGGTGGTCCGGGCCGATCTCGATCGCCCGAGCGGCACCGTGGTGCTCCGCGGGGCGCGCGTCGTGACCATGCGCGGCGACGAGGTGATCGAGCGGGGCGACGTGGTGGTCCGCGACAATCGGATCATCTCGGTCGGACCGGCGGGCGGCTCGACGCCGTCCGGCGCCCGGGTGATCGACCTCGCCGGTCGGACCATCGTCCCGGGGTTCGTCGACACCCACGCGCACATCCGGCCGGCCTGGAGAATCCACCGACCGCAGCCGTGGGGCTATCTGGCCAACCTGGCCTTCGGCGTAACGACCACCCGCGATCCGCAGACGGGCACGACCGACGTCCTCGCGTACGGCGACATGGTCGACGCCGGGCTCGCCATCGGGCCGCGGATCTACAGCACCGGCCCGGGCGTCTTCTGGCAGGAGCAGATCAAGGACCTCGACCACGCCCGCCGGGTGCTCAAGCGCTACAGCGCGTACTACGACACCAAGACGATCAAGATGTACGTCGCGGGATATCGTCAGGTCCGGCAGTGGATCATCATGGCCGCGAGGGAGCAGCGGTTGATGCCGACCACCGAAGGCTCGCTCGATCTGAAGCTCGACCTGACCGAGACGATCGACGGATATCCCGGTCTCGAGCATTCGCTTCCGGTCTCGCCGCTTTACAGCGACGTGGTGCGGTTGATGGCGGAGTCGGGGCGGACCTACACGCCGACGCTGTTGGTGTCGTACGGAGGGCCCTGGGCGGAGAACTACTTCTACACCCACGACAACCCCTACCAGGACGCCAAGCTCCGGCGCTTCACGCCCTACGAAGAGCTGGCCTCGAAGACCCGTCGGCGAGGGCAGGGCACCGGGCCCGGCCCGGGGGGCTGGTTCATGGACGAGGAGTACATCTTCCCCCAGCATGCCGCCGTCGCCAGGGCGATCGTCGACGCCGGCGGCCGGGTCGGGATCGGGAGCCACGGCCAGCTCCAGGGGCTCGGCTATCACTGGGAGCTCTGGGCGGTGCAGTCGGGCGGGATGACGCCGATCCAGGCCCTTCGCGCCGCCACGCTCCATGGCGCCGAGGCGATCGGGCTCGGCCGGGATCTCGGGTCGATCGAGGCGGGCAAGCTCGCCGATCTGCTGGTGCTCGACCGCAATCCGCTCGACGACATCCGCAACACAGAGTCGATCAGCCAGGTGATGAAGAACGGGCGTCTCTACGACGCGTCGACGCTGGCCGAAACCTGGCCCGCTGCCCGTCCCGGACCCACGGTTCCCGGGGTCACCGAGGCGCCACGGACCGCGGCGGGGCTCAGGCAAGGGCGCTGAATAAAGCCTGCGCAAAGCGCGGTTTTCTTTTGTCGGGGGCCGGTTTACAGTTCCCGGCCTGACCGCGGTTTCGTCTCGCTCACGTCCTCCGATTCGCGACGGTCCCCATGAAGTTCGATCTCACGCTCGCCGTTCGATCGCCGGAGAGCTTCGCCGGCCCCCTGCTCATCGTGATCGCCGGGAAGGGCGAGGCCCCAGGCTCGCTCGCGGCGCTCGACAAGGCGCTGGGTGGGGCGATCGGCCGGGTCTACGGCTCCGGCGACTTCGCCGGCAAGCGAGATCAGACGGCGGTGATCTACGGCGGCGGGTCGCTCGCTCGGGTGCTGCTGGTGGGCGCCGGCGAGGGCGGGCGGGACGAGCTGCGCCGCGCGGCCGCCGTCGGCACCAAGCGGGCACGGGCGATCGGAGTCGAGAAGGCCGGACTCTGGTGCTGTCCCGAGACCCGCGGCGAGCTGGCGGTCGGGCTGGCCGTGCAGGCGCTGGCCGAGGGCGCCGCGCAGGGCGCCTGGCACTACGCCGAGATGAAGCGGCCCCCCGAGGAGCCCAAGCCGGTCCTCTCCGCGGTGGAGATCCTCGCGACCGAGGCCGAGTCCGACGACGCGGCCGAGGGGTGCCGGATCGGCGCGGCGATCGGGGCGGGGCACATGCTCGCGCGCGGGATCCAGATGCTGCCGGCCAACGTCTGCAATCCGGCGTATCTCGCTTCGGTGGCCACCGACCTGGCCAAGCGGCACGGCCTCAAGGCGACCGTGCTCGACCGGAAGGCGATCGAGGCCGAGGGGATGGGCGCCCTGCTGGCGGTGGCGCAGGGGTCGGCTAACGACCCCCGGTTCATCGCGCTCGAATACTCGGGCGGCAAGGGCAAGCCGGTGGTGCTGGTCGGGAAGGGCGTCACCTTCGACACCGGCGGCATCTCGATCAAGCCCGCGGCCAACATGGAGGACATGAAGTACGACATGTCCGGGGCCGCGGCCGTGCTCGGTACCTTCGAGACGCTGGGCCGGATCAAGCCGAAGGTGAACGTGGTCGGCCTGGTGCCCTCGGCGGAGAACATGCCGAGCGCCACGGCCTACCGGCCGGGCGACGTGGTCAAGTCGCATTTCGGGAAGACGATCGAGGTCATCAACACCGACGCCGAGGGGCGCCTGCTGCTGGCCGACGCGCTGTCGTACGCGCGTCGCTACGAGCCGGCCGCCTGTCTCGACATCGCCACGCTCACGGGCGCGATCGTGATCGGCCTGGGGGCCGTCGCGGCCGGAGTGATGGGCCCGGACTCGCCGCTGGTCCAGGAAGTGATCGCGGCGGGGCGGAAGGCCGGAGAGCGGGTCTGGGAGCTGCCGCTCTGGGACGAGTATCGCGACCTGATCAAATCCGACATCGCGGACGTGAAGAACTCGGGCGGCCGGCAGGCCGGGAGCATCACGGCCGGCTGGTTCCTCCGGGAGTTCGTCGAAGGGTATCCCTGGGCGCACGTCGACATCGCCGGCACGGCCTACGTCGACCGCGACTCGCCGGCGATGGGGCGCGGCCCCACGGGCATCGGCGTCCGGCTCTTCACCGAGTTCGTCCTGGGGCGTGCCACTCGCTGATTCGGGGCGAGTGATGGCCCCTTCCCGAGCCCGCGCGCTCGCCCTCGGTCTCGTCGCGTCGGCGCTGGTCGCCTGCGGCGCGAACCTGGTGGCGCCCGGGAACGAAGACAAGGCCCCCTTCGACTTCGCCTTCACCGACCCGGTCGCCGACACGGTGCCGCCCGACGCCGACACCCCGCCGGACGCCGGCCACGGCGCGGACCTGGTCGGGATCTCGGGCTCGGTCTCGGCCGACGAGATCACCCTGATCCTCACCTTCAACGAGGCGGTCGCGCCCTGGTCCGAGGGGGCGCCGAACAGCCTCGACGGCGTGGTCGACCTGGACGTCGACGAGAACGTCTCGACCGGCATCGGCGACGCCGCCACCGGCGGGATCGGGGCCGATTACTACCTCGACCTCCGGGACGCGTCGTCGGGCAAGGTGTCGCTCGTGGACGTGCTGGAGCGGAGCTTCGTGTTCGTGTCGGCGCGGTTCGAGGGCACCACCGTGACGATCACCATCCCGAGGAGCCGGCTCGGCGGCGACGACGGCGAGTTCGCGATGACGGCGCTGGTCGGGGTGCGGAACCGGCCGATGACGGACGTGGCGCCGGAGACGGGCAGCTACCAGGCCCACGCGACGGACGGGTCGTGAGCCGGCTCCGTTTCCTGCCGTGCCTGCTGCTGGCGCTCGGCATCCCACGCAGCGTGGCACTGCTCGCGCAGGTGCCCGACAGCGCGAGGGCGGACACGACCGCGACCAGCGACACCACCGACTACGCGGCGCTCTTTCTCCGCACCGAGGAGGAGAGTCGGGTGGTGGTGCCGACGTTGCCGCGGGTCGGGTCGCCGAGTCTCCTGCCGGGTCTCAGCCGGATCGTCTTCGATCGCGACACGATCGAGTGGCACAACGCCCAGACGCTCTCGGACCTGCTCAGCAAGGTGCCCGGGGTCTATCTCTGGCGCGGCGGCTGGGTCGGTCGACCCGAGTGGCCCACGTTCCAGGGGCGGCTCGGCGCCTCGGTGCGCTATTCGCTCGACGGGATGCCGATGCTGCCGCTGGGGCGCGACAGCGTGGTGGTCGATCCGACGCTCTTCCCGCTCAGCTTTCTCGAGCGGGTCGAGATCGAGCGTCTGCCGGGCGAGCTTCGGGTCCACCTCTTCACCAAGCGCCACGATCGTGTCCCACCCCGGACCCGGGTGTCGGTCTCGAGCGGCGACTTCGACATCGCCCGCTACCAGGGCTCGCTGGAGCAGCGGAGCCGGTCGGGTCTGGGCTTCGTCGTGGCGGCCGAGCAGCTCTCGGTGCCGCTGTCGAGCGACCAACAAGGGGCGTACAGCAACCTCCAGGGGTGGCTCCAGCTGAGCTACGTCCCCTCGGACCGGCTCTCGGCGAGCCTTCAGCTGATCCGCGGCGGACCGAGTCGCGAGGACGTGCTCGATCCCGACGAGACGACCGACACGCTCTCCGCCCGGATCCGCGGCAAGCGCACCGACATCCAGGCGACCTTCACCTACGCCGCCCGTTCGGACGGACTCGGCGGACGGCTCTCGGCGATCCTGGCTCGCTCCTCCTGGGCGGAGGACTCCACCGAATACTCGCTGCCCGGACCGATCAACCAGCATCCGCACGTCCAGGCGCTCGACATGGGGGTCACCCAGCTCGGCGTGCTGGGGGGCTATCGCACCACCACGACGGCGCTCGACGCGAGCGCGTGGTACCGCTCGCGCTGGACGCCGCTCGAAGTTCGGGCCTCCGCGGCCGCGACCCCGAGCCCGCGCCTCACGGGCTCGGTCGAAGCGGCCTATCTCCGGCACGACGGCGGGCGGAGCAGTCGTTGGGTTCTGGGGCGCGGGGGAGTGGCGCTGCCGCTCGGGATCCAGGTGAGCGGGCTCGCCCGAGTCGGCTCGGTGGTGCTCGCGCCGGCGATCGACGCCGACAGCGCCACCTCGATCTTCGACCGGGCGATCCTCGCGGGCTTCGATCGGCCTCGCTTCGCGCTGGAGGTCGGCTACTGGCGGACGGCGTCGAGCACCCCGCCCGGTTTTTCGCTCTATCCGATGGTGGGCAGGGTGGCGACGGGGCCGCCGACCAAGTGGGTCACCGTCTCGGCCCGCGTCGCTCCGCGCCAATGGCTGATTCTGGACGGCTGGTACAGCGATCCGACCGGGATCGGCCCGGAGGGACAACCGCCCACCCACTCGATCGTGAACGCGACCATCCAGAGCAAGTTCCTCCCGACCTTCCGGAGCGGGATCTTCGCGCTCAAGCTGCAGGGCTCGATGGAGTCGTGGGGCACCGGAGTGATCGGTCGGGACCCGGCCGGCGAGGCGGTGACGCTGCCGGGGGCGACGTTCTTCCGCGCCCAGATCCAGTTCAAGATCGGCAGCTTCATCGCGTACTACGACCGGAGCAACATGCAGGGCACCCGTTCGACCTACGTGCCGGGGCTTCCGATTCTCCGCTTCGCGAGCAGCTTCGGGGTGCGATGGGAGTTCTCGAATTAGCGGACCGGGCCATCCTGGCGATCCCGTGACGGACGACGCCGAGCGGACCAGCGGCGAGAACGCGCTCGAGCGCTCGCATTCGCTCCTGCACGCCACCCTCGAGTCCACCGCGGACGGGCTGCTGGTGGTCGATCGGGCGGGGCGGGTGTCGGGCTACAACACGGCCTTTCTCCGGCTCTGGCGGATTCCGACGGATCTGGCCGAGCACCGCGACGACGCCAAGCTGCTGGCGTTCGTTCTCGATCAGCTGGTGGACCCGGCCGCCTTCCTGAGCCGGGTCCAGGATCTCTATCGGACGCCCGACGCGGTCAGCTTCGACGTCCTGCTCTTCCAGGACGGCCGGGTCTTCGAGCGCTACTCGCAGCCGCAACGCATCGCCGGCGAAGTGGTGGGGCGGGTCTGGAGCTTCCGCGACGTCACCGAGCGGCGGATCGCCGAGGAGGCTCTCCGCCAGAGCGAGCGCTGGCTCCGGCAGGTGATCGATCTCGTCCCGGTGATGATCTTCGCGAAGAGCGCCGACGGCCGCTTCGTGCTCGCCAACCAGGCGCTCGCCGATGCCCTCGGCACCACGGTGGAGCGGCTGATCGGACGGACCGATCACGCCTTCGTGGCCGACCCCGACCAGCTCGCCCATCTCCGCTCCGCCGACCTGACCGTGATCGAGACCGGGCGCCCGCTCCGGGTGAGCGAGGAGCCCCTCACCGACGCGGAGGGCCGGACTCGGTTGCTGGAGACCATCCGGGTGCCGGTCACCCTGCCGGGACGGGAAGGCGCCGGCGTGCTCGGCGTGGCGACCGACACCACCGAGCGGCGGCAACTCGAGGCCGAGCTGATGCAGTCGCAGCGGATGGACGCGATCGGTCGGCTGGCGGGCGGGATCGCGCACGACTTCAACAACCTGCTGACCGCGATCCTCGGCTTCAGCCACGCCCTGCTCGAGGACCTGCCCGATCGGGATCCGCGGCGCGACGACCTGGTCAACATCACGACGGCCGCGGAGCGGGCGGCCGATCTGACCCGGCAGCTGCTCGCCTTCAGCCGGCGGCAGGTGCTCCAGCCGCGGGTGGTCAACATCAACGATCTGGTCCGAACCCTGGAGCGGCTGCTCCGCCGGGTGCTCGGCGAGGACATCGTCCTGGAGATCTCGCTCGATCCGGAGCTCGCTCCGGTGCGGGCCGATCCGTCCCAGCTGGAGCAGGTGATCGTCAACCTCGCGGTGAACGGACGGGAGGCGATGCCGCGCGGTGGCCGGCTCGTGATCGCGACCCGCACGCTCAGGGAGAACGAGGCGCCGGAGGAGGTGGCGGCCCTGGCCGCCGAGGGCGCTGGGCTGGTGGCGCTGGCCGTGAGCGACAGCGGAACCGGGATGTCGGCCGAGGTGCGGCAGAACATCTTCGAGCCCTTCTTCACCACGAAGGAGCAGGGCACCGGGCTCGGCCTCTCGATGGTCTACGGCATCGTGAAGCAGACGGGCGGGCACATCGA
This sequence comes from Gemmatimonadales bacterium, assembly GCA_041390205.1. Taxonomy (GTDB): domain Bacteria; phylum Gemmatimonadota; class Gemmatimonadetes; order Gemmatimonadales; family GWC2-71-9; genus SHZU01. The sequence goes on from JAWKQJ010000030.1 coordinate 46,574, forward strand.
GGTCCAGAGCGAGCTGGGCGAGGGGACCAGCTTCACCGTCTACCTGCCGGCGACCCGCGCGGTCGAGGAAGCGCCCCGGCCGCCAGAGGCGGCGCTCGAGCCGGTGAAGGGCGCCACCATCCTCCTGGTCGAAGACGAGGACGCCGTCCGGAGGCTCACCAAGCGGTTGCTCGCGGCCGACGGCTACCAGGTGATCGAGGCCGTCGACGGGGAAGACGCCCTGGCCGTGGCGGGCCGGCACGATGGACCGATCGACCTGGTGCTCACCGATCTGGTGATGCCGCGGATGAACGGTCGGGAGCTGGCGCTGGCGATCCAGAGCCGGCGTCCCCGGATCCGGGTGGCCTTCATGTCGGGGTACACGGCCGACGCGTTCGGGCGGGACACGACCCAGGTGCCGAACGCCCCCTTCCTTGCAGAAACCCTTTGATGGCAGGGCTTTACGCAGCTTCGTCCGGGCGGCGCTGGGAGCGGCTCCCACCTCCGGGGCCGCCCGCCGGGCTGACCGCCGACCGGGCCGATCCGCGCCTGGCCCGACCAGTCCAGTCGTTATCTTTCCTTGCTTTTCAGCGGTGGAGGAGTCTCTGGCTCGGAGCATGACAGGCTTCGGGGCATCCGAAGGCACACTGGCGGGCGGCCTGATCCGGGTCGAGATCCGGTCCGTCAACCATCGGTACTTCCTGGTGTCGGTGAAGTCGCCGCCCGAGTTCCAGAGCTTCGAGAGCCAGATCCGTGACCGGTTGCGCGAGGAGCTCGCGCGCGGTCACCTGACGGTTTCGATTCGCTGGCTCGAGGGCGCCCCGACCAAGGTCGGACCGCAGCTGCGGCTCGACGTCGAGCGGGCGCGCGAAGCCATGGCCCGGCTCCGGGAGCTGCAGACGGCAGTCGGCCTGAACGCCGAGATCACCCTGGAGCTGGTCGCGAGGCAGCCGGAGGTGTTCGTCGCGGTGGAGCCGACCGACGCCCCGCTCGAGTGGCCCGCGATCGAGCCGATCGTGGCGCGGGCGGCGGCGGAGTGTAAGGCGATGCGGGAGCGCGAGGGCGTGGCGCTCGTGGCCGAGCTGATGGGCCGGCTCGACGCGCTCCGGGCGGGACGACTGACGGTCGAGCAGCGGGCGCCCGAGCGGCTGGTTCGAGAGCGCGACCGGCTTCGCGCCCAAGTGGCCGAGCTGGTCGACGGACGGCCGATCGACGACCAGCGCCTGAGCCAGGAGCTGGCGTTCCTGGCCGACCGACTCGACATCACCGAGGAGCTGGTCCGACTGGGCGCGCACCTGGACGCCTGCGGCTCGGCGCTCGAGGGCGATCGCCCGGTCGGCAAGCAGCTCGGCTTTCTCGCTCAGGAGCTGGGGCGGGAGATCAACACGATCGGGTCCAAGGCGAACGACGCCGTGATACAGCACACGGTGGTCGAGATGAAAGGGGAGCTGGAGCGATTCCGAGAGCAGCTCGAGAACTTGGAGTGAGCCCGTTCCTGCTGGTGCTCTCGTCTCCCTCCGGAGGCGGGAAGACCGCGATCGCCCGGCACCTGCTCGGCGCTCGGGACGACGTGACCTATTCGGTCTCGGCGACGACCCGGCCGAAGCGGGAGGGTGAGCAGGACGGCGTCGCCTACCACTTCCTGCCGCGGGAGGAGTTCGAGCGGCGGATCCGGTCGGGCGACTTTCTCGAGTGGGCGGAGTATGGCGGTCAGCTCTACGGCACCCTCCGCTCCGAGGTGGAGCGCGGGCTCCGGCAGGGGCGCCACGTGGTCCTCGACATCGAGGTGCAGGGCGCCGAGCAGGTGTGCGAGCGCTTTCCCAACGCGGTCCGGGTCTTCGTGCTGCCGCCCTCGGCCCGGGTGCTCGCGGAGCGGCTCAAGAATCGTGGCACCGACGACGAAGCCAGTCGTCGGCGTCGGCTGGCGATCGCGGCCGACGAGCTCACCCGGGTCGGTGAGTACGACTACGTCGTCGTAAACGACGATCTGGTCGAGGCGGTCGGTCAGGTGGCCGCGATCCTCGAGGTGGAATCCCGCCGGGTGGCCCGGCTGGCGAACCTCGATCGGGTCGTGGCCGCGATGCGGACGGAACTGGCGAACGGGCCGGCCAAGGCCCCTTCGTCCTGAACGAAAGGAAGGACACGATGGAGATCTTCACCCCGAGCGAAGCGGCCCGGAGCGCCGGCACCAAGTACCGGAGCATCCTGGTCGCCTCGAGGTTCGCCCGAATGGTCAACGAGCTGCCCAAGGAGCGTCAGGTGCTCCTGGAGCAGACCCACGGCTATCGGAAGCTCACCACCCTGGCCCTCCGGAAGCTGGTGGCCGGCGACCTCCAGTTCCGCGAGATGCGGCGCCGCCGGTCCGAGGTCTGACGGTGTGGGCCGGCCGTCACGTCGTCGTCGGCGTGACGGGCGGGATCGCGTGCTATAAGAGCTGCCATCTCGTCCGCCGGTTCGTCGAGGCGGGAGCCCGGGTCGACGTCGTGATGACCCGGGGCGCGATGGAGTTCGTCCGCCCGCTGACCCTCGAGGCACTCTCGGGCCGGCCGGTGCTCACCTCGCTCTGGGAGCCGGATCGGGCGCTCGCCCACGTCCGGCTGGGGCAGGAGGCCGACCTCGTCGTCGTGGCTCCCGCCACCGCGCACTTTCTGGCGCGGCTCGCCCACGGCTTCGCCGACGACTTCCTGACCGCGATGCTGCTGGCGCGAACCGGGCCGGCGCTGCTCGCCCCTGCCATGAACGACGAGATGTTCGCCGACCGCGCAACCGCCCGGAATCTCGCGGGGCTGCTCGAGCGGGGCCTCCTGGTCGTCGGTCCCGAGCGGGGCGCGCTGGCCGAAGGGCCGTCCGATCGGCCCGGACGGATGAGCGAGCCGGAGACGATCTTCGAGCACGCCTGGCGGGCGATCGCGTCGCGCGGGCCCTGGCGCGGCCGGCGCGTGGTGGTCACGGCGGGACCGACCCGCGAGTCGATCGACCCGGTCCGCACCATCTCCAACCGATCGAGCGGGCGGATGGGCTTCCGGCTGGCGGAGGCGGCCTGGCGTCGCGGCGCCGAGGTGGAGCTGATCACCGGCCCGTCCGGACTGCCGGACCCGGTGGGGGTGACGGTCACCCGGGTGGAGACCACGGCCGACCTGGAGGCGGCGGTCGGAGCCGCCTTGCCGACGGCCGACGTGCTGGTGATGGCGGCCGCGCCGGCCGACTACCGCCCCGCGACGTCGAGCGACGCCAAGCGTCCGAGACAGGACGGCCCGCTCTCGATCGAGCTGGTGCCCACGAACGACATCCTCAAGGCGACGACACCGCTCCGGAAGCGCGGCATGCTGGTCGTCGGATTCGCCCTGGAGACCGGCGACGCGCTCGCCAAGGCGCGAAAGAAGCTCGAGGCCAAAGGGCTCGACCTGATCGTAGCCAACGACGCGACCGAGCCGGGCGCGGGGTTCGAGGTCGACACCAACCGGGTCGCGATCGTCTCCCGCGACGGCACCACCGACGTTCCGCTCTCGAGCAAGGCCCGGGTCGCGGACGCGATCCTCGACGCAGTGGAGGCGCGCTTTGGATGATCGGGTGAGGCGCTACCTGGAGCAGCAGGTCACGCTCGGCGGGGCGGAGGTGATCCTTCCTGGCCGGCCCTCGCAGGAGCCGTCGAGGGGCGCCGTCCCGGCCGAGCCCGAGGCGCCGCCCCTCGCGCCGACCGCCTCCGCGCGGGAGGCCGAGCCGCCGGGTGGGAAGGCCAAGGGCGGCGCGGATTGGCGAACCGGCGCTCCGCCGATTCCCGGACCCGGCCTGGTGGTCGATCCGCCGGCGCAGGATCTGCTCACTCCGCGGGGCAAGGACTATCCCGATCTCGCCGCGATCGCGAAGGCGGTGGCCGCCTGCAAGGCCTGCTTCCTCGCTGAGGGCCGGACCAACACGGTGCCGGGCGAGGGCAATCCGGAGGCTCGGCTGCTGCTCGTCGGAGAAGGGCCGGGTCAGACCGAGGACCAGACCGGCCGTCCGTTCGTGGGTCGTGCCGGCGAGCTGCTGAACGACATCCTCAAGGCGATCGGCTTTGCTCGGGAAGAGGTGTTCATCTGCAACGTGGTGAAGTGCCGCCCGCCGCAGAATCGCAAGCCGCTGCCGGACGAGATGAGCACCTGCATCCCGTTCCTCGAGGCGCAGATCGACCTGGTCCGGCCGAAGGTGATCCTCGCGCTCGGCGCCACGGCCGCGGAGGCGCTGCTCAAGGTCCGTCGCTCGTTGTCTGAATTGAGGACGAAGGTACATTCCTATCGCGGGGTGCCGCTCGTCGTCACCTACCATCCGGCAGCACTACTTCGCAATCCGAACTGGAAGAAGCCCACCTGGGATGACGTCCGCATTGCCCGACAGCTTGTCGACCGTTGACAAGGTCCTCCGCGGCGCGCCGTGGAGCCAGGAGGCCGAGCAGGCCGTCCTGGGCGCGATGCTGCTCGATCAGGACGCCGCCCTCCGCGCGACCGAGCTGCTCGAGGCGGGGATGTTCTACCGGGACGCCCACGCCCGGCTCTTCCGCGCCATGGTCACCCTCACCGAGCGGCGCACGGTCATCGACCACGTCACCCTGCGCGACGAGCTGGCCCGCCGGGGTGAGCTGGAGATGGCGGGCGGGGTGGAGTACCTGGCCGAGCTGCTCGACTCGGTGGCCACGGCGGCGAATCTCGATCACCACGCCGCGCTGGTCCGCGACAAGGCCGTCCTCCGGCGGCTGATCGAGGCGTCGAACCAGACCATCACCGACGCCTACGACGGGCGGCTCGCCGCGGGCGAGCTGCTCGACGTGGCGGAGTCGCGGGTCTTCAAGATCTCCCAGGAGCGGCGGCACGAGGGGTTCACCCGGATCAAGGAGATGCTCTGGCCGACGATGGAGCGCATCGAAGTGCTCCAGAAGAGCGGCAAGAAGGTGACGGGTGTGCCGAGCGGCTTCGCAGATTTGGACGAGCTGACGTCGGGCTTTCAGATCTCCGAGCTGGTCATCGTCGCGGCTCGGCCCTCGATGGGCAAGACGGCGTTCTGCTTGAACGTCGCCACGCAGGCGGCGGTGGAGGGGCACGGAGTGGCCGTGTTCTCCCTCGAAATGTCCAAGGACGCTCTGGTGCAGCGGATGCTCTGTGCGGAGGCGCGGGTCAACAGCCAGGCGGTGCGCCGCGGCGCCCTCCGCGACCGGGATTTCACCAACCTGGCGCGTGCGGCCGGGGTACTGCAGCAGTGCCCGATCTGGATCGACGATACGCCGGCCATCACGCTGCTGGAGATGCGCTCCAAGGCCCGGCGGCTCCGCTCCGAGGGCGATCTCGGCCTGATCGTGGTCGACTACCTGCAGCTGATGCGGAGCCCGGAGTACGCCGACAACCGGGTCCAGGAGGTCTCCGACATCTCCCGTTCGCTCAAGGCGCTGGCCCGGGAGCTCAACGTGCCGGTCATCGCGCTCTCCCAGCTCTCGCGGGCGTCCGAGCAGCGGGGCGGCGACAAGCGGCCCCAGCTCTCCGACCTTCGAGACTCCGGCGCCATCGAGCAGGACGCCGACCTGGTGGTCTTCATCCACCGCCCGGAGTACTACGACCGCGAGGACGAGTCGGTCCGCGGTCAGGCCGACATCATTCTGGCCAAGAACCGGAACGGCCCCACCGGCAACGTCCACCTCCGCTTCACCAGCGAGTTCACCCGCTTCGACAACCTCTCGCTCCGTGAGGAGCCGGGAGACTGATCCATGGCCAAGGCGCGGTCGGTCTTTCGCTGCTCCGAGTGCGGACACGACCATCCCAAGTGGACCGGCCGCTGCGAGGCGTGCGGGGCGTGGAACACCGTGGCCGAGGAGCGGGTGGCCGCGCCGCGCCGGGCGCCACGGTCGGCCCGGAGCGACCGCGGCCCCGCGGAGGTCCAGGCGCTCGCCGAGGTGCAGGGCGAGCGGCTGGTGCGGTGGTCCACCGGGTTGCCCGAGCTCGACTTCGTGCTCGGCGGCGGGCTGGTGCCGGGCTCGATGGTGCTGCTGGGTGGAGAGCCCGGCATCGGCAAGTCGACCCTCCTGCTCCAGGCGGCCGCCCGGCTGGTCGGCGGCAAGCGGCGGGTGCTCTACGCGAGCGGCGAAGAGTCGCCGGAGCAGATTCGGCTCCGCGCCGATCGTCTGCACGAAGACGCCGGGCCGGTCCTGGTCCAGGGGGAGACCCACCTCGAGTCCATCGTGGCCGCGGCGATCGCCTCCCGCGCCGATCTGGTGGTGCTCGATTCGATCCAAACCGTCTACACCGACGCGCTCGAAGGGGCGCCGGGCAGCGTCGGACAGGTCCGGGAGTCGGCCGCGCAGCTGATGCGCTTCGCGAAGGAGTCGGGCACCAGCGTGGTCGTGGTCGGGCACGTCACCAAGGGCGGCGCGCTCGCCGGGCCCAAGACGCTGGAGCACATCGTCGACACGGTGCTCTACTTCGAGGGCGAGCCGGCGCTCAACTACCGCTTGCTCCGCGCCGTGAAGAATCGATTCGGCTCGGTCGACGAGCTCGGCGTCTTCGCGATGACGGACCGCGGTCTCGAAGGAGTGCCCAATCCGTCGGCCGTCTTCCTGGCGGCACGCTCGCTCGGCACCAGCGGGAGCGCGGTCACGGCGCTGATGGAAGGCACGCGCCCCGTGCTGGTCGAGGTCCAGGCGCTCGCGGCTCCGTCGGGCTACGGAACCCCGCAGCGAGTCGCCACGGGGCTCGATCCCAAGCGGCTGGCGGTGTTGCTCGCGGTGCTCGAGCGGCGCGGGGGCGTGAGCTTCGCGCAGCTCGACGTCTTCGTCCAGGTGACGGCGGGCGTTCGGCTCACCGAGCCGGGCGCCGACCTGGCCGTGGCCGCCGCGCTGGTCTCGAGCGTCCGCAACACGCCCACTCCGGCCGACGCCGTCTATCTCGGCGAGGTCGGCCTCGCGGGCGAGGTCCGCCCGGTGGTCGGTCTCGAGCGCCGGCTGGCCGAAGCCGGGCGGCTCGGCTTCCATCGCGCCTTCGGCTCCGGCCGCCACGCCGTCGGCCCCGGGGCCCTCAGCCACGTCGCGCTGGACCACGTCGAGCAGCTGGTGCGGTCCCTTGCCGCCTGAGGTGGGCGCCGTGATCGTGGCGGCGGGGCGGGGGGAACGGGCCGGCGGCGACCGGCCGAAGCAGTTCCAGCCTCTGGCCGGCGTGCCGGTCCTGTTGCGCGCCATCCGGCCCTTCGCTTCCCATCCGGATATTGCCCACGTGGTCGTGGTGTTGCCGCCGGATCAGGCGGCCCGGCCGCCCGAGTGGCTGACCCCCCACCTCGGCGATCGGCTCACCGTTGCGGCCGGCGGCGATCGAAGGATGGACTCCGTGGAGCGGGGACTCGCCGCGCTGCCCGCGTCGGTAGAGGGCGTGCTCGTCCACGACGGGGCCAGGCCGTTTCCCGATCCCGGCGTGATCGATTCGGTGATCGCCGAGGTCAGGGCAGGCCGCTCGGCGATCGCGGCGCGCCCGGTCACGGACACACTGAAGGAGGCCGATGCGGCCGGCGCCGACGGGCCGCCCTCGGTGGCGCGCACGGTGCCCCGCGAGCGACTCTGGCGGGCACAGACGCCGCAGGGCTTCCCCCGCCGCGACCTCGAAGCGGGGATTCGCGGCGCCAGGGAGCGCGGCGACTCCCCCACGGACGACGCGGCGCTGCTCGAGGCCCTGGGCATCCCGGTCCGGCTGATTCCCGACGTCGCCCGGAATCTCAAGCTCACCACCGCGGACGACTTCGCCGTCGCCCGCGCGTTGCTGGCGGAGCCCGCCTGATGCTCCCGTTCCGCACCCCGGCCGACGCGGATGCCGCCGTGGCCCCGGTCGAGCGGCACCTCACCCGAGGTGGCTTGCTCGGCTATCCGACGGAGACGGTCTATGGTCTCGGCTCGGCGCCCACCGTTGCCGGCGTCGACGCGCTGGCCGCGCTCAAGGGTAGGCAGCGGGGCAAGCCGTTCCTGCTGTTGATCGCCGGGCGGCAGATGGCGGAGCGCTACGGTCTCGTCCTCAACCCGGCCGCGGTGGCGCTCGCCACCGCGTTCTGGCCGGGTCCGCTGACGCTGGTGCTTCCCGGTGGCGAGGGCAGGCTGCCCGATCGGCTTCGGGGCCCCGAGGGCGGCATCGCGGTCCGTCACACCTCGCACGCGGGCATGGCCCGATTGATCGCCGGCCTCGAGTTCCCGGTCACCTCCACCTCGGCCAATCGGCCCGGCGGCCCGCCGGCGCCCGGCGCCGACAAGCTGGTCGAGCTCTTTCACGCCGCGGTCGATGAGGGCCGGCTCCTGGTGCTCGACGGCGGCGTGCTCGGCAACGTCCCGCCGTCGACCGTGGTCGACTGCACCGGCCCGCTGCCCCAGCTGGTTCGCGAGGGCGCCCTGCCGAGAGCGGAGCTCAGGCGGGCCGTCGGGCGGCTCGCGCCATGAGCCAGCGCCAGCGGATGCGGGTGCTCTTCGTCTGTACGGGCAACACCTGCCGGAGCCCGATCGCGGAAGGTCTCCTGCGACGCGCGGTCGAGGCCGCGGGACGAGGAGACATCGAGGTGGGCTCCGCCGGCACGGGTGCCTGGGAAGGGGCGCCGGCGTCGGAGGGCAGCTACCTGGTGAGCCTGGAGCAGGGCATCGACCTCTCCGGCCATCGGGCGAGGCTGCTCTCGCCGGAGCTGATCTCGCAGGCCGACCTGGTCCTCACCATGTCGCGCGGGCACCTCGGGCGGGTGCGCGAGCTGGGAGGAGGGGGGCGAGCCCATCTGCTGGCCGAGTACGCCGCCGAAGGCGTCGCGGACGACATCTTCGACCCGTTCGGCGGCGACCTCGACGACTATCGCGCGACCTTTCGCGCCTTGGAGCCGCTGGTCGCGCGGGTGGCGGAGCGGATCCTGGAGAGCGGGCGGTGAGGATTCGCGGCAGCACCCGGGTCTTCGCCCTGCTCGGAGATCCCGTCGCCCATTCGCTCTCTCCCGCCATGCACAACGCGGCCTTCAACGCCCTCGGTCTCGACGCGGCCTACGTCTGCCTCAGAGTGGCCGCCGACCAGGTCGGTCCGCTGATGACCGGACTGTCTGCGGCCGGCGGCGGCGGCAACGTAACCGCCCCGCACAAGCTGGTCGCGGCCGGCCACGCCGTCGGGCCGGGCGGAGGGCGGCTTCCGATCGTGAACACCTTCTGGGCGGCCGGCGGCCAGGTGGCCGGTGACGATACCGACACCCCAGGCATTCTTGCCGCCTGGCGCTCGCTCGGCGCGCCGGCCGGTCCCTGGCTCCTGATCGGCACCGGCGGTACCGCCACCGCGGCTGCGAACGCGGCCGCGCTCGCGGGCGCCCAGATCGCGGTCCGATCCCGCTCGATCGAGCGCCAGCTCGCCTTCGAGGCCGCGCACGAAGCTGCGGGGCGCGTGGCGGACGACCAGGCCGTGATCGGCTTCGTGGTCAACTGCACGCCCCTTGGCCACGGCCCGGCCGACCCGTTGCCGATCGGACCCGACGAGCTGCCGGAATGCGCGCCGGCGCTGGACCTGGTCTATCGCCCTGGGGGCACCCCCTGGGTCCGCCAATGCGCGGCATCGGGCCGGGCGGTGGCCGACGGGCGCGAGGTGCTGCTCGCCCAGGGCGTCGAGGCGTTCCGGCGCTGGTTCCCGGAGGTCGATCCGCCCGCCGAGGTGATGCGTGCCGCCCTGCGCGAGCACCTGGGCCCGCCTCTCCGCTGAGCTGGCCGAGCTGGAGCGCTGGCTCCTGCCCGCCGAGTGCCTGCTCTGCCGGCACCCGGTCGGTGGGGAAGGGCTGGTCTGCCAGCTCTGTCGCAGTCGGTGGCGGCCGGTCGTGCCGCCCTGGTGCCGGCGCTGCGGACAGCCGACCCCGGCCGGCGAGAGCTGCCGGATCTGCCTGGATTGGCCGGCTCCGTTCGTCGAGGCGGCCAGCGCCGTCTGGCTCGACGCCCCGGCCCGTCTGGCGGTCCATCACCTCAAGTACGACGGCTGGCACGGCATCGCCGCCGAGCTCGCCAAGTCGATGGCGCGCCTCGACCTGCTGCGCCAGGGCGGGGTGCTGGCGCCGATCCCGCTCGGGGCCGCGAGAGAGCGCAGCCGTGGTTATAATCAGAGCGCGGTGCTCGCCCGGAATCTCGGTCGGCTGGTGGGGCTGGAAGCTCGGGCGACGCTGCTCCGCCGAACCCGCGAAACTCCGACCCAGACCAGCCTCACCCCGGAGGCTCGGGCGGCGAACGTACGCGGCGCCTTCGCGGTCGACGGACGCTGTCCGCCCAGGGTGATCCTGGTGGACGACGTGTTCACGACCGGGGCTACCCTGGCGGCTGCCGCCGCCGCGCTCCACGCCGGGGGCGCCGCAGAGGTGCGCGCGATCACTTTCGCTCGGGCGGAGCTCCCGTTGGCCCAGGTGAGCCGCGCGATGCGAGCAGACAACTGACAGAGGAGAACGCTGCACGATGCCCATTCGGGTTGCCATCAACGGGTTCGGTCGGATCGGTCGGAACGTCCTCAGCGCGGCGTTCGTCGAAGGCACGCCGGAGCTCGAGTTCGTCGCGGTCAACGACCTGACCGACACCAAGACCCTGGCGCACCTGCTGAAGTACGACTCGGTGCACGGCAAGTTCCCCGGGCCGGTCGAGACCACCGCCAGCGGCCTCAAGGTGGGTGGGATCGAGCTCAAGGTGCTCTCGGAGCGGGAGCCGGCCAAGCTGCCCTGGAAGGACCTCGCGATCGACGTCGTGCTCGAGTCGACCGGCCGCTTCACCGACCGGGACGGCGCGGCGCAGCACCTCACCGCCGGCGCCAAGCGGGTCATCATCTCGGCGCCGGGCAAGAAGGAAGACGTCACGGTCGTTTACGGGGTCAACCACACCGCGTTCGACCCGGCCAAGCACTTCGTCATCTCCAACGCCAGCTGCACGACGAACTGCCTGGTCCCGGTCGTCAAGGTGATCCGCGACACCTTCGGGTTCCAGCGCGGCTACATGACGACGATCCACTCGTACACCAACGACCAGTCGATTCTCGATCTGCCGCACAAGGACCTTCGCCGCGCGCGAGCGGCCGCGGTCTCGATCATTCCCACCACCACCGGCGCCGCCAAGGCCACCGCGCTGGTGATTCCCGAGGTGAAGGGGAAGATCGACGGCGTGGCGCTCCGGGTGCCGACCGCCGACGTCTCGCTGGTCGACCTGACCTGCATCGTCGACAAGAACACCACGGTCGACGAGGTCAACGCGGCCTTCAAGAAGGCGGCGGCCGGTCCGCTCAAGGGCGTCCTCGCCGTGAGCGACGAGCCGCTCGTCTCCTGCGATTACATCGGCAACCTGATGTCGAGCACGGTCGACGCGCTCTCGACCCAGGTGCTCGACGGCAACATGGTGCACGTCTCGAGCTGGTACGACAACGAGATGGGCTACTCGGCCCGGTGCGTCGACCTGCTCCAGTACATCGGCACCCACGGCGCATGAAGCGGTCGCTCGCGTCGCTCGATCCCGCCCGGCTCGACGGGCAGCGGGCCCTGGTCCGGGTGGACTTCAATTGCCCGGTCAAGGACGGGGTCGTCACCGACGTGCCGGATCCGAGCGTCGCTGCCCGATCGCCTATCTCCGCCAGAAGGGCGCGCGGGTGATCCTGCTCTCGCATCTCGGCAGACCGAAGGGCGCCCCGAACCCGGCCTGCTCGGTCAGCCGGTGATCCGGCCGCTCGAAGCGCTGCTCGGCACACCGGTGACCTTCCTCGAGGACCCGCTCGGCGCCGAAGCGGTCGCCACCACGAAGCGGCTCCGCGGGGCGGCGTCGTGCTGGCGGAGAACACCCGGTTCCACCCGGGCGAGGGGAGAAGAACGACCCCGCCCTCGCCCGGAGCTTCGCGACCCTCGGCGACCTCTACGTCAACGACGCCTTCGGCTCCGCCCACCGCCCACGCCTCCGCGAGGCGGTGGCTCGGCTGCTCAAGCCTGCCGTGTCGGCTTCCTGATGGAGAAGGAGCTTCGCTATCTGGGCGAGGCGCTCTCTCAGATCCGAAGCGGCCGTTCGTGGCGGTGCTGGGCGGAGCCAAGATCTCCGGCAAGATCGACCTGATCAGGTCGCTGCTCCCTCGAGGTGGACGCGATCCTGATCGGCGGCGCAATGGCCTGCACCTTCTTCCGCGCGATGGGCCTCGAGACCGGCAACTCCTGGTCGAGCCCGACAAGATCGAGCTTGGCGGCGCTGCTCGAGCGCGCGGGCGACAAGCTGGTGCTGCCGAAGGGCGCGGTGATCGCGCCAGGCTCAAGGAAGGGATCACCACCCTCACCGTGCCGCGCACCGGTGCCTCCCGGCTTCTCGGTCTTCGACATCGACCCGAACACCGTGCGGGGCTTCGCCAGCGAATCGTCGACGCGGGCACCGTCATCTGGAACGGGCCGATGGGCGTGTTCGAGACGCCGCCCTTCGACGGCGGCACCCGCGCCATCGCCATGGCCATGGCGGACGCGACCACACGGGGCACCATCACCATCGTGGGCGGAGGCGACTCCGCGGCGGCCGTGGCGCAGGCCGGCCTGGCCGACGCCGTGACCCACGTCTCTACCGGCGGCGGCGCCTCGCTCGAGTTCCTGGAGGGCAAGGAGCTTCCCGGGGTGGCGGCGCTCGACGACGCCTGACCACTCGGGAGCCGCCATGCCGCGCGAGCTGATCTTCGCCGCCAACTGGAAAATGCACATCACACCCGTCGGAGGCGCGCGACTTCGCCGAGCGCTTCCGGGCAGGGTTCTCGGCCGAGTCCGGTCGTGGCTACTGGTTCTTCCGAGCGCGGTGAGCCTCGAGGCCACCGCCAAGGCGTTCGAGGAGAGACCGGCGTGCAGGTCAGGGCGCAGGACGTCTTCTACCAGGGCCGAAGGGCGCCTTCACCGGGGCGGCCTCGGTGACCCTCGCCGCGGGCGCCGGCGCCACGGCCACCCTGGTCGGCCACTCCGAGCGCCGGCACGTCTTCGGCGAGTCCGACGCGGACACCGCCCGAAAGGTCCTCGCGGCGGTCGACGGCGGCCTGATCCCGCTGCTCTGCGTGGGCGAAAAGCTGGAGCAGCGCGAGGCGGGAGAGACCGAGGCCGTTGTGATCGGTCAGCTGCGGGCCGCCTGCGGCGGCCTGGAGCGGGCGATGCTCGGACGGGTGGTGCTGGCCTACGAGCCGGTCTGGGCCATCGGCACCGGCCGGAACGCGACGCCGGAAGACGCCGCGAAGGTGCACCGCGCCCTCCGGGCGGAGCTTCGGGCCCTCGGGCACCACGCGCCGCGGATCCTCTACGGCGGAAGCGTCAATCAGGGGAACGTGGCCGCGCTCCTGGCGGAGACGGAGCTCGATGGCGTGCTGGTCGGCGGCGCGAGCCTCGACCCGGCGGGATGGCGCGCGATCGTCGCCACGGCGGTGAGCGGCTAGGAGGCCGAGCCTCCGAGCACGATCTCGCCCACCACCCGACGTCCCGCCAGGTTGCCGACCATCCGGCGGAAGGTCATCGACGTCATCGGACGCGCCACCCGGTAGATCCGCCGCCAGATGGTGTAGAGCAGCTGGCTCAGCTCCTTCGCCTTGAGCGTCCGGCGGACGTCGCCGACACCCTCGTAGTAGAACACGAACGGCACCGGTGACTCGCCGCTCCGAAGGCTGGGCTGGTAGTAGGGGAAGTCGAGCGCGATCACGTCCTCGCGCTTGACCAGTCGGCGGAGCCAGGGATTGTCCCGGCGAACCTCGCCGACCACCCCGGCGAGCTCGGTCTCGTTGATCCGGCCGGCGTCGCGGCGGAAGGCCGCCTTGAGGCGGCTCCGGAGTCTCGGGCCCAGGCCGAGGCCGCGGGCGTCGGGATGGACCACCAGGTAGCCGATGGCGCCGACGTTCATGTTGCCGAGGTAGGTGCCGGTGGCGACGCCGAGCACTTTTTGGCCGCGCGCCGCCACCAGGAGGTGCCAGGAGATGTCGCTCCAGACTTGAGCGTCCTTCTCGGCCAGCGTGTCCCGCCATTCCAGCACCGAAACCAGCTCGTGCTTCTCGAAAGAACCGCTGAGCAGATCGTAGGCGTCGTCGAGCAGGGGATCGTCGGCCGAGGTGATCTCCCGGATCACCACCCGCACCTTGCTCTTGGCCTTCTTGGCGCGGCGGGTCGCGGTCGGCATATCCTCTGAATCAACCCCGGAGCCGTGGACCTGGCAAGGCGGCCCCGGGTTGCGGCCTATCTTCCTTTCCTACAGAGGCTTAACCGCCCTGATGAAGGCCCCCATGAAGGCCCCGCTCGCGGCCCTGACCGCCACCTCGTCGACCCGATTCGACTGCGCGAACGCGGCCGGATCGTCGATCTGGTAGATCCGGGTCGGCTCGATCGCCGCCTGCTCGAACCCGGCGTCCGCCAGGAGGGTCAGGTACTCCTCCTCGGAGAGCGCGCCGGCGATGCAGCCGATCCAGAGCTCGACGCTCTGCCGCACGGCGGCCGGCACCGGCGCCCGGGCCACCACGTCCGAGACCGCGAAGCGGCCGCCGGGCTTGAGCACCCGGAACGCCTCACCGAGGGCGCGCCGCTTGTCGGCGGCCAGATTGATCACGCAGTTCGAGATGATCACGTCGACCGACCCGTCGGGCAGGGGGATCTCTTCGATCGAGCCCTTCCGGAACTCCACGTTTTCCAGACCGGCCTTGCGCTGGTTCTCGCGGGCGAGCTCGAGCATCTCGTCGGTGAAGTCGAGGCCGATCGCCTTCCCGGTGGGACCGACCCGGCGGGCAGAAAGCAGCACGTCGATGCCGCCGCCGCTGCCGAGATCCAGGACCACCTCGCCCGGCTCGAGCTGCGCCAGCGCCGTCGGGTTGCCGCAGCCCAGCGAGGCCAGCACGGCGCCCTCGGGGAGCGCCGAGGTCTCGTCGACGGCATAGAGCCCGGAGCTGATGAAATCACCCTCGGCGCCGCAGCCGCCGGTGCCGCACCCGCAGCCACCCTGACGGCCGGTGCTGACCTCCTTGGCGATGGCGCCGTACTTCTCCCGTACCGTCTGACCGATTTCGGCGTCGTTCATCTCTCACCTCAGTTCAAGAAATGTTGATGTATTCCGGAAAAAGAGAGGTCAGCCGCAGCAGCCGGCGAGCCAGGCGCCGGTCGGGGCGCAGCAGGACGTCAGCACGCCGCTCAGGGCGGCCAGGCGATCTTCGTCGAGACGGTAATAGACCCAGCGTCCCTCGCGCCGGTCGTGGATCAGGCCGGCTTCCTTGAGCTTCTTCAGGTGAAACGAGAGCCGCGACTGCGCCGCGTCGAGCGCGCCCGTGAGCTCGCAGACGCAACGCTCGCCTCGCCGGAGCCGGTCGATGATCATCAACCGGGTCGGGTCGGAGAGGGCCTGGAAGGCCTGGGCTGCCTCGTCGAGGCGGAGGGTGGCGGCGGTCATGGTCACTCAATCTATCAACAAGACTTGATGTGTCAAGGTTCCTTGCCCGGCCTCCGGCGAGCCAGCGCCAGGCCGATCGGCAGGAAGAGGAGGCCCACCGCCACCAGCGCGAACTTGATCGACGCCGCCACCGCCGCGGTCCGGGCCCAGCCGTCCGTGGCGCCGAGCTGGAGCATCCGCCAGAGCGCCGCGTTCTCCACGGCGTCGAGCACGGCGGCGGCGGGCAGGGCCAGCGAGATCGTTCGGCCCCAGTGCGCCAGCCGGGGCGCGGGCAGGATCAGCCGCTCGGTGACCATCGCGACGGCCAGGGAGATGGCGGTCGGGTAGAGGAGCAGGAAGAGGAAGTCGAGTCCGAGCCCGAACGACGCCGCCTCGCGCTGACGGGGCCCCCAGCTCCGGATCACGGCGTCCGCCTTCTCGGCCGAGCCGGCCAGCTCGAAGGAGACGATTCCGGCGGGCGCGGCCTCGGTGCGGAGCGGCGCGTTGGCCACGCTCAGCATCAGCCAGACCGCCAGCGTGAGTCCGGTGACGAAGCCGAAGGCTCGGCCGCGGCGGGTCATCGTCGGATCCTCGTGGAGAAGGTGGGGTCGGTCAGGAAGGGACGGCCCCGCTCGTTGATCCGGTAGCGGAGCCGAACGCCGTCGATCGAGGCCTGGTCGTTGATCAGGCCGAGTCCGTGCGCCACCTCGTCGGCGTAGCCGGGGAGGAGCAGCTTGAGACCGCCGGGGATCGCGCCCGGGGCGATCCGGTTGACGTGATCGACCAGATTCGAGTTGCAGCTGTTGCTCACGGTGTGATAGAACTCGGGCACGCTCCGGAGCCGCTCGGCCCGACGCATCATGTCCACGAAGAGCGCCTGCGCCTGGTCCGCCCGCGCGACGACCGGATAGAGGTAGACGTCGCCCTCGTCGGCCGCGACCCGCCGGCCGATCAGGTCCGGCTCGTCGCCGATCACGTAGATCAGCTCGTAGTTGCGGGCCGCGCCCCGAAGGATGCCGTAGGGTTCGTCCACCTCGCGGCGGGCCTCCACCGACACCGCCACGTAGCTCGAGTCGGCGAAGCCGAAGCTCACGAAGGTATGGGCCGGCGCGCGCCAACCGTCGGAGAAGAGCGCGAGCACGAACCAGACACTTCGGAGCTGGCGGAGATCCACGGTGGTCGTG
>JAWKQJ010000031.1:0-61153 GCA_041390205.1 Gemmatimonadales bacterium
TCGCGATCCGGGCGTCGACGGCGGGCCGGCCGGTCACGGCCTTCAGCCGGTCGCGCGACGCAGACCTCGACGACGAAGACCACGTCCGGATCGCCATCGACCCGTTCGACGACGGACGCTCCGGCTACCTCTTCAGCGTGAACCCGAACGGCGCACGCTTCGACGCGCTGATCACGGGGCAGGGTGAAGGCGAGAACAGCGACTGGGACGCCCCCTGGGAGGCGGTCACCACGCGCGACGCCGACGGCTGGACCGTGGAAGCCCGGATTCCGGTGGCGAGCCTGTCGTTCCCGCGCGGGACGGATCGCTGGGCGTTCAACGTCGAGCGGAGGACCCAGGCGCTGCTCGCCACCGATCGCTGGGCGTCGGCCCGGCGCGACGTTCGCTTCGGACAGACCTCGCAGGCCGGACTCCTGGTCGGGCTCCCCCGCTTCGAGGTGGGGCTCGGTCTCACCGTTCGACCGTCGCTCACCGCCGGAGCTGGAAGGGCCACGCCCGATGCCTCCACCGAAGGCGTGCTCGACGGCAGCCTCGACCTCGAGCAGCGCCTCGGCACCAACTTGCGAGCCACGCTGACGGTGAGCACCGACTTCGCGGAGACGGAGGTCGACTCCCGGCGGACCAACCTGACCCGCTTCCCGCTCTTCTTCCCGGAGAAGCGCACCGTCTTCCTCGAAGGCAGCGACGTGTTCGAGTTCGGCCTGGGACTGGGCACCGACGTGCTCCCGTTCTTCAGTCGCCGGATCGGGCTGCTCGAAGGGCGGGAGGTGCCGGTGCGGGTGGGCGGTAAGGTGACCGGCCAGGTCGGGGCGACGCGGATCGGCGCGATCGTCGCCCGCACGGGGGACGTGCCGGAAGCGCCGGGCAGCGCGATGGGCGTGGTCCGGCTGAGCCACAACGTGCTCGAGGAGTCCTCGGTCGGGATGATCGCCACCGCCGGAGATCCGCTGGCGGGCTCCGCCTGGCTGGTCGGGGCGGACGTCACCTTCCGTACCAGCCGGCTGGGCGGCGACAAGCGCTTCCTGGTCGGCGCCTCGGCGCTCAAGTCCGAGCGGAGCGGCGCCACCGGAGACCGCACGGCCCTCTCCTTCAAGCTCGACTATCCCAACGACCTCTTCGACCTGGCCTTCACCTACAAGCGGATCGGAGACGGCTTCGATCCGCCGCTGGGCTTCGTGCCTCGCCGCGGCGTGCAGCTGGTCACCGCCGCGGCCGACATCTCACCCCGTCCCGGACGCTACGGCATCCGTCAGATGTTCTTCGAGAATCGCTTCACCCTGGCGACCGACCTCGACGGCCAGTGGGAGTCGTACCGGTTCTTCTTCGCACCGCTCAATTGGCGCTTCGAGAGCGGCGATCGGATCGAGGTCAACGCCAACCCGACCGGGGAGCGGCTCCGAGAGCCGTTCGAGGTGCACGACGGCGTGGTGATCGCTCCCGGTGCCTACCGCTTCACCCGATACCGGCTGGAGGTCGAGACCTCGCCGACCCGGCGGGTGAGCGGTCAGGCCACCTGGTGGTTCGGGCGGTTCTACGACGGGACCTTGAACCAGTACGAGCTCGAGCTCGCCTGGCGGCCCGCCTCGTGGCTCGGCTTTCAGACCGAGATCGAGCACGACGTCGGGCGGCTGCCGGGTGGCGACTTCGAGGCCACCGTGGCGAGCCTCCGGATCCAATACCAGCCGTCGCCCGACCTGACCCTGGCGTCGCTGGTCCAGTACGACGATGAGTCGCGCTCGATCGGGAGCAACAGCCGGCTCCGCTGGACCATCACGCCGCTGGTGGAGCTGTTCGTGATCTACAACCACAACGTGCGGGACCGGCTCGATCGCTGGGCCTTCGACTCCAACCGGCTCCTGGCCAAGCTGCAGGTGGCCTGGAGACGTTAGGCGGGCGTCTCAGGATCCGGTGGAGTCGGCCAGCTCCGCGGCGTAGCGTGCTGCCGCCGCCGGTCGCCCAGCGCCTCGTAGGCGGCCGCAGGTCCCGGCGGGCCGTGCCGAGCCAGCTCACACACCGGGGTCGGCCTGGGCGGCGACGATGTCGTACCGCGAGCGACTGCTCGGCCGCCTCGATGGCTGCTGCGGAGCAGCGTCCGACCGAGCTTGATGCGGGCGATGCCCGTATTTGAGGTGGTCGGGCGACTGGGCTCGTCGCTGAAGACCGTCACCGATTCCCGGAAGAGCGGCTCCGCCGCCCCGGTGGTCGCGGTTGAGCAGGACGCTCGCGAGATTCGAGACCGCGACCCCGATCGCGAAGTGGCCGTCGGGGTACGCCGCGCGGCAGATGCCCGCCATCCGGCGATAGGCGCGCTCGGCCTCGTCGAGCCGATCGCCCATCAGCGCCACGCTGCCCAGCTCGTTCACCGTCGAGGCCACCACGGGGTGGTTGGGGCGAACGCGTCCTCCTGGATGCCGACCGCCTCGGTGAGGGCGTCGCGCGCCTCGTCCAGCTTCCGCTGGAAGAGCAGGGCCGCCCCAGCATGGTGAGGTTCTGCGCGACCTTGGGGTGGCCCACCCGTAGAAGTCGCGGTTCAGCGCCAGGGCCTCGCGGTAGGCGTCCTCGGCGTCCCCGTATCGGCCCCGCTCGTGGAGCACCGCGCCCACGTTGATCAGGTCGTTGGCCACGAGCGGATGCCGGGGCCCGTGCAGGCGGCGATCGAGCGCCAGCACCGAGCGGAACAGCGAGTCGGCGATCTCGAAGTTGCCGGCGTAGAAGTGACTGTTGCCGAGCTCGGTGAGCGCGGCTCCGCCCGGATCGGCGTCCGGCTCGTCGGAGCGGCGCTCGAGGCGGCAGCGCCAGCTCCAGCACGGCGATGGCCGCTGGATAGTCGCCACGCTCCTCGAGCACCTTGCCGAGCACGGTGTTGGCCCGTCCGAGGTTGGGGTGGTCGGCCCGGATCCCCTCGAGACGATCGACCCCGGCTCGGGCGAGGCGCTCGCCGTCGTCGAACCGCGCCTGGTCGACCCGGAGCGCGGCCAGCGCGAGAAGCTCGCTCTCGGCGAGCAGCGGGTCGTCCGGGGCGGGCGCCTGCCGCCGCGCCAGCGCCGCCGACAGCAGCGAGTCCGCCCGCTCCAGCTTGCCCAGCTGCTGGTAGATCCCGCCGAGGGTCGCGAGCATCTCCGCCTGCGCCGCCGGCTCGGCGTCGAGCTGGCGGGCCTCGCGCACGCCCGGTCGAGCAGCTCGATCACGCGAAGGCTGTCGGCGGGGCCGGCCTCCTGGTCTCCGCCCTGGAAGAGGTCCAGCACGAACCGTTGGATCCGCTGGGTGCGGACCGCCTCGGCTTCGGCCTGGTTGCGGGCCGTCGTGAGCCTGGCGGTGTAGAAGCCCACCAGGGCGAGCACCGTCATCACGATCGCGACCGCGGCCGTCACCGCGGGGCGATTGCGACGCACGAACTTGGCGAGGCGATAGCCGAGCCGGTCGGGTTGGGCGTCGAGCGGCTCGCCGGCAAGGTAGTGATCGAGATCGCGGATCAGCGCGTCGGCCGACCGGTAGCGGCGGGCGGGGTCCTTGTGCATCGCCGTCAGGCAGAGCACGTCGAGGTCGCCCCAGGCCACGGTGGCGGTCGAGCGCTCCACGGCGGCCGGCCGTTCCGTCGCAGTGGAGGGCCGCGCGGGCTCGCGCTCGACGATCAGCCGCTCCGCCTCGGCGGGCGAGAGGCCGCTTGGCACACGTCGAAGGGTAGCCGGCCCGTCAGGAGCTCGTAGAGGATCACGCCGAGGGAGTAGATGTCGGTGTGCATCCCGACCGGCTCGCCCCGGAGCTGCTCGGGCGCGGCGTAGGCCGGAGTCATCAGTCGAAGGCCGGTCCGGGTCTGGTCGACCGGACTCTCCGAGCGCTCCAGCTGCTTGGCGATTCCAGCGAAATCGAGCAGGGCCACCGAGCCGTCGGATCGGACCGAGATTGGACGGCTTGAGGTCGCGATGGACCACCAGGTGACGGTGGGCGTGGTCGACGGCCTGCGCCACGGCGCGGAGCAGCAGCAGCCTGCCCTCGATCGAGGTCTCGTGGGCCCGACAATACTCGGTGAAGAGGTGGCAGGCCCTCGACGTACTCCATCGCGAACCAGGGCGTGCCGTCGGGGAGACTGTCCGCGTCGATGAGTTGCGCGATCGACGGGTGGCTCAACTGGGCCGGCGTCCGCTGCTCGGTCCCGCTCCCGTCGGGCGGGCGAGAGCGCGGCGTCGCGCAGGACCTTGATCGCCACGCGATGTCCGAGGGTCAGGCCGCTCGGCCAGGTAGACGACGCCCATGCCGCCTTCGCCGATGCGGGAGAGCACCCGATACGGTCCGAAGTGGAGGTCGGGGCCGCCCGCCTCGCCGCCCACCAGGTCGCCCGCGACGTTGCCGAGCCCGCGATCCAGGATCGATCCGGCTCGCGCGTCTTCGACCACCAGGGCCCGCACCTCGTCGATCAGCTCGCGGTCCTCGCCGCACTCGCGGGCGAGGAACGCCGCGCGGTCCTTCTCCGCGAGCGACGCGGCCTGGAGGAAGAGGGCCTGCACCCGCTCCCAGCGGGGCGACTCAGTCCCGCTCATCCCGGTCCCCTCGCAGTCGCTTGGCCAGCCACGCGCGCGCGGTGCGCCAGTCTCGCATCACCGTCGCCTCCGACACCCCGAGCATCGCGGCCGTCTCCACGACCTCGAAGCCGCCGAAGAAGCGGCTCTCCACCGCGGCGGCCTGCCGGGGCGCGATCCAGGCGAGCTCCTCGATCGCGGCGTCAGGCGCGAGCACGTCCTCCGCCGTCTGCGTCAGCGCCTCGTCGAACGTGATCAGCGGGCCCGCCGCCGCCGCCGGTGGCGCGGCGGCGCTTGCAACGTCCACCAGGACCTGCCGCATCGCCGGCCACCCGCTTCAGATGCAGGAGCGGCTCGCCGCAACGGCGGCGACGCCGCCAGCTTGAGCCACGCCTCGTGCACCAGCGCGGTCGGATTGGTGAGCTCCGACGAGTCGCGCGACACCCCGGGCCTGCCACCCTGCGCAGCTCCTCGTACGCGAGGCTGTACATCGCGTCGAGGCGCTCGGGCAGGGCTCGGGGCTGGAATGCCGATCGGAGGAATCGCGGACATGACCGTGGCGTCGGGTGAATTCAGGTGGTGACAGCCGCGCCGGGCCGGAGGCCGTATCACAGGTGGCCGTCGGCGCGAGCCGCCGGCCGGGTCACGGCCGAGGCCATCGCTACAGTAACCCGCGGATCGGGGCGGGGAACCCGCCAGTTGCCCTCGGGAGGTCGATGCCCAACCCGTTGTCGCCGCTCCAGACGGAGGCCGTGGTCGCGGCGCTTCGCTCGACAGGCTCACGGGATCCCGACGTGCTGCGGGAGCGGAAGCGGAGCTGCTCCGCTCCTCGCGCGACCCGGTGGCTCGGGCTCGGCCTGCTGGCGCTGGGCGCAGCGGCGCTGGCGGATTGGCTCCCGCCGGGCCCGATCGGCGGGGCTCCGGCCGCGCTCGCGGGCGGCTGGCTCTGGCTCAGAGCGACGCGAGCCCGCTCGACCATCGAGCGCGGGTTCGCCGAGGTGGTCAAGACTCCACTCCTGTGAGAGAGGTGCACGATGCAGCCACGAATCGCGATTCCCCTTCTCCTGCTCGGCCCGGCACTGGTCGCCTCGACCGCCCGAGCCCAAGCGGACGGCGACTGTGCCGGCGATCCGGCCTGCGCGGAGGTGACCACCTTCACCGCCACGGTGACCGACTTCCGCGAGAGTCAGAATCCTTCCGGTCGGCTGGTCGCCGCGACGATCCGGTTCCACAATCGCACCGACGGTCCCCTGACCCTCGGCTACGTCACCGGGTCGGGCATCGTCACCGACGACCAGGGCAACCGCTATCGCGCCAGCAGCGTCAGGGCGATCGGCCAGATCGGGGGCAACACCTTCGATCCGAAGTTCGTCCTCGCTCCGGGCGAGGCGAGCGACGCCCGGTTCGAGTTCCTCTGGCAGGCGACACAAGGCCAGATCTTCGGGACCACCTATGAGGTCGATCTCGCCGTGCGGGAGATCGAGCCCCTGGCTCGGGGTCAGCATCGCCTGGGCAAGGAGCACGCGCTCCGCTTCACGGGCTTCGGCCAGCAGTCGGACGCGCCCGAGGCGGGGCCCGTCGCTTCGGAGGCCGAGCAGGCGCCCGAGGACCCGTGCGCGGGCGTGGAGCGCTGCTTCTTCGCGGGGCCGTTCGCGGCGGAGATCGTGCGACTCAACCGGAGCGTGGTCAATCCCCACAACCGGATCACCCTGGAGTTCACGATCCGCTTCAGCAACCTGGGGCGGGAGCCCCTCATCCTGGGGTACAAGTCGCGCTCCAGCATCGGCGTCGACGACGTCGGCAACCGGTACGTCACCACTCGGGCCGGGGTGCGCGACAACACCGTGCGGGGCATCGGAGTCGTCACCGGTCAGTCCGCCGACGCCTCGTTCCGGCTCGATCCCGGCAAGGCCCGGACGGCGACCTTCGCGGTGCGCTTTCAGGCGGGGCGGCGTCAGGTCGGGACCCGCTACGCCTTCGACGCCACCATCGTGGAGCTCGAGCTCCTGCCGAGCAACCAGGTCCGGACGGTGCGGGAGCACGCGCTCGGCTACCGCGACGTGACGCCCGGTGTCTGGAGCGCGTCCTCGATCGTCGAGGGCTTGCTCAACAGCCTGATCGGCGACGCGAAGAAGCCCTGAAGATCGGAAGCCCGCCTAGCGGGACCCGGCGGCGCCATCCTCCCCGGGCATGGCCCCGAGCGCATCGAGGAACCCGAGCATCGCTCGGGTCACGACCTCGGGGCGCTCCAGGGCCGCGAGATGACCGGCGCCCGGGATCAGCTCGAGCCTCGCGTCGGGCAGTCCCGCCTGGATCCGGCGTGAATGCGGGGGTGGCAGGGAACGATCCTCGTCGCCGACCATGACCAGCGCCGGTACGGTGATCTCGCGGAGCCGCGCGAGCAGCGAGTCGCGGGTCACCAACGCCTCGAGCCCCCGGAGCACGGACGGAATGTGGAGCGAGTCGGCCGTGGCCTCCCATTCGGAGACCAGGTCCGGACGGCTCCGGTGGGTGGTCTCGCCGAACATCAGTCGCGAGACCGCAGAGCGGACCGGCCCGATGCCGGCCAGCCGGGCCACCACCCCCATGGCGGAGTACTTGAGCTTCCTGCCGACGGTCTCCGCGCCGGCGTCGGAGTCGAGCAGCACCAGAGCCCGCACCCGCTCGGGCGCGACCAGCGCGGCGCGCAGGGCCACCATCCCGCCGATCGAGAGCCCGCACCAGACCGCCCGCTCGATCCCGAGATGGTCGAGCACGGCGAGCACGTCGTCGACCGCGTCGTAGAGAGTGAAGGGCTTGGCGGCGGGTCCCGAGCGTCCGTGCCCGCGGAGATCGAGGTTGAGCACCCGATAGCGCGCCGCGAGCGGGGCAACTTGCTCGCGCCACATCGCGCCCGTGCAGAGGAAGCTGTGGCCCAGCACGACCGGCGGACCGCTGCCGTGATCCTCGAAGTGGATGGCTTGACCCCGATGGTCGATCGTGCCCATCGCGAGAGTGTGCTCCCGACCGCCCGTCGCCGCAAGCCGGGCTACTTGGGGACCAGGCTCTCGAGCCAGGGCAGGAGCGAGGGCAGCGCCCTCGCGTAGCGCCCCTCGAAACGGCCGCCCTTGAGCCGGGCCGCTCGGCGCGCCGCGCTCCGCTTCGCGGGCTCGGTGATCAGCTCGAACAGGGCGGTGTCTCCCCGCCGGCGTCGATGGGCCGGGTCGCCTTCCCGCCCGGCCCGGCGCTCGGACCACTCGGCAAGACCGGCGCGCTCCGGGCCGAACCGCGACTCGATCGCCCGGGTGAGCGCGAGCCCGACCCGATCGAGCGGGAACTCGCGGTACTCGCCTGGCGGCTGGCCGTCGAGTGGGAGCGCCACGTCGGCGGAAGCCAGCCTTCGCAGGAGCCGCTTCGCGGTTCGGTGCCCCGGCGTCGTCGCGCGGAGCGCCCGCTCCCGATCGGCGAGCGCCCGAATCGCCGGGTCGACGGACCGAAAGCCCAATTTGTCGTAGAACCAGTAGGCGCCAGAGGCCAGACCCTCGTCGTTGTCGTCGCCGCCGATCTGGTAGCGGCGGGTCACGATCCAGGGCACCGGGCAGAACGAGTAGACCGCCCGCGCGATCTGGGAGAAGATCCAGCGCGCCTCCCCGCTCCGCCGGTAGGGGTCGAACAGGTTCATCCCGATCTCGGCCCGGGTCGCGAACATCCCGCCGCCGCCGTAGGCCAGCGGGATCCCGTTGCGGCAGAGCATGAAGTACCACCCGACCTCGAGCGGCAGCCGCTCGGCGGGCGTCATCATCCAGAGGGTGAGCGTCGCCCCGCGATCGATCCGGGCGTGATAGACCTCGTCCGGGTTGCCGTGGGTCATCGCGTGCAGCTCGCGCCCACGGGAGAGCACCAGTCCCCGGATCACCCGGAGCAGCTCCCGGCCGCGCTCGAGTGGCACGGGCGGGCCGAAGCGCAACGGGCGCTTGATCTCCTCCACGACCGCCACCGGCGCGCGTGCCACGGCCGGATCGTAGAGGGCCGGTCGCCCGGGCAGTCGATCGCGATCGAGGGTCCGGTTGGGGCCGTGCGACGAGAGCTCGATTCGAAGCGGCAGCTCGGTGGCGTCGAAGACCAGCTGGTCGACGCCGCCCGGTAGCGCGCGCCGCAACCGGCCCGAGAGCCAGTCGAACGCCGTCCCGCGTCCGCGAAGCCGGTCGAGGACCCGGCGCACGCCGAGCGCGGCCCGGTCACCCTCGTCGAGCGCACGGGCTTCGATCGGACGGAGCAAGCCCCGCACGATCGCCGCCAGCCGGCGCCGCGCCGCGGGAGCGACCAGGCTCCACTCGATCTCGACCCGACACCCGGGCAACCCGGCCATCCATCGCGCGTTGCCGAGGCCGTAGGGGTAGACCTGAGCGGTTTCGACGATCCCGCTGTCGACGAGCTCGGCCCGCTCTCCCTCGTCCAGCCGCGCGATCCGCTCGTCGAAGGCGGCCAGCTCTCGATGCGCCTGCTTCCAGGCCGCTTCCGAGCGCGGATACGCGGCGACGAAGAGCAGCGAGTCGTGGTAGCGAGCGAGCTCGGATGGGTCGAGCGGCAGGTCGGTCAGCTCGTCGAGCAGCCTTCGCTCGCGGGCCGGCGCCGCGCCACGCTCGAGCTCCCGCAGGAGGGCGTCGGTCGAGCCGTTCATCGTGACGCCCTCGGCGGCGCAGAGGGCGAGCGTTGGAGCTCCCGCCGAAGCGCGTCGAAGAGCGGCGCCGCTCTGACCAGACGGCGTGCCTGGTCCGCCCCGCTCGCGCCCGGCGCACGCCGCGCCAGCGTATCGAGCCTCGAAGCGAGGGCCGGCGCGAGGCTGCCGGACAGCACCGCGGCGCCGATCGCCGCGGCCGAGGGCGCGACCGCGCCCGCGGAGGATCGGCCTCGAGCGGCGATCGCCGCCGCCGGGCACCATGCTCGCAGCACCCGCCGATGAAGCCCGAGCAACCCGTCATGCCGGCCCTCGTCGGCCGGCCGGCGCTCGAAGCGCAGGTCGATTCGGTGGGGAAGGAGCTCGCCGACCGCGACGGCCACGAGGTCGTCCCGCTCGTCCCAGACCGCGGAGGCCCAGGCTTGGGTGACGCCAGCGCCTGGCATTGCGCGCGGAAGGCAGACGAGCATCCGCGCCGCCCGCGCGGGCCGCGCCTCGAACACGTCACCGTCGCGGGAGCCGAGCGCGGCGAGGAGCGCCGCGGGCGCCTCCGCCGTGGCCTGGCGGAGGATGCCCAACGATCCACGCGCCGCCGGTCGCGGCGACACGCCCGTGCGAGTCCGTCGCTCGGGAGGGGGAGGGATCTCGCGACGCGGGACGCGAAGGGGCAGCTCGAGCAGGGCCCAGAGCCGCGCCCGGGGCGCGGGAGGACGCGCGCGGGTCAATCCGTCGAGCAGCCAGACCAGGGCGGGGCGCTCGCCGCGGGCCGCGTCGATCACGTCGCGGCTGGTGAGCTCGTTCGAGTCGATCGCGTCGGACTCGGCTCCGGTCAGCAAGCGCGGCAGGAGCGGCGGGAAGAGCTCGTCGGCTCGGTCGCCGAGAGTCTCCCAGTCGATCTCCGCGCCCCGCACGTGCAGAGCCAACCAGCGCGCGGCACGGAAGCCGTAGACTCGACGCCGGACGGCGGTCACCGACACCCGATGGCGCTCCTTCGAGACGATGGCGGACCATATCCGAATCGGCGCGACGTTTCCAGGAAGCGAGTCTGAAGTCGGCTTCAGCCGGGCACGCCGGGTCCGTCTCGGCCGCGAGCTGTCCCGGTAGGGCGCCGAGCGTGGTGGGCGGGCGTCGGCAGCGCCGGCTACCTCGTCGCCTCGGAGGCCGACGAGCGCCGTGCGCGCGTTCTACTCGGCCTGGAGCGCCTCTGTCGCCGGGACCCGGGTCGCCCGTCGGGCGGGGAGATAGCCCGCGAGCGCGCCCATCGACAGGAACACCAGCGCCACCAGCGCGAAGGTGAGCGGGTCGCGGGCGCTCACCCCGAAGACGAATCGCTCGAGCAGGCCGGCGAGCGCGAGCGCTCCCAGGATGCCGATCCCGAGCCCGACCGCGACCAGCAGGAGCGCCTGGCCGACGACCATGCCCATCACCCGGCCCGGCGCCGCGCCGATGGCGAGCCGGACGCCGATCTCCTGGCGGCGCGAGGAGACGCCGTAGGAGAGCACCCCATAGACCCCGATCGCGCCGAGCAGGAGCGCCGAGCCGGCGAAGACCGCGAGCAGGAGCGCCGAGGTCCGCGAGCCGGCTACCGAGCCGGCGACGATCGCCTCCATGCTCTGGATTCGCGAGACCGGGGTCACCGGGTCGACGCTAGCGACCGCGCGCCGGATCTCGGGCTCGAGCATCGGCGCGGGCAGATCGCTCTCGAGCATCGCCGTCATCGAGCGGGTTCCCCATTGGCCGAGCGGCCAGTAGAAGGTCGGCGCGGGATCGCTGCTCAGCGATTCCTGCCGCACGTCGCTCACCACCCCGACGATCCGGCTCCATTGCCTGAGCCAGACCGGCCTGATGGTCTTGCCGATCGCCGACTCGCCCGGCCAGTAGGTCTCGGCCAGCGAGCGGCTCACCACCGCGACCATCTCGCCTCCGCGGCAGTCGCCTGCCTGCTGCTGCCAGCGGCAGTCGTCGGTGGCGTCGAGGAGTCGACCCTCCTCCAATCGCATCCCGGCGATGCGGAAATAGCCCGGGCTCACCGACAGCTGGTTCAGGATGTGGGCCGGCTCGCCGGGCTCGACGGGGTGGTCTTCGACGTGCATCGCGAACCAATTGACCTGTCCGTCCAGCGGCAACATGTTGGCGATCGCGGCGCCCGAGACCCCGGGGATCCGGGAGAGGGCCTCTTCGATCCGCACGAACGTCGCCGCGCAGGACCCCATGCTGTCGTCGCAACGCGCCGCGTCCTGGGTGATCCGGGCCGTCACGATCCGCTCGACCCGCACGCCGGGGTCCCGCTCCAGCACGGCCCTCAAGCTCCGCATCAGCAGGCCGGCGCCGATCAGCAGAATCGACGCGACCGCCACCTCGCCCACGACCAGCGCGTTGGAGAAACGCCGGCCCCAGGCCGTCGGGCCGGCGCTCCGGCTGGCGCTGCCCAGCGCCGCCGCCTCCCGGATCCCGGCGGTGCGGAGTGTCGGGCCGAGGGCCGCGATCCCGGCCGCGAGCAGGACCAGGGCGCCGGTGAAGAGCAGCACCCGGGCGTCGATCCCCACTTCGTCGAGCCGCGGCGTGCCGGCCGGGAGCCAGTGGACCAGGAGCGGCGTGCCGACCGCCGCGAGGCCGACCCCGAGCGCGCCGCCTAACGTCGCCAGCACGAGCTGCTCGACCAGCACCTGCCGTCCGATCCGACCTCGGCTCCCGCCGATCGCCCGCCGGACGGCGAACTCGCGCTCCCGCGCCGCGATCCGGGTGAGGTTCAAGTTGGCGACATTGGCGCACGCCACCAGCAGCACCAGGCCGACCGCGCCGAGCAGGAGCAACAGCCGATCCTCCACCCGCTCGCCGATCGCCTCGGCGAGGGCGGGACCCGGTTGCCGGCCTCCTGCCCGAATTCGTCGGGCATCCGCCACGGAAAGCCGTCCCGCACCCGGGTGATCAGCGCGCGATGCTCCGCGTTCGCCATCGACACCGTGACTTCCGGCCGGAGCCTGCCGACGAAGGTCGTGCCCTGCGCGCTTTCCCAGAGCGCGGTCGGGTTCGCCTGGTCGAGCGGCAGGGGCATCCAGAGCTCGGTGCCCGAGGTCGGAAACTCGAAGCCGCGGGGCATCACGCCGACGATCTCGCGGAGCCGCCCGTCGAGCGTCAGCGTCCTCCCGATCACCGCCGGGTCGGCGCCGAAGCGGCGGCGCCAGAGCTGTTCGCTGATCACCGCCACGAGGCCGGCGCCGGCCTCGTCTTCTCCGGTCCGGAAGGTCCGGCCCAACGCCGCTCGCGCGCCGAGGACCTCGAAGAACTCCGCCGACACGCTGCGTCCGGGTACCCGTTCCGGCTCCCCGCCGACCAGCAGGTTGAACTCGCTCTCGAAGCTGTAGGTGCCGACCGCCTCGTAGCTCCGGGCCTCCGAGCGGTAGAGCAGCAAAGCCCCGGCGGGATACCCGCTGCCCACGCGAACCAATCGCTCGCTCTCGGGAAACGGGAGCGGACGGAGCAGCACGCCGTCGATCACGCTGAAGATCGTGGTGTTGGCGCCGATCCCGAGGCCGAGCGTCCCGATGGCCGCGAGCGCGTAGCCGGGCGAGCGCCGGAGGGTGCGCAGGGCGAAGGCGAAGTCGGACCGGAGCTGATCGAGCCAGGCGATTCCGCTCGCCTCCCGGGCGTCCTCCTTGAAGCCGTCGACCGCGCCGAACATCGCTCGGGCCCGACGCCGCGCCTCCCTTGGCGCCACGCCGGCTCGGACCAGGTCTTCCTCCTGCCGCTCGAGATGGAAGGCGAGCTCCTCGTCCATCTCCCGCTCGAAGCGGCGCCGGCCGAGCAGGAGCCGGGCGGCGCGAAGCCATCGCCCGATCACGATCCGGGGTCCAGCGCTCGGGTGTCCAACACCGCGCCGATCGCGCTCACCATCGTCTCCCAGGCGTCGCGCTCTTCCTTGAGACGCCGCCGGCCGGCCGGGGTGAGGGAGTAGAACTTGGCGCGGCGGTGATTCTCGCTCTGGCCCCATTCGCTGGCGATCAGACCCTGGTGCTCGAGCCGGTAGAGGGCGGGGTAGAGCGAGCCCTGCTGGATCTGGAGCACGTCGCGAGAGCACTGCTGGATCCGGAGCAGGATGCCGTAGCCGTGCATGGGCGCGAGGGAGACGGCCTTGAGGATCAGCATGTCGAGGGTGCCCTGGAGCAGATCGGGCGGCTTGGGTGGCACGGCTGGCTTCTCCTTGACAGTCTAGGGGAGAGGATAGGGTCGCTCTCCTAGATCGTCAAGGAGAAGGGGCCCCCTCCCGCCCGGGCGGCTTGCCACCGGCTGCTTCATGTGTAGGTTTGCTACATAGCTAGATCGGACTCCCCGGAAGGCAGACATGAGCGACCCCAAGCCCCTCTCCTTCACCGCCGTCCGCGTCCTCCAGGCGATCGCGTCCGGGACCCACTACGGCTTCGACATCATGGACGCCACCGGGCTCGCCTCCGGGACCGTCTATCCGATTCTGAGCCGCCTCGAGGCCGCCGGCGTTTTGCGCTCCCGCTGGGAGTCCGTCGCCATCGCGCGGCGGGACAAGCGGCCGCCCCGCCGCTACTACGAGATCTCTGCCGAGGGGGCGCGCGAGCTGGCCCGCTCCCGCGCGCACTACGCCAGCCTGGGTGCCCCCGGAGCCGCGACCGGGGCGCGGTCCTCCGTGGCTGATCGGCTCGCCGCTCCTCCGAAGCGGGTCGGCACGCCTCCCGCTGGCGGCGCTCCGGTGGCTGATCGGCTCTCCGCTCCCGGCGAGCGGGTGTTCGCGCTCACCCGCTGGTTGCTCCGCGGGGTCGCCCTGCTGGTGCCGGCGGACCGGCGGGACGACTGGCGCGCCGAGTGGGAAGCCGAGGGCTGGCATCGGCTGGCAGAGACCAACCCCCGAACGACGGTGGGCGCCTTGCCGGGAGTCGCCGTTCGGCTCGCGGGGGCGCTCCCGCACGCGGCGCTGCTCCGCGTCGCCCATTGGAGAATCGACATGCTCCGCCACGACCTCCGCGACGCCTGGCGCGCCAGCTGGAAGCGGCCCGGCTTTTCCCTCACGGTGATCCTCACGCTGGCGCTCGGCAGCGGGGCCAACACGGCGGTCTTCACGCTGGTCAACTCGATCCTGCTCCGGCCGTTGCCCTACGAGCGGCCCGAGGAGCTGGTCTTCGTCTATGGAGCCTTCTCGGGCAGCGATCGGGCCGCGATCTCTCCGCCGGACTTCCTCGACTATCGGGAGAGCCGAGCCCTTCGCTCGTTCGCGGCGAGGACCTTCGCCGGCGACCTGGTGTTGAGCGGCGGCGGCGCGCCGCCGCTTCGGGCGAGCGGCGCGCGGGTGACGGCCAACTTCTTCGCCACGCTGGGCGTGACGCCGCTCCGCGGGCGCGTCTTCAGGTCCGAGGAGGAAGTGGGCGGCGAGCACCGGGTCGTGATCCTGTCCCACGGCCTCTGGCAGCGTCGGCATGGCGCCGATCCCGGGGTGGTGGGGACGTCGATCGAGCTGAACGGCGAGACCTACGAGGTCGTCGGCGTGATGCCGCCGGTGACGGACCCGACCGCGCAGGTCGACCTCTGGATGCCGCTCGACCTGCACGGCAGGAGCGCTTCGGTTCGACGGTTCCACTACCTCCGAGGGATCGCCCGGCTCGCCGACGGGGTCTCGTTGGCCGAGGCGCAGTCGGAGCTCGATGTGGTGGCCGCGCGACTTGCCGCGACCTATCCGGAGAACGAGTCCTGGCGGCTCCGGCTCGTCCCCCTTCAGGACGAGGTGGTCGGCGACATGGGACGGACCCTGGTCCTGCTGCTCGGCGCCGTCGGCCTGGTGCTCCTGATCGGCTGCGCCAACCTCGCCAACCTGCTGCTCAGCCGCTCGACGGCGCGTCACGGCGAGATCGCGATCCGGACCGCCCTCGGCGCCAGCAGACCGCGGCTGGTGCGGCAGCTGCTGGCCGAGAGTCTGCTCCTCTCGGTGGCCGGCGGCGGACTGGGGCTCGGTCTGGCCGGCCTCGCCATCTGGGGACTCAAGCTCTCCGCCGGGGACGTCCTCCCGCGATTGAGCGAGCTTGGCGTCGATCCGGCCGTGCTCGCTTTCACCGCGGCGGTGTCGGTCGGAACCGGGATCCTCTTCGGCCTCGCGCCGGCGCTGCGCTCGG
The DNA here is from genome assembly GCA_041390205.1 of Gemmatimonadales bacterium. Lineage (GTDB taxonomy): Bacteria > Gemmatimonadota > Gemmatimonadetes > Gemmatimonadales > GWC2-71-9 > SHZU01. The sequence goes on from JAWKQJ010000031.1 coordinate 15,306, forward strand.
CGCCGGTCACCCTCACGCCTTCGCTCGTCTCGGGCGCGCGCGGGTCGAGCGCGCGACGCGGCCAGCGCGCGCGGGATGGGCTGGTGGTGGCGCAGGTCGCCGTCTCGCTGGTGTTGGCGATCGGTGCCGGGCTGTTGGTGCGGAGCCTCTGGCGACTCCAGGCCGTGGACCCCGGCTTCGACGGACGCGGGGTCGTCGTCGCCGACGTGCTGCTGCCTTCGGCCACCTATCGCGACAGCGAGGCGCGGGCCCGGTTCTGGAACGAGGCGGTCGAACGCCTCGCCAAGGCGCCCGGCGTGAGCCGCGCCGCGGCGTCCAGGATCGTGCCGCTCGGGGGTGGCGGCGACACCTACTACTGGGTCGACGGACGCGACCCGACGGCGGAAGGCGAGCGGCGGAACGCCGTGGTCAACAGCGTCACCGGCGGCTACTTCGAGGCGTTGGGCATCCCGCTCGTGGCCGGGCGGACCTTCGGCCCCGCGGAGCGGAGCGGGGGACCGCCCGCGCTGGTGATCAACCGGGGCATGGCCGAGCGGTTGTTCCCGGGCGAAAGCGCGCTCGGGAGGCGCCTGGTGGTCGATTTCGGGGAGCCCTACACGGCGGAGATCGTGGGCGTCGTCGGCGACGTGCTCGCCTACGGCCCTCGAAGCGAGGCGCCGGACCTGCTCTACCTGCCGGCCGATCAGCACCCCGGGTTCGGGCTCTCGTATCTCACGCTGATCGCGCGGGGAGGCGACGGGGTCGGCGGCCTCGGCCGCGCGATCCAATCGGTGGTGGCGGCGATCGATCGGGATCTGCCGGTCGGGGCGACCCGCGCCATGACCGAGCTGGTCGACGCCGATACCGCCAGCGATCGGCTCACGGCTCAGCTGTTGACCGCGTTCGCGATCGCCGCGCTCGGCCTGGCGATGGTCGGTCTCTACGGCGTGCTCGCCTACGCCGTGAGCCAGCGGACCCGGGAGATCGGGATCCGGATGGCGTTGGGGGCGCCTCGCGGCGCGGTGTTCCGCGGGATGGTGGCGCGCGGGGCGGCCATGCTGGCTCTCGGCATCGGGATCGGCGTCCCGGCGGCGTTGCTCGCAGCGAGGGCGATCCAGAGCATGCTCTTTCAGGTCGGGACGGCCGATCCCCTCGTCTTCGTCGTGGTGACGAGCGCGTTGACCGCCGCGGGGCTCGCGGCCGCGATCCTGCCGGCGAGGCGAGCCACCCGGGTGGATCCGAGAGTCGCCCTCCAGGCGGAGGGTTGAGGCGGGTCGGCCTTATGCTTGAGGATGCTCGCGCGCGTCGCCGCCGACCTGGTGGTGCTGGTCCACCTGCTCTTCGTCGTGTACGTGGTGGCGGGTGCGCTGCTCGTGCTTCGCTGGCCGGCGACGGCGTGGGTACACCTGCCCGCGGCGGCCTGGGGCGCGCTGATCGAGCTGACGGGCTGGATCTGTCCGCTCACGCCGCTCGAGAACCGACTCCGCGCCCAAGGCGGTGAAGCGGGATACGCTGGTGGGTTCGTCGAGCACTACGTGCTGCCGGTGCTCTATCCGGACGGACTCACCTCCGGCACCCAGCGGGCGCTGGGTCTCCTGGTGATCGTGCTGAACCTCTTCCTCTACTCCCTCGTGGTGCGCCGAGCTCGCCGCGCTCGCCGTCGAGCCCCAAGCGGCTAATGAGCTCGATGGCCATCCACCGACGAGCGCCCGCCGGCGTCCGAGTCTCGACGACAAGCGCCAGCCTCTCTCGAGCGCATCGAGAACCCCGCCAGACCGGCCCCCGCCGCGCGATCAGATGCGCGGCCGGGTCTCCCGCGGTGCCTTGCCGCAGTTCTCCGGCCAATTCGGCGGCCAATCGCCGGGCGACCGCTCCCGAGAGATGAGCTCCGGATCCTCCGCCGCGAGATAGGCCAGCATCGCGGCGAGGGTCGCGTTGTGCTTGAGATCGTCGAAGACCACCTTGTCGAAGGTGTCGCGCCCGGTGTGCCAGGTGTAGGTCCCGTAGTTCCACGACGCCGCGCCCATTCCGAAGGACGGCGTGCCGTAGCACGCGAAGACCGCGCCGTCGGTGCCACCCGGATTGCCGGTCGGGACGTCGTTGAAGGCCCACGACACGACGTTGGGGCTCAGGCTGTCGGTGTAGAAGCCCGGCAGCCGCTCGTACCAGCTCTTGAGGTGGCCACCCATCGCGGAGAGCCCGGCCCCCGAGAGCGACTGGATCCGGCCGGTGCCGTTGTCCTGGTTGAAGAGCGCCTGGAGGCCCTTCATCACCTCGGGGTGGTCTTCGGCGAACGCGCGGGAGCCGTTCAGGCCTTGTTCCTCGCTGGCCCAGTGTCCGACCAGGATGGTGCGCTTCGGCTTGGGATACGCCCGCTTGAGGATCCGCATCGCTTCCATCGCCATCAGCGTGCCGGTGCCGTTGTCCGTGGCGCCCGAGCCGCCGTCCCAGGAGTCGAAGTGGGCGGAGAGGATCACGTACTCGTCGGGCTTCTCGCTGCCTGCGATGGCGCCGATGGTGTTGAAGGCGGGGACCTCGCCGAGGAGCTCGGCGTCGAGGTCGAGCGCGAGGACCGGCTTCTGGCCCCGCCCGGCGAGTCGGAAGACCAGGCCGTAGTCCTCGCAGCTCAGCGTCACCGCCGGCGCGACGGTGTTGTAGGTCTCGAAGATCTCGGTCACTCCCCAGCCGCCGGTTCCATCGGCTCCGCCGCCGAAGCCCGAGGGTGGGCGCTGGACGCTGGCCGCCGGTCCGCCTCCCCGCGCCGACGCCGGTCCCCCCGGACCGCGCGGTCCGTACCGGCGGCGCCCGCCACCGTCGTCTCCGAAGGGATTGGGGAAGCCGCCGAGCTTGGTGCGCGAGGAGACCACGCCGGCCGCGCCCGCCTGCTCGAGTCGGATGCCGAGCGAGCCGGTGCCGAGCGCCAGGGTGTGACCGGTTCCCCGGTAGAGCTTGCTTCCGTCGGCGCCGTTCACGGACCACTCCCGCTGCATCACCGCCACCGCCGTGTCGATCCGCGCCTTCGATTCGGGCGTGGCCCACTCGACCCAATCCTCCGAGGGGCGACAGGTCGGCCAGGCGGGAGAGACGAGGACGATCTTGCCCCGCACGTTCGGCAGCCAGCGGACGAACGCGGTGCTGTCCTCGAACTTCGGCAGCACGATCGCCTCGGCCCGGACGCTCCGGCCGCCGGTGCCCGGGCTCCAGGCCAGCATCGTCCCCTCGAGCGAGCGGACCCGGGGCTCGACCAGATCGACGTGCGAGGTCCCGCGTCGCCAGCCTCGCCAGGTGCCGTATGGCTCCTTGCGCGCCTCGATTCCCCAGGAGCGGTAGGTCCGGATCACCCAGTCGCTCGCCGACACGAAGCCCGGGCTGCCCGTGAGGCGCGGCCCGACGGAATCGAGCAGCACCTGCGCGAGTCGCTGCACCTCGGAGCTGTCCATCCCGAGCCGCCAGATCCGCTGGAGGACCGGGTCGGACGTCGGGAAGGCGCCGGGGGTCTGGGCGGCGGCCGCTCGACCTGCGCTCGAGAGCGCCACGGCCACCAGGCCGCATCGGGCGAGCGCGCGGGTCATCACACGAAGCATGGGGAGACCGATCCTGGGCGGAGGTGGATGGGTGAATGGTATCCTCGCGGGTCGCGGCCATCCATGGCGCCCGGCCGGAGACCTCGCTCCGCCGGCTGGAGCTAGATTCCGCCATGGCCGATCGACCGAGCTCGATTCCTGCCGCGGTGCGGGACGCCCTGGCCGGACGTTACCGGATCGCCGAGGAGATCGGAGTCGGGGCGACCGCCGTCGTCTGTCGGGCGATCGACGAGCGCCACAACCGCACCGTCGCGCTCAAGATCCTGCACTCGGATCTGGTCGGCACCGCGGTTCGGGACCGCTTTCTCCGCGAGATCGAATTCGCCGCCCGGCTCCAGCACCCGCACATCGTGCCCTTGCTCGAGGCGGGGGAGGCCGGCGGCTCGGTCTTCCTCGCCATGCCGCTCGTCGAGGGCGAGACCCTCCGGGACCGACTCGACCGCGACCCGCCGCTCTCGATCGGCGAGATCGTCCGGATCGTCGTCGATCTCGCGGACGCGCTCAACTACGCCCACCAGAACGGCGTGGTCCATCGGGACCTCAAGCCGGCCAACATCCTGCTCGCGGGCCGGCACGCGCTGCTCACCGACTTCGGGGTGGCCAAGGCGCTCCACCTCGTGCCCGGCGATCCCCAGCTGACCCAGGGCATGGCGGTGGGCACGCCGACCTACATGTCGCCCGAGCAGGCGTCCGGCAGCGCGGCGGTGGACCATCGCGCCGATCTCTATGCCCTCGGCGTCGTGGCCTACGAGATGGTCGCCGGGCGGCGGCCCTTCCTCGGCAAGACGCCGCAGGAGGTGCTGACCGCGCACGTGGTGATGAAGCCCGAGCCGATCGCCAACCTGCGCCCCGACCTCCCCCGCGAGATCGCCCAGGTGATCGACACCTGCCTCGCCAAAGACCCGGCCGATCGCTTCGGATCCGCGGCCGAGCTGGTCGAGCGCCTCGAGGCGCTGGTCGACGCGAGCGGCAAGCGGCCCAGCGTGTCAGGGACGACCCGGTCCCGGTGGTGGATCGGAGCCGCGGCGGCCGCGATCGCGGTCCTGGCGCTGCTCTGGACCTTCGGCGACCGCGGCGCGCGAACGGCGCCGGTCCGACCGGAGCAGCTCTCCTTTCTCGGCACCGTGCGCGAGGCCGCGCTCTCGCCCGACGGTGCGCTGGTCGCGTACGTGACGGCGGGGACCTCGGGCCAACGGCTCTGGGTGCGAGACGCGCACGGCGTGGGCGACGCCCTCGGCATCGTCACCAGCGAGCGGATCGTGGGCCTGACCTGGGTGAACGACGGGAGGGAGATCTCCTTCGCGGAGGGGCCCGTCGAGGCGCCGCTCACGAGGGCGGTCTCGCCCCTCGGCGGCACCAGCCGGGTGCTGGGTCGGGGGCGTGGCGTGGTCTCGCCGGACGGCAATCTCGTCCTGATCGCTTCCGGCGGAGACCCGACGCTGCTGGTGCTCCGCCCGGAGACGGGCGACACGATCTCGATCCGGCGGCCGGTCGACGGGTGGACCAGCGGTGTCGCCTGGGCCCCGGGCTCCGACCGGCTCGTGATCTCGGTGCTGGCTCCCGACCGCTCGCGTTCCACGATCTGGGCGATCGATCTCGCCGGGGCGGCCTCGGTGATCCGCGCCGAGTCGCTCGAAGTGCAGGCGCCGCGGTGGTCGCCCGGCGGCGACGCGGTCTACTACCTGGCGGGCCCGCGCGGTCGGGCCAAGGACCTGCGCCGGGTCCGGCTCGGGCGCGGGGGGACCGCGGAGCTGATCGCCGCCAACCTGGCGGTGCCGGAGGACAGTCGCCGTCATCCGACGGGGTCCGCCCTCTCACTGAGCGGAGACGGTCGGCAGGCGGTGGTGGTGCAGGGCGAGAGCTGGTCGAACCTGGCGCGGTTCCGCCTGAAGACCGGCCAGGTGGAGCGCCGGCCGACGCCGGACCTCTTCACCATGGGCACGGCGCTCTACAGTTCGCCCCGGCTCTCGCCGGACGGCGAGAGCATCGCGGTGTTCGTCTCGACGGCGCGCGGCACCACGCTCGGCACGGTGCCGCTTCTGGGCAGCGCGATCACCGAGCTCACCACCGTGACGCAGGGCGGGGGCTGGCCTGGCGGCCCGACCGGCCGGGCGGTCGCCTACACGGGCGAAGTGGGCGACAGCGGGCTCCGCCTCTTCACCCGGGAGCTCGCGGCGGCGCGGTCGCCCGGGTCGGCGACCTGGTCGGCGCGGAGCTTCGATTGAGCTCCGCCGGTCTGGTGGCGCAACGGCCCGGCAACCGCGGGCTGGTTCGGATCGACGTCGGCGCGCCAAGCGACGGACCGACGCTGCCCGACGACGAGCCGGCGACCACCTACTCGCCCCGGATCTCGCCCGACGGGCGCCGGGTCGCAGTGCTCTGGTATTCGGGCAACGGGGCCGGGTGGCGCTCGCGGTGGCGCCGGTGGGGAGACCAGCTATCGGCCGCTGGAGGAGGCGTTTCGCGGTGGGCTGGTCGCTCGACGGGCGGGAGATCTTCGCGCGCGCAACGCGTTCGCGCCGGCCCCAGAGGAATTGGTCGCGGTCGACGCCGAGCGTGGCACGATTCGGCCGATTGCAGGTGCTGCCGGCGGGCTTTCGGGTCGAAGACGTCTCCCGCGACGGCCGCTTGGTGCTGGCGACCCGGCCCGAGTTCCGCTCCGACGCGTGGCGGCTGGAGCTTCCGGGCGAGCGTTAGGCCCGCCTCGCGACCGCCGGCGCGAACCGCGCCTGGAAGAACCGGAGGTATTCCGGCTCGTAGACCATCCGGAGCCCGCGGGCGGACGCCCGGTCGTCGTACACCGCTTTGACCGACTCCGCCACCACGTCGAGATGCGCCTGGGTGTAGACCCGTCGCGGGATCGCGAGCCGGGTCAGCTCGAGCTTGGGGTAACGGTGCCCGCCGGTCGACGGGTCCCGCCCGGCGCTCACCACGCCCCGCTCCATCGACCGTACCCCGGAGTCGAGGTAGAGCGCCGCCGCCAGCGTCTGCGCGGGGAAGAGGTCCTGGGAGAGGTGCGGGTAGAACTGCCGCGCGTTCAGGAAGATGGCGTGGCCGCCCACGGGGCGGACGATCGGAATCCCCCAGTCGATCAGGAGCTCCGCCAGGTAGCGCACCTGCCCGACCCGGGCGTGGACGTAGGGGTCCTCGAGCGATTCCTCGATCCCGATCGCCATGGCCTCGAGGTCCCGGCCGGCGAGGCCGCCGTAGGTATGCAGGCCCTCGAAGACGACCACCATGTTGCGGAGGCGCTCGAAGAGCTCCTCGTCCCGGACCGCCACCCAGCCGCCGATGTTGACCAGACTGTCCTTCTTGCCGCTCATCCAGGCGCCGTCGGTCAGGGAGCAGAGCTCGCGGACGATCTCCCGAATCGAGCGGCCTTCGCAGCCGGGCTCCCGTTCCTGGATGAAGAACGCGTTCTCGACCAGCCGGGTGGCGTCGAGGTAGACCTTGATGCCGTGCCGGTCGGCGAGGGCGCGGAGCTCCCGAGCGTTGGCGAGGCTGACCGGCTGTCCGCCGGCCATGTTGACCGTCGCCGCCAGGCTCACGTAGGCGATCCGCTCGGCGCCTTCCCGGCGGATCAGCGACTCCAGCTTGTCGAGATCGACGTTGCCCTTGAAGGGATGGAGGTCGTCCGGGTCGTGGGCCTCCGGGATCACCACGTCGACGAAGACCCCGCCGGCCAGCTCCTGGTGGGCGCGAGTGGTGGTGAAGTACATGTTGCCGGGCACCAGCTGCCCGGCCGAGATCGTCGAGCGCGAGAGCAGGTGCTCGGCGCCCCGGCCCTGGTGGGTCGGCACGACGTTGGGATAGCCGTAGGCGTCGCGAACCGCGGTCTCGAGATGGTAGAAGTTCCTGCTGCCGGCGTAGGCCTCGTCGCCGAGCATCATCCCGGCCCACTGGCGATCGCTCATCGCGCTGGTGCCGCTGTCGGTCAGCAGGTCGATGTAGACGTCGTCGGATTTGAGCAGGAAGGTGTTGTGCCCGGCCTCGTCGAGCGCCTCCTCGCGACGCGATCGATCCACGACCGCGAGCGGCTCGACCATCTTGATCTTCCACGGCTCGGCCCACGACCGGCGCCCGAGCTGCTGCCCCATCGTTCTCGGATGGCTCACGGAGTGCCCTCGCTGCGCGTTTGGCCGCAGCTTACCGGGCGAATGCTGATGAGACTCGGAAAAAGACTTGAAGCCCGCTTTGGATCGGACCGGCCCAGCCGCCGTCTGGGAAGGGGGATTTGACCACCGAGCCGCTCGCCGCAGGCGAGCGGCGGTGGCCAAATCCCGGCGAGCCGGGAAGCCCACCGCGAAGCGGTGGGCGAATCGGGGCGCCGGGATTTGAACCCGGGACCTCCTGCTCCCGAAGCAGGCGCGCTACCAGGCTGCGCTACGCCCCGTGCTCACGACGGGCCCTGAGGGACTCGAACCCCCAACCTTCTGATCCGTAGTCAGACGCTCTATCCAATTGAGCTAAGGGCCCAGGACCCAGTGGGCGGTACAAGATTCGAACTTGTGACCTCTACGATGTCAACGTAGCGCTCTAACCAACTGAGCTAACCGCCCGTCTGAAACCCGTCAGGCGGGCAGTCGGCCGGCGTCGGAGAGTCGGTCGGGTGAGCTGCCCGCCCATCGTCTCTCGCCTGTCCGTCTGCCCGCCTGACCGGCCTGCATGGCGGGGGTGGGATTTGAACCCACGACCTCCGGGTTATGAGCCCGGCGAGCTACCAGACTGCTCCACCCCGCGTCGTTTTGTCCTGGCCCAGTGTCGGCCGATGCCGCTCGTGCTCGCCCTGCCAACTCCGGGTCCGTCCGCCTGTCCTGCCACTTAAGAGCGGGAAACGGGACTCGAACCCGCGACCCCAACCTTGGCAAGGTTGTGCTCTACCAACTGAGCTATTCCCGCGCGACCGACGGGCAACCATTGTAGTGCCGGGACCCGCCGTTGGCAACCGCACCCGACCCAGCCAATGGAGGCGAGGGGGATCGAACCCCTGACCTCGTGAATGCCATTCACGCGCTCTCCCAACTGAGCTACGCCCCCACTATATTGCGAGCGCTTCGGGGTGCTCGGGCCGCAACGCGGCAAGCTAGTGGCCGCCCCGAAGGGTGTCAAGCGAAACTCGTGCCGTTTCCCTCGCAGCAAACCAGCCCATGGCCAAGAGGAAGTCCCCGAAGCGTGAGACCGCTGCTTCGCTTGGCGTGCACGAGGCCGAGCGGGACATTCTCGACCTCTATCTCAGCGAAGTGAGCCAGCGGGCCCTGCTCACCCCCGAGCAGGAGATCGCGGTCGCCAGACGGGTGCAGGCGGGCGACGAGGCCGCGGTGCACGAGCTGGTCACCCGGAACCTCCGCTTCGTCATCTCGGTCGCGAAGAAGTACCAGAACCGGGGCCTGCCGCTCGTCGACCTGATCGGCGAGGGCAACGTCGGCCTGATGACGGCCGCCCGGAAGTTCGATCCCGACCACGGCGTCAAGTTCATCTCCTACGCCGTCTGGTGGATCCGCCAGGCGATCCTGGCGGCGATCGCCCGCCACGGCCGCACCGTCCGGGTCCCGCTCAACCGCACGGCCGACCTCTCCCGGATCATCCGCACGGCGGAGGCGCTTCGCCAGGAGCGGGGCCGCGAGCCGACCATGGAGGAGATCGCCGAGGTGGTCGGCCTTTCGCTGGAAATCGTCCAATCCCTGGCCGCGCTCAACGCCGCCGAGATCCGGCTGGACGCGCCGATCGCGGCCGACGGCGATCGCGCCACCATCGACCGCTTCCTGGTCGACGGACACGGGGACGCCGAAGCCGAGGCCATCGATCAATTCCTGGTCGACGAGATCAACGCGGCGCTCGCCAAGCTCGCGCCTCGGGACGCCCGGGTGATCCGGCTCTACTTCGGCCTGGACGGCGGACGCGAGCACACCCTGGAGGAGATCGGCGTCATCTTCGGGGTCACCCGCGAGCGAGTTCGGCAGCTCCGCGACCGCGCGCTCAAGCGGCTTCGCGAAGGCGAAGCCGGGCGGGCGCTGGCCAGCTACGCCGCGTGACCGACCGCCTCAGCGCGGCCGGGGTGGCCCAGCTCGGCTTCATCCGGCGCACCGGCCGCTGGGCCGCGGACGCCGGCCGCGCCATCTGGATGCCGAAGACCTGGGGGCCCCAGGTCGTGATCCAGATGCGGAAGCTCGGCGTCGACTCGATCCCGATCGCCGTCTTCCTCGCGATCTTCACCGGCATCGTCCTCGCCCTCCTCGCCTCCTATATCTTCACCGGCGCCGTCCCGCTCTACTTCGTCGGCGCGCTCGTCGCCAAGACCATCATGATGGAGCTGGGCCCGGTGCTCACCGGGATGGCCCTCGCCGGCCGGGTGGGCGCCAACATCGCGGCCGAGCTCGGCACGATGAAGGTGACCGAGCAGGTCGACGCGCTCGAGACCCTCGCGGTCGACGTCCATGCCTATCTGGTGGTGCCCCGCGTCGTCGCCGGGACCCTGATGTTTCCCGTGGTCACGGCGATGGCGATCGCCGTGGGGGTCGTGTCCGGCTGGATCACCTCGGTCAACCTGCTCGACCTCTCCAGCCCGGAGTTCTTCAAGGGCGTCCGGCAGTTCTACCAGTTCAAGGACGTCTGGTTCGGCCTGGTGAAGAGCGCCAGCTTCGGCGCGGCCGTCGCCCTGATGGGCGCCCTGACCGGCCTCCGCACCACGGGCGGCGCCGAGGGCGTCGGCCGCGCCACCACCCGCGCCGTGGTCCTCGGCTGCGAGGCGATCCTGGTGCTCGACGCCTTCTGGGCGCTGGTGCTGCTGTGATCCGGTTCACGGACGTCTACAAGGCGTTCGGCAAGAAAGTCGTGCTCGATGGCTTCGACCTGCTGGTGCCCGAAGGCGGCACCCTGGTGCTTCTCGGCTACTCGGGCTCCGGCAAGAGCGTGGCGCTCAAGCACATCGTCGGGCTGCTCGAGCCCGATGCCGGCACCGTCGAGGTGGACGGCAAGATCGTGCACGACCTCGACCGCGACGAGTTGGCCGAGCTCCGCGGCCAGATCGGTTACGTCTTCCAGTTCGCCGCGCTGCTCGACTCGCTCAAAGTCTACGACAACGTGGCTCTCGGGCTCCGGAGCCGGGGCATGGACGAGGACCTCGTGGCCGAGCGGGTGGCCAGCAGTCTCGCCGTCGTCGGGCTCGAGGACGCGGGCGATCGCTACCCGGCGGAGCTCTCCGGCGGGATGCGCAAGCGGGTCGGCATCGCGCGGGCGATCGCGCTCAGACCCCGCTACATTCTCTACGACGAGCCCACGACCGGTCTCGATCCGGTGACGTCGTCGGTGATCGACGAGCTGATGCGGCGCACGCGCGAAGAGCTCGGCGTGACCGGGCTGGTCGTGACCCACGATCTCCGGAGCGCCTTCCGGGTGGCCGATCGGATCGCGATGCTCTACGAGGGCCGCGTCCGCCAGGTCGGGACCGTCGACGAGATCCGACACACGGACGACGAGGTCGTGCGCCAATTCATCGAAGGTCGCCCATGAAGCGACGAAACGAGTTCCTGGTCGGCGTCTCGGTCATCGCCGCGATCGCCCTGGTCGTCTTCGGCGCCATCTGGCTCTCCGAGATCAACCTGGGCGGCACGGACGTGATCAAGACGGCGCGCTTCCGGGAGATCGGCGGCCTCAACGTCGGCGCGCCGGTCACGCTCCGGGGCGTCCGGGTCGGTCGGATCGACGCGATCCGGCTGGCGAGCGGTGGCTGGGTCGAAGGCGATCTCCGGATCCGGCTCGAAGCCGACCTGCCGCCGCAGCCCGTCGCCATCGCGGCGTCCCAGAGCCTCTTCGGCGAGTGGCAGGTCACCGTGCTCGACTTCGCCGACGCCACCGATCCCACCCTGCGAGCCCAGCTGGTCGAGGCGGGACGGCCCGGCGGCGAAGTCTGGCCGGGAGCCACGCTGCCCGACTTCGGCCAGCTCACCCAGCAGGCCAACCGGATCGCCACCGACATCGGGACCATGACCGGCCGGGTCTCCGGCGCGCTCGACCTCCGCCGCCATCGCCGACGTCCGCTCGAGCTTGCGAGATCTCGCGAGGCCGCCGACCGGCTCGCCGACTTCGCCCGCCGCCAGACCGCCCCGTTCAACGAGACGGTCAACAACCTCGCCGCCACCTCCGCCGAAGTGGGCGAGGCGTCGAAGAAGGTGAACCAGCTGCTCGGTCGCGTCGATCAGGCCACCGACTCGGGTCGGGTGCGCGACATCGTCGAGGCCGCGCGGGGCACCACCGCCGACCTCCAGGCGGCCGCCGCCGACGCCCGCCAGCTGGTCGCCCTGATTCGCACCCACGAGCAGACCCTGGTGCGGGTGCTCGAGACCTCGGACTCCATTCTCACCCGGGTCCGCACCGGCCAGGGAGCCTCGGCCTCCTCGCCCGCGATTCGACGCTCTATCGAGACCACCCAGGTGCTTGCCCAGATGCGGGGGCTGCTCGCCGACATCCAGGCGAATCCGCGTCGCTATTTCCGGTTCTCGGTCTTCTAGTCGTCCGACGGCGTCGAGAGGAGGTCGAGTGGGCAAGCGACGGGGCAAGCCGGCGAAAGGTGGCCGCGCGAAGCGCAGGTGAGCGCCGGAGGCGTGGTCATCCGGCGCGCTGTCGGAGAACCGCTCCGCTATCTCCTCATCAAGGACAGCTACGGCCACTGGGGCTTGCCCAAGGGCCACGTCGAAGCCCGCGAGTCGGCGGAACAGGCGGCGCTCCGGGAGACCGAGGAGGAGACCGGCCTCGGCGAGCTGAAGAGCCAGGGCCCGATCACCACCATCGACTGGTACTTCCGGCTCCGGGGCAAGCTGATCCACAAATACTGTCACTTCTTCCTGATCGAATCCGCCGCGGGCGATCCCGTGCCGCAGCTCGACGAGGGCATCACCGAGTGTCGCTGGCTCGGTCTCGAGGACGCGCTCGAGCGGGTCGACTACGCCAACGCGCGCGAAGTGCTCCGTCGGGCCGGCGAGCAGGCCCAGGCGCTCGTCTCGTAGACCGATGGGGGTCGTGGCCGCGCTGCTCGACGGACGCCAGGCTGCCGCCACCCTGCGCCGCACCCTTCCCAAGGCGCAGCACAGCACCCTCGTCTGCCGCCACCCCCGACAACTGGTCCGGACCCTGGAGGAGCGGCTCCTCGACCTGGTGGTGATCGGGCCCCGCGCGGCCCGGGCCGTGGACCTGCCCGGACTGCGGTCCCGCTTCCCCCGCGTTCCCCTCGTCGTCTTCGGCCCGATCCGCCCCGACGACGCCGCGACCGTGCTGGAGTACGACGCGGAACGGGACGCGTCAGCCGTGCTGGTGGAAGGGATCGACGATCCGCTGCTCGGCGAGGTGGTGACCCGGCAGAGCCAGACCGCGCGGCGGATCCACGCGCTCCGCGATGGCCCCCGGGCGCTCCGGCTCACCGAGCCCTTGCAGCAGTCGGCCTGGGCCGAGCTGGTGCGGACCGCGGGCAAGCCGCTGCCGACCAAGACCCTCGCCGCGCGGCTCGCGGTGAGCCGGGAGCATCTCTCCCGGCAGTTCGGCGCCGGTGGCGCGCCGAATCTCAAGCGGGTGATGGACTTCCTCAGGGTGGTGGTGGCCCGCGAGCTGGCGGCCAACCCGGGCCACGACGCGACCAGCATCGGACGGGTGCTCGGCTTCTCGACGCCGAGCCACCTGCGCGCCGTGGTGCGGCGGGTGGTGGGCGCGACCGTCGGCGAGCTGCCCAGGCTCGGCGTGGCCGAGCTGCTCCGGCGCTTCGGGCGGGAAGGGGCCCGGAGCCGGCGCTGACCTGCCTAACGCTCGCGCCGGAAGGCCGAGACCCGATAGATCACGCCGGCGTCCGTCTCCGGCGTGCCGACCGTGGCGCTCCGGAGCACCCCGCGCCCGTCGAAGCTCACCTCCCGCAGCCGGCCCTGCTCGCGGTCGCGCCGCAATCGCTGGTAGAGGCTGTCGAGGGTGACGCCGTGGTCGAGGCTCAACGGGTGGCCGGCGACTCCGGTCACGGCGTGGACCGCTCCGTCCCGCACCGCGATTCGATAGGGGCCGGCGGGGCCGGCAGGTCACCGGTGCCGGCTGGCCGGGGTCAGGGGTTGGCCAGCACCAGGGGCAGCGCGGACCCCGCCAGGGAGGCGGCGGCTCCCGCCACCCGCGCCACCGCGATGATCGCGTAGTTCCCGTTCGGGAACAAGGTCCTTCCGTGCGAGCTGGCGGCGGTCGCCCAGAAGAGCTGCACCGGGCGGCCGCCATCCTGAGGGGTGGCTTGCCAGGCGAGCATGGTGTCGATGGTTTCGCTGTGAACGAGGAGCCCGATCGAGTCGACCGGCCAGGGGCAGGAGGCGGGCAGGTTGCTCGGGATCGTGACGCGGGCGGTGCCACGCACCGCCGCCAGGTCGACCGGGGCACCCGTCGTGGAGTCGTCGAGCCGTTGAATCACCGGAAACGGAGTCGACGCGAACGACCCCACCTGCGCCGCGCCGCGCTTGCCGGAGTCGGCCACGGCGATCGCCTCGACGTGGGCGACGGCCGACGGCCCGCAGAGCGCCCGGGTGACCACGCCAGCCGCGGTGACCGCGATGACGTCGGGGGCGCTGCTCCGCCAGACGACGGCCGTCGATGCGCCCTGGTCCGCGACGACGATGGCCCGCAGGGTGCCCTGCCCGCCGCGGTCGAGCCCGAGGATCGCCGGCTCGACCGTGACCGAACGCACGACCGGCGGCCCGGTCGGCGGCGGCGGTGGGGGAGGTGGGGGCGAGGAGGCCTCCCCGACCGTGCCGGCTTGGCAACCGAGGAGGCCGAGGAGCAGGGTCGATGGCGTGGTCAGTCGCACCGTGGCAAGGTGGTGGATCTTCGCTCGGTCCGCGGTGACGCCCGACACGCCGAGGGGGAGGCGGCGGTCCGGTTCGCGCGGGGGGGGAAGCGGCTGTCGAGAAACGAGTTACCTTTGGTGCCGACGGGGGACGGCCGGGTCCCGGACCGCACGCGGAATCCGGACTCGGCGGCTTGCCACACCCCGGCGCTTGTGATACTTTTCACAAACTCCTGAAGTCACGATTCTTCAACGCTCTCGCGACCGGAAGCCATGGCGACTGACTCCGTTCTCCGTCCCGGCGAAATCAAGGACATCCTCCTCAAAGAAATCGCTGCGGCGGACCTCTCCGCCGTCGACACGGCCGAAGTGGGCACCACCCTCGAAGTCCGAGACGGTGTCGCCCGGGTCTACGGCCTCAACCGCGCGGTGGCGGGCGAGATGCTCGAGTTCACCTCGTCGGAGTCCGGCGAGACGATCACCGGCCTGGTGCTCAATCTCGAGCAGGACAACGTCGGCGCCGTGATCCTGGGCGACTACCTCAAGCTCAAGGAAGGCGACGAGGTCCGCTGCACCGGCCGGCTGCTCGAGGTGCCGGTGGGCGACGCGCTGCTGGGCCGGGTGGTCGACGCGCTCGGCAATCCGGTCGACGGGCTGGGGCCGCTCAAGACCTCGGCCACCCGTCCGGTCGAGATGATCGCGCCGGGCATCATCGTCCGGCAGGGCGTGAAGGAGCCGCTCCAGACCGGGCTCAAGGCGATCGACTCGATGATCCCGATCGGCCGCGGGCAGCGCGAGCTGATCATCGGCGACCGCGGCACCGGCAAGACGGCGATCGCGATCGACACCATCATCAACCAGAAGGGCACCGGCGTCGTCTGCGTCTACATCGCGATCGGGCAGAAGCGCTCGACGGTGGCGACGGTGGTGGAGCGGCTGAAGGAAGCCGGCGCGATGGAGTACACCATCGTGGTGGTGGCCTCGGCCTCCGACCCGGCGCCGCTCCAGTACATCGCGCCCTACTCCGGCTGCGCGATGGCCGAGCACTTCATGTACGCCGACGGCAAGGCGACGCTCTGCGTCTACGACGACCTCTCCAAGCAGGCCGCCGCGTACCGCCAGCTCTCGCTGATTCTCCGCCGCCCGCCGGGCCGCGAGGCCTACCCGGGCGACGTCTTCTATCTCCACAGCCGGCTGCTGGAGCGCGCCGCGAAGATCTCCGAGGATCCGTCGGTCGTGAAGCTCGACAGCCGGATCAAGAAGCCGGGCGGCTCGCTCACGGCACTCCCGATCATCGAGACCCAGGCCGGCGACGTCTCGGCCTACATCCCGACCAACGTCATCTCGATCACCGACGGGCAGATCTACCTGACGTCCGAGCTCTTCTACTCGAACGTGCGCCCCGCGGTGGACGCCGGGATCTCGGTGAGTCGGGTGGGCGGCAACGCCCAGATCAAGGCGATGAAGCAGGTCGCGGCGCCGCTCCGCCTCGCGCTGGCGCAGTTCCGCGAGCTCGAGGCCTTCGCCCAGTTCGGCTCGGACCTCGACGCGGCGACCCAGCGGCAGCTGGCCCGGGGCGCCCGCCTGGTCGAGGTCTTCAAGCAGCCCCAGTATCAGCCGATGCCGGTCGAGCGTCAGATCGCGATCATCTACGCGGTCACCAACGGCCACCTCGACGACGTCAAGGTCGAGCACGTGCGCCAGTGGGAGCGGGACTTCCTCCAGTATCTCGGCGCCCAGCACGCCAAGGTCTACCAGCTGATCACCGGCAAGAAGGTGCTCGACGACGAGGTGAAGGGGCTGCTCGACCAGGCGATCAAGGCCTTCAAGCCGCTCTTCCGGCCCGAGTAACATGGCCAAGGGTCGCGAGCTCAAGAACCGCATGCGGGCGGTCGGCAACACCCGCAAGATCACCCGGACGATGGAGCTGGTCGCCACGTCCAAGCTGAAGCGCTCGCAGGATCGGGTGCAGGCGGCCCGGCCCTACGCCTCGGCGCTCTACGAGGTGATCGCCGATCTGATCAATCCGGAGCTGGCGCTCCAGTTTCCGCTGCTCCGCCAGCCGGCGCCGCCCTCGAAGGGCGGGCCGAAGCGGGCGGCGCTGGTCCTGCTCACCGCCAATCGGGGGCTCTGCGGCGCCTTCAACGCGAACCTGATTCGCGAGGCCCGGAAGCGGATCGACGAGCTCGAGGAGCGGGGCTTCACGGTCGACCTCCACGTGATCGGGAAGCGCGGCGTCGGCTTCTTCAAGTACCTCGGGCGGCCGCTCGCGCTGGCGCGGATCGATCTCTCCGACCGACCCAGCGCCGAGGACGCGGCCGCGATCGTCGAGCCGCTGATCCGGGACTACTCGGCCGGGCTGCTGGCCGGCGTCGACCTGGTCTATCCGAAATTCAACAGCGCCGTGTCGACGCCCCCGGTGGTGGAGACGATCCTGCCCGTGGCGCCGCCCTCGGAAGGGAGCGGCCGCCGGCTGACCCTGCTCGAGCCGAGCGCCGCGGAAGATCCTGGAGGGTCTCCTGCCGCTCTACGTCCGCAACATGGTCTATCGCGGACTGGTGAAGCAGTGGCCGGCTTCTACGGCCCAGCGGACGGCGATGAAGAACGCGACCGACAACGCCGGCGAGCTGCTCAACGGTCTGCGGCGGACCTACAACCGGACCCGGCAGGCGCAGATCACCCAGGAGATCGCCGAGATCGTCGGCGGCGCGGCGGCGCTCCAGGAGGGTGACGGGATCCGCGCGTCGACCCGGTCGAGGCGCGGGACGTGGCGAACGACGAGCGATGGACTGCAGGCCCGAGGCACACCGGGCCATGAACTCGAACCCGATGGGAACGCGATGACCGCGACGGCGACGAAGCAGAATCTGGGGACGGTGGTGCAGGTGATCGGGCCGGTGCTCGACGTCGAGTTCCAGCCCGAGCACCTGCCGGAGATCTACAACGCGCTCGAGCTGCGCTCCAGCGAAGGCGCGATGAAGGTCGACCTGGTCGCCGAGGTCCAGCAGCACATCGGCCAGAACATGGTCCGCGCGGTGGCGATGAGTTCCACCGACGGCGTCACCCGGGGGATGCAGATCCTCGACACCGGGTCGCCGATCAAGGCGCCCGTCGGGAACGCGCCGCTAGGCCGGATCCTCAACGTGCTCGGCGAGCCCGTCGATGGCGGGCCGGCGCTGCCGGCCGACGTCGAGCGGTGGCCGATCCACCGGGAGACCCCGAAGTTCACCGATCTCGAGCCCAAGACCGAGGTCTTCGAGACCGGGATCAAGGTGGTCGACCTGATCGCCCCGTTCGTGAAGGGCGGCAAGATCGGCCTCTTCGGCGGCGCGGGCGTCGGCAAGACGGTCGTGATCCAGGAGCTGATCAACAACGTGCAGAAGGGTCACGGCGGTCGCTCGGTCTTCTGCGGCGTCGGCGAGCGGACCCGCGAGGGCAACGACCTCTACGTCGAGTTCAAGGAAGCCAACATCCTCGACTCGGTGGCTCTGATCTACGGCCAGATGAACGAGCCGCCCGGCGCCAGGCTCCGGGTCGGCCTCACGGGCCTCACGGTGGCGGAGTATTTCCGCGACGTCGAAGGCCAGGACGTGCTGCTCTTCATCGACAACATCTTCCGCTTCACCCAGGCGGGCTCCGAGGTGTCGGCGCTGCTCGGCCGGATGCCGAGCGCGGTGGGCTATCAGCCGACCCTCGCCACCGAGATGGGCGACCTCCAGGAGCGGATCACCTCGACCAAGAAGGGCTCGATCACCTCGGTACAGGCGATCTACGTGCCGGCCGACGATCTGACCGACCCCGCGCCGGCCACCGCCTTCGCCCACCTCGACGCGACGGTGGTGCTGAGCCGCGCGATCTCGGAGCAGGGCATCTATCCCGCGGTCGATCCGCTCGATTCCTCGAGCCGGATCCTGGATCCGCAGTTCGTGGGCGAGCGGCACTACAACGTCGCCGTGGGCGTGCAGAACACGCTCCAGCGCTACAAGGCGCTCCAGGACATCATCGCGATCCTCGGCATGGACGAGCTCTCCGAGGACGACAAGCTGGTGGTGGCCCGGGCCCGGCGACTCCAGAAGTTTCTCTCCCAGCCCTTCTTCGTGGCCACCCAGTTCACCGGCTTCGAGGGCAAGTACGTCAAGCTCTCCGACACGGTCGAGAGCTGAGCGGGTCCTCGCGGGCGAGTTCGACCACCTGCCCGAGCAGGCCTTCTACATGGTGGGCACGATCGAGGACGCGGTCGAGAACGCCAAGCGGCTCGCGGCGGGCTGATGGACGTCCTCGTGATCAGCCCCGAGGCCTCCGTCTACTCGGGGCCGGCGGACTCGCTGGTGGTCCCGACCGCCGACGGCGAGGTCGGGATCCTGCCGAGGCACGCGCCGTACATGGCGCTGCTCGGCAAAGGGACTCTGACGGTGAAACAAGGCGGCAAAGTCCATCGTTTCACTGTGCAGGGCGGCTTTCTCCAGGTCGTCTCCAATCGGGTTCGCGTCGTCGCAGAGCAAGTAGCGCCGGCCTGACGGCCGGCGCTTCGCCCAAGGAGATCCTCCGTGCTTCGTAAGGTCCTGCCGATCATCGGTCTGTCGTTCCTCGTCATCACACCACTCGCCGCGCAGTCCACCGGCACGCCGGTGTTCCTCGCGCCGTACCGCGCCTTCGACCGGACCGAGTTCGGCGGGTCGGTCTCGGATCCGGGATCGGGCGTCGCGCTCGAGGGCTTCTACCGGCTCGGCGATCGGAAATACGATTTCGGCTTCCGGGCCGGCGTCTTCGACGGCGACGGCAGCGTGACCCGGTTTCTGGTCGGGGCGGACTTCCGCACCCGCGTGGTCGACCACACCGAGGACTTCCCGCTCGACGGGGCGTTCACCCTCGGTCTGGGCGCCTCCTTCGGCGACGGCGTCACCGTGGCGCGGATCCCGGTCGGCGTCTCCTTCGGGCGGCGGGTGGCCCTGGAGGACTCGAACGTCGAGTTCGTCCCCTATTTCCAGCCGGTCATCTCTCCGGTGTTCGGCGACATCGACAGCGACGTGGAGTTCTCCCTCGGGCTCGGCGTGGACGTCAAGCTGAGCCGGCGTTTCGAGCTCCGGGTGAGCGGCGCGCTGGGCGATCTCGACGGCATCGGATTGAGCATTGCGTTCCTTCGTTAGGCGGCGGGCCGGCGTCGGCCGGGCCCGCGTCGCGGCCCTGCTCGCGCTGGCGGTGTCGGTCGGCGCGACCGGGGCGCGGGCGCAGGCCATCGGCGTCCCGGTGCTGGCCGGGGGCGTGCCGCGCGGCGTGACCCTGCAGGCCGGCTTCGGGGTGGCCGACGAGGGCGCCGGGAAGGGCAGCGGGGTCATGGTCGGCGCGCAGTACGGCGGTCGACTGGTCGGGATCGGTGGCTTCGTCGGCCGCCGGATGAGCGACCGGGGCGCGGCCGGCGACTACTTCGACGTCGGGGCGATGGCGAGCGCCCGGATCTTCGGCGGCCCGCTGGTGCCCTTCGCGGTGATGCTCCAGGCCGGAGCCGCCTACGCCTCGATCGATGCCGGGGCGGGCTACTCCTCGTCGGTGAAGGTCTGGCACGTGCCGGCGGGAATCGCGGTCTCGTGGGTGTTTCCGCGGCCTGGCGTGTCCATCAAGCCGTGGGCCTCGCCGCGGCTCGACTGGAACCGGGTCTCCCGGCCCGGCACCGGCGCCGGCGCGGGGCGATCGGTCTCGACCAGCTCCGACTTCGGCCTGAGCGGTGGGATCACCTTCGGGTTCCTGAGCGGGCTCGCGATCGACGTGGCCTACGACCGAGTGTTCGCCGAGCAGGCCCGGTCGACGATCGGCGTCGGCCTCGGCTTCACACTGCCATAGACATGGGACGGCCGATGCTGCGACGAACCAGGCGAGGGATGGGCGCGGCGCTGGTCGCCCTCGGTGCGCTCGGCATCGGGGCGGACGGGCTGGCCGCCCAGACCACCGGGCTCCCGCTCAGGATGATGCCGATCCGGACCGGCGTCGAGCTGGCCGGCGATCTCGGCCTCGCCAGGCTCACCGAGGGCACCGAGGAGCAGAAGGTCACCGCCTTCGCCGGGTCGGCCTTCGCCGGGATCGGGCCGGTGGGCATCGGCGCCACCCTTGTCCGGGCCACCCGGAGCGACGACGGTCCCGACGTGACGGCCTTCACCGGGATGTTCGGCGTGCGGGTCCTCGGGGGGCCGCTGGTGCCGCTCAGCATCACCTGGCAGGGCGCGGTCACCGTGCCGCTCGGGACGATCGACTCCGTCGCCAGCGGCTCCAGCGACCGTCCCTGGCGGGGCTCGCTCGGGCTCGGCGCGGCGCTCACGATTCCGTTCCCGGTGCTGGCGATCACCCCTTGGGTCGGACCGCGGGTCGATTACTTTCGGCGTCAGCCGATCAGCGGATCCCGCGCCAAGGGGGCCGTGGCGGCCGGTGTCGATCTGGGGTTCCTGAACGGTCTCGTGCTCCGCGCGGCCTACGACAGTCGAGTGGGCTGGGAGCCCGCCGACCAGGCCCCCGCGGGCGTGAGCTTCGGGGTTGGTTACCGCTTCCGATAGAATGGGGATGGCATGACCGCTCGGCGGATTGGCTGGGCCTGGCTGTTGATCGGGCTCGCGCTCACCGGATGTGCCCAGACGTTCGACGCCACCAACCTCGGCGTGCCGGCCACGCTGGCGGCCGAGGCCGGCGCCACGCCCACGGGCCAACCCTTCAAGGTGGGCGCCCACACGGTCCACGGCCTCTGGGGTCTGTTCACGCTGAAGCAGGCCCGGCTGGACCGGGCGCTCGCCGGCCAGCTGGTCGGCGGTGACGCCGTCGCCCAGGTGACCATCAAGACCAAGACCAGCTTCTGGGACCTGCTGGTCACGGTGCTGACGGTCGGCGTGGTGGCTCCGCGCTCGGTCACCTACGAGGGGATCATCGTCGGTCGTTAGGCCCCGCCGGCCGTCCCGCTCTCCCGGCGCATCAATCGCTCCACCATCGCGGCGTTGGCCTCGGCCGCGCCGCGTCCCCGCTCGACCAGCGCGCGTGCGCTCGCGCCCGCCCTGGCCCTGGCGTCGTCGTCGTCGAGCCACTCGAGCCAGCGCGCCGCCAGCTCACCGGCGTCCCGCACCTCTCGCGCGGCGCCGGTCTCGAGCGCGCGCCCGGCCGCCCAGCTCGAGGCCCAATGCGGGCCGAACAGCACCGGCCGGCCGTGCGCCATCGGCTCGAGCACGGAGTGGAGCCCCCGCCGACCGAATCCGCCGCCCACGAAGGCGATCGACCCCGCCCCGTAGAGCGTCATCAACACCCCCACCCGATCGACCACTACCAGAGAGCCAGGGGGGCCGCCTTCGCTGGCCCGCCGGGCGCCGGCCAACCCGTGGCGCTGGGCGCGCTCCAGCGCGGCCGCGACGTGCCCGGGGGTCGGCTCGTGCGGCACCAGCAGGAGGCGGGCGCCCGGGTGGGTGGCGCGGACCCGCACCAGGGCGGGAATCAGCGCCGCCTCGTCTGCGGCCCAGGTCGAGCCGGCCACGAGGGTGGGGGCCCCGGCGCCGAGCTCGAGGAGGGGGTCGGCCGGGTCGACGGCGGCGGCGCGGCGGAGCGCGCTGTCCACCGCGGGGTCGCCGGCGACGTCGATGCGGGCGCCGGGCGTGCCTAACGATTCGAGGCGGGCGGCGTCTTCCGGCTGGACGGCGGCCGCCCGGTTCACCGCCTGGTATCCCGGTCGGGCGAGGATCCGGCCCGGCCAGCGGAGCCGGCCGCTCACCGGACTCACCGTGGCCGCCACGATCCCGATCGCGACGCCGCGCCGCGCCGCCGTCGTGGCGAGCTCGGGCCAGAGATCCAGCTTGGCGAAGACCAGCGCCGTCGGGCGGAGCGCGTCGAGCAGCGCCGTCGTCGGGCCGGGGAGATCGTAGGGGAGGTAGTCCGCGTGGTCGACCGGCAACCGGCGGGCGAGGCGCTCCGCCGACGGGCTGAAGAAGCTCGCGACGATCTGCCACTCGGGGTGACGCGATCGGAGGATGCCGAGCACGGCCTCGGCCTGCAGGCCCTCGCCGACGGAGGAGGCGTGGCACCAGAGGAGCGGCCGCTCGGGCTCGCGCGCGCGCTCGGCCCACGCGAGCCAGCGCGCGAGCGCGGCCCGGCGCTCCCGGTCGCCCCGCGCCAGCTTCGGGTGGAAGGCGCGGGCGAGCGGCAGCGCCGCGTAGGCGGCCCGCGCCAACGCCCGATAGGCGAGGCCGGTCGGCGCGATCGTCACGGAAGCGGGCTCATCGGTCGAGGAGAGAATAATCGGAGCGGGGCGCGAGCGCGCCTTGCCTTTTTCCGGAGCCCGACCCAGTATTCCCACGCCCCTCGCAGGTATGTCAGACCCCGTGAAAGGAGGTGATCCATTGTCTAGTGCGTGTAGTCGTTCGAGCTTGAACTGGGCAAGCGATCGCCGGAGGATCGCGTAGTCCCGAGAGCGTGAAGGTTCGCGCCCGGGCCACGTTGTTCCCAGGCGTATCGTTTCAAGCTCGAGGACACCGAGTCGCGCCGTTCGCCGATCCCGGCGGGCGGCGCGACGCACGTCCGGGCGGGTCGACGTTAGGTCCGGGCGGCCGCCTTGGACCGTTCGGGTGCCGGAGCGCGCCGTCGCGGCTGGCGCCGCGGCCATCGGTCGCGCGCCGGGCCCGCCGCTGAATCTCCCCGACGCGGGGGCCGTAGTAGTTGCCGATGCGTGAGTCCTCCTACTGGGTCCGATCGCGCGCCCCGCGCCACAGCGTCACCTTCGCGCTGCCGCTCCTGCTCGCCTACGAGGGACTCGCCTTCCTCCTCTCGGGCGACTCGCTGGCCGGCGTCCGCAACGGCGCCGACGTGCTGCTCAAGAGCGTGTTCACCGCCTTCGGCGGCCGGAACGGGCTCACGGTCTTCGGGGTCCTGCTCTTCGGGATCGGGACCGCGATCGTGCTCCGCGACCGGAAGCGCCGCGGTCCGATCGAGCCGCGGCTCTTCCTGCCGATGCTGGCGGAGTCGGTGGTCTACGCGACGCTCCTGGGCGGGGTCGCCAGCACCCTGACCTCGCTGCTGCTCGGGCGCCTCGGCTTCGCCCTCGCGCAGGGCGGGTTCGACCAGTTCGGCCTGCCGACCCAGATCATGATCTCGCTCGGCGCCGGCCTCTACGAGGAGCTGCTCTTCCGGGTGCTCCTGGTGTCCGGCCTGGCACTCCTGGCCAAGCACCTCTTCGGCTGGAAGCTGGGTCCGAGCGCGGTCTTCGCCACGGTCGTCGGCGCGCTGGTCTTCTCCGCGTTCCACTACGTCGGCCCCTTCGGCGATCCCTTCGCGATCCAGTCGTTCACCTTCCGCGCGATCGCCGGGGTCCTCTTCAGCGGCCTGTACCTGGCCCGTGGCTTCGGGATCGCGGCGTGGAGCCACGCCCTCTACGACGTGCTGCTCGCGCTGCTCCGCTGACCGTCCCTCATCCCGCCGTCCGGCGCCGGAAGCGCGCCGGCGTGAGGCCGGTCTCCCGGCGAAAGAAGCGGCCGAAGTAGGACGGATCGCGGAAGCCCAGATCGCGGGCGATCCGCTCCGCCGAGTGCTCGGTGCCGAGCAACAGCCGCTTGGCCTCGATCAGGATCCTGCCCCGGACGTAACGGCCCGCGCTCCGACCGAGATGCCGGAGCGAGACTTCGTTGAGGTGACCGGCCGACACCCCGAGGGCCCGGGCGTAGGCCCCGACCCGATGCTCGCGATGGACCCGCTCCTCCACCAGCCTGCGGAAGCGATAGGCGAGCGGATTGGCCCGGGTGTCGGCGGCCACCTTGTGGCGGGCGGCGTAGAGCCGGTTGAGGCGGATCAGGGCCTGGTAGAGGATGGCGCGGAGCAGGTGGGCGCTGTCGTTCCGCATCGCGCCGATCTCCAGCCGCATCTCCTCGAGCTGGGCCAGGACCTGCTCGCGGCTCGCTCGGCCAAGCGGCAGGAGGTCGCTCGGGCGGCCGGGCTCGAAGCAGGAGAGACGGTGGAGGAAGAGCGGGTCGTTGAAGTAGGTCTCGAGGAACTCCCCTTCGAAGAAGAGACAGAGGCCGTCGAGTCGCTCGACCCGCCAGCGCCGCACCTGACCCGGATTGGTGAAGATCACGGTGCCCGGGGCAACCGGATAGCGGACCCCGTCCTGTTCCAGGAAGCCCGCGCCCTCGGAGACGCAGAGGATGTCGAAGAAGGTGAGCCGATGGGGGCCTTCGTGGCGGAGGAAGGTGGGCATCTCCCGCACCCAGGCGCAGTCGACCAGGAGCTCCGGGCCGTACTTGGTCCGGAAGAAGTCGACCCGGGTTATCCCACGCCGGACGACGCGGTTCTGTGCCATGAGCTCCCTGGGAGTCTGGCCGACCCATTCGTCTGCCACCCACGAAAAGTACCAGAACACCGAGGGTTTGTGCGAGCCGCCGTCTCGTAGGGACGGAAGGTCCCGGCGATCGTCGCCGGTCGATCGTCTCCCTTTCTCGACGGAGGCAGCATGGTGGTGGGATGGCTGTTGGCGGCCGGCGCGCTCGTCTCGAGTGGCGCGAGCGGTGATACGCTCCGGGTGGACGACCAGCGCTGGCAGGTCCAGGGCGACGTCGAGCGGGTCGAGCGGCGCGGCCGGCGGGCGTTCCGGCTGAGCACCGGCGTCGCGACCCGGCGCGACGTCGCGTTCCAGGACGGCACCGTCGAGTTCGACCTGGAGATGAGCGGGGAGCGGTCGTTCGTCTACGTCCGCTTCAGGATGGAATCGGACCGGGAGTACGAGGAGCTCTACCTGCGGCCCCACAAGGGGAGCCTGCCCGACGCGATCCAGTATGCGCCCGTCTACCGTGGCGTCTCGGGCTGGCAGCTCTATCACGGGCCGGGGTTCACCGCCTCCGCGCCGATGCCGACCGGACGGTGGGTGCACGTGCGGCTCGTGGTCCGGGGAGATCGCGCCGCGCTCTTTCTCGACGGGGCCGCGGAGCCTGTGATGGTGATCCCGAGACTCGCCCGTCCGTCCCGCTCGGGGCATCTCTCGATCCGCTCCTTCGTGCCGGACGGCGCCCGTGGGGCCGAGACCGTCTTCTACAGCAACATCGTGGTCGAGCCGGGCGTGACGCCGGTCGACTTTGGGAGGTATCCGGTCGAGCCCGAGGCGGTGCCGGGTGTGATCGCCCGGTGGGAGATCTCGGAGCCGTTCGCAAATCCCGAGGGGCACGTGACGGCGCTGCCGGACGTCTACCGCGGCCCGTGGCGGGCGGTGGTGGCGGAGCCGTCGGGGTTGGTGGTGCTGGATCGCCATCTCGACCGGCCGGAGGGCGCGCGGCGAGCGGGCGTGCTGGCGAGGATCCATCTCCAGAGCGAAGGCGCCGGGGTCGCGCGGCTCAACCTCGGCTTCAGCGACGCGGTGACGGTCTTCCTCGGCGGCCGGCCGATCTACTCGGCGGATGCGGCGTACTCGCAGAACTTCCCGAGGCAGGAGGGACTGATCGGACTCTTCCAGTCCGTCGTCTACGTTCCGGTGGCGCCCGGTCGAACCGAAGTGGTGGTCGCGGTGACCGACGTCTTCGGCGGCTGGGGACTGATGGGCCAGCTGGTCGAGCCCGCCGGGCTCCGGGTGAGCCCGTAGCGGCGGGTCAACCGGCGGGCGACTCGCCGAGCACCACGCGAGCGTCCGCCGCCCGGACGCCGTCGCCGTAGACCACGAGGGGGTTGACGTCCAGCTCGGCGATGCTCGGGTGGTCGGTCATCAGCGCGGCGATCCGGAGGATCACGTCTTCGACGGCCGCGAGGTCGGCCTCCGGTAACCCACGGAGCGCTCCGAAGAGCTTGGCGCTCCGGAGCGAGCGGACCATCCGTCCGGCCTCGTCGCGAGCGAGCGGCACCATCCGGAACGCGACGTCGCCGAGGGCTTCGACGAAGACCCCGCCGAGGCCGACCATGATCAGCGGCCCGAACGACGGATCGCGGGTGGCTCCGACGATCAGATCGCGACCCGGGGCCACCATCGGCTGCACCAGCACTCCGTCGATCTTCGCCGAAGGCGCGGCGCCGGCGACCCGCTGGCGGATCCGCTCGTAGGCCGCGGCCGCTTCCTCGGGCCCGCTCACGTCGAGCTCGACGCCGCCGACGTCGCTCTTATGCACGATGGCCGGCGCCACGACCTTGAGCGCCACCGGACCGTCCGCGGCCATGGCGGCGGCCTCCCCGGCCGTTCGGGCGAGACGGGCCCTGGCCGTCGGGATTCCGTAGGCGTCGAGCACCTCGAGCGCGTCGGGCTCGGAGAGCTTCCGGGTCTCGGCCGGGCAGGCCGCGAGGAGGGTCGCCACCCGATCGCGATCCACCTCGAGGCTCGGGAAGACGGGCGCCGGGCGCTCGGTGCGCTCCCGGTGCCGGACGAGCGCACCCAGCGCCCTCGAGGCGGACTCCGGGAAGACGTAGGCCGGAATGCCGGCGTGGCGGAGCCCCGCCTTGCCCTGCGGCAGCCCGGCGTGGCCCATCAGCACCGCCAGGATGGTCTTGCCCGGGCTCGCCAGCGCGGCGTCGGCGATGGCCTCGCTCACGTCGGCCTGGCTCACGCCCAGCGGGGGGACGAAGATCGCCAGCACGGCGTCGACGTTGGGGTCGACGAGCAGCGCGTCGAGGGCGGCGCGATAGCCCTGCGGCGTGGCCGAGGCGATCATGTCGAGCGGGTTGCGGATCGCGGCGTAGCTCGGGAAGAGCGGGGCCAGACGGGCCACGGTCTCGTCCGAGAGCGTCGAGACCTCGATGCCGTGGGTTTCGAGCGCGTCCGCGGCGAGGATCCCGGGCCCACCGGCGTTGGTGAGCACCGCGGTGCGCCGGCTCTTCGGCAGCGGCTGCCCCGAGAAGGCGATCGCGAAGTCGAACAGCTCCTCGACCGAGCTGGCCCTCAGCACTCCGGCCTGGGTCAGCATGGCGTCGACCGCCAGGTCGCTCGCCGCGAGGGCGCCGGTGTGCGACGAGGCTGCCTGTGCCCCCGCGCGCGAGCGGCCCGACTTCACGGCCACGATCGGCTTGGTGCGGGTGATCCGGCTGGCGATCTCGAGAAACTTGCGCGGATTGCCGAAGCTCTCGATGTACATCAGGATCAGGTCGATGTCGGGATCCTGCTCCCAGGTCTCGAGCAGGTCGTTGCCGCTCACGTCGGGCTTGTTGCCGACGGAGACGAACTGGGCGATCCCGATGCCGTACTCGCGCGCGTAGTCGAGCACGCTCAAGCCCAGCGCGCCGGACTGCGAGACGAAGGCGGCGCGTCCCGCGGGCGGGAGGTTGGGAAAGAAGGTGCCGTTCATCGCGATCGCGGGGGCGGCGTTGAGCACGCCCATGCAGTTCGGGCCGACCATGCGCACCCCGGCGTCCCGCACCAGGCGGTGAGCTCGCGCTCCCGGGCCTCGCCGTCGGCGCCGATCTCCCGAAAGCCAGCCGAGATCACCACCAGTCCTTGGACGCCGCGCTCGATGCAGTCCCGCGCCACGTCGAGCACCACCGCGGCGGGCGTCACGATGATGGCCTGGTCGACCTGCTCGGGAAGCTCCGCGACGGTGGGAAAGGCCGGAATCGAGCAGATCGAGCGGGCCTTCGGGTTGACCGGGTAGATCGGCCCGGTGAAGCCGCAGCGGGCCAGGCTCGCGACGATCTCGTGGCCGATGGTGTGCGGGGTTCGGGACGCGCCGACGACGGCGATGGAGCGCGGACGGAGGATCGGATCGAGTCGGTGGTCGGGCATGCCTCAAGCTAGCCGGAGACGAGGGGGAAACCAGCGCGTTTCCGTGAAGATTCAGCGAAAGTCGCGCGAACGAAACGCGAGCGCGACCTTGGGACGGATCGGCTTCAGCCGCTCCGCGAGGATCTGGATCACCGGCCCGTCGCGCTGGATCTTGCCCTCGATCAGCAGGAAGGGCGAGTGGCGCACCACCTCGCGGTGGGCCATCTCGACCTCCCGGCGGACGATGAAGTTGAGGAAGCCGAACTCGTCTTCCATCAGGATGAAGAGCACGCCGTTGGCGCTCTCCGGGCGCTGCCGGGTGACCACCAGCCCCCCCACCATGACCCGCTGGCCGTGCCGGGTCGAGGCCAGCGTCCGGCTGTCGATCGCGCCCGCTTCGGCGAGCCGGCGGCGGAGGTGCTCCACCGGATGTCCGACCAGACTCACCCCGGTGGAGAAGTAGTCGAGGAAGACCGACTCGGTCCGGCCGAGCTTGCGCGGCGCGTGGGTGGTGGGGCGCGCGGGGGCGAGCGGGAGCGTGTCGCTCACGTGCCGGAGGGCTTCCCACGCGGCCTTGCGGCGGTCGGGCTCCCAGGCGGCGAAGGCACCGGCGCGGGCGAGCGCGGTGGCGTCGGCGCGGCCGAGCCGGGCGGCGCGGACCACGTGGCGGATGTTGACGAACGGGCCGTCTGCTCGAGCGGCTTCCAGCGCGGTGACCGCCTTGTCGCCGACGCCGCGGACGAAGCGCCAGCCCAGGCGCATGGCCGGCTTCGGGCCGCTGCTGATGACCTGTGGTCGGGGCGGGGACGCGGCACGACCCCTCGGCCGCTTGGCGCTGGAGGCGGCTGGCGCATGTGCGGGGTTGTCGGCAACGCCGTCGCCCGCCAACGCGCTGTCGCGGCCGAGGGGCCGTGCCGCGTCACAAGCGTCGGAGCGATGCTGGCGGTGGGCGTCGGCCACGCGGGAGCGAGCGGGCTGGGTGGGGGCCCCAGGTGCGACGTTAGGCGGGACCGGTTCGAGCTCGCCGTTCGGTGGAGGAGCTCCACGGTGCAGCCGGCGGCGCTGCCGCGCGAGGCAGGGCGGAGGACCACGACGCCGGCCCGGCGTGAGTCGTGGATCAGGGTGGCGATCGGGTAGAAGCCCATCGGCTGGGCGTTCAGGAGCCCGAGCAGGAACTCGGTCGGGTAGTGGCATTTGGAGGTACGCGGTGGCGTAGGCGATCAGCGCGAAGCTCCAGGCGTGCGACTCCGGAAGCCGTAGTTCGCGAAGCTCATCAGGTCTTCTTCGATCTGCTCGGCCACCGACTCGTCGACGCCCTTCTGGATCAGCCGTTCGCGGAGCTGCTCCAGCGCGTCGAGCAGCCGGGTCTTCTTCCGGGAGTGTCCCATCGTGCGGCGGAGGAGGTCGGCTTCGGCCGCCGTGTACCCGGCCAGGGTCATCGCGATCGCCATGGCCTGCTCCTGGAAGATCGGGATGCCCTGGGTGCGGGCGAGCAGCGGCTCGAGCGCGGGGTGGAGGTAGCTGACCGGCTCCTCGCCCCGGCGCCGCTTGGTGTAGGGGTGGACGAACTTGGCCTGGATCGGGCCGGGGCGGATCAGCGCCACCTGGACCACCAGGTCGTAGAGCCGCTCGGGGTTGGTGTGGAGGATCGACGCGATCTGGGCCCGACTCTCGATCTGGAAGGTGCCGATGGTCTCGCCCCGGGAGATCATCTCGTAGGTGGCGCGGTCGTCGTCGGGGAGCCGGTACATCGCGAGCCGGGTGCCGGTGCGCGCCTCGATCGCGTCGAACGCCCGCCGCACCAGCGCCAGTCCGCCCAGGCCGAGGAAGTCGAATTTCGGGATCCCGACCGCGTCGAGATCGTCCTTGTCGAACTGGATGATGGTCCGCCCCATCGTGGTCGACTCGATCGGGAGATAGTCGCCCAACGGCTGGCTCGAGAGCACGAAGCCGCCGGGATGGGTGGAGCGGAGTCGGGGCAGGTCGTCGAAGGCGCGCACCGCCTGGAGCACCTGCTGGGCCTTCGTCTCCGAGAGATCGAAGCCCTGTTGCGCGGCGAGCCCCTCTTCGAGGATCTGGGCGCCCTCGAGACAGCCCGCGCGATGGAGCCGCTTGGAGAGCTTGAAGGCCAGCTCCGCCGGGTAGCCGAAGGCCCGCATCGCGTCCTGGATCGCGGTGCAGGCGCTGTAGAGCTGGGTGACCCCGGTGATGGCCGAGTGGGAGCGCTGGTAGCGGCGGTACATGTAGTCGAGCACCTCTTCGCGGCGATCGTGCTCGAAGTCGACGTCGATGTCGGGCGCTTCGGTGAGCCCGTCGACCCGCGCCTCGGAGAGGAAGCGCTCGAAGAGGAGCCCGTGTCGGACCGGATCGACCGCGGTGATCCCGAGCGCGTAGGCCACGGCCGAGTTGGCGGCGCTGCCGCGACCCTGCGCGAGGATCCCGCGCTCCCGGGCGAAGCGCACCGCGTCCCACATCACCAGGAAGAAGCCGGCGAAGCCGAGCCGGCCGATCACCGCGAGCTCGTGATCGATCTGGGCCGTCTCTCTGGCCGTCGGCTCGCCCCAGCGCTCCCGCGCGCCGGCCAGGGCCAGCTCGCGGAGGAAGCTGTCGTCGTCGTGCCCGGCGGGGACGTTGAAGGTGGGCAGCGGCGGCCGGACCCAGCGGAGCTCGAACCCGCACTCATCAGCGATCCGAGCCGCCTCGCGCACCCCGGCCTCCGCGCCACGCCAGCGGGCGGCCACCTGCTCGGGAGCGAGGAGCCGCCACTCGCCGTTCGGATGGAGCTTGCCGGCGTCGGTGGCGGGGGCGATCTCGGTGCCGTGACGGAGCGTGGTCAGCACCTCGTGCACCAGCCGGGAGTCGTCGTCCAGGTAGCGGGGATCCTGGGTGACGACCCAGGGCACCCGCTGCCGCCGCGCCAGCTCGACCAGCGCGCCGGCGAGCGCCGATTCGTCGCGGCCGGCCCGATGGAGCTGCACCTCCACCGCCACCCGGGCGCCGAACGCCTCGCGATAGCGGGCGAGCAGCGCCGCCGCGTCTTCCGGCCGCCGCTGCCGGATCAGGGTGGCGAGCGCGCCCGACGCCGGCCCGGTGAGGAGCTCCACGTCCCGGCTCCGCTCCAGCAGATCGTCCCAGCCGAGCCGGAGCCGGCCGCGCCCAGCGGTGCGACGAGTCCACTTGCGGAGATTGCCGACCCGCGAGCGGGTGACCAGTCCGGCCAGGTTCTGAAAGCCCGTCGCCGATCGGGCGAGCAGCGCGAGCGGCCGGCCGTCCACCTCGAGCTCCACGCCCGCCACCGGACGCACCCCGTGCTCCCGACACGCGAGCCCGAAGCGCACCAGACCACCGAGGTCGGCGTGATCGGTGAGACCGAGCGCGGGATAGCCCAGCACCGCGGCTCGACGGACCAACGCCTCGGGGCTCACCGCGCCGTCGCCGAAGGAATAGGCGGAGTGGCAGCGGAGCTCGACGAACGGCTCCGCCATCAATCCCACCAGCCGCCGAGGAACCAGCGATTGTCCGCGGTGTCGCGAAAGAGCAGCACCACCGTGCCGTCGCGCCGGATGCTCTGGAAGTACTCCCGGTCGAACCGCTCGGCGCCGTAACCGCCGGAGACCCGATCGGGGCCCATGGTCTCCACCAGGAGAAAGCGCTGGAAGCCCTCGCGATACTGCACCGGCATCTCCGCGTCGCGTCGGATGGCGAGCTGGACCTCGACCGGTCGGGGCGGCTCCGCCAGCTGGAGGGTGAGCGACGGCGCGCTCCGATCGGTGAGGCCTCCGACGGGACTCCGACGCGCGTCGTACACCGTGGGCTCGCGCACGGCTCTCCAGCGGACCCGCCGCTCCGGCAGCGGGTGCGCGCTCCGCTCGGCCACCGCCAGCGCGTCGCTCTGCTTGTCGAGGAGGTGCGCCAGCGACGCCTCGGTGGCGCGCGCGGTGGCGAAGCCCGAGTCGAAGAGATCGCCCTGGCGGTCGGCGAGCGGCGCCGCGGCACCCGCTTCGAGCGCGATCCGCACCACCGGCGCGTCGAAGCTGACCAGCTCCAGCGCGGCCCGGACGATCCGGAGCCAGGTGCGCCGATCGGCGGTGGGCGTGGAGCAACGCACCGGATGCCGGACGACGCTGCGGTCGGCAAGCGCGAACTCGAGCGTCATCGCGTGGCCGCCCAGGCCGCGGACGCCCAGCTCGTCGCAGACGGTGGCGAGCAGCGAGTTGACGATGAAGACCACGTGCTCCTGGGTGGCGAGCTCGTAGTCGACCCACTCGAGCTCGGCCCGGGGCAGCTCGCGCGGACGCGACGCGAAGATCGGACGGTCGTCGTCGGCGCGGGCGAGCCGCCAGATCCGGGCGCCCTCCGCGCCGAAGCGGGCCTCGACCGATTCGCGATCGAGCCGGGCCAGATCGGCGCAGCACTCGATCCCCACGCCGGCGAGCAGTGGATAGAGATTCGGCGGCGGGGGCGGCTCCAGCACGCCCACGTCGAGAGGCGCGAGAAAGGCGCGGTCCTCTCCCGGGGCGATCCGGGTGATCCGGCGCGAGGGATCGTCGGGCGCAATCCGCGCCGCGACCAGGGCGGCGATCGGCGTGGACGCGATCCCGACCTGGGCGCCCGACGGCAGCCGATCGGCCAGAGCCAACAATCCCTCCGCGATCGCCGCCGCGTCGAGGTCGCGGGCGTCGGCCCAGAGCAGCCCGGGTTCCGGCTCACAGCGAACACGGGGCGCCAGCTCGAGCGCCCCGGCGGCGAGCTCGGCGGCCCGAGCGGGGTCGGTGGGCCAATCCGAAGCTGCGAGGCAAACGAGCGTCACGTCACCTGACCGTTCCTGGGGGTGACTAGTATACCGAACAAAACCCGAAAATCAAGTCAAGGGAGCCCAGACCCTGCACGCTGAGGCGGGAAGCGGGTCGATGAAACGCAGTCCTGATGACTGCTACGTCGGACGCCTCCACTGAGCGCGCGCTCTCAGTCTATCAGGTCGGTGGAGTCCCCGGTGTCCAGCGCGTACCAGGCACTGCCAGCGTGCCCCGGTGCCCCGACGTGTCCGGATGCCCTCGCTCCAGGTCACGTGCAGCCGACCTCGCCGGGTCGATCGCGAGGCCCCCGCATCGCCGCAGCACACCCCAGTGGGAGACCTCGGGTGGCGAAAGCCGCACCGCCTCGCTCCAGGTCCTGCCCCCGTCGACGGAGCGACTGGCGAACACACCGACTGGGCCGTCGCGATCGTCGAACCACACCAGGTGGAACACGCCCCGCGGCGCCTCGCGATCATCGGATAGAACGACTGGCGACGCCACCGGTCGGCCGGTGGGTGGCGGCTTCCATCGCGAAAGGCGCGGACCAGGCCCTCCCGCGTCGCTTCGTACCAGGTGGAGCTCGATACGGCTGGTCGATTCGTCCGGAGAGGTACGCCACCACCGTCTGGCTCCCGCTTCGTCGACCGCCACGCTCGCGCTGGCCGTCTGCACGGTGCAGGGCGGCCCCCGCAGGCAGCGCATCGGATCGGGCCATCGATTGGCGGTGGTGAGCGTTCGCGGGGACCACAGCTCCGCCCCCCGTCGGTAGAGCGGAGCAGGTCGACCGACAGCGAGAGGATGGTGTCGGTTCTCGCACTGATTGGCCGCACGCCGGCCACCAGCAGGGTGCCGTCCGGAGCGAGCGCGATGCCCGAGGGCCAGTGCGGCTGAAGGTCGAGTCGGCGACGTGTCGCCCTAACTCGTTCCGCCGTCGTGTGACGCGACCACGTCGAGGGAGCCCCGACCCATGAAGGCGAGATAGAGGTCGCGACCGTCCGGCGACATCGCCAACTCCGGTTTGTCGCCGACGCCGGAGCTCACCAAAAAGCACGCGCCCAGGGTCGAGGACCAGTCCGCCCCTGGTCGAGCGAGGTGGCGAGCACCAGCCCGCTCGCGTCGGTGTCGAGCCCGCCAGCGGAGTCCCAGACGACACGGATCCAGGAGCCGATCCACCGCCCCCGTCCGTCGATCAGGATTCGCTGATCGCCCCAGCCCGTCGAGCACCCGGCGGTGTCGGGCCCTCGGCCCGCGAGGGCAGGTGCCAGGTCGCCATCGCGCCGCGGCCTCTTCGCCGGCTGGACGAACTGGAAGCCAGCGCGACGCGATCACGGCGACCGCTCCGTCCGGCCCGAGCGCCAGCGACGGCTCCCAATCATCCCGGTCCGGTTTGGAGAGCGCGAATCGGACGATCGAAGCTTGCTCCGGGGCCACGCCCGATGGGCGCAGCCGACAGCACGGCGGCGACCATTGGCGCCGCCCAGTGCCGCGTCATCGTGGTCGCCCCTGCCTGGCGTGGGCCGCCACGACGCCACCGACCATTGCGGCGAGGGCGAGGGCGACGGTCTGCCACGGCGTGACGACGCGGAGGCCGGTCGCGAGCACGAGCCAGCCGACCGAGATGCCTGCGCCGAGCGCGTGGGCACGTGGGGCCGCATCGGCAGCGCGGCCGCGGCCCATCCCCCGACCATCGCGAGGATCGACGCCGCACCCAGGCCGGCCATCACGCCGGGCCCCGAATCAGCCGAGCGGAACCCGATCGTGGTGAGCGGGGCGAGGAAGATCCCGTTGCCGACGGCGATCGCGGGCAGGGTCCGGCTCAGGAGTCGTCGCCACCCGCGCTCACGGGCCGCGACCCAGGCCAGGCTCGGAAGGGATCGCAGCAGCTCGACGCCCAGGAGCCTGGCGGCGACGGACCGGCGATGTCGCCTGCGATACGACGAGTGAGTCTCCGCCCAGTCGCCCAGATGGCTTCCGCGGTCGTCCGGCGGCACCATCAACTCGGCCAGTCGCGCTGGAACGGGAACCCGCGCCTCACACCGGCCTCCAACGCGCGGAGAGGGCGGCGGCTTCACCGTCGCGGCGCGCCGTGCCGAGCGCCTTCCAGCTGCCGCCGCTCCGGCGGGAGTCAGGGTGAGCATCCGCTTGGCCCGCCCACCGCGGACGGGGACGGATCGCCGCTCCGGCGCGGGATCAAGCGAGCTCGTTCCAGCGCCGTGACCGCACGATGGATCGCGCCGACGCTCGGTGGCGTGCCGCCCGACATGGCGCCGACGCGGGAGCGCACGGTGACGCCGTACGCATCGGGGGCGAGCTGGGCAACGGCCGCCAGCACCATCGCCTCGAGTCGAGATATTTCTTTCACAAAATGAATGTAATTGTCGATCGCGACGGCGCAAGCGAAGGACCGCTGGCGGCCGGGACGGAAACGGCTGCTCCCGCGGAGCTACCCGCGGGCGACCCACGAGCTCCGCTAGAAACGCACGGGCAGGTAGTTCCAGCGGATCAGGAACGCGAGCGTCAGACCGGCCGCCACCGTGACGGCGGTGAAGACCCCTCGCCGCACCGGTTCCCAGTAGCCGCGACGCCACGCGACGACCGTCCACCAACCGAGCAGCAGACCGAGCGGCGCGAGCAGAACGGGAATCGCGGCGAGGACTCGAAACTGGGTCGTCGGGCCGTAGATGATGCCGCTCGAGCTCGCCAGCATCTGGACCGAGCGGGCGATGAAGCTGAACCCGAAGGTGGCGGAGAGCAACGCGAAGCCGAGCGCTCCGACCCACGCCGCCAGGGCCCGGTGGACGAGGGCCGTCCTCGCCGTCGATCGCGCCAGCGAGCGCCCAACGCGAGCGCCGGCCAGCCCAGCAGGAGCGCGAGCAACGGCCCTCCGATCAGCCAGAGAGGTACTCGTTCATGAAGTGGGGCGCGTCGTGCCAGGCCAGGCGCTCGAGCGCCGCCGGATATTCGGCGCCGAACACCGGCGCCGGCGCGAAGAGATCGGTCACTCGTCCCCGCGGGTCCCGACGGAAGGCGAGGACGCGCTCGCCGCCCTCCTCGCGAAAGTGGAGTGAGTCGACCGGGAGAAACCGGCGGCGCCCGCCGTCCATGGGCAGCGCGACGCCGTCACCGCCTCTCGTGACGTCGACCACCGCGCCGAAGAGCATCGGGAATCGCTCCACGGTGGCGTGCGAGTATCGCGTGAGGAGATAGGGGCCGGCGAGCCGGTCGAGCCACGCCGCCGGGAGGGCCACGGTTTCTGCTGGCGTCGGCTCCGTCGTCGCGAGGTCCGGGAGCAGCCGGTCGAGCAGGGTGTCGCGCAGCGCGGCGCCGAAGGCGCTCCGACCGCCGTTCGCGACGAAGTAGAAGCCGACCCTTCGGCTCGGCGCCACGACCAGAAGGCCGCTCGTGCCCGGCACGCTGCCCGAATGCGCCAGGATCGGGAGCCCTCGATGGCGCTGGTTGAAGAACCCGAGCGAGATGCCGGGCACGGTGGGCTCGTTCCGGAAGCGCTCGCGGAAGAGCTCGGCTCGCGCGCGCGGGTCGAGCACGGAGTCGGCCGGGCCCTGGCCGAGCAAGGCGCGAACGAAGCGCCCCATGTCGGCCGCGGTCGAGTAGGCCAGTCCCACGGGATAGGGATGCGAGTACAGGTCGGGCAGCGGCTGGCAGCCGTCGCCGCCGCAGCGATGCGCCGAGGCGCGGTCGGCGGCCAGCGATTCGGGGACGGCGCGGTAGAAGGTCCGGGTCATCCCGAGCGGGAGAAAGAGCGCCCGTCGAGCGTACTCGGCGTATTCGAGGCCGCTGACCCGCTCGACCAGGTATCCGGCGAGCGCCATGCCGTAGTTGGAGTAGCCGGTCAGCTCGCCGGCGCGCCAGCCCTGACGAGGGAGCCGGCGGCGGAGGTGCTCTCCGAGGGGCTCGAGCTTTTCGAGCGAGGGCGCCGCGTAGCCGATCAGCCGCTCGTCCAGCCCGGCGGTGTGGGTGAGGAGGTGCAGCACGGTGACGTCGTCGGCCGTGCGCCAGCCGTCGAGGTAGCGGTTGACCGGCGCGTCGAGCGCCAGCGCGCCCCGGTCGAGCTGCTGCGCCGCGCTCGCGGCGACGAAGAGCTTGGCCACCGAGGCCAGCCGAAAGAGCGTCCGGCGCGGATCCACCGGGGCGCCGTCGGCGACCCGGGCCATGCCGAAGCCGTGGAGCTCGACGCTGTCCCCGCGAACGATGGCGATGGCGACGCCCGGCACCGAGCTCGCGCGCATCAACGCGACGACGGCCGAGTCGAGCGGGGGCGCCTGCTGGGCGGCCGCCGCCGATGCCGCGCCGAGCGTCGCGAGCAGCAGCGGGAGTCTCATGAGGCGAGGTAGGCCAGGAAGGCGCGGGTGATCTCGTCGATCAGCCGCTGGTCGTCGATCGCGACGGGATAGGCGGCCAGGCTCCCGCGCCAGATCGCGTCGCGCGCCGCCGCGGAGGCGAAGAAGATCGCCAGGTTGACGGCCACCTCGGGATCGGGGTGGGTGATTTCCGCGGCGCGGAGCGCGATGGCCGCCCGGAAGCGGCCGTGCACGTGCTGGTTGAACGCGGCGGCACGCTCGCGGTAGACCCGAGCGTCCGCCGGGTCGGCGTTGCGGAGCACCTGGAGGATCGCCAGCCGATGCTCGCGGAACTTGCCCACCATCACCCGGACGTAGGCGCGCACCACGCCCGCGAGCGGCTGCTCCGCGAGCGCCGGATCGTCGAAAGCCTCGTCGAGCGCCTGGCGGCAGTCGTCGATGAAGCCGAGATCGGCGAGATGGAGCACGGCACGCTTGTCTCGAAAGCGGCGATAGAAGCCGCCCACCGAGACCCCGGCGGCGCGGGCGAGATCCGCCACCCGGATCTCCTCGAAGGGACGGGCGGCCAGCAGTCGGGCGGCCGCGCGGGCCAGGGCCCGCTCGGTGCGACGACTCCGATCCTGCCGGGCGGCGCTCCGCCAAGTTGATTCCATATGCGAATATTGTTCGCATATTGGACGGCGTCAAGCAGCGGCCCGAGCGGCCGCGCGTCCTACTCGGCGCGCATCGCGATGATCGGGTCGACCCGGGCGGCTCGCCGCGCGGGCAGCAGCGCCGCCCCGAGCGCCGAAGCGGCGACCAGCCCGATCACGCCGCCCCAGGCCACCGGGTCGAGCCGGCTCACTCCGTAGAGCAGGCGCCCGAGCAGGCTGCTCATCCCGAAGGCTGCCGCCGCGCCGAGCAGGGCGCCCACACCGACCAGCGCCATGGCCTCGGCCAGCACCAGCCGGAGGGTGCGGCTTCTGGTCGCGCCGAGCGCGGAACGGATGCCGAGCTCGCGGGTGCGACGGGTGACGGCGTAGCTGGTGACGCCGTAGAGACCGGCGACCGAGAGCAGCAGCGCGACCCCGGCGAAGACCGCGAACAGCACCAGGTAGAAGCGCGGCGTCCCGACCGACTGGGCCATCACTTCGGTCATCGGCGTGACCTCGCTCACCGCGGCGGTCGGGTCGATCCGGCGGATGGCGCTGGTCACGGCGGCGGCCACCGACGCCGGGTCGCCGGCGGTCCGGACCAGCATCGGCAAGGTGGTCCAGCCGTCGTTCGCTCCGAAGGCCCAGTAGACCTCCGGCCGGGGATCTTCCGCGGGACCGAAGTTCCTGATGTCGGCGACGACGCCCACGATGGTGGCGAAGCCTCGGCCGACCGCGAAGCGGCGTCCGATCGGATCGGCACCGCCGAAGTCTCGATCGACGAGCGCCTGGTTCACGACCACCACCGGATCACGTTCCGGGTCCGCGTCGTTCGGTTCGAGGAACCGCCCCCGCAAGAGCGAGAACCCGAGTGTCGGCAGCAGGGACGGAGTGGCGATTCGCGATTCCACGAGTGGCAGAGTGGTGGGATCCCCGACGGGTCGGCCCTCGTACCGGATGTTGAAGTTGTTGCCCCAGTTGTCGTATGGGATCAGGGAGATGGCGCCTGCGTCCACGACGCCCGGGATCGCCGCGATCGCCTCGAGCGCTGGGGCGAGGAAGCGGGCGGTCGCATCTCGGTCGGGATAGCGATCCGGCGAGAGCGCTGACTGGAGGAGTGAGCAGTCGCTCGGGATCGAAGCCCGGGTCCTGTCCGATCAGGTCACCATGTGGCCGCGAGGATCAGCCCGGCGCCGATCAGCAGCACCAGCGAGAGCGCGACCTCGGTCACCACGAGGCTCCGGAGGAAGCGGTGCTGGCCCCGGGCGCCGCCGGCCCTGGTCGCGGTCGAGGAGAGCACCTCCTGAGGCTCGGCGCGGGATGCCTGGGCCGCAAGCGAAGCCGGCCACGACCGTCACGACGACGGCGGATGCCGAGGGCGAAGCTCAGCACCCGGAGGTCGATCGAGGAGATGCTCGAGCCTGGGGCAGTCGGGTCGCCGCGAGGTCGCTCACCAGGTCTACACCGAGCCAGGCCAGCAGCAGGCCAATCAGGGCGCCGCTGCCGGCGAGGCATGGCGCTCCGGCTGCGAGGTTGCATCGCTCGGCCCGGCTCGCGCCGAGCGCGGTCTGGATCGCCATCTCGCGGCGGCGCTCCGAGGCACGGGCGAGGAGCAGGCTGGCGACGTTGGCCGAGGTGGCGGATCAGAGCAGCAAGCCGACGGCGCCGTGAGCAGCATCAGCAGCGGGGTGCGCATCCGCCTGGCCTGACTCGGCCACCAGCGGCGCCAGCTGCAGCGACTGCCGCGAAGCTCGGACGGGGCCCCGACCAGCCTGTTCATCACGCGAGAGGAGTTGATCGTTGGCCACCGTGAGCGAGCTGCCGGGCCGGATCCGTCCCATCACGTTGAGGTAGTTGCTGCGCCGTCGCGAGGCCTCGTCGGGGCCGAAGCGGAGGATCCATGTCGGGGCGGAAGAGCCGGCCGCCGAAGGGGATGGCGGTGCGCGCCGAGGACGCCGACCACGGTGTACGACTCTCCGTCGAGGGCGACGGTGGAGCCGACCACCCGGCCTCGCCGCCGCACGCCGCTGCCAGTGCTCGAAGCGAGGAAGCGCGGCGGGTGGCTGCTGGTCCGGGGACGCGTCGCCCTGCCTGAGCACCCGCCCGAGCAGGCGGACGCCGAAGAGCGGGAACAGCCCATCCGAGGCCCGGAAGGCGGAGACCCGCACCCCGCCGTCGGGCCCTTCGAGGAGCGCTGTGCTGGTCGCGACCGCGACCAGGCCTTCCAGCTGGCTCGCGCTCGCCTGGAGGTCGACGAAGTTGGCCGGCGAGAAAGGACCGTCGTCGAAGTGCGGCGTGGTCCGGTAGACCGTGACCAGGGAGCCGGGGTCGCGGAACGGCAGCGGCCGGAGGAGCACGGCGTTGACCGCGCTGAAGATCGCGCTGCTCGACCCGATCCCGAGGGCGATGCAGGCGAGGGCGGCGAGGGTGACCGTCGGCGACTGACGGAGCGAGCGAGTGGCGCGGCGCGCCGTGGTGAACCAGTCCACGCGACCGTCCTCGTGCTGGGGTGAGCGCAGGCGACCTGAGTTTGACGGCGCTCGACCGCGCTGGCGTTGCAGTCCGGGGACCGAAGGGGCCCCAAATAGACCCGACCGGGGGTGGTCCCGGGTTCGGATGCGGTCCTTCTTGCGAGGTCCTTTCGCGAAGAGGTGTGATGCCGTTGCTCGAGCAGGTCTACTTCGACAACTCCGTGCAGACGTGGCTCATCGCCCTGGGAGTGGCGATCGCCGCGGTGATCGCGCTCAGGCTGGCGCTGGCGCTGGTGACCAATCGGCTTCGGAAGTTCGCCGAGCACACCGAGACCGCCTGGGACGACGCACGCGACCCCCGACCTCGCCTTCCTGCTGGTCGTCGCGGTGCAGGCCGGCTCGAACGCGCTGAGCCTCCCGGACCGGACCCGGGACCTGATCAACGTGGTGACCGTGCTCGCGATCCTCCTCCAGGCCGGGATCTGGGCGACGGCCGCGCTCCAGTTTCGGGTTGGCGCACCAGAAGAAGCGCCAGATGGCGGATACCGGGCCGCGGCCACCTGATGTCGGCGGTGCGGTTCGGGCCAGGTCTCGATCTGGTCGGTGGTGCTGCTGCTCTCGCTCGACAATCCTTGGACCGACGTCACCGCCCTGATCGCCGGGCTTCGAGGCCGGCGGCGGGCCTCGCCGTCCAGAACATCTTGGGCGACCCCCGCCTGCTCGGCATCGTCTTCGACAAGCTGTTCGTGCTGGGGACTTCTGTTGCCGGGTCACAGGTGGGCACGATCGAGGCGATTGGCCCCGCGACGACACGATCCGGAGCCCCGGCGGCGAGCAGCCGGTGTTCTCGAACGCCGATCTGCCGGGGCAGCCGCCTCCACAATTTCGGCCGGATGGAGGAGCGCCGGGCGGTCTTCACCCCTGGGCGGACCTACCAGACCACGCGCGAGCAGCTCGAGGAGATCCCCGGGTGATCCGTGAGATCGTCGAGATCTGGCGAGGGGCCCGCTTCGATCGGGCGCACTTCTTCGAGTACGGGGACTTCTCCTCAACTTTGAAATCGTCTTCTACGTGAAGAGCCCCGACCACCTACATGGACATTCGCCAGGCGATCAACTGGCGGTCTTCGGTCTTCCAGGAGCGTGGGATCGAGTCTCCGCCTTACCCCGACCCAGACTCTGTTCGTCGACCGCGCGGCGGGCCTGAGTTCGATTTGATGGAGCCATGCTCGGGTGTTGATTAGGCGCAAGCTGTGGAGCGGTTTTGACGACCGCCGGCCGCTTCGAAGCGCGCGCCCGGCACGCATCGGAGCGAGCAGGCGGCACGTGAGCGGGAGCGCGCGACGATCTGGATGCATGATGGCCCTGGCGGCCATCGCGGCGGGCACCGGCCCGGCCCGGGCGCAGGAAACCCGGCTGCTGCGGGCGCCCTCGGCGAGCGCCACGGACGTGGCCTTCGAGTACGGCGGCGACATCTGGATCGTGGCGCGATCGGGCGGCGACGCCCGCCGCCTCACCGCCACGCCGGCGGTGGAGTCCGATCCCAAGCTTTCGCCGGACGGGCGCTGGGTCGCGTTCACCTCGAATCGGAGCGGCAACGAGGACGTCTACCTGGTCGCGGCCGTCGGCGGCGAGCCACGGCGCCTCACCTGGCACCCGTGGGACGACCGGGCGGCCGGCTGGTCGCCGGACGGACGGGAGATCCTGCTGGCGTCGGAGCGGGAGACGGCACCGACGCCCCATTTCCGGTTGTGGGCCCTGCCCGTCGAGGGAGGCGCTCCGCGTCGCCTGCCGGCGCCGATGGCCGCTCGCGGGAGCCTCTCGCCCGACGGCCGGCAGCTGGTCTACGACCGGGTCTCCCGCTGGGACGTGGAGTGGCGGAACTACCGCGGCGGGCAGAACACGCCGGTCACCATCCTCACGCTCGCGTCGCTCGACGAGACCCGCCTTCCCAACGAGCGCACCACCGACACCCAGCCGGTCTGGCTGGGCAACACGATCTTCTTCCTCTCGGACCGGGACTTCGCGACCAACGTCTGGGCCTACGACGTGGCGGGCGGTGCGGTCCGCCAGGTGACCCGCTTCCGCGACGCCGACGTCAAGGCGCTCGGTGCGGGGGGCGGCACCCTGGTGATCGAGCAGGACGGCTACCTCCATCTGCTCGACCCGGCCAGCGGGCGGACCGAGCGGATGAGCATCTCAGTCAAGGGCGACTTCCCCTGGGCGACCCCGCGCTGGTCGGACGTCTCGACGTCGATCGCGCAGGCTTCGCTCTCGCCGACGGGCCAGCGGGCCCTGTTCGAGGCGCGGGGCGAGATCTTCAGCGTGCCGGCCGACAAGGGCGACTCGCGCAACCTGACCCGGAGCCCCGGCGCCGCCGATCGGACGCCGAGTTGGTCGCCGGACGGGAGCCAGGTGGCCTGGTTCAGCGATTCCGGCGACGGCTACCGGCTGCTGATCGCCGACCAGAGCGGCCTCGGCGAGCCGCGCGCGATCGAGATCGGCGACGCCAAGTACGCGTTCGCCGCCGAGTGGTCGCCGGACGGCAAGCGGATCGCGTTCGTCGACGGGCAGGCCCAGATCCGGGTACTCGAGGTGGCCACCGGCCGGACGGTGGTCGCGGACGTCGACGGCGGCATCTGGAACCGCGGCGCGTTCGCGCCGGCCTGGTCTCCCGACTCGAAGTGGCTCGCGTACTCGAAGGTCTTCCCGAACGGGTACCGCCGGATCATGGTCTGGTCGTTGGAAACGGGCCGCGCGACCGAACTCACCGATCAGCTGGCCGACGCGGTCCAGCCGGTGTGGGACCGGGGCGGCCGCTGGCTCTACTTCGTCGCGAGCACCGACCTGGGTCTGGCGAGCGGCTTCGCCAACATCAGCTCGATCGGCCGGGACGTGACCCGCGGCGTCTACCTCGCGCTGCTCCGCGCGAGCGACTCGACCCCGTTCCCGCCGGAGAGCGACGAGGAGGTCGCCAAGTCCGACAAACCGGCGCCGGGCGACTCCGCCAAGGGCGGCACGAGCGACTCGGTGGCGGTCCGGATCGACTTCGAGCGGATGGATCGCCGGATCCTGCCGCTGCAGATGCCGGTGCGGGACTACTCGTCGCTCGCGACCGGGGCGAGCGGCGTGCTCTTCGTGGCGGAGCGGGTCCCGAATCAGCCGGGCGTCACCCTTCACCGCTACGACGTCGCCAAGCGGAAAGCCGAGTCCTTCCTGAGCGGAGTGCGCCGTTTCAGCGCCTCGGCGGACGGGAAGAAGCTCCTGGTCCAGGCGGGCCCGGGTTGGAGGATCGTGGGCACCGAGCGGCCGCCGGCCCCGGGCAACGACGGCGCGATCCGGGTCGCCCTCCAGGCGCGGATCGATCCCGCGGTCGAGTGGCAGCAGATCTTCGACGAGGCGTGGCGGATCGAGCGCGATTTCTTCTACGCGCCCAACACCCACGGGGCCGACTGGCCGGCCGTGCGGACCCGCTACCGGCCGCTGGTGTCTCACGTGAGGCATCGCGCCGACCTGAGCTACCTGCTCGACCAGCTGGGCGGCGAGCTGTCGGTCGGCCACAGCTTCGTGTTCGGGGGCGATCTGCCCGACGTCGACACGACCAGGGTGGGGATGCTGGGCGCCGACCTCGCGGTCGACGGCGGTCGCTGGCGGCTCACAAGAATCCTCACGGGCGAGAGCTGGAATCCGGAGCTCCGAGCCCCGCTCGACGCCCCGGGTCTGCGAGTAGCGGCGGGGAACTACCTGCTCGGAGTGAACGGCACCGAGCTCCGCGCGAGCGACGATCCCTGGCGGCTGCTCGACGGAACGGCCGACCGGCAGACGGTGCTCCGGCTCAACGATCGGCCCACGACCGAGG
This sequence comes from Gemmatimonadales bacterium, assembly GCA_041390205.1. GTDB lineage: Bacteria > Gemmatimonadota > Gemmatimonadetes > Gemmatimonadales > GWC2-71-9 > SHZU01. Next base: position 59,418 of record JAWKQJ010000031.1, read on the forward strand.
GCTCGTGGACGGTCAGGGTGGTGCCGGTCCGGAGCGAGATGGGTCTCCGGGTGCGGGCCTGGGTCGAGGACAACCGGCGCAAGGTCGATTCCCTCTCCAACGGACGGGTGGCTTACGTCTGGGTGCCGAACACCGGCGGCGGAGGCTGGGGTTTCGTTCAACCGCTACTTCTTCGCCCAGCAGGACAAGGACGGAGCGGTGATCGACGAGCGCTTCAACGGCGGCGGCCTGCTCGACGACTACATGGTGGACTACATGAGTCGGAAGCTGGTGGGCGGGGTCACGAACGACGCGGGCGGCGCGCCGTTCCGGCTGCCGCTCGCCGGGGTGCTCGGGCCCAAGGTGCTCCTGGTCAACATGATGGCGGGCTCGGGTGGGGACTATTTCCCGTGGGCCTTCCGGACGCTCGAGGTGGGGCCGTTGATCGGAACCCGGACCTGGGGCGGGCTGGTGGCCTCCTGCGTGCCCTACCCGCTGATGGACGGCGGCGTGATCACCTCGCCCTGCAGCGCGGTCTACGGGCCGGACGGGTGGACCGCCGAGAACGAGGGCGTGCCGCCCGACATCGAGGTGCTGATGGACGCCAGGAGCGTCGCGGCGGGCAGGGATCCGCAGCTCGAGCGCGGGGTGGCGGAGGTGCTGCGCCTGATGCGGGAGCGGCCGGTGACCCGGCTCGACCCACCGCCGTTCCCGGTGCGGGCGCGGCGGCCGCCGGGACGTTAGGCGGACCGGCGCCGGAAGGCGGGGCAGGCCCCGTCTCGCGCGAGGTCGCGGCGCGGCCTACGAGCGAGCCGCCGAGCGGCGTCTCGGTCTCGAGGTGTCGCTCTCCGACTGATCGAGCTTGCCTCGGCGGTCGGGAAGCTCAGGGTCGAGCGCCATCCGGAGCGCGAACGGGCTGAGCGGCAATCGCAGCGTGGTGTGCGCCCGCCATCCCGGCGCCCTGGCTTCGATCCGGAGCGCGACCCGATCGAGTCGCGCCAGATCGCCGAAGGGGTCGACCGAGCGCTCGAACTCCTCGATCAGATAGCGCGACTCGATCCGCAGGCTGGCGGTGAAGGTGCGATCGGTGACGGCGACGAAGCCGCCCCCGCCCTCGTGCGCCATCCGGGTGAGCCGGAGCGTGGCGGTGCTGTCGGGGTCGGCGCCGGCCAGCACCACCAGCGCGAACCCGCCGGAGCGAAGCAGGATCTCCGCGGCGCGGAAGGCGAGCTCCGGATCGCGGGGCCGGATCACCAGCGGCCCATCCGCCCATTGGTCGCTCAAGACCCGGCGGCCGTCGATCCAGGCCACCCGCTCGCCGCGAGCCAGGAGGCTCATCGCGGTGGTGCGGAGGATCGCGGTAGCCCCGCCTCCCTGGCTCCGCCAGACCACCAGCCGCCCGCGGGGGAGCCCGCCGTTCGGGAGCAGCCCGTCCAGCGGGGCGAAGCCGGTGACCAGCGGCGGCACGCTCCGCTCGGGCAGCAGCACCGCCTCGGGAAACCGGGCATGGAGCGCGCGGCGGAGCTCGTCGGGCGGGAGCCGGGTGGCCGGGGTGGCGGGGCTGGCGAGGGGCAGGGCGGTCACGGCGGCCTCGAACCAAGGGGCCATATTATACCGAATAAAAACCGAAAATCAAGCCGGCCGCTTATGTTTTGGCGTCCTTTCGCGGAGCCCCCGTGTCCAAGCCCGACGCCTCGACCTCCAGCGCCCCGAGCGGCTTCACCCGGGTCAAGCGTCTCCCCGAGCGCGGCCACTAC